>JBFFBV010000024.1:0-52739 GCA_041560205.1 Candidatus Sulfomarinibacter sp.
CACGGTCCGAGATGACGGTGATCTTGGCGATGACAGTGTTGGCTTCCCGCGAGAGGGCGCTCACCCTGGAGAGGTTGGCGAGGCCAGTGGCCTCGGTCGTGAGCGTCGTCCACTCCAGACCTTCTTTGAACCCCGGTGCGAGTTCGACCTTATTGTTGACTTCCTCCTCGGCAAATGGCTTCGAGACCTGCCACACGCCGATCGTGCCGTCGGGCCGCGGTCTGGTCCGGCTGACCGCTCCCCTAAGTTGCGGTTTCTTGATGGTTTGGTAACGGAATTCGGCAAAGCGAACGGCGCCGAAGTTCGCCGCATTGAGACCCACCGTTCCCGAGGCGGTCTCCCGTTTGAGGTCGTCGACGAACAGCGCGGGCTTTTCGAGATCACCGATGTAGACTTCAGCCTCGTCGCCGGATACGACGATCTTGACCGGGAACCAGGTGCCGAACTCGTAGTCGACCGGGGCGCCGAAGCCCTCGCCGTGGTAGAGCTGCCAGGCCGACAAACCGTTGAACACGGGCGTGTATTGGTTGGCGTCGGGGTTTCCGGACTGGTGGGTGCGGATGTAGAACTCCTCGCGATTGGCGGCGTCCTGGATTCGCCATGAAGCGCCTGCAAAGGCCCGTCCTCTCGGGAAGGCACAGAAGTACTCGATCACTCCATCCGTGAAATCGGCGTCATTGATCACGGCGAGGCCGCCTTTCATCACGAGACTCGTCTTCCCCTTGTAGGGCTCGATCCGGTGCTCGGCGGCCTCGATCTGCCAACGTGGCGAGTCGAAGGGGATCGGTTCTGAAGCTCCAGCAGTCGATGCAACAAGCGTGAGTGCAGCCAACACGGCGAGTGATTTCATCCTACCCTCCTGGAGGTCATCGTCGATCCTGGAGGTTTCTACGGCTTTGGCAGGACAGGGTTCTCACTCCATGAGGTGCCGTGAAGTGCCTCACATACCGCGGAAGCATTGTGAAATGGGGTGCCACCCGTGACGAAGGATGGCACCCCGGTGTTCACTGAGGTATCTGCTCTGTATACAGGTCGTAGAACACCCGGCGCCACCAGGCGTCGCTGCCGACCAGGTCGCCACGCTTGTCGAAGTCCTCCTGGCTCCAAACCGCATACAGGCGGCTGCCGTCCGGAGTGGCGGTGATCTCGGCGTCATCGGACTTGGAACGCTTGCCGTACTCGAGCCAGTCGAACCTGAATTCAGTCTCGCCTTCCTCGCAGGACGGACCAGCAGACGGGTACCACGACTCCTCGGGATCAATGGCGCAGAGGTCCTGCATGTCGTAATCGTCGCCGTAGTTTGAAGCGCGGCTGTAGAACATGTCCAGCGGCGCAGGGCCGGTGTCGTCGTCCACCACCCGGTTATCCCCGCTCTGGTAGCTGACGAAGAACGCCGATGGATCGCGGACGTCCTCGGGGTAGGTGGCCTCCGTCAATCCGCAGTTGACCCAGCCGGTTCCTGGCTCTCCGATCTCCGTTGGGACCGCCGCCTCGTCGTAGCACAACAGGCTGGTGTAGTCCTTTTTGAGCGTGCTGCCGGTCGGTCCGAGCCGCGCGTCGAGGACGGTCACCTTGGTGCCCATCAGCAGTGAAAGGTTGCGCGCCGGCTCGACCTCGCCGGCGGGATAGTCGGTGCACACCTGGTAATCGTCCTCTGTGTAGCCCCCATAGGTTTCGCAGGATTTGGTCCCGTCGGCAGTGATGGTGACGTTGGGGTTGAGGGGACTCCAGTGGGTGTAGTCGGCCGGCAAGGTGGTCCAGGTCTGGCCGCCGTCGAAGGACCGCCGGGCATAGAGGTTGTGCGCCTCCCGGCCTACGGTGCTCGCCTTCCAATTGGGCGCGGTGGAGTACAGCAACACGACGAGGTCGCCGTCGAGGAAGCCCTGGGGGTAGCTAGAAACGTCGTAGGGGTTTTCCCAGGACCGGTCGTTAAGGTTGTCGACGGTCTGCGACCACTCGAGGACCCTGGGGATCTGGGTCTGGCTGTCCTCGACAAACCACTCCTCGTAGGTGCTGTTGAACGGGAATTGGTCCGCGCAGGCCTCCCCGCTGCTGCCGTCGCTGCACCTGACGAGGGTCGTGGCGGAGACGTTCATGCCGTCCACCGGGCACAACCCGAGAACGTAGTTGGGGTTGACACCGTCGGGGTAGAGCCGGTCGATCGGAGTGGCCCCTCCGGCATCTTCGTACGACACGCACTCGACGTTCTCGTAGGCGAAGGGGTTGTCCGCCGCCGGGTCGAAATCGTCCGGCAGGACGAGGCGCCGGGTGAAGATGTCGGCGGGGCCGCCCTGGTTGATAATGCCCTGCTTGTAGATCAGGATGCCCATTATCTTCGAAGTGCTGGCCATGGCCGCGCTGGGTGAATTGACCATCAGGTTGAAGTGCCGGGCGATTTCGGTGTCATAGATGTCGTTGCCCCACTCATCCACATAGATCTCGAACGGTTCCCCGGTTTCCGGGCTCAGGGCCGGTGCGTTGAGCATCAGGCCCTGCGTCCCCAGCGCGGGCTCGTCGAACTCGAAGGTGTAGTACCACGCATTCTTACCGATATCGAAGACCGTGCACTCGGGGTCGCTGTTTGGATCGCACCCATCGTCGCCAACAGAGCCCAGCCCCTTCCTCTTTTCCGACCCGAAGAGCACCCAGGCGCTGTCCGGAGCGCCATCGCCGTCCGAGTCGTAGGACTTCATGGCAGCGCGCGCGCGGGTCGAGGCGGTTTGACCGGTCAGCGTTCTGCCGTCCTCGGTGACGCAGACCTCCAACGTGGTCCCACCCGGGTTGGTCCAGGATACGGTCGAGGCGCACAGGTCGGCCGCACCGCTGTCATCAAAGTCGGCGTAGCAGTAGGCGTCGATCAGCTCGCCATTGGTGCCGAACTTCTGCACTGCCATGCAGGCGCTGTTGTCGGTCATGCGGACCGGCATGGCAAAGGGCACTGCGGACTTGGGTTTGGTGCCGAAGAGAACGCTGGTGGTAAAGTCAGCGAGCGTGCCGGGGGTGCAGTAGACGTCCTCGGTGGTGTCTAGGCAGACGTCGCCGAAGTGGGCCAGATCGAGGTAGGTGTACCAGATGTCCGTCCCGTTGTGGGCGTTGGCTCCGTTGAAACCGCCGTCGACACAGAGGCCCTTCCCGGGCCGCAGCCCGTCCGGGTCCTCCTGCCACAACAACACGAAGCCCGCTCCGGGGGAGTTCGTCACCTGCATCAGATTGACGTCGCGCTTGCCGGCGGTGATCCTCTCTGCCGCGCGCCAGGTGATGTCGTAGATCGGGTCACCGTTGGTGTTCTGCATGGGTGTGCCGCTGTCGTCCAGCGCCTGCTCGAGCGTGCCGCGAGCGGTCCACAGGCAGGCGTAGGGCACCTCGCCGATCTCGGGGTAGCCCTCGTCGGCGAAGTCGGAGGAGCCCTGGGAACCGGCCACGCTGAAGAGGTCATCCATGTAAAGCTGGTAGAAGCCGTCGGGATCGGTTCCGCCATCGACGTTGATTGGGTGGTCGAGTTCCGGGTAGGCGGTCAGAAGCCCGGTCTTTTCTTCATCGAGCCATGAGTACAGAGGCCTCCCGTCCTCGCAGTAGCGGCTCATCCAGGCGACCACGATCCTATTCCCCTGCACCGCGGTCGAGATCCCGATCACGTCGCCCGGGTAGTCGTTTTTGTTTCTCAGGGTGAAGGAACTCAGGTCACCCGACCTCGACAGGTTGTATGTCTTCCAGGTGGCGCCGTCGTCCAGGCTGAGGCCCGCGAAAGCGTCGCGCCGGCCGTGGCCGCTAAACATGAGGTCTCCGACGAACTCCACCTCGCCGTCGAGCCAGCTGGTCACCTGCGGCTTGGCCTCGGGATGGGTGTCCACCAGTTCGCACGCACTGGGGTCCTCGTTTGTGCAATCACCTACGTAGTACTCCAACTCGCCACTTGTGGTGTCGGGAGGCTCTCCTTGTGGATCCTGTGCGGGCACGTAGAGCCACATCACCTGGATCCCGGCGTCCTCGGTGTGCAGCGCCGGGGTCCGTGACAGGTTGCGCCGAAACAACGGACCATCGTCAGCCGCGGAAAGAACAATTGGGGACAGTGCCAAAAGTGTGGCTGTGGTCAGAACACACAATCGGCCGATCGACATACGGAAGGTCTTTGCGGCGGTCATCCTTCGTGTCGATACGCGATCCGCTGCCTTTGTCGGGTTCATCCACATGACACACCTCCATCTGGCGATCACACGCCGGTTCGTTAGGAATCGCCTGCTCTCATGGCCCGAAACTCTTGTCTGAAATGAAGGTGGGTCCCTGATGCGGGCGGCGCATCTGCCAGATGAATCAGCACTTCTGATCAGTTTGCGTCAGGATCGGTGCCTCAGATCACACCAGGTCGAGGCGACGGCCGACTGCCACCGCCTCCAGCCTGGAGTGGGCGTCCAGCTTCTGCAAACAGCGGGATATGTGGTTGCGGACGGTGGTGGGGCTGATCTTCAGCATCTGTGCGGTTTCCTTGGTGCTGTAGCCCTGTGCCAGGTGGCGAAGCACCTCGAGCTCGCGCTGGGTCAAGCCCGCCCGGGCGTACTCACGAGGTGCGCGAGCGTCTGGCTCGTTCGCATCCACGGCGTTACCGCAATCGGCCGCGAGCTGGATGAGGTGCACGAGATCAAGGCCGGTCGACCCATCGGTGAGGAGAATCGATACCCGCAGCCCGAGGCGGCGACCCGAAGCGTCGCTCACGACCAGCCGATAGGGATGGATCGGCCGGTTCGTTGCCGCCATTCGCCAGCAGTTGCAGGACTCGCCGCAGAAATCATTGCCGAAGACGTCGAGGCCGTTGATCACCTCGTAGCAGCGCCGGCCGACGGCCTTTTCCGCCGGAATCGACAACAGCAGTTCAGCGGCGGCGTTCCAGGATGTGATCGTGCCGTCGGGACCGCGCGAAAATGCGGCGGTCCCCGTGGCCTTGACAATATCGTCGGCCGACATCACAAGGCCCGCGATCGCTTTAGATCCCTCGTCAATCGATCGCCCCGTTTCACTCCTCGAATCAATTGTCGGAGAAGGAGCAATTCCCATGCCATTCGGGGCGCTCGATTTGAGACGTTCAACACGATGAAGATGGACCTTGGACACACTGGAAGTGTCCGGTCGTGCGGCGACGAACTTCGTGCGACGATATCCGCAAACATCTTGTCTTCAGATGTTTCCTTGAGGATACCGGCAAGGATTCGAAATCGGCAGACTCAATCAGCCCAGCTGCGTTCTCACGCGAGAGCGGCGGTCGAGTTCCCCAGTTGACACACACTGTGCCACCCACAGCTGTGTCATGGCACACAGATGGTTTTCGCCATGTGGCTGTCGCCCTGCTCGTTGACGCACCGATTGGGTGGCACTGCTACCGCGCCTTACTTTTGAAGTCCAACCGGCCTGCGGTGCTCCGTCGGCCAGTCGGTGGCCATGAACTCCTTCATCGAGCCGACGAAGAAGCCGCTGGATCGTTGGACCGAGCCGCCACCGCCTTCCTGGAGCATGCGATGAATCGACTCGGCGTCCTCGTCCTTGAACATCCGGTGGCTGTACTCGCCCCAGATGTCGCTTACACGGGACAGCGGCGCCAGGCCGTCGGCCGTTCGGAGGTAGTAGCCGCGATGGAGGAATCCTTCGTCATTGGGGGCAGGGGTCGAGGTCTCGAGTCGACCGTCGGCGGGGTACTCGACGATCTGGGCGCCGTCGTCTTCCCGAAGCGGTGGCGCGCCCTCCACTCCGTAGTGGACGACGGCCCAGCCCCTGAAGCCCTCGGGCACGATGTGGCGCTCGGGCGCCGCCGCGTCCAAACCGACCGCCGTCTTCATCCGGTACACGCCTTCGGAAGAGACCGAGGACCGGAAAAAGAGAAAAACGGCGGCGCCGATCACGAGCAGCGCACCAACGATCACGGCAAGCAAACGTCCGAGGTTCGCCATCTTCCCCTGAGAGATATACGAACGGAAGCCGGAGAGGATTAAGAGTTTGAGGGCATGCGGAGCCCGGGACGAGGGTCGCCGCTCCACGAACCGGTGTCGGCTCGATTCGCACGTCCGTGAGGGAAACGGCGCCCGGGAGCCTTCTCTTCATGAACCGAAATGGTGAAAAACCATTCATTTGGACGAGGAAAACCACTCAATCGGCCGATGGCGGGTTGCCCGGCGGGGCCATACCTTGAAATGTGACGGCTTGAACTGGCCTGTCGATCATGATGGATGGAGGGATCGCATGGGACCGAGACAACGATGTGGATTTCGGCTTGTCATCCTGAGCGGGGTCATCCTTTGCCTCGCGAACGGCCCTTTCGCCGCGGGACAGGAAGGCTTCTCCGAGCCGCCTCTATTTCAGAGGAATCTCAACGACACACTCGACGGCATCGGGCCCTGTGTCCCGAACCATCCGTTATACGAGTACAACTGTGTGGATCCTGACGGGGACGGCCCGCTGGAGTGGGGAGACGGCCACCAGTGGAACAGCAACCAGCAGGGGATCGCCTTCGACTCTCAGGGCAACTACTACGTTGCCCATTATCTGAGACAGGAGATCCGCAAGTTCGACGGCCACGATCGAATGGTTCTCAAGTGGCCGATCACAGGTCTGTACTTTAACGATTCCTTCGATGTCGCGGTGGACTCCCAGGACAACGTATGGGTGGCGACACGCCGGGATGGAGTCCTCAAAAAGTACGACACCGACGGCAACCTGTTGCCCGGGAGCATCGACCTTGGACCCCTCGCTCGCACGAACGGCATGCACATCGACGAACGGGACCGCATCTTCGTTGCGCTCGACGGACCCTTTTTCGGGGAGGTTCGCCGCTACGACAACGGTTCTCATGCCTTGACGATCTATCCCATCGTCGGCCCCCAGAACATCGCCACCGATTCGCAGGGCAACATCTGGGTGACGGCGGGTGATTTCTACATCGATCCCGGACGGACAGTGAAGAAGTACGACCCCGACGGTCAATTCATCCAGTCGTTCTACCTCGGATCGGTGCCGTGGGAGATCCACATCGATGATCACGACCGGGTGTACCTCTCGATGGTGTATATGGCGGGCTGGATCGACGTGCGCGATTCCGAATTCAACCTGCTCTTTTCCTTCGGCAGCCCGGGGACGGGGGACGGCGAATTCTCCTCACCGAGCCGCGTCGCCTTCACCCCGTCGGGCAACACGATCTACGTCAACGATCGCGTCAACGCGAGGTTCGTCGTATTCAGTTCGACGGAAGGTATGATCGACAATCTCATCGAGGAAATCGAGGGCCTGATCGACGATGGGTCGCTCGAGGGCGGTCAGGGTCATGCCTTGATCGCCAAGCTCGAGGCGGCCCTCGCGAAGCTGCTCGATGACAAGACGAATACCGCCATCAATCAGCTCGGAGCATTCCGAAACCAGGTGGAGGCATTCATCCAATCCGGCGAGCTGACGCCCGAGGAGGGCCAGGCTCTGCTCGACGCAGTTGACGCCGTTGTCGAGGCCCTCGGCGGGTAGAGCTTACGAAACGACGGGCGGCACATGTGGCGCCCCTGCTCACGGTCGATTCACGAGTGCCGAGGTGCCGCCCTGCGTGAGGCGAAGCTCCTTCACCGCACCATGGTCCCCGTGGCCGTGGCGGGCAGCTCGCCGCCGGCAAGGCTTTCGAGGGTCAGCGTGACGGTGTCTCCCTCGAACTCCAGATCCCACCGCCACAAGTTGACGAGGCCGAGCTCGTCCATGGTGGCGGAGAAGCGGCTGTCGGAGACCCAGCCACCCTTGGATGCTGTCATCACGCCATGCCGCCCTGGACTGTACCTGTTGATGCCGTCCAGCCCGATCTCGAGAGTGATCATCGGGCCTCCGACGACCTCCGGCATCCCGACCTCGAGGGTTGCCACATCTCCCCCCGGGCAGGTGAGACGAATTGTGCTCAAGCCGTAGGTGTTGGCGCTCAGCTGGTAGGTCTGCCCCGAGATGCTTTGGGCGATTGCGGGCAATGGTGCGACGGCCTGCGGCGGCCCCTCGTTCGATGCTGCGGCCGTGCTGACCGCCGATGAGAGTTGGGCAACAGCGTCGGAGTCGGGTGGCAGCGGGTCATCGGACTCGATCGCACCGAGAACGTAGGTCTCGAGGAAGTCGAGGGTGATCGGGAAGTAGTCGCCGATGCCGCTGCCGGCGTTCAGCCCGACAACGAGCTTCTCTTCGGGATAGACGTGGATTCTCTGGCCGCCTCGTCCGGCGGCGTAGAAAAGATCGGGGGCGAAGTACCACAGATAGGCGTAGCCTTCGTCGAGAGGCCAACCGGGGACGCTGTGGCCCGCGCCGGTCGTGGATTCTTCGACCCATCCTGGCGGTACCACCTGACGCCCGTGCCACCTCCCCTGGTTGAGGAAAAGGAGGCCGAGCTTGGTCATGTCAGTTGGTGTCAGGTGGAGGTCGCCCCAGCCCCGAGGGGTGCCCTGCGGATCGACGAGCCATTCGACGTCGAAAATCCCGAGGGGCCGGAAGAGGTAGCTCTCGGCGAACTCGAGGGTGCTGAGTCCGGATGCTCGCTCGAGGATCGCCGACAGCAGATGGACGTTGGGGCTGCAGTAGACGTGGCGTTGTCCCGGCTCATCGGCCATCGGCAGGTCGAGCGCAAACTGGACCCAGTCGGGCGAATTGGTCATTTGGGTGAGCGTCGCTTCGCTGTTAGTCGGATCACACTCGAAACCCGATCGCATGGAGATCAGGTCCTCGAGGGTCATCCGCTCCTTGCGGGCGCTCCGATTGGCGACCGTGAGGTCGGGGAAAAAGCCGAGCACGGATTCGTCCAGGCCGGCGATGAATCCCTCGTCGATGGCGATGCCGACGAGCGCGGAGGTGAAGCTCTTGGTGACGGAGGCGAGGTCGTGTCTCCAGTCGCGCGAGAAGGGATAGATGCGAGCATCGAGGACGACACGGTCGTTGCGGATGATCACCACGCTGTGGACCCGGTAGCTCTCCCGATTCTCGAGCAGAAAGTCGATCCCTGCGGCGAGCGTCGCCGAGTTCATGCCCTGCTCCTCCGGAGTGGAGACCGCGGGGATCGGGGGCATGACCCTGCCCATCGGCCGGCGAATACTTTGTGCCAGGGCAACTTGGCTCCACGAGCACACGACCACGAGCAGCGCAGCAGCCGACTGCGGGGCGAAAAGGCCACGATTTTTGATGGCGTCGAGCTTCTTCAAATCCGCCTCCTTGCGTGTGACACACAGACGATCAGCATCTGCCGGACTGTCAATAATATTCGTGCATTGCTGCCCGTTTTCAAGGGGACAGGGAATGGTTCCATCGTGGATGCCCGGGCAGGCGCGTTGCTCACATGTGTTGATTTGTGAAGCTAACGGGTCAGCGCTCCCGGTTGAATGCCCTTGCCGAGCGTGAATACCGAGCCGACGGCTCCCACCACTGCTGTCTTCCGGCTCAAGCCGCCAGCGTCACGCAAGCTCGTCACCGAGTTGATGCCCGTGCAATGCGCACCGACGAGGTGTTGGACGCCGAACTCGCGCATCTTGCTTCCGGTCCATCCGAGGTGTTGGTCCGACGCGCTCAAAAGGTGGAAGCCCCCAAGCACCGCGTGAATCGGTGTTCCGTTCGTGATCGACCGCGCGTGCTCCATCGTGTTGACGAGGCCGGCGTGGCCGCAGCCGACGACGACGACGAGCCCTTCTGGGGTGTTGAGGACGAGGGCCTGGTCCTCCGGGATCGTGTCTTCGACCAGCTCCTCGCCCTTGTGAATGCGCATGAACGGGGTCCAGTTCTTCTCCGGGTGGACTCGCGGGATGGGCCCGGTGATCCACATGCCGGGGTGGAGCTCGATTGGTTCCTTGTGGATGGTGAATCGCCCGCCCAGCGCTTGGTACTGGTCACGAACATCGGTCGCTTTCACGAGCAGCTCTGGCGCAATCGGCGGCAGGGCCTTGACGGCTTCGGGGTCGAGGCTCCGGGGCAGGAAGATTCCCTCGCCGACGTGGGTGTGCTGCACAGCCGAAGGATTCTTGCCTTTCAGCTCTCGACGCAGGGTGACCAGCCCGCCGGTGTGATCGAAGTGGTTGTGGCTCAGAATGACGGTGTCGACGGAGCTCAGGTCGATGCCGAGCTCCTCCGCGTTTTTCAAGACCGTGTCCGGGCGCTCGCCGGTGTCGAAGAGGACGGTGTGTCCGTCCGCTTCGATCAGTGCCGCAAAGCCCCATTCGCCGACACCGCGGAACTCGGTCAGCATCGTGGAGAGCACCGTGATTTCGAGGTCCGAGACGAGCGCCGGTTGCTCTGCTTCCGAGGCTGCGGGCACCAGGAACGTACAGATGATTGCCACGAGTGACGCGCATGTCTTCATGACGAAGATCCTCCTACTCAGGGATACAACCTTGCGACATCCCGTCTTACTCCGGATGGGCACAACAATCGCCAACCTTCTCTCGTGAAGTCGAGATGAGGGCGGGTCAACGCCCGCAGCTCTTGCCTGGCGCAGTGGGTCACGGGCGTTGTGCACGTGTTTCACTGCAACACTCTCCGACGACCCTCGTATCTTGGATTCATGGTGCGAGCTCGAGAGTCGGTGGTCAGCGAGTGACGAGGGTGGGAGCGTGGTGCTCGAGGGCGCTCCTGCTGACTGCGGCTGTGGCGGTGATGTCGGCTGCCTCGACGGACCCGCAAGTCGTGGCGCCACCGGGAGCGTACCTCGGGCAGGAACCGCCGGGAACGAGTCCGCAGCTCTTTGCACCGGGAATCGTGTCGACCGCAGATCGGAACGAGGTGAGCTGCGCCTTCACGCCGGATGGCAAGGAGCTCTATTTCGCGATCTTCGAGCCGGGCCGCGGCTACGCCTTTCGCATGATTGCGGAGACCCGGAACGGTTGGGCAGCAGCGGGCCCCGTGCCGTTCGCGAGCAGCTCAAGCGAGGTCGATTTCTTCATCACCGGCGACGGGCGTCGCTGTTTCTTCATCTCGAAGCGTCCGTTGAAAGCGGAGATGGAGCGGTCGAGGAACTACCAGGTCTGGGTGGTCCATCGCGAGAACAATGCATGGGGTACTCCGCGGCCGCTGGGGCCGTCCGTCAACACGAATGATCGCCAACTCTTCCCGACCGTGAGCGATGACGGGACCCTGATCTTCGGATCGAATCGACCGGGCGGCCACGGGGGAAGCGATATCTACGCAGCGCGCCCCGACGGCGTCGACTTCGGGCGGCCCGTCAACCTTGGCGCCGGCGTCAACTCCGTGGGCGACGAAACCGACGCCCTGATCTCTCCCGACGGCAGCTACCTCGTTTTCACGGCGGTCGGTCGCAAGGATGGGCTCGGCGACGGCGATCTCTACATCAGCTATCGTCAAGAAGATGGTGGGTGGAGCGTCGCCGAAAATTTGGGCGCCGAGCTCAACTCGCCGCACTCCGATTTGTGCCCGACGCTCTCCCCGGACGGGCGTTACTTCTTTTTCACCAGCAACCGGGAAGGTTCGAATGACATTTTCTGGGTTGATGCCGACGTCATAAGGTCACGTCGCTGAGAGGCTGCGGGTATCGGAGGGGGGTCCTGATGAGGCTGAGGTTTTGGTGTGCAGCGGGGGTGATGATGATGGCCGCGGTCGGTTGTGGTCTGACCGATGGTGAGGAGGCCCGGGAATCTGGCGATAGTGTCGGCGGAGGAGGCTTAGCGGCCGCTGCGCCATCAATGTTCGGCCCAGGCGTGCTGTCGACGGAGGCTAACGAGCTCAACTGCGCTCTCGCCCCCGACGGATCGATGGTGGTCTTCTCGGAGTGGAAGGACGGACAGAACACGCTGGTGGCAAGTCGTCGCGAAGGAGAAACCTGGGGGGAGAGGGAGGTCCTGCCGTTTTCAGGTACCGCCAGCGATGTCGACCCGTTCTTTTCGGCCGACGGCACGCGGCTCTACTTCTCGTCGAAAAGGCCGCGCGACGCCGACGATCAGACCGGTGACTCCGACATCTGGTGGGTTGAACGCAGGGCTGACGGCAACTGGGGCGAGCCGGTGCCGGTCGAGGGGGTGAACTCGCCGGATATGGACGAGTACTACACCTCGATCTCGTCGGATGGAACGTTCTTCTTCTCGGTCTTTCCGGAGCACGGGAGCCCCGGTGACATCTACCGAGCAGACCCGGTGGGCGGCGGCTACGCGACCCCGGAGCGAGTTGGTGGCGCAGTCAGTACTGAGCACAGCGAGCACGATCCGTTCATCGCACCCGACGAAAGCTACCTGATCTTCACCTCGAACCGCCCGCAGGGCTTTGGCAGAGGAGATCTGTGGGTGGTCTTCCGGACCCCGGATGGCGGCTGGTCCGAGGCGGTCAACATGGGGCCCCGGATCAACACCGATGCGTACGAGTACTGCGCCATGCTGTCGCCCGACGGGAGACAGCTCTTCTTTACTCGAAACGCCGGCGGTAACGGCGACATCTACGAGGTCGACGCCTCGGTCATCGAGGAACTGCGAACGCGGGTACTCTGAGTTCGAGGCCTGTCTCGCCCCGACGAGTGTGGGCGCCGAATTCACCCTTGGCTTGTCACGGTGTCGTCGACGGGGGAACATATTCCGCAGAGTTCGATCAGCAACCTTTTCGCCCCAGGCGGAGTCGAACAGTTGTGACCGCCCGGAAGGAGGCAGCCCGCCTATGAGGACCATGTGTTGGATGACGTGCGCACTCATCGCCGTCGCGGGATCGGCATACGCCGCCGACAGCGATGAGGAGCTGACCGCCGAGCAGAAGATCGCCGGGCTGGCTCTCGTGTGGCAGGAGGCGAATTACAACTTCGCCTTCTTTAACCTGTCGCCCGGCCTGGACTGGGACACGGAGTTCGAGAAGGCGATCCCGAAAGTCATGGCCACCGAGGACACCTATGCCTACATCCGCGAGATGCAGCGTTTCGTCGCCCTTCTCGGCGAGGCCCACACCAACGTCGAGCCGGGCAAGGCGTTTCGTGCGCGGTACGGCGGTCATCCGGCTGTGGAGCTGGAAGAGATCGAGCGAAAGGCGATGGTTGTCAACACATCTCGGGAACTCGCCGAGGAGGTCCCCGTGGGTTCCGTGATTCTCGCCGTCGATGGTGTTCCGGTGGATCGTTACCTCGATGATCGAGTCTTCCCTTTCATGAGCGCCTCTACCGAACACTCCCTGTGGCGTCAATCGATCCGGGGCCATAGGTGGCGGAGCGTGGGCCTGCTCATGGGCGAGGTGGATTCGATGGTCGAGATCGAGTTCGAAACGCCGGACGGTGCATCGCGTCGGAGCTCCCTCCCGCGCCTGGCGCGAGCGGCTGAAATTGAATGGACTCACCTTCCGCGGCGGGAGAAGGAAGTGCTCAGGTTCGAGCGGCTCGAGGGCGACATTCTCTACTTTGCCCTCAACACCTTCAACGACGAAGAAGTGGTGACGCAGTTCGAAGAGTACCTCGATGAATTGAGCACCGCTCGGGCCGTGGTGCTGGACGTTCGCAACAATGGCGGCGGGAACTCGCGGAACGGCTGGAACATCGGGCGCTACTTTTCGGAGACTCCTCTCGAGGTGTCGCACTGGAAGACCCGCACGCAGACGGCCGCGTTCAAGGCGTGGGGGCGATTTTCGGAAGATCCGGAGAGAAAAGCGCACGCCGCAATGGACGCGTGGTACGAACCGGCGGAGTTCGGGTCTGTCGACCCACCGGAACCCACATTCAATATGCCGGTGGCCGTGCTGATGGGAAGCTCGACCTATTCCGCTGCCGAGGATTTCCTCGCCTACATGCGCGCGAACCCCCGCTGCATCTTCGTTGGCGGGCCGAGCGCTGGCAGCACCGGCCAACCGCTCGCATTCAAGATCCCCGGGGGGGCCTGGGTCGGCATCACGTCCAAACGCGACACCATGCCCGACGGCACGGAGTTCGTGGGAATCGGGGTCTTGCCTGACATCGAGGTCAACCAGACCGTCGCCGACTTTCGAGCTGGCCGCGACCTGGTTCTCGAGCGTGCGCTCGACGTGTTGGTGGAACGGCTGCGCTGACCGGGTGGGCGCGTCGGACGGTGCCGGCGGAGTCGAGAAGAGACGGTGGCGCCCTGGTATTCTCTCTCGCACGTGAAGTGATGAGAAAGGTGCTGCGCGGGATGCTGTTGGCTGTTGTGGTGGCCGTCGTGCTCCTCGTGGTGGGCTCGATGCTGATGACCAACCCGGTCAAGGCCAGGGCCTTTGAGTCCGACGCGTCGGCCGATGCATCCCGATTGCGGTCCGACGTCGAGGCCCTGACCGGCCTTCCGGGCTACCGGTGTTTCGAGCGGCCCCACGATCTCGACCGCGCTGCCGAGTGGGTGAAGTCGAGCCTCGAAGCCAGCGGTTTTCCGGTGGAGGAACATTCCTTCGACGTTGGTGCCTGGAGCTTCAAGTATTTCACCGCCAGCTACGGTCCCACCGACGCACCGACTCTGGTGGTCGGCGCCCACTACGATGTCTGCGGCGAGCAGCCCGGCGCCGATGACAACGCCAGCGCGGTGGCGGGTCTGTTGGAGCTCGCGCGGCTTCTCGCAAGCCACCACCCCGAGGTTTCCCACCACATCGAACTCGCGCTCTGGCCGCTCGAGGAACCGCCCAACTACCGCACCCCGGCCATGGGCTCGGCGGTCCACGCGAGATCGTTGGCTGCCAGCGAGGCTCGGGTCAGTGGGATGATCTGCCTCGAGATGCTCGGCTACTTCACGGATAAGCCGGGATCTCAGACCTTCCCGGTGCCCGGGATGGGGCTCGTCTATCCGTCCCGTGGCAACTTCATCGCGGTGGTGGGCAACGGATCGTCGTGGGGTTTCACCCGCGAAGTCAAGGCGCGGATGGCCGGCGCGACGGAGCTTGATGTCAGGTCGATCAACGCACCCGCGTTGCTGCCCGGTGTCGACTTTTCCGACCACTACAATTTCTGGAAGCACGGTTGGGATGCGGTGATGATCACCGACACCGCGTTTTACCGCAACCCGAACTACCACCAGATGACCGACACACACGACACTCTCGATTACGAAAGAATGGCCCACGTCGTGACGGGTGTCTACGCAGCGATGACCACCCTTTGAATCCCTGAACGGCTGACAGGTCGCATTCGATAATTCCGCTCGTGGTCTGTCGTTCTCGAAGTAGGGCGACGGTGTGCACAACCAGAATCGACCGTCAACCCGGGGGGAAAACATGTCGAGGAACGTGATCGTCGCCGGAGTGCTTGCGGGTTTATTCGTGTTTGTCTGGTACTTCGTGGTCAACGGAATCCTCGGCTTCAACAGCAGGATCAACATGAAGACACTCCCGGAAGAGAGGCTCGTCTACCAAACGCTGCGCAATCACGTTGCGGAGCCGGGCCGGTACGCCGTCAATCCGCGGCTCACCTCTGATCGACGATTCCCCCCACATCAGCCGGTGTTCAGCGTGCTCTACGGGGGCATGGGCCACGAGGCGGCCGGGAGGCATGCCCTCTTCTCGCTGCCGTGGTCCGTGATTCTGCCGCTGATTGTCGCCTGGATGCTGTCTTTGACCTCGGACCGTGTGCTCTCGAGCGCGTCTCGGAAGGTGTTGTTCGTCGGAACGATTGGATTGTTGCTGGCCGTTTGGAGCCACCTCAAGAACTTCGGCATCGGTGGCTATCCGCTCGGTGATTCGCTATTGATGAGTCTTCACGACGTCGTTCTGTGGGTGTGCATCGGACTGATCCTCGCGTGGCGAATCCGGCCTGAGCCTCGCGAGAGGCACGTCTCTGGTTGAGGAAAAATCGCCGGACTCAGTCAACGCGCAATCTGAAGCCGAGTATGCTTGCAGCTGAATGACGGGCTCTGCCCCTGATCGGGAGGTGCTTCAGTTGCGAGCCTTGACTGCATCGGTTCTGCTCGTCCTCTGTCTGTCGGCGGGAACGGTCGGTTCCGAGGACAAAATGCCGGCGGACTTCGTCGACGCGGCAGCAGTCGTTCCCGGCCTGGTTGTCGAAATGCGATACGCCGGCTCGGACAACTTCGTCGGTCGGCCGATCGTCGGTTACGAGGCGCCGGTTTGCATCCTGACTCGGCAGGCGGCCGAAGCGCTGGCCAAGGTCCAGACCGAGCTGAGGGACTACGGCCTGGCGCTCAAGGTCTTCGATTGCTACCGGCCAAAACGAGCGGTCGCCGATTTTATCCGTTGGGCGAAGGACCCGGCTGACACGAAGATGAAGGCCGAGTACTATCCCGAGCTCGACAAGTCCCAGCTGTTCCCCCGAGGCTATATCGCCGAGCGTTCCGGCCACTCGCGCGGCTCCACCATCGATCTGACACTCGTCTATCTGCCCTACGTGTTGGAGGTACCGATGGGGACCTCCTACGACTTCTTCTCGATGCACTCCTGGCCGAACGATGCCGACCAGCCGCCCGATGTTCGAGTCCACCGGCTGCTGCTGTCGATCATGATGCAGAAGCACGGCTTCACACCCTACGAAAAAGAGTGGTGGCATTTCAGGCTCGCCGATGAACCCTATCCGAACACTTACTTTGACTTCCCGGTGAAATGATTGGGGGAGGGGCAATGGCGAATGATGCGACGGCGCCGGTTGGACACGAATCACAGGTCCTCGATCGCTGGTCCGCTCGCAGAATCCAGCCGGTCGTCGTGCTCTACGTCCTCGTGGTCTTCGCGGTTTTCATCGCGATGGCGTACTTCGTATTTCACTCGCCAGATGCCGTGAAGGCATTGGTGGTGGCAGCGGTGGGTGCCGTCGCCGCGACCATGCCGGGGGTGATGAGCAAGGTGGAGTATCGGGCGACGGAGTCGGGCATCGAAAAACGAACTCTCAACGAGAAAAAGCCCGTTGAGTTCGAAGAAGCCTTTCGCTGGGACCGCCTGAG
Source organism: Candidatus Sulfomarinibacter sp. (assembly GCA_041560205.1). Classification (GTDB taxonomy): domain Bacteria; phylum Acidobacteriota; class Thermoanaerobaculia; order Thermoanaerobaculales; family Sulfomarinibacteraceae; genus Sulfomarinibacter. The sequence goes on from JBFFBV010000024.1 coordinate 16,839, forward strand.
CCACGTCAAACGGACAGGCCACGGATTCAAGTTCTACCTGACGATGGACGAGACGAGCCTGCCCCGTCGATTTTGGAAGACGCACATCTCGGACGAGTGCTCCGGCGAGATCCACGCGGAGGAAAAAGACCTCGACCGGGTCCTGGGGGTCGTTGATCGACACGGGGTCAGAGTTTCGTAGGGGTACGCTCGAAGGGTCAGCCGCGGCTGCTATCCGGCTTTCTGATCCCGAGGGTGCGCATGCGTGACGCCAGGGTCGAGCGGTTGATGCCGAGTGCCGCTGCGGCGCCGTTTGTGCCGGAGACCTTCCAGCCCGCCTGATTGAGCGCGCGCATGATGTTGTCGCGCTCGAGTTGGCGGATCTCACGCTCCGTCATCACCCTCGCGGAGAGCTGTTGGTCCGGCGGCGTTACGGGGAGCCCGGCCCCGGACGAGGGCAGGTCGAAATCGAGGGCGCCCGACCGGCAAAGGATCATCGCCCGCTCGATGACGTTCTGGAGCTCGCGTACGTTGCCTGGCCACGGATACTGCGCGAGGTCGTGGAGGTTTTGCTCGGAGAGCAGGGGTGCCGGCCGGTTCAAGCGGACCGCCGCGAGCTGGACGAAGTGAGCTGCGAGTCGCGGGATGTCCGCGGCGCGTTCGCGAAGAGGAGCCACTTCGATCGGGAAGACGTTGAGTCGATAGTAGAGGTCCTCCCGGAACCGGCCCGCCTCCATCTCTGCCCGCAGATCACGATTGGTGGCGGCCACAATGCGTACGTCGACCTTTCGGCTTTGGTCGTCACCGACCCGTTCGTAGCTTCCCTCCTGCAGCACCCGCAGCAGCTTCCCCTGGGTCTCGAACGGTATTTCGCCGACCTCGTCCATGAACAGGGTGCCGCCGTCGGCGGCGTCGAAACGACCGGCACGGTCGCGCACCGCCCCCGAGAAGGCGCCCTTGATGTGGCCGAAGAACTCGCTCTCGAAGAGCTCTCTCGGAACTGATGCGCAGTTGACTGTGATCATCGGGCAGGACTCGCGGCTGCTGCGCCGGTGAATCTCGCGAGCCACGAGCTCCTTGCCGGTTCCGGACTCCCCGGACACGAGAACCGTGGCATCGGTATACGCCACGAGCTCGATCTGCCGGAGGACCTTCATCAGCGCGGGTGACGAGCCGACGATCTCTCCGAAACCGCCCCTGGTCTGCACCTCTTCGCGGAGAAACTCGTTCTCCAGCTCGATCTGGGTCTTGAGGTGCTCGATCTCCGCGAAGGCTCGAACCGTCGCGAGGGCGCTCGAAAGGTGGTCGGCCACCATGCGCAGCCATTGCAGCTCCTCGTCTTCGAGCGGAATACGGGTAAAGACCGCCATGGCGCCCAGGATCTCGTCCCGGTGCCGAAGCGGTTGCACGCCGATGCCTCGGACGGCCTCGCTGCTGATCCACTCGGGATCGGCGACGTCGGCGAGGTCTTGCTCGAGGTCCCACACCGCCTCGGACTCGCCGCTCGCCGCCACCCGACCCACTCTCCATTTGCCGAGCGGGAATCTGCGAAAGGACCCGTCGAGCCGGTTCCACCGGAGATTCGAATCGGACGCCGAAACTCCGTCGCTCACGACAAGGTGCAGGCAGTCCGTATTGCGTGGACAGGCGTCTCGCCTCGGGCATTCGTCGCAGATGTCACCGGGCTGGAGAAGCCATACCCGCGCCAGTGCCACGTGCGGGCGCTCCGCCAGCCTGCTGACGATCAGGTGGAGCAGGACCTCGACCGACCGCGTGCAGGCCATGTCGAGCAGGAGCCGTCTCAGCGATTCGTACTCGGGTCGGTAATCGGGAGGGAGCGAGGGCATGGCCGGAGTATAGATGAACTTTCACCATATTCTGGACGGATTCTCGTCATTGTTGAAATTTCGACATTTTAAAAATACTGCGACTCAGACGCAAGTTGACTAGAATCAGACATTTCATTGAAGACGAAGGTGTTGGCACGCGAATTGAAGAGGCTGTGGGCGAGTGATCGATAGATCAGATCCTCCAAATGGAAAGGAGAGGGCGATGAAAATGACCGAGAAAACCATGAATGCGGCGATGCTCGCGGTGGTGCTGGCGGTGGCCGGCGGCGTGGGAGCGGGTCTTCCGGATCCGGGAATGAAGATCGACGCGTCGAACACGGCGCTGGTGGTCACTGATCCGCAGAACGACTTCCTCAGCCCCGAAGGGGTCACCTGGGGTGTCGTCGGCAAGAGCGTCGAGGCCAACGGCACGGTGGAGAACATCGAGAGGCTTTTCAAGGCCTCGAAAAAGGCCGGGATCCCGGTCTTCATTTCTCCCCACTATTACTATCCGACAGACCACGGGTGGAAGTTCGAGGGCGCTCTCGAGGTGCTCATGCACTCGATCGGGATGTTCGACCGCAAGAGCCCATTGAGCCTCGATGGCTTCGAAGGATCGGGTGCCGATTGGCTGAAGCAGTACAAGCCATACATCAACGACGGCGCCACCGTCGTCACCAACCCCCACAAGCTCTATGGCCCCGAATCCAACGACCTCGCCCTCCAGCTGCGCAAGCGCGGTGTCGACCGCGTCATCCTGGCCGGCATGTCGGCCAACCTGTGCACTGAAAGCCACCTCCGGGAGCTCCTCGAGCAGGGATTCGAAGTACTCGTGGTCAAGGACGCCACCGCGGCCGCCCAGGTCCCCGAGGGGGACGGTTACCAGGCGGCGCTGGTGAACTTCCGATACATGGCCAACTCGGTTTTGACGACGGCCGAGACCGTCAAGGCCATCGAAGCAAGCTCGAAGTGACGTCGGTTGGACTTTTCGGCAAATGCTCCGAACGGCGGCGGGCATCGACCCGCCGCCGTGTTTTGCTGCGTGAGCGCCAGCAAAGGTCGATGCACGCGTGGCTCCCCTCGTGTTCATTGATCGCGAATGCGCGATCGGCCACACTAACCCGCGGGGGATTTTTTGGATCAGGGTTCATGGGGTGCCACGAATCGATTGGACGCATCGGGGCGACGGTTCAAGGGGCACCCCTGACAACCGAGATATTGATCCTGCATTTCACTATCAGTAGTATACGGGGGTGTTTCCAGTCAGACTGCTCTCGAAGCTCGACTTCAATGTCGGGCCTGTGGCGCTGGACGGGGTGACTCGGCGGCCTTGGCGTCGTCCGCCGGGATCGCCACGGGCTGGCGCTGAACCGAAAATTTTCCGGGGGAGATCTCGATGAACGGCCGCCCTTCGACAGATCCGCAGGCCTCGATGAACGCTCTGCTTTCAAAGGTGTCTCGCTACGAGGCGGTGCTCGAGTTCACCGGTGTGATCAACGCGGCGAGCGATATCGAATCTGTCGGAACGGAGCTCGCCCGCCGGCTCAAGTACATCGTCGATGTCTACTCCTGGCGATATATCTGCTTCCAGGGCGATCTGGAGGACACCGAAAACCCGAATCCGACAACCATCGTCGTCGACGGGATCAGAGGTCGCGCGGAGGTCAAGCGGTGTACTCCAGATATTCTGTCGAGCTTCGAAATGGAGCTGTGGAATAACCGCAAGACAAACATGCTCTGTGGCGATTCCATGAGGGAGGCTTTGGAGAAGCTGCCGGAAAATTTTCAGAGAGACGACCTCGAACAGATCTCGGTGAACACGCTGGTCGAGAACGGCAAAACCGAGGCGCTCTATCTGTTCTGCAAACGACGTCAGCCATTCAGTGAGCTCGATATCAAGTGCCTTACGACCGTGTGTGGTTTTTTCCACCGCAAGGTCGTCATGCTCTGGGAGCAACAAAAGCTCCGCGATCTGGAATTGGCCTACCTCCAGCAGGAGGTGATGCTGCGCCAGAGCGAGAGGCTTGCCAGCCTGGGCCGGCTGAGCGCCGGCATGGCTCACGAACTCAACAACCCGGCAGCAGCAGCTCGGCAGGGGACAGAGCAGCTGAGGAACTCGATCACTCGAGTCGAAAGGGCTCAGTACGCACTTGGCGCAGCCGGGATTTCAGGCGAACAGCAGGAGGTCATCGCGAAGCTCGAAAATGAAGCCGAGGAACGGGCGAGGAAACCGCAATCGCTCGATCCGATCGCCCGCAGCGATCTCGAGCAGGAGGTCGAAACCTGGCTCGAAGGGAGGGGCATTCAAAACCCCTGGGAGCACGCCCCAACCTTCGCTGAAATGGGTTTGACTCCCGACGACCTCGACGAGCTGGACTCGAGCTTTGATTCGTCGGTGATGCCGGTGGTCATCGAATTCCTGGGAAGCAGGTTCGCAACCTCGAACCTGTTGGAGGATGTCGCTCGAGGGGCCCGACGGATTTCCGAGGTCGTCCGGGGCCTCAAGGGATATTCCTTCATGGACCAGGCCCCGGTTCAGTTGGTTGACGTGCGTGACGGGCTCAACGACACCCTCGTCATGCTGAACAGCAAGCTTCGAGACGGTATCGACGTCAACTGCGACTATGCGGACCCGCTGCCGCGGATCCAGGCATACGGCAGCGAGCTCAACCAGGTCTGGACCCACCTCATTGACAACGCGCTCTCCGCGATGGGTGACACGGGGGCGCTCGAGCTGAAAGCGTATCCCGACGACGCATGGGTCGTCGTCGAGGTCGCCGACGATGGACCCGGAATTCCCATCGAGGCCCAGGAAAAAATCTTCGATCCGTTCTACACGACGAAAGCCCCGGGGGAGGGCGCCGGTCTCGGACTGAGCATCAGTCACGGAATCGTGGTGGAGAAACACCACGGGCAGATCTCCGTCACCTCGAGGCCGGGAGCGACGCGTTTCGAAGTCAAACTTCCGATCAGCGATCAACCATCGACCCTCGTCGAGGAGGACGAGGCCCGATGACACACACAAAGTGGAGGGGATGGTCTCGCAGGACCGATCAATAGGGGGAGCTATGAAACGTACTACTCGCGTCGACTATGACGACTCGTCACCCGAAGTCCGCGTCATCTATGACGAGATCATGGACACCATGGGCACGACCTCGGTGCTCAATTTTCTCCAGGCCCTCGGCCACAACCCGCACGCACTTCGCGGGGTCTGGTCGATGCTCAAGGAAACGGTGATCGGGGGCGAGATCCCTGCGCTTCTGAAACAGCTGATCCTGTTCAAGATCTCGACCGTCGCTGGCAATCAGTACTGCACCAAGCTTCACGGTCACGCTGCGCTGAATCTCGACCCCACATTGACGTACGACGATTTGGAAGCCCTTTCCGGCGGCGCCTGTAGCGCCAATCTGCCACCGTCGTATCCGGTCGCGATCGACATCGTGTCCCGAACGGCACTCGAGTCCAAGAGCGTCGAGGATCCGGACTGGGACTTCGAGGATCAGCTCAGGGACGAGGGTTTTTCGGAGAGCGAGATTGACGAGCTCCTCGCTGTCGGCTTCTTCGCCATCATGATGAACAAGCTGACCGACACCTACGATGTTCCGTGGGAGAGTCCCTTCCCGCCGGATGCGGACTGAGGCCTGGATCAGGCGCCACCGAGGCGACCATCCCGCATGCTCTCGCCTGCGCTATGATGGCCCATCTGGAAACAACCATGACGCTTTCGGCCGGTGACCGTCTCGGACGTTACGAGATCCTCGGTGCCCTCGGTGCGGGGGGGATGGGGGAGGTCTACCGGGCGATGGACACCGAGCTCGAACGCGAGGTGGCGATCAAGGTGCTGCTCGAGGCGGTGGCCGGCGATCCCGAGCGCATCGCGCGCTTCCAGCGCGAGGCGAAGGTGCTTGCCTCGCTGAACCACCAGAACATCTCGACCCTTCACGGCATCGAGGAGGACGACGGTCAACGATTTCTGGTCATGGAGCTGGCCGAAGGTGAGACCCTGTGTGAACGACTGGAAAAAGGGCCTCTGCCTGTGGACGAGGCGCTGGAGATCGCGCTGCAGATCGCCGACGGGTTGGAGGCGGCGCATCACGCTGGCATCGTCCACCGCGACCTCAAGCCGGCGAATGTGATGATTTCGTCGATTGGAAAGGTCAAGTTACTCGATTTCGGTCTCGGCAAGCCGTGGCAAAGCAGCGAGGGCGACGTCGATCTCACGCGGTCGGAAACCGTGACCGCGAACCTGACTGCGGGCGGTATGTTGCTGGGCACCGCGGCGTACATGAGCCCGGAGCAGGCCCGCGGCAAGGCGGTCGACAACCGGACCGACAATTGGGCCTTCGGCTGCGTGCTGTACGAGATGTTGACAGGTGACAAGGCCTTTGGCGGAGAGACGATCACGGATGTGCTCGCCAGCGTCGTGACCACCGAACCGGACTGGGAGCGATTGCCCGAAACGGCGGGCCCGGCGGTCCGACGATTGCTGCGCCGATGCTTACAGAAAGCGCCCAGTCAGAGGCTGCACTCGATCGCCGACGGGCGGATCGACATCGAGGACGCGGTCAACGAAGCCGCAACCGTGGAACCTCGGGCGGAGTTGCGTGGGCGAGCGGGGCGCAATGGCATCGGACCGATTCCCGCCGTCGCCTTGGCCTTGGTGGCCGCCATCGTCGGTGGTGGTCTCACGGCTGTTTTGCTTCGCCAATCTCTCGGCACGGGCGAAGCTCCCGCTGCACGAGGGCTGCAGCCGGTGGTGTTTCTGATGGATACGCTCGCGCCGCACGGCGTATACGACGCCAGTACGAGGAGAAACGCCGGCACCAACGCCGACGATTTGAACGACCTCTTGCGGGATCTGCCTGTCGAGCTCCACAAGGAGACCTTGGGCTCGCGTTGGGATCGGGAGGACCAGGTCCTCAAACAGGTGCCGGATCTCGTCGTGATCCATCGCTCGGCTTTCTATCACTCGGTCAACCTCGAGCTCGGATTCGGTTATTCGCCCTTTGACGATCCGCTCATCAAGAGCCGTGCCGATCGCGTCTACGAGATCTTGAACGAAAAGCTGATGGCCTTCTTCGGCTATGTCGGGCTCGGTGATCCCCACACCAGGTTCCTGGTCTATTCGCGAGGCTGGTTGGAAGAACAGCGGCTCGACTTTGTCGCTGACATCGAGGGGAGGTATCCCCATCTGAAGGGCCGCGTCTTCACCTTTCAGGTGCCGAGGGATGCGAACGGAAACGCGTCATTCCGGGATCCGGCGACCGGTCAGATGATTCGCGATCGGATCGTGTCGATCCTCGGACTGGAAGAAACCGAGCTCGAGCTACGGGAGTGACCCGGAAATCCGTGCGGTCAACGGTGTGGTTTCCCTCTCACAATCCTGGATCGGAGAGCGCCTACGATATTCGTCGTGTTTCAGAGGTTTTCCGACAACAAGGGCGAGGCCGGCCGGTTCATGGAGGGTCACAACCGGTGGATCACACGCGGATTTGACGATGGCGTGTTCTTGGTCGTGGGCAGCCTTCAGCCGGACGCGGGCGGTGGCATCGTCGCCCACAACACGTCGCTGAGGGATCTTCAAGCCCGAGTGAACGATGATCCCTTCGTCGCGGAAAAGGTCGTGTCAGCGGAGATCTTCGAGAAGACGTTGGCGAAGGCCGACGACCGGCTGAGCTTTCTGCTCTCATCAGCTGCCACCGAGCCGCGCGAACGCCGGCCACGCCGTCGCGGAGGTGTTTTGTCTCCGTCAATCGTCGAGGAGAACGTAGGCGGTCGCCTCGTCGACCGTCATTTCCCGGCCTGCGGCCCATAAGCGTTCGAATTCCTCGTCATCGATTAGGGCCCTGACGGCCGCCACACCGCGCTCGTGCTGCGCGAGGTCGCCCGGTTGGATGCGAGCCCCGATCGATTCGCTGATCGCCTCGTGCGCGCCGTACAGGCGGGCCGCCTTCTCCGGATGACCGGTGAGACCGAAGGATGGAGCGACCGCCCGGAAGATGTCGCTGGTCAACCACAGGTTGTCGACCTCGCGCGCAAACACGAGCGCCTGACGTGCACAATCCTTCGCCGTCTCGAAATCTCCTTCGTGTTCAAAGACCATCCCGAGATTCCCAAGCACCAGACTGATGCGAAACGTGTTGCCGGTCTGTCGGTAGAGCTGCAGGCTTTCCTCATAGACGCTTTTGGCGGTCACGTAATCGTCATGGCTGCGGGCAATTTCGCCCATGTTGTTGAGTGCCTGAGCCTTCTTGTTGAGGTCTCCCAGTTCGTCACAGATCTCGGTGACTTCCTCGAGCCATTTTTTGGACTCTTCATATGCCTCGAGGTTGTCAACTCCTATCGCCGTGGCCATGAGGTAGAGGTAGGCGACTGCCATGAGGTACTGGTCGCCTTCCGCCCGTGCGGACTCCAGCGCCTGTTCGATAAACAACCGCGCCCGCTTCTGGTCGTGCTGGAAAAAGGCGGCGTGGCCAACGTTGATCAGAAATTTGGTCCGGAGTTTCTGCGGAACGTCGTCAATCCGCGTCACCACTCTGTCGATCCACTCCTGAAAGAGCGCATACTTGCCGGCGGGGTACCAATAGGCGCACATCGCAACCAACAGTCGGATGCCGGCCTCGATGTCGTCGCTCGCCGATGACCACTCGAGAGCAGTCAGAATGTTATCGGCCTCGTCTTCGAAGCGCGGTTTCCAGGTGGCAAATTCGCTGGTGTCGATCACCGGTTCCGCAGCTTCGGCCAGGGCCGTGAAATACTCGGTGTGGAGTCGATGCAAAGCTTCGATTTCATCGCGTTTGTCCAGGAGCTCGCGCGCGTACTCGTGGATGGTTTCTAGCATCTCGAATCGGGGCTCTTCCGTTCGTCCCACCGCCCGCCGCAGGAGACTCTTGTGGACCAGTGACTCGAGTCCGTCGGCGACATCGATCTCGAGTGGTGAAAGGCCTTCGGTACCGCCTGTGCAGACCGCTTCTGCGGCGTCGAGTGTTCGTCCGCCTTGAAAGATTGCGAGGCGCGCAAAGAGTGCCTTTTCGTCGTCGTCCAACAGGTCGTATGACCAATCGATCGTTCCGCGTAAGGTGCGCTGGCGGCCGGGAAGATCGCGGGCCTTGCTGCCGACCGTCTTGAACCGGCTTTCGAGCCGTTGGAGCAGCTGTTCGGCGGAGAAGATCGTCACACGTGCCGCAGCCAGCTCGATCGCCAGCGGCAGACCGTCCAACCGGACGCAGATCTCCGCGACCGCAGAGGCCGACTCGTTGTCGACTTCGAAATCGAATCGCACGGCCTTGGCCCGTTGGATGAAGAGCGCCACCGCCTCGTACTGTGCGATGGCGTCGACCGGCTCCTTCCGGTCCACATCGGGCAGGCTCAGCGGCGGCACGCCATAGTTGTGCTCGCCGCTCAACCGCAGCAGCTCGCGGCTGGTCACCACCACCTTGAGGCGGGGTGCGGCCGCGACAAGTTCACCGACCACCGAAGCGGTTTCCACAATTTGCTCGTAGTTGTCGAGCACGAGGAGCATCTGTTTGTTCTGGAGGTGTCTCTTGAGGGTGTCCAGCATCTCTTCGTCGGCGATCTCCACGACGCCGAGCCCGCCGGCGATCGTCGCTGGAACCCGCTCGGGATCACCGATGGCCGCAAGATCGACGAAGAATACCCCGTCCTCAAATTCCTCCTGGAGGTTGGTCGCTACCTGGACCGACAGGCGTGTCTTGCCGATACCTCCCGGGCCGGTCAGCGTCACCAGCCTTACATCGTCGCGGTTCAAGAGGCTGGCCAACTCGGCGAGCTCATTTTGGCGACCGATAAAGGGTGTTGCCTGTATCGGAAGGACTACCACGCCCTGTTGAGTTGAGCTTTCGGTATCCTGGCGTGTCTCACGCCGCAAGAGACGAAGCTCGTCGATCAGCTCGCGTGGGCTCTGGTATCTGTCCTCGGGTTTCTTCTCGAGGCAACGAGAAACGATCCGGTTGAGGTCCGCCGGAAGATCCGGGCGCTGATCGGAGATAGGTGCCGGGTCGTCACGGAGGATGGACGAAACAGTTGCGATGAGGGAGTCGCCGACGAACGGACGTCGGCCGGTCGCCATTTCGTAGAGAACGATTCCGAGGGAGAATACATCTGACCGCTCGTCGGCGATCTTGCCCTCGGCCTGTTCCGGTGACATGTACGACGCGGTGCCGAGTACGGCGCCATAGGCGGTCATCATCGCGGTCGAGGATTCGTCCGATGTTTCTTTTCCCCGGGCGTCGACTCTGGCAAGGCCGAAGTCGAGGACTTTGACCGCACCGTCAGCCGCGATCATGACGTTGGCCGGTTTGAGATCGCGGTGGATGACTCCGCTGTCGTGAGCGGTAGCGATCGCAGTGGAGAGGGGGATGGCGATTTCGAGGAGGGCCTCGGCGGAAAGCCCGTCCTCCGGTATCTCGCTGTCGAGCGGAATACCTTCGACGAGCTCCATGGTGATGAAGTGGGTTCCGTTGTGCTGTTCGACCGAGTAGACGGTGACGATATTCGGGTGATTGAGCCGTGCGACGGCTTTCGCCTCACGGCGAAATCTCGAGATGCGATCGCCGTCTGCCGAAAACTCCTCGGGCAGCACCTTGAGTGCCACCCGGCGCTCGAGTTCGGTGTCTTCGGCGAGGTAGACGGCGCCCATTCCACCCTCGCCGAGCTTCTCGAGGATCCTGTAGTGAGCAATTGTTTCGCCGGTCAACCTCAAACCTCTCTCGCTCTCCCTTCGTGTGTCGTGCTTGAATACCTTTTCCTACAACTTCAATCAGGGTTTTGATATTGCATATCAGTAACGGAACAATATCAGACTGCCTGTTGTGGCTGCTAACGATGAGAGGGCGTTCGCCGGGCCTTATGTCAGCGCAAGCGGCGGCCGCGCAGGGTCTCGTTGTACTCGGTGGGGTCGGTATCGTTTTTGCCGCCGACCTTGGAGGCGCAGACGGCGCAGCGATACTCGTACTTGTTGCCGGTCGGCAGAACCAGCAGGAGGTGGCGGCGAACCGGCCGCGCCGTCTTGCAGGTCGGGCAGAAAAGCTCGGATGCCTCGAGGGCCTCGTAGTCGCGTTTGTTGACCATGGCCGTATTTTTGATATCGAAAGCGATCTCGTCAAGGTGCCTCTTCAGCGAGGCTGACAATCGGTAGGTGCGAGACACATTCCGCTCTCGAGCCTGTCGCATGGTGTTCAACAATCGAGGGCGGGATGTATCCCGCCCCTCGGGATGGGCGGCTCAGCACTTACGAAAGGTCTTCCACGTCCGCGTCGTTGTCGCCGTCTTCCTTGGGGCGGAGCATGAGCGCGCGCCGTTTTTCGATGTTGCTCAACCACAGGGGAATGAATGTCGCCAGATCGCGGAGCTCGTTCTCGATCACGCGCAGGCAGGAGAGAATTCGCGAGCAGAGGACGCCTTCGATGTCGGATGCCGCAGGGTTGACCAGCTGACGGTCTTCAGTCTCGATAGATGCCGTCAATGTGTCGAGAACTGCACGGGCCGTGTTGTAAAGCTCGTTGACGACCCGGCATGTTTCGGGAAGGTCGCGTGCGTGAGCCTGCAGGACCTCGAGCTCGCTGATGCGGATGGCGCGAAGCCCCGCGATGGTCTTGAGCTGGGGGGCGAAGCTGGACTCGAGAGCCTCCAGAAAATCGCTGACTCGCTGCCAATCCTCGGGTGACGGCACCCTTGCCGTCTTCGACATCGTGTCGATCACTGAATCGAGGTCGTCGGGACGTCGAGCGTTGAGCAGCAAAAGCTCGTTTTCGAGCCGGCGCACAGAGGACTGCAGCCACTCCGCCTCCTCCACGTCGCGCGGGAACTTGCGCGCGAGAAAGTAGTCGACGTCGTGGTCGCTCCGCGGGTCGGCGGCCAGGATCTGCCCGAGAGTGTCGACCAGAAAGCCGTGCAGCTTGCCGATGGTGATGCAGAGGGTCTTCCGCAGGTCTTCGAACTGGTGTTCCTTGGGGCGATCCGGATAGCTGTCGATCTGCGCGAAGAACTCACCGCTGAGAAAGGTGAGGGTGTCGCGAGCGTTTCGAACCGCTTCGTCGAGGTCTGGAAGCATCGAGGTCTGTTCCATCAGGGGAGTGACCTCGGTCTTCACCACCCAGCACACGGTGCGAACCGTGTCCCATATCTCGAGCAATCGCGTCGGCGAGCAGTGGAGAATGGCGAAGTTGCTCTCCAGTACGCTCTCGAGACCGCGCACGCAGCCCAAGAGTGCACGGATGCGTGGGTTCTGCCACCGGACCTTTTCTATTGCCCACTCGAGGGGTGTGATCTTTCTGCTATCTTCCACAACAACCATTGTCGCATTGTGAGGTGAATGGGCAAAACCGCTTCGGAATGGGCGCCAGGAGTGTTGCGGTGGTGGGAAGGGAACCGGCCCCTCAAGTTCTTCATCGAGGTATTTTTTCGAACGCCCGATCCTCGTCCTCAAAAACCGCACGCCTGGATCACCGCGATATCTGTGTCCGAGGGAGACATCTTCGGAGAGTGCTCGCCCAGACCCGCCCGGTGGAGGGCCTCGTGGATGAGGATCCTGGCGGCGGCCTCATCCGGCACCGATGCGAAGCCTCGGCACAACCAGGTTTGTGACACGCCCTTCTTTGAAAAGGCTGTGGCGCGCTTACAGAGATGCTGTTCTCGGTACAGATTGGCCGGGTAGTAGAGGGTGCCATTCAGGACGTCGATACCGTCGGCCCCAAGACGCGAAAAGAGAATGTGGCAATCGTGCTGGGTGCACAGGCGTTCGACCGCAACTCGAAAACCCGAGAAGAGCTTTTCCTTGACTCGCCGAGGCATCCTGTTTGAACACCAGGGCGCCAGGCTTTCGACGCGACGCTGAAAATCTGGACTCGAGTACCTGACACAGCAAGGGCATCTGTCGTCGATCGGGGGGATCCATGTCGTTGTCGGCCTTGCGTCGGGATGACCCACCGACTGAGCCGCCCCAACAGCGACCAGTGCGATGGACAGAGCGAGGAACTTGACCCTCATGTCACGCCTCTGCGGCCGCTTCCGATGGACTCAACGCGCGGCCGGCGTACCCTCGGCCGACCTACCGAGGCCCCCGCGTATTCTTTGTGTGCGGGTCGTATCTCTACATGGAATATGGTTCACGTCTCACGTTTTGTCGATTTTTTCATCGAATGAAATGCATATTTTTCAATTAATTAGGAGTCCTTACCATCTGAGTGCAGTTCATCGGAGGTCGTGATGGGCAGGTGTCACTCTCCGCCGTGGTGGACTGAGAGGTCGACCATTATGGGCTGGGTCAGGTCGATCCAGTCATTGGACGTCCACCGGAGGAGTGCCTCGTTACCGTCACGAATTCTGTGGAGGTCGAGGTCTTCTCGAGAGATGGAAGTATTGCCTGAAGGCCTTGTCGCAACTTTTGCCCCTCAACGGCGTATTGAAGGACCTACCTGTCTATCGACCTTTGGCTCGAATAGAGGAGGAGGTCACAGTGCAACGATTCCCGACGTATATCCTGTCGTTGAGCCTCGCGTTCGCAGCGACTGCAGCCGCTGGTGAGGACGTTGAGCAGCCCTTCCGCGTGCAACGGCTGTCTGATCGCGTGTTGGTGTTCACCGAAATCTCGCCGTGGGAGAGCAATCATGTCGTGATTGTTGGCGCGGATGGCTTGGTGCTCGTCGACCCGGGTCACACGGCGCTGATGGGGCGGTTGATCCGCGAGGCGGTCGCCGAAGAACTCGGTCGTGATCGCTTTGCGTACGTCATCGACACCCACGGCCACTGGGGCCACACCTGGGGCAACGCGGCCTTCCCGGAGGCCATCGTCATCGGTCACGAGCAGGCCGCCCGGGCGATCGAGGCCGATCGAGCCAACCTGGAACGGCGGGCAGAGTTCATTCGAGCTCAGCTGGAGAGGACGAAGCTCCGGATGGACGAGCTGGATGCGGTGAGTGAAGAGGCGCGTGACCTGCGCATCGAGCGCGACCACCTCGACCGCATTGCACGCGGTCTCGGTGACGCCGGTTTCACCGTTCGGCCGCCGCGTTTGACATTCTCCGACAGACTCAACCTCGACCTCGGCGACCTCACCCTCGAGATGGTCTTCTTGGGCAGGGGCCACTCGCCATCCGACATCGTGATCCTGATCCCCGAGGAGAAGATCCTGCTCATGGGCTGTTTCTTTTTGGAGCAGGGACCGCTGCCGGTTTTCGGCACGCAGACGGTCCTCGATCCCGACCGGTGGATCGAGGTGTTCGGTGCCCTGCTCGACAACGAAAACGCGATCGAGCAGGTGGTCCTCGGACAGCACTCGGTGTGGACCCGCGATCGGCTGGTCGCGATACGTGGCTACATGTCCGATCTGTGGGCCGGCGTCAAGGCCTTGGAGGCCGAGGGAGTCGACCTCGAGACCGCGCTCAGTCGGTTGCCCGCTTCCGAGAGTCTCGACTTCGTGCGCGATGCCGGTGCGAGCGAGGAAGACCTCGCGCGCTTTCAGCGCTTCGAGGTGACCGCACTGTGGCGGCAGCTCAAGGAGTCAGCGGCTGCAAAGATAGAGCAGGCCATCAACGAACATGGACCCGAGGCCGGGACGGAGCTGTATCGGAAGCTTGTCGCCGACATTCACTCCGACGTTTACTTCGACGAGAACGAGTTCAACCTCCTCGGTTACCGTTTTCTCGGGCAAGATCGGGTCGACGAGGCGATCACCGTCTTCGAGCTGAACGTCGACCGCTACCCGGAATCGTGGAATGTCTACGACAGCCTCGGGGAGGCCTGCGCGGTCAGGGGGGATAGGGAGCGCGCGATCGAGCTCTACCGCAGATCGGTCGAGCTCAACCCCGAAAACGCCAACGGTGTCCAAGCCCTCGAGCGGCTCGACGCCGAGGTTCCAACAGCGCCGGCGGAGGGGTGAACACCAAAGCCTGCGAGGCACATTGTCCAATTTTCAAAGGAGCAACCAGAGATGATCAGAAGAAGGGTGCTGGTGTCGGCGTGGACTCTCGGGTTTCTGATCCTGCTCGTTTCGTCTGCCCTTGGTGAAGAGAGCACGGAACCACGTACCATCGAGGAGCTCTTCGAACGCGCGGCCGCGGCCTATCGGGCGTTGCCGGCGGTCGAGATCGTGATGACCACGACGGCCCACATTCCCGGGTCAAAACCGGGGCAACGCGTTGTCCGCTGCCTCCTGGGCCGGGGGAGCGAGGCGGTGATCGAGATCGAACCGCGGATGCGGATCGTGGTGACGAACGCCAGGGTCTTCGCTGAGTACTGGGGCAACGAGGACCGGGTCCTCTCGATGTCGTACGAAGGTGACCTGAAAGCGGCCCTTGCCGCAGTGCTCCCCGAGTCGAAATTCGCCGGTCTGTGGGAGCCGCCCCAGGCCGCTTTCAGGAGCGGCAAAGAACTCGGTGAGATCGTTGATGCGTTCCGTTATTCGGGACGACTCGGGGAGTTTTCAATTGCCGGGTTCGCCCGGCATCCAGGTCCCGTGTACGAGGTCCGCTTCGAGGCCGACAACGGCGGCTGCGTGGCCCGTTTCGACGGCTCTTCGTTCTTTCTCGAGGAGGTCGAATATGTTGTCGAGCCACCGGACTCCCCGGAAGGCTATGCCATGCGCATGAGCGGACACCTCTCGACGCGTGAGATCGAGTACGACGCCGCGTTATTCGATTACAGCGTCGGAGACAAAACGGTCGTCGAGTCGCTTCGCGATCTCTCGCCTCCGGCACCCGGAGTCGCCCAGCCGCCGGAGTCGATCCTTTCACCCGAGGTGATTGCCGCCAAGCTCATGGATGTCAAGGGTCTGGCGGCGGCCGTACGGGAGAAGACCGTCCTGCTGGTTGGTGAGACCCACCTGTACGAGGAGCCTCCGGCGTACCTCACGAAGCTGCTTGAACAACTTGGCGACCGGCCGGTCAGTCTGCTCCTGGAAATGCCAACGAATTCGCAGGACAACATCGACCGGTACCTCCGGGATGGGAGCGAGGCCATCCTCGATGAGATCTTCACCGGCAAGCCGGTCCTCAAGCTTCAGCACCTGCTGCGCTGGGCTAAGAAAAACCCGCAACGTGTGGCCGCCGTGAAGGCCATCGACGAGCCAATGGACGAAATCCGGCTCAAGAGGTCCTACCTGGCCGACACCCGGAACGTGACGATGGCCGAGGCGATCTCAAACGAGTGGAAAGCCCATCCCGACCGGCGCATCGTGGTTTATGCAGGCCAGCTCCACATGATGAAAGCGGGTCGCTATCGATTCAATCAACCAAGCCGGCAGACCGCCGGGTCGCGCGTCGTCCGTCTCGGGGTGCCTGAGGAAGCGATCGCGGTGGTGATGCTGAACGGTGGCGACAACTTCCATCTTCACTCAGTGTGGAGGGAGCCGGGCGTGCTTGCAATTGACGGCGAGCCCACTCGGATCCCAATCGCCTACTTCATCGACTATCCGATCTTCGGCATCGAGTTCGCCGACGAGGCCTTCGACTACTTCGTCAACCTCGGACCGATGACCCGGATCGAGGTCGAGTAGACAAGGCCGCGACGCGCACGCACATCGTTGGTGAGTGCTGCGGCGCAGGTTAGAACTGCGGTCTAGAAGTTGTAAATCAGCGACAGGGAAGCGGTGTCGACCGTGTCCGAGAGACCGAGCGCGGCGTCGAGCTGGAAGTTCTTGAACGCGAGGCCGAAGCCGAGAGCGTAGTGGAGTTGGTCCTCCCCCGGCTGCTGCAGGGCCCTCGTATGGTCATCGGCATTCTCGTTGGCCCGGGCCTGATGGTCGGGGTCGTGCCAGACACCTGCCCGAATCGCCACCAGAGGCTTCGTATTCAAGAAAACCCATTCGCCTCCCAGGTGATACTGGTCGGCGTCATCGATGTCCTGGTCGTCGATCTCCAGGCTTTTGAAGGAGTCGGAATAGGTCACACGGTCCCATTCGAAACCGATGGTCAACCGACCGTCGGGTGACCGGTAGGCTGCGCCCAATCCGTAGTTGTCAGGAAAGTCGGCATCCCCTATGTCGAACTCGCCCTCGAACCCGGGCGGCACGCCGAAGTCGAGAATCGAACCCACCCGAACCTGACCGCTGAGGCGGGCGGACGGGCCTTCACGGAAACGGCCGCCCAGACTCCAGGATGGACTGACCTTCCACAGAAGTCCGGCGGTGAGGCCCAGGCTCTGGTCGCTTCCTGTGAGCGTCTGGCCGATCACGAAATGCTCGGGGAGAAAGCTGGTGCCGCTGCCGAAGGGGTCGTCAAGATCGTCCCACAGATAAAGGTCCGAGTTGATCGTGAATGTCGTGTCGTAGTAGACGACTCCGACACCAATGCTGACCTTGTCGGAGATTTTATAGGCGCCCGACAAACCATACGAGATCGTATCCAGCTGGGAAAAATTGCTTTGGTCCAGAAAGCGCCATGGATCCCCTCCAGGGGTGTCCGTGAACAGTCCTTCCGTTTCGCTCTGTGCCTCCAGGTTTGCCAGAACGTGGCGGTACACCGAAATGGACCACCGGTCACCAGGGTAGACGAAGGAGAGAAAGGCGAGGCCGGCAACGTTGAACTCGTCGGTGGCGGTCTGGAGACCGTCGACGACGTCGAGTCCCATACCGGTCGGCTCGCCCTCGAGGCGTCCGCCCGAAACATACGGTGTGGAGTAGCTCCAGTACCGGAGCTCCACAGACACCTCGGAATCCGCGATCTGCACCAGGCCCGCGGGGTTTGCCCAGGCAGCTGTCGCATCGTCGGCCAGCGCTACGAAGGCGCCGCCGAGCCCGAGGCTGCGGGCGCCGGGGTTGGAGAAGCCAAACTGGACTGTTGCGATCGGTTGCGGGACCACCTGGGCCGAGGAGTCCGTCGCTGACAAGGCTGCGGCCATGACTGTCACGGCCGCAACCGCACGAGGTGCGGCTCCCGTCGAACCACCGGTGAAGCGGAGCACTGCCAGGAGGATCGAATCGTCCTTTCGTCCGGCCTCAGGCTAGCATGTGCGCTGCCATGCTCGTCGCGGTCGCGTTTCGAATCGGAATTCACCTTGAAGAAACCTCGTACAGGTGTATCCCTTGATGATGCAGCTCCGTCTCCAGGGTAGGAGCTGAAAATCTGACGGGCTCCAGGGAGGTTCAAATGAGTGAGTTGAACGGTCGCGAACGGAGCCTGGTGGCGCTGGGAGCAGCGCTTGCGAGCAACTGCGTGCCGTGCGTCGAGTACCACATTCCGGGGGCGAGGAAGGCCGGGCTTGACGACATCGAGATCGGTGAGGCGCTCCGGATCGCTGACAAGGTGCGGCGGGTCCCGGCCCGCACGGTTCTCGAGGCCGCGGAGGCACGGCTCGAGACGGCTGCGAAGGTCTCGGCCGAGACCGGGGGGTCAGGGTGCGGATGTGGAGGATCCGACTCGGCGTCCGAAGCGGGAGGGGTGAGCTGATGTCGTCGTTGACCGCGAGCGAAGACCAACTGGATCGGCTGGCGAAGGGTGGTATGATCTGTGCGACAACCCGAGTTCGGAGCCACCTCGGAGGCGTCATGGACATCGAAACCTCTCGCATTGAGTTCGAAGATGTTTCGCAGGAGCTCTCGGGTCCGCTCCGGCGGTACCTGGAACGACTGGTCGGCAATCGAGCCACCGCCGACGATCTCCTTCAAGAAACACTGCTCAAGGTAGCGCGCGGTCTGCCCGATTTCGAGGGGCGGTCAAGCGTCAAGACCTGGGCGTTTACCATCGCGACGCGAGTCGCTACCGACCACTTTCGACGCCCCCAGAGCAGGGCGCAGATGGTGGAGATCGACGAGCTCGGGCCGGTTCATGTCCGCGATGCGGAGATCGATCGACAGCTCGTCGTCGACGAGATGAGCAGCTGTGTGCGCGAGGTCATCGACAGCCTGCCGGAGGACTACCGAACGGCCCTTGTGCTCCACGATCTCGAGGGTCTGACCGCCGCACAGGTCGCCGAAATCGCCGAATGCTCGCTCGCCGCGGCCAAAATCCGTATCCACCGCGCCCGCCTCCGATTGAAGGATGCCCTCAACCAGGAGTGCAGCTTCTATCGCGACGAAGAAAACGTGTTCCGTTGCGATAGGAAGAGCGAAAGTTGAGAGCCAACAACTCGTCTTACGCCAATCCGTGAGTCCCGAAAGAAGAGATTGAAAAGGAGAAAGCCATGCCAATCCATCTCCGTGATCTGGACGTCGTCTCGCGGACCACAGGTGTCAGCTCAGCTTTGATCGTCCCCTGCAACCTGTGTCCTGCAGTGACGGTGGCCGTGGATCAAGAGCAACCGTTCATGAAGCTCTTCAAAAGTTGGCTGAAATCCGCCCCCTTCGAGGGGTACATCAAAGATCTCCAGTCGAGGCTGAGCGAAAAGGGCGTCACGACCAAGGTGTTCAAAAACCCGATCTATCACCAGTGGTTTCTCTGTATGTGGACCAATCGCCGACGCAAGAAGCTCGAGAAACAGGCAAAGGGATACGATGCGGTGATCGTCCTCGGCTGCGATACGGCCAACGAGACCGTGCGCGATGCGGTCAAGGCGGCGGGTACCAAGGTGATCGAGGGCATGGAAGTCGCGGGCCTGATGAATGCAAAGCTCAGTTTTCGGTTGCCGGGCTATGTCGGCTTCAACGACTGCAAGATCATCCCGATTTCGCAGCAGAAGAAGGTCGAGCTGTCGGCGTGATCGGTTTTGCAGAGAATGTCGTTCGACGATGACAACAAGAGGAGGCTGAGTCATGGTTGGCAACCACGTCGAATCCGAAACCGCGCCCACAGGCACACACAAAGGGATGGGCAAAAGGCTGGATGCCGCGGGGTGGGGCCTTTTCTTCATCTGGGTGGGGGTGTGCCTTCTGTTGGACGTCGGTTGGGGTATCGGCTTGATCGGCGTCGCGGCCATCACCCTGCTCGAACAAGCTGCCCGCAAGTATTACGGCCTCGTGATCGAGAGCTTTTGGGTGGTGGTTGGTGTGCTGTTTCTCCTCGGCGGTATCTGGGAGCTTTTTCAGGTCAAGGTGGGCCTGGTGCCGATCCTGATGATTGTGGCCGGCTGCGCGCTATTGGTTTCGTTCTTCCGCCACCGCTGACTCTTCGCTGAGGGGCAGTCTGATCTGCTCTCAAGCGCGTGCTTCGAACTTCCTACCGAAACAACTCGCGTTGCTTCGCCAGGTACCAGATTCCCCAGCACGCGATGAGCATGAGCGTGCCCGGCAGGATGATCGCAGTCATCGGGGTTGGTCTGTGGGTGATTTCCGCAGCCGCGTAGAAACTTTGTGAACACCAGAACACGACCGGCCAGTACAGGGTCATGCCGAAGACAAGCCAGCTTGCAACCGCACCGTAGAACTTGCTTCGAGCGAGGCCGACCGCGGCGACGATGAAGAGAGGCAACATGACGATCGTGTCCGTCAGACCGATGGCGCGGTTGACCTCCACGATCACCGGATCGATCAGATCGCGGGGATCCTGGAGTCCCCATACGGCCACAGTGTCGTAGGCGACGACCGCGCCACTCTGGCCGAAGAACCAGATGACGAAGCTGAAGATATGGAAGCCGATGATGATCTTGACACCGACTGGAAGACTCGAATCCCGTGTCATGTCGCCTCCGATCTACAACAACCGAACGAAGCAGTAGAACATCTCCACGATGCCGAAGGCGGGCCAGATGCCCCAGACGATGCACCAGTAGAAGAAGGTGTTCTCACGGAAGGCCATGTCGCGGTCCCAGATGAATACGAGAATTGCCGAGTAACAGAAGGGGACCGACCCAATGAGCGCCAGCAGGAATCCCCAGCGATGGCCCATGACCATGCCGATGCTGCCGCCGACCTGGATCGGGCCCCAGAAAAAAACGTCGGCCCAGGCCATGCCCTGATTGAAAGCGAAATAGGCTGTGGGGTCAGTTCCGTCGGGACTGCCGCCATAGACATTGGTCACGGTCCACGCGGCACGCGGCCTGATCACGGCTGTGGCCTGGAGAGCCATGAGCAGGCCCATGAGTACGATCCCGGCGATGCCGACGATCCAGGTCAGAGGTGTCACGATCATTTGTGCTCTCCTGATGCCCTTCGATCGACATGTGTGCGACACACTTTACGACATCGATTGGCGGGGGCCTCACGACACGATCGGGTGATCGTTGGTGGAGGGGCGGCATACATGCCGCCCTTGATCAATCAAGATCGCGTCGACCGAAAAAGACGGGATAGATCCCGCCCAAAGCTCATGACGCTGCGGCAAGGATCGCGCCGATGTGGATGGTGGTCGTGTCGAGTACCTCGATGGGGAGATCGCCCCCCGAGATGACGAGTGGCAGCTCGGTACAGCCGAGGATCACCGAATCGATGCCGTCTTCTTCGATGTGCTTCGCACAGATACCGTGATATCGCTGCCGTAGCTCGGGTGTCACGCGGCCGACCGCCAGGTCGGTGTAAATCGTGTGTTCGAGAAAATCGCGGTCTTGTTTGCCCGGAAGCACGATGCGGATTCCGGCGTCGCCGAGCTCGCGCGGGTACATCTCCGCCTCGAGGGTCGTCCTGGTGCCCAGCAGGAGGGCGTTCTCGAGCCCACGATCGGCGGCGGCATCCCGCGTTGCCGTGACGATGCTCACGAGAGGAAGCGAGGTCTCGGTCCGGAGCTCCTCAAGGTAGATGTGAGGTGTATTTGCGGTCAGGGCACCGACCTCGGCGCCTGCCAACCTGAGCCGCTCCAGAAAATCGGCCAATTTTTGAACGACCCGCTCGTGCTTGCTTTCGCGCTGGAGTTGAACGATCTCGGCGAGATCGAGGCTGAAGATGATGATCTCCGGGTTGCGCAGAGGATCGCCGTCCGGCTGCCTGGCGCCCTCGATCAGGCCTTCGTAGTAAACTTTGGTGGACTCGGGCGTCATGCCTCCCACGAGACCGATTGCCTTCATCGTTTGCCTCCTCGCGCGCCAACCGCTCACAGATTCTACGCCGGACCCGCTCCATCCCTTGTCGCACGACACCCGGAACGAGCTCAGCCTCGGTAGGGGAACATCTTGGCCAGCGCCTGCGCGAAATCGGCGACGATCTGGTTGGGCGGGTGCTGCCAGTCGGCGGCCTGCGCGAGGTCCGTCTGCCAGATCACGGCGCCGTCGAGGCTGTCGATCAGCTCGCAATTGGCCAGGATGTCGTGCGTCTTGACCAGGCCCCACGGTAAGACGGGCGCGATCCGTCCTTTGGTGGCCTCGTTGACGATCTGCAGGCCGAGATCGATACCGAAGGACTCTCCATCGGAAAGATATCGGGTCTTTCGGACCGACGTGCTGATGACCGCGTCGACCCGCAGAACACGTGCAAGGGATTTGGCAGACATGCTCCACGATTCACGGACCCCGATGCCGGCCTCTGCCAGCAGCCGATTGGTCGTCCCGACGGACTGGATCTCGATCGTGATCGGGTGCTTCCGGTGCATGCTCGCTTGGCGAAGGAGTCGAGCATAGTAGGCCTCCTGAAAGGCGACGCTCTCCGCCTCTTCGATCAGCGCGATTTGCTCGTTCGTGAAATTGTCGGGCGGGTTTCCCGTCAAGACCATCTCGAAGGGCAGCACGGCGATGATGTGGTGGCGCTCGGCCCGAGCCTCGAACTGTGGAGACTGGTAGTTGGCGGTGGAGCATGCAGTGGCAAGCAGGAGCGACCACGCGAGAAGCACCTTCCGGCTTTTCATGGCTGCTTCCCCCTTTCTCGGCGTTTGCTCGAAGCACTCGCCACACCATGAAGGGCAAAACACATGCCAGCGATTGATGCGTGGTTTCGTGTGTCGAGTGGGTGCTGGAGTCCACGAGTGAGGACAGGGTGTCCTTGGCGAAACCGCCGTTGGTGTCGCCTGAAGAGATCACCATAGCCATCCGAGGTGCACATCAACCGTCGCCGTGACACTCCGAACCGGAGTGTTTCCTGGCATCCAATTTGCTCAGTTTCAGGGCGAACAAAGGGGTACTGCTTACGGAAACGACGGGGGGACGATGTGAGAGGGTCATTTTGGAAAGTCTCGACGCTTACGGCGGCCATGCTGTTGTCAGTTTTTGACGGCGCGGCACACGAGCCGCCGGTTCCGATGGCGGCCGTTACGTCGGCACCCGCGGCCTCGGGCCAGATGGCGTGGGAGCCCGACGGCCTACCGAAGCACCCGTCTCCGGAGGTGATGGTCTCGCGGGTTGTCGTACGCAGCGAGGCAGAACCGATCATCAGCGAAGCGCACCCTCCCGCCACGGAGAGGGCGACCGAGGACGATGGCGGGTTTGAGCCGGTCATCGATGAGGACGTGGTGTTGCTCCCGATCTGGCACTATGGCTTCTGGGCCATGCCCCCTGGTGGATTGACGAGGCACCTCCTGCCGCCGCGGGTACCGATTGATCCCGATGAGACGTTGGCGTCGGTTTCCGTGACCGTGAAACCCGGTTGACCGCCGGTCTCGCTGCTGCTCCGATCGAGCGAGCGGCCGTTTCGGTTTTCACATCGGTGCCGCGACCGACCACCGCAGTGGGGATCGCGGGCGAGAAATGCCACAATATGCTGGGTGGCGCCGATGGCCTTCCGAGATCTCGAGTGCTGCACGTTGTGCGAGCATCGATGTGGTGTCGACCGAGTGGCCGGGGAGATCGGCGTCTGTCGAACGACACTTCCGGTCGTGGCCTCAGCGACGCTGCACCCGGCACCGCCCTCCTCATACACAGTCTTTCTCGCCGGCTGCAACTTCAAGTGCCTGAACTGCCAGAATTGGAGCATCTCCTGTTACCCCGATGTGGGCTCGGGAGTTCGCGGCTTTGTCCAGCCGAAGGCTCTGGCCGCCGAGTGCGTCGACAGGCTGGACTCGATCGAGGCGCTGTTGATCAGCGCGGATCGCGTCTTTTTCTCGGGTGGCGCTCCCGACATCCACCTGCCGTACGTCGAAGAAGTGGCCAGGGAGGCGCGGCGACTCCGTCCCGGAACCAAGATCAACTTCGACACCAACGGCTACCTGACCCAGGAGAGCTTCGAGCGGATGCTCGCCTTCGCGACCTCGGTGACCTTCGACATCAAGGCATTCCACGATGAGATTCATCTGGCGCTGACGGGAGCGTCGGTAGAACCGGTCCTGCGCAATGCGGAGCGGATCGGCAGGGATCACAGTGATCAGCTCTGGGAGTACCGCATTCTGGTCATCCCGGAGATCACCGATGGAGAGTTGCCGGCGCTGTGTGCTTTCATCGCCTCCATCGACCGTACGCTCCCGGTGTGCTTCCTCGCTTTTCGGCCGAATTACGTGTTGGAAGGGCACCCGGGCGCAACCGCGGCGCTCATGGAGCGCTGCCTCGAGATAGCTCGCGAGGCGGGACTCGAGCGTGCTCAATGGTCTGGACACACCGGCCTGCACGGCAGCGGCGTACCCGTCCCGGATCTGTCATTTGCCGACACCTACTCGAATCCGGCCGCCCGCCTTGCCGCCACCTATGCAAAGCGTGCAGGGTGCGTCACAGACGCTCGCGACTGTGGGGCGTGTGCGGAGCGATGCGGCATGAGGGGCTACGAGCCGGTGCGGGTAACCTAGAGAGTCACTCGTAGCCGCATCCATCAGATGCTCGTTCCTTGTCGTTTCGAGATTCTCTGATCGGCCTCATCAGCGTCCGTCACGACCGAATCCCATCGTCCAACTCGACCTGCCGGGGTGACGCGCAGTGGATTTCTTGGTGAACTTCAGCGTGGCCGTGATCGCGGTCACCTGTCCGGGTATTGCGCTTTTCAGCCTATGAGCAAGATTTAGTATCAGGAACGATTAGCATTATGAGATCCATTTTCGACACCTGACAACAGCACACAACGCAGACTCATCGGGCGGAACCACCGCCATGGAGGGCATGATGAGAGAGCTGAATCGAAGGAAATTTGTCGCATATTGCGCGGGCTCTGCAACAGTGCTGGGGCTCGACGCGACGGTCATCGGAAGGCTCAACGAGGCTCTGGCCAAGCCTCCGGGCAAAGATCCGTTGCCGCGCGTGATCTGGCTGGCTGCCGGCAACTGTACCGGCTGTACGATGTCGCTCGTCAACGTGGCGAGTGGCTCAGGAGTGGCGGATATCGGAGATCTGCTGCTCAACACCATCTCGCTCGGTTACCACCCCAACCTGATGGGATCGGCCGGCGGTCTGGCGGTCGAGTCCCTCAACAGCATCGCCAATGGCAGCTATGTGCTGGTGGTGGAGGGTGGCATACCGAGGGCCTTTGGCGGTCACGCGTGCACGCTTTACCGGCGGTGTTCCAGGCTCTCGAAGACGAGTGCGCATCGAAAATCCCGAATTGAGGATGTGATGTAGAGCTTCGCAATCTGCCCACAAAGAGTAGCCTCGATTGGCGCGCCCTGTGCTACGTTAGCCACCGACAATTTCTTCGAAACACGGTGAGGACGAGAAAAGATCGCGCGAGATTTTTCGATTCCGGTGATCACACGACGTATGGGCGGGCGGTGGCATGAGTGGAATCATCGACAGAGGCGTTCGGAGCGCAAAGGGGTATCCGACAGCGGTGTCTTCGACCACCGAATCTGGGCGTAGCGACACGAAGACCGACATCACTAGTGGTGAATCACACCAGCCCGGTTCTCGAGTCGGATCTGCGGAAGGAGCATTCCCCGAACGTCTGAGGATGTTCGAGGCGGCACCGAAGGGCGCCGAGGTCGGGCCCGAAACAGGTGCTCGACATCAGGGCAGAGCCATCACCAGGTCGCCCCAAAAGCTCCTCATCGTCACGACCGCGACGATCTTCGCGGTCGAAACCACGTTGATGGGCGTGATGTTTCTGTTCGGTGTCAAACCCTCCGTCGGAACCGCACTCATCGATGCCACCGTGTTGACCTTCGTGACCTTTCCGATCCTCTACCTGCTGCTGTTCCGACCCCTCATTCGAGCATTGTCCGAACATCGGCGTGTCGAATCCGAGCTCAGGCGCTCGGTCGAGACGCAGATGTCGCTGCACAAGGTGACGTCGCCCGCCATCGATCTTCTCGAGTCCGAATCACTCCTGAACGCCGTGGTCGACGAGGTGCTGCCGCTGGTCGGGGCCGACGCGGCCTGGGTGACGATTCCCGGCGAGGACAGTCAGGGCCTCCCGCGCGTCGTCGCGCAGCGCGGCATTTCCGAGGAGTTCGTCGCCGCAGAAGTCTCCTCGCCCTTGTCGACCTGTCCTGTGTGCGGCCCGCTTCTGGAACAGGGTCGAGCGCCGGCCCATCTCCAGCTGATGACCGACTGCCCTCGCCTGCCGAAAAAGGTTTTCGAGTCGGCAGGCCTGAGCACCCATCTCGGCGCGCTGCTGCGAACGGGAAACGGCCGCCAGGCCATCCTCAACATCGGATGGCGCGGCCCCAAAGACTTGTCGGAGACCGATCGTACTCTGCTCGCGACGGTCGTCAACCAGGTCGGGATTTCGCTCGAGAACGCCCAGCTCTACCACGCCGAGCAACAGGCACGGAAAACCGCTCAGACACTCCGCAGGGCGAGCCTTGCGGTCGCCGCAACCCTGGAACTGGACACCGTGATCGAGACGCTGCTCGAACATCTCGCCGAGCTCATCCCGTACGACCGCGCGCGAGTGATGCTGCTCGAGGGAAGCTCGCGCCTGCGGGTCCGTGCGATGTCGGATGGAAGCGAAGGGGTCAGTTTCATCGACCGTCACTCGGCGTCCTTCGACATCGAGGACAATCCGGTCCTCCAGCAGGTGCTGTCGGGCCAACGGGGCAAGATCATCAGGGACACGCATCGTCACGTGGAGTGGGGCGGCCGCATGCGTCCCGATTTCGAGCACAGCTGGATGGGCGTACCCCTGGTGACGGGACGCACCGTTCTCGGCCTGTATTCGCTCTCCACGTCCGAGCCAGATTTCTTCACCGAGGAGCACCTGAAGCTGGCGGAGGGTCTGGCGGCGCCGGCGTCGATCGCCATTCACAACGCCTCCCTCTTCGAACAGGCGCGAAGGAGCGGTGAGCTCCTGCAGACCCTGTCGCGCCAGCAGGTCGACCTGCAGGAGGCGGAACGGCGCGCGATTTCGCGCGAGCTCCACGACGAGGCGGGCCAGGTCCTGACGACCCTCAAGGTCCGGTTGCGGCTGCTCGAACGGCACGCCGACCGGCAGCACGAGGTGACGTCGCGGGCCGGTGAGCTCATCGATATGGTCGACGCCGTACAGGACGAACTCCACCGGCTCGCCGCCAACCTGCGCCCAGCCAGCCTCGACCATCTCGGCCTGGCATCCGCCCTGCGCCAGTACCTGGCAGAGCTCGACCAGCAGCATCGGCAGATCATCGAGTTCGAGGCGGTCGCTATGGAGGGTGAACGCTTCCCGCCGGAGGTCGAGATCGCTCTCTTCAGGATCGCTCAGGAAGCAGTCACCAATTCGGTCCGACACGCCCGCGCCGAGCGGGTGAGCATCATCGTCGAGCGGCGCGACCGGCGCATCATCATGGTGATCGAGGATGACGGCGTCGGCTTCGAACCCGACGGCATCGCAGAAGAGGGCCACCTCGGCCTGGTCGGCATGCGCGAGCGGACCGAGATGCTGGGCGGCAGCCTTCTCGTGGAGAGCGCTCCCGGCGCCGGCACGACCATCGTCGCGGAGGTCCCGGATGGCCGTTGACATCTTCCTCGCCGACGATCACGGAGTCCTTCGCGGTGGCCTGCGTGCCCTCTTGAACGC
Source organism: Candidatus Sulfomarinibacter sp. (assembly GCA_041560205.1). Lineage (GTDB taxonomy): Bacteria > Acidobacteriota > Thermoanaerobaculia > Thermoanaerobaculales > Sulfomarinibacteraceae > Sulfomarinibacter. The sequence goes on from JBFFBV010000024.1 coordinate 44,307, forward strand.
GGAAGACGACCTCGTAGTGGTTGGCGAGGCCGCCTCCGGCGACGAGGCTCTGCGATTGATCCCCGAGCTGCAGCCCGATATCGTGCTCCTCGACCTCAACATGCCCGGCCCGGGCGGGATCGAGGTCACCCGGCAGCTGCAGGATCTCCTCCCCGAGACGCGCGTGCTCGTTCTGACGGTCCACGAGGACGAGGGCCTGCTGCGCGAGGCGATCGACTCGGGTGCCTCCGGCTACATCATCAAACGCGCGGTCGAGTCCGAGCTGATCAACGCCATCCGTGCGGTCGCCCGCGGCGAGATGTACATTCACCCGTCGATGACCCGCGCGCTTTTGCACGAGCCTGAGAAGCACACACCCACACCGTCCGGTGCCCACGAATCCCTGACTCCACGTGAAATCGACGTCCTGCGGCTCATCGTGCGCGGCTACACCAACCGTCAGTCGGCCGAGGAGCTGGGTCTGTCGGTGCGGACCGTCGAGACGCACCGCGCGAACCTGATGGGCAAGCTGGGGCTCAAGAGTCGGGTCGAGCTGGTGCGCTGGGCGGCCGACAACGACTTGATGTGAGGCGCCGACCGTACCGGCGGCCGCAGGGCGCGCTCAAGCGGCCTCCGTAGAAAACCCGGGGGTATCTGGGTTCACTCCGTAGTCTTCACGGGGAAAAACCGTCGAAATTCAGTATTCGATGCGCTTCCGCGCAGCGGCCAATCCGCCCAGACTGGTGGCAAAGGTAGCGACACATGAGTCTGAACGGAGTGAAAACGGCACGTCGTTGTTTGCGGCCATTCCTCGTCAGTTGCATCGGCAAGGAGTGGACTTCGAGTCAGGGCTGTCATCCGCCTGGGCGATTTCCCGGTGCGTCCACCTGGGATTATCGGGCGGTGCGCTGACACATCCGAGGTAGGGCCTCGAAAACCGGAAATGGAGGAACGAGATGACGACCCGGAGAAAGTTCATCAAGTACAGCGGTCTGACGGGTTTCGCGTTGTACGCCGATTCGAAGCTCGGCTGGGTGCGGAAGGCCTTCGCGGCGCCGGCGGCAGCCGGATTGAGCAACCCGTCGCTACAGCCGATGTTCGCCAACGCCGTGCCAGACGCCCTGATGCCGGGTTTCAAATATCAGCCAGACAGTAAGGGCCGCTACAAGATCAAGATTGGCACGGCAATTCAAGAGACCGGCTTGGTTGATCCAGGCACCGGATTACCTTTGTCCACCCCGGTGTGGGGGTACGGCGATCAGAAAGACAAGATAATTACATGGCCAGGCCGCACCTTCGAGATCAAGAGTTACCTTGCTGGTGGACCTCCTGAAACCGAGGTGATCTGGGCCAACGCGCTGAATGGCGTAGGGAACCATCTGCTGCCGGTGGATACCAGTCTGCACTGGTGCTACAGCCTGCACGGGTACACGCGGTACACCATCGCCAAACAGGGCGTGCCCATTATCACCCACCTGCACGGCGGCCACACCGACTTTCAGTTCGACGGCAACCCGGAGTTTTTCTACGGCCCGATGATCAAGCGCAAGCAGGTATTGGGCCCCCAATGGAACAACGTCCCGGGCGGATTTACCACCAGGTTCCGTTACGACAACAATGTGCCGGCCGGAAACCTGTGGTACCACGACCACGCCCTCGGCATCACCCGGCTCAACGTCTACGCCGGCATGGCTGGTTTCTACTTCGTCCGCGATCAGTTCGACACTGGTCTGACGGTTAATACGCCGGGGGGAAACACGCTTGGTCTGCCGGCCTGGCCGTACGAGAAGGCCTACGCCATCCAGGACCGCATGTTCCTGGCGACCGGCGAGCTGTTCTACCCGGCCTTCCCGGGCGATCCCTTCTGGGCTGACTTCATTGACGACGGAGCCGGCGGTGGAGCGGTTGTGGAGAATGGCGGGGATCCTGCGCTTGTTCCGCGACCCTCGGCGCTGGCGGAGTTCTTCGGCGACCACGTGGTGGTCAACGGCATAATCTGGCCCTATGAGGCGGTCGAGCCACGCAACTACCGCCTGCACCTGCTCAACGGAACCGACAGCCGCTTCATGGCCATCCGCTTCCGCGTCGCAGGCGACGCCGATGCAAACGATCCAAGTGCTGGACCAACCACGATACCGGCAGATGCTCCCAGCGTGCCATTCACGGTCATCGGCAGCGACCAGGGTCTGGCGGGTTCGACCTCGAACATTTCCGGCGAAGGCTTCTTGCTGAGCGAACCGGGTTCACGCTACGACATCGTGATCGACTTCGGCGAGCCCGAGCTTGCAGGCAAGCGAATCATCATGGAGAACATCGGCGGCGACGAGCCCTTCGGCGGAGAAATCCCGGGCCCGCAGATTTTCACCGAGACCAATCGCATCATGGCCTTCGATGTTGTGACGCCAAAAAGCGGCGTGGTCGATCCGAGCCCTACCGGTATCAGTTTCGGGCCGAGTGTTCCGGCTTGGAGCCGCACGCGAAAGGTCGCGCTCTTCGAAGGCATGGACGAGTTCAAGCGGCTGCAACCGCTGCTCGGCACCGCCGAGCCGGCCACGAATGACGTTGGCGCGCCGATCAACTGGCCGAACACCCCGGTGTACTCCAGCGTCGGCCTGACCGGCCCGATGGAGGGCTCGATCGCCTGGCATAGCCCGACGACCGAGAACCCGGCACTCGACACCACCGAGCGGTGGGAGATTTGGAACGTCACCGGCGACGCCCACCCGGTCCATCTGCACCTGGTGCACTTCGAGGTCCTCGAACGGGAAGATATTGTCTGGGATTCCGCTACGGGTGACGGCGAAAGTGAATACGGTCGTGTGGCTGATCCGACAGGCATGCCAGGGTCGCCAACCCCCAATAACGACGGCACCTACCTGGTCGTCCAGCCAACGGTGCAGCACAATTCCGTTGCAGGGAATCCGGCTACCTATGGTGTGGGCTTCAAGATCATGAACCATACATTGTCAAACAGCCCATCAACAACGCCACCAGACGGGTGCGTCGAGAACGCGCCCAAGGACATGGTCACGGCCCTGCCCGACCAGGTGACCCGCATCAAGGCGACCTTCGACAAGCCCGGACGTTACGTCTGGCACTGCCACATTCTGTCGCACGAGGACCACGAGATGATGCGCGTGATGCACGTCGGACCGGGGGCCTGATCCAGATTCGCTGAAATTCAACAGCGGGCCGCCTTCGGGCGGCCCGTGTTTTACCATCGCCGGCACCAGTGGGTGGCTGGCGACCTCGACTTGAGGCGGATCGAAATGCGGACCTTCCGTGATTGGGGGGGCCCTGGATCGAGCGCGTGGCTCTGCGTGATCACTCAGAGTGACGGGCCGGATTCGAGCGGTGTTTTCGGTATATGGCCTTGGCCCACGTGATGGCGGGTCTCGAAACATATTCCTCGCGCAGGTCCTCGACCGAGCTCGGAAAGCCGGACTCCGGTTCGTACGGGAACTCGGCAACCTCCATGATCGGTGAAAGCAGTGCGGCTGCAGTGAGGTCTGCGACCGTGAACTCATCACCGACCAGATACTCGCGACCCTCGATCCGCGCCTCGATCGTGTTCAAAAAGTCTTCGACCGTGTCGCGACTGCGGCGCGTCGGAAAACCGAAAGCTCCCGCGGCAGCTCCAGCAATCCTGAGTCCCGGCGTCATCATCCGCAGCCCGAGGTCGAACAACGGTGGTTTGAATCTGGCAACCTCACGGACGACTGCGTCGGGTTGACGCATCGTTGCATTCAGGACCAGAGACCGCGTCGCCGGTCCGAGATCGGTGTCGAGCTCCTCTTCCCAATCAAGAGCCTCCCGCTTCAGCTCGGGATCCTGCGGATACAAACGGGGGAGGGGATGCCTGTCCTCGAGGCGTTCGATGATGGCTGTGGAATCGTGGATCCAGTCGCCGTCGATGCACATAACTGGCAGCCGCCGCTGGCCGGTGCGGAGCAGCGCCGGCCCGACCTGCATGCCCGGCGGCCAGTCCACCTTGCGGTGCTCGATCTTCTTGTAGTCGAGGGCCCAGCGCACTTTTTCGTTGAAGTGCGAGAGGCGGAAGTGCCACAGGACTGGAATTGTCTCGGTCATGGTCTTCACCACCCGCGCCAGGAGGTCTCGGGGCCATCTTACCGGGCCGAATCCGAGAGCGGCACCCCGATCTCCCAGGAGTCCTCGAAGACCAGCCCTACAGCCCGCGACCGGATGTTGCAGAGATGTGAAATGTGGGAGCTGCGAGGAACACTGGCCACGCCCGTTCGTACCCATCAACATGGCGTCCGCTGCGCGGAGAACCTGAGTCGCACGAGGAGGTCGATCGATGTTTCGAAAATCGCCGAGGTCTTCGAGCGCGCTTTTGGCTGTGGCGGCATGCTTGAGCGCCACGGTCGCTCTTTCCTTCAACCGCGATGAGGACCGAGAAAGCTGGCAGCCGCCCGACAAAATCATGGATGCGGTGGGTGTCAGGCCGGGGATGAGGATCGGTGAAGCCGGAGCCGGCGAGGGCTACCTCACCTTCCACCTCGCGAGAAGGGTGGGAGATGGCGGTGTCGTCTACGCCAACGAGATCTCGGAATCGGACCTCGAGACCATCCGCAAGCGGGCTCGGCGGGAGGACATCGCAAACATCGTCACCGTCCTGGGCGAGATCGAGGATCCTCTGTTCCCTGAGAGAGATCTCGACATGGTGATCATGGTCTATGTGCTCCACCACCTCGAGCGTCCGATCGAGTTCCTGCAGAATCTCGAGGGATACCTGAGACCAGGGGCGCCCGTGGTGATCATCGAGAAGAACCATGACTCGGAGCGATCCCATCCGCCGCAGTTCATGACGAAGGGGCAGGTTCTGGAGACGATCGAGGAGTCCGGGTACACGCTCGAGAGGACCGAGACCTTTCTTCCCAGGGACACGATCTATATCTATCGCGTTCGGAGGTAGCCCTCAGGCGCGGACAACGTCGGAGACATCACCTATCCCGGTCTGAGTTGATACGGTTCATACCCCAAATGCGAAGCAACACTCACGAAAACCTGGACGAGAGCGCGTCATCCCACCGCGCCCGAAGCGATGGCGAAAACTCGGGTCGGATCGCCCGCGTCGATCGATGGGCCGAGCCGCATGCGGAAGCTCGATTCGCCCTTTTCAAATCCGAGCTCGGCGAGCATCGCGAGGCCTTCGGTGTTGACGGCCGGGAGCCCGATGAGGACCGGCCTGCCCGCAGCGACCGCGATCGCCTCAACAACCAGGCATCGCGCGTCGGCGGCGTCGTAGGCGGCACACGGACTGATGCGAAAGCCGCGGTTGGTCGGGGCGGCCATCAGCGATGCGACGATCCGCCTGCCTTGTCGTCGAACGATGGCGAACTCCGCAGCGGCGAACTTGAGCTCGAGGTACCGCCGCCGATCCGGCCCGACGATTTCGTTGTCGAGTGACGCCACCGCATGCAGGTCGTCGGTGGTCATCGGCTCGGCCGCCTTGCGGTCAACGGGAGGTCGCTGTTTCGAAGCAGCCAGCTTCAGTCGGCAGGATTCGAATTCATCGACGAATCCGAGCTTGCGATAGAGAGGGATTCCCGGGGGATCGGCCTCGAGGCGGACGGTCGTCCCGCCTTTGACCTTCAATGTTTCGATCGCGTGCTCCATGAGGGCGCGTCCGATGCCGGAGCTCCTGAACTCGGGTTCGACGATCAGGTTGCCGATCCACCCGCTCGGACCGAAGCAGATCGAAGTGACCATGCCTACGGGTTGATCATCCACCGTGGCTACGAAACAGCCGTCAGGGTCGTGCCGCAAAAAGAGCATGAACTGTTCCCGGCTGATGGCCCACCCCTCACGCTCCTTCTGCCTGTCGGCAAAGTCGAGATCGTCGAGCTCGAAGCGTCGGATGATCGTCATTGTTCTACCCGCTGACATCGTGCGCTGTCGGTCGAGAGTATAGCTCCGGCCGAGAGGCCTTATGGGTGAGAGCCGCACGTCGGACGGCTGTTCTCCAGATGGATCGTCCGCAATGCCATGGAGGATGGGTCGAAGTTATGAGCTTTATCGAGCGGCCAGCATGCCTTCCACCACTCGCAGCGGGATCGGCTCGTCGGTGTTGACCTGGTTTTCCCAGATCAGATAGCCCTCGTGGAGGAGATGAAACGAGGGTGTGCCGCGGCAGTTGAAATAATTCCAGAGCCGTCCACTTTCCTTGACCGCGGTAAAGCTCACTTCTCTGTCGACCAAAAACTGCCTGACGGCGTCGTCTGTTGCACTGCGGCTGACCTGGGTGAGGGCGATGACGTCGAGCCCCTGGTGTCGATACTGGCGGAATGTTTCGTCAGCGCGAGGCATCGCGTTGGCCGAGAACGGACACCACTCCTCGAAGAAAATCAGCAGCTGGAAGGGTGCCGAGCTGGCGTCAAACTCGCCCTGGAACTCGTGCTCGATACTGACTTCAGTGGGGATCTTCCGGTTGCCGTAGAGCTCGCGGGCCGCGCTGATCTTCCCTTGCGCGATGTCGATCGCCGCCGCTGCGCTCCGCGTCGCCCGCGTGACCATGTGCTCGTTGCCATGGGTCTCGATCGATCGTTGGAGTGCGTCGTGAGCGATCTCGTCGGCCTGTTCGTACATCCCGTTCTTCATGAGAAGCCATGCATAGTGCGCCTGGGCTGAGAGGGCCGCCTCGGTGTCCTTGCCGCCAACCGCCGAGTTCGCTTCCCAAATCTCCCGTGCCACGCTCAGGGCCTCGCTCAGCTCGCCGACATTCTCGAGTGACGTCGCCATCGAAGACTCGGCCAGGAATTCGGTGAGATCGGACGAGCCGTGTCGCTGTGCGCTGGCGTTGACCCATTCACGCTCCAGCTCGAGAACCCCTCTCCAGTCTCCGAGAATCAGTTTTGCCAGCTGGTGATCTTTGATCGACTGGATCGTCTTTTCGTGCGAGGCGCCGAGGGCCCGTCTTCTCAGCTCCAACGCCTTCGCCAGGTGCCGCTCCGCCTGGCTCCATCGACCGATGTTGATGTAGCCCATTCCGAGCGACCGGTGAATCTCGGCCTCGACCTCGGGTTCGTCATTGAAGGCGCCGGTGATCTTCTCGCTCGCGCTATCGAGGACATCGGCGACCGTGGTCGTGTCGCCATACCCGTGCGGTACTGCCGAGGCGAGAACGGCGGTCAGGAACTCCCTTCCAGCAGTCGCTCTCACCGACTCGGCCTCGGCCCTGCGCCGCTCGGCGTCGACCCGCACCAAGAGAGATGTGGTGACAACGATTCCCGCCACCAGCAGGACGAAGATGGCGCCGACCATTCCGATCAGGGCCTTGTTTCTGCGGGCGAAGACCTGGAGCTGGTACGAGAAACCGGGAGGGCGGGCGGTGACCGCCTCGCCGGCGAGATACCTGCGAATGTCCTGCGCCAGTCCGAACGCCGACTGATACCGACTTTCACGGTCCTTCTCCAATGCCTTGTGGACGATGGCCTCGACTTCTCCACCGAGCGCCTTGTCGTGGATTCCGAGCGGACGCACCCTTCCTTCGCGGACCTCTGTGGCGATGTCGAAGATGCTGTTACTGGTCAACTCGTAAGGGAGCTCGCCGGTCAGGAGTAGGTAGAGAACGACACCGAGGGCGTAGACGTCGCTGCGGGTGTCGATGTCGTGCGGGTCGGCGTCGAACTGCTCCGGGCTCATGTACTGGACCGATCCGACAAGCTGGCCGACGCGAGTCTGGTCTCTGGCCTGCCGGGTGTCGGCGTCGGTTGCCCGCGCCACCCCGAAATCGATCACTCTGATGCGACCGTTAGAATCGACGAGGATATTGGATGGCTTGAGATCTCGGTGCACGATCCCGCGCTGGTGCCCGTGGTGGACGGCGTCGCACACCTGGAGGAACAGCTCGAGGCGCTGTCTGGAACTCAGTTGCTTGTCCCTTGCGAACCCGGTAATTGACCGCGCGTTCGGGATGTACTCCATCGCGAAGTAGGGGGTCGGCGTGCCGCGGTCATCGTACGAGCCGGCGTCGTAGATCTGCGCGATTCCCGGGTGGCGGAGCCTCGCCAGGACCTGGGCCTCGTAACCCAGCCGCTGGATCGCCTCGTGAGATTCGAGCGACGCCTTCACGACCTTGACGGCCACCGGACGGCAGGGGTTGTCCTGGAGAGCCTCGAACACGGTGCCCATGCCGCCCGACGCGATGACTCGCTTGATCTGGTACTGCCCGATTCGATTGGGAATCTGGCCCGCCGAGTTTTCGGCGGACCCATCGGGGGAACCGAGTTCGGTTTCGGCGGACGTGAAGTTCGAGACCCGCCCGCTCCCCAGTCCGTCGACGTCGTTGGGATCCGGCATGAACCTGGCCCTTGTCTCCTCACACACACGAGGTGTCGTCAGCTGTTTGCTGCTCATCACCCTAACGCAGTTGATTCTGATTCGCAAAATTTTTCGCCCTGTTCACACCTCGGCCGTTGCACTTTCGAGGGG
>JBFFBV010000025.1:0-49303 GCA_041560205.1 Candidatus Sulfomarinibacter sp.
GAAACTCTCGTTGGCCCCCACCCACCCGACCTCCCACCGAGAGGTTCTGAGGGGAGAGCGTGAATGGATTGCGCCGTCGCTCCCTTCATCGCTCTCACGTTTCTTCGCCGTCAAGGCCATTCGGGTCGCCACCGTGACTTCAGCGTGGTATCCGTCATTTCACCAGAAGGCGAGGCTTCGAATCATCTTCATGAGTGCGTGTCCTGGTGACGGACAACCTGAAAACCCATTGATTCCTTGGTGTTTCTGGTGCCTTGGTGGTGAAACGGGTGGGTGGAAATCTCGTGTCTGGATCTCGGACCTGGGTTAACGTTCGGAGCGGACGAGTTTCAATCTCAAAAATAATGCAACATTTGCACTTGACGTCCATATTTGACGACATAAATTGTTAATGACGTCAAATATTAGCCGGGTGAAATATGCCAATCGGCAACGGACGTGAAAAATCGGGAGGGCGTCTCGGGGATGTCGAAGCGCCGAGCGATAATTTCTATCGCTTCCTGCGCTCCGGCCACGTCCTGAGATCGCTCCTTCGAGAGTTCCTCGAGGAGGGATTCCTCCTGCGGGTCTGTCAGCATCGCCTCACCCGATCGCAGTTCTGTTTTCTCAAGCTCATCACGGCCAATATCGACCTCCAGGTGTGTGAGTTGGCGCGGTGTCTTGGAGTGTCGCCTGCCGCGAGCAGCAAGAATCTCGACCGGCTCGAGCGTCTGGGTCTGGTGCATCGCGAAGCATCGGATCACGACCGCCGCGTGATCCTGCTCAGGCCGACGGCGGACGGTGAAGAGCTGGTCCGTGAGTACGAGCGCCTCAAGGCGGCCCATCTGGCACCGGTGATCGAATCGCTGGGACGGGAGAAGACAGAGCTGCTGTGCGATCTCCTCGAGGAAGTGTGCGGGGAGATGTTGGCGCGAGCCGAGATACCACGAGAGACCTGTCTGCGTTGCGCCGGCTATTACCGTCCCGAATGCTCGTTTGAAAAATTCCAGGGCGAGTGCGCGCTGCGCCCTCGACAGAGAGAAATCGACGACGTTTCCGACGAGATGGAGGCCTAGTGATGCGATTTCGGAGACCGAGCTTCGAAGACCCCGAATCGGGCTGGGAGGAATGAGCGATGAGGTACTGGCGAAAACCGCTGGACATCGACCAGGTGAAGGTCCCGCACGGTCGGGTCGTCATCATTGCCGAGCGCTGCAAGGGATGTGCCTTCTGCGTTGAGTACTGCCCGAAAGACGTGCTCGTCATGTCCGAGGACTTCAACCGTAAGGGCTACCACCCTCCGGAAGTGGTCAAGGACGGTGAGTGCGTCAACTGCAACCTGTGCGAAATGATCTGCCCAGACTTCACCATCTTCTGCGTCGACGCGAACGACGAGGAGGCGGCAGCCGCGATCGCGGCTCAGGCGGCTTCGGCTGAAGAAGACGAGGAGGCCCAAATTGAAAACTGATCCAGCAGGTGTCCTGACGGGAGTGCACTACCTCGATGGTGACTACGCCTGCGGCGAGGGCGCCATGGCCGCGGGTTGTCGCTTCGTGGCCGGTTACCCGATCACGCCGTCGACCGAGGTCGTGGAGCGAATATCGCAACGTTTCCCGATGATGGGGGGGACCTTCATCCAGATGGAGGACGAGCTGGCGAGCATGGCGGCGGTCGCGGGAGGCGCGTGGACCGGCACCAAGTGCATGACCGTCACCTCTGGTCCCGGTTTCAGCCTGATGATGGAGAACATCGGCCTCGCGACGATGATGGAAACGCCTTGCGTTGTCGTCAACGTGCAACGCGGCGGCCCATCCACCGGCCTGCCGACCATGGTCGGACAGGCCGACATGATGCAGGCGCGGTGGGGGTCGCACGGTGATTACGAGCTCATCGCCCTGTGCCCGCAGTCGCCGCAGGAGGCCTTCGATCTCACGATCGACGCCTTCAACCTCTCCGAGACCTGGAGAGTGCCGGTGATGTTCATGATGGACGAGTGCGTCGGCCACATGACCGAGAAGGTCGTGATTCCGCCCGCTGACGAGATCGACGTCGTTCCCCGCACGCTGACCGACAAAAAGCCGGGCGACTACCTGCCCTACGAGGTCAACGGCCGGCCGGTGCCGGAGATGGTCCGAGCGGGCGACGGCTACCGTTTCCACACCACCGGACTCACCCACGACGAGCGCGGCTACCCGGTGATGTCGGCCGAGTGCCAGGCGGTCAGCATCAAGCGCCTGATGGACAAGATCCGCCTCAACGCCGATCAGATCATCCGCATCGAGGAGGAGGACGTGGAGGGTGCCGATGTGGTGGTCGTGGCCTACGGCATCACCGCCCGTGTGGCGCGCATGGGCATCGACATGGCGCGTGCCGAGGGAGTCAAGGTTGGCTTCCTCCGGTTGATCGTCGTCTGGCCGTTCCCGGAGGAACGCATCCGGGAGCTGGCAAAAAAGATCAAGGCCTTCGTGGTCCCGGAAATCAACTATGGGCAGATGGTGCTGGAGGTCGAGCGCTGTGCCGGTGGCCAGGCGCCGGCGGTCCTGGTGCCCCATGGGGGCGGCGGGGTGCACGACCCGGCTGACATCTGCCAAGCGATCGTGGAGGCGGCCCGATGAGTATGACATCCAAGACCACCGTTCCCGAAGAGCATCCGATCGCTCCGTTCTTGCGGATGGACCGAATGCCCCACATCTGGTGTCCCACCTGCGGTATCGGCACCATCGTCAAGTGCTTCGCAACTGCGCTCGATGAGTCCGACATCGACCTCGATAAGACGGCCATCGTCTCCGGGATTGGCTGCACGGGGCGCGTGGCCGGATATATGAACCTGGACGCCTTCCACTCGACTCACGGGCGCGCCATACCCTTCGCCACCGGCCTCAAGCTCGGTCGGCCGGAGCTCCAGGTCATCGTCTTCTCCGGTGACGGAGATCTTTCCGGAATCGGCGGCAACCACTTCATCCATGCGGCCCGCCGCAACATGGACATTCTGGTGATCCTGGTCAACAACTTCATCTACGGCATGACGGGCGGCCAGAACGCCCCGACGACCCCGTTGACCGCGCGCTCGTCGACCATGCCCTTCGGAAATTTCGAGCGCCCCTTCAACCTGCCGCATTTGGCGGAGAGCTGCGGTGCCACCTTCGTCGCACGTTGGACGTGTTTGCACATCCGTCGCCTCACCAAATGTATTCGCATGGCGCTGCGCCACAAGGGGTTCCGCTTCATCGAGGTGATCGCGCCGTGTTCGACCCTCTATGCGCGCCTCAACCGGCTCGGCAGCGGCCTCGACCTGATGCGGTTCTACCACGATGAGGCCGAGATTCGCCATGGCGCCGACACGCGCGAGGTCGACATCGGATTCCAGGACAGGATCATCTGCGGCAACTTCGTCGACGAGGAGCGGCCGACCTTCCTCGACCTGATGCACTCCCATTACGGGGAGGTGTTGGGGGGCCGCTACGTGCCGATGGGCCCCGAAGGGGGGTGGCTCCATGACTAAGGGAAATCGCACCGAGATCCGCATTACCGGATTCGGCGGTCAGGGGGTCGTTCTCTCCGGCCATATCATCGGCCACGCCTGCGCGGTCAACGCCGGCAAGCACGCAACCATGATCCAGAGCTTCGGTCCCGAGGCTCGCGGTTCGGCCTGTTCCACCACTGTCGCGGTTTCGGACACCGAGGTGCTCTACCCCTACATCGGGCGCCCCGACATTTTCGTCGTTATGTCGGCCGAGGGCTACGAAAAATACCGCGACGAGCTAGCAGACGACGGAATGCTGATCTACGAGAAGGATCTCGTGAAAGCCGTACCGAAGAAGGGGCAGCCGTCGTACGGAGTATCGTCCACTCGCATTGCCGAGGAACTCGGCCGGGCGATCGTGCAGAACATCGTCATGCTGGGTTTCTTCGCGGCGGCATCGAAAATCGTGCCGCGTGAAGCGATGCGTGAAGCAGTCGCCGACTCCGTACCAAAGGGAACCGAAGAGCTCAACCTGCGCGCCTTCGATGCGGGGTGGTCGGCATTTGAAGAGGACTATGGCGGGGCCGCCGAAAAGAAAAAGGAGGAAGAGGCTGCACCCGTAAGTTCGTGATCGCGAGTTGTCGTTTGAGGAATCGAATGAAGGGCATTGCTGATGAACGAGTTGCTCGACACGACAGGTGAGGACACAGGGGGCTCGAAGCGGTTACGCGCTTTGGTCATTGGTGGGGGGATCGCCGGCATCCAGGCGGCCCTCGATCTGGCCAACGCCCGTATCCCGGTCACCGTGGTTGAGAAGGGTCCAGCACTGGGCGGTCGCATGGCCCAGCTCGACAAGACCTTTCCCACCATGGACTGCGCCATATGAATCCTCGGGCCTAAGGCCATGGATGCCGGTCGGCATCCACTGATTGAGGTCATCACCAACGCGGAGGTCATCGGCTGCGACGGCGAGCCGGGCGATTTCAGGGTGAAGGTGCGCAAGAACCCGCGCTATGTCGACGAGGAAAAGTGTGTCGCGTGTGGTCTCTGTGTCGATCACTGCCCGCAAATTGGTGGCAACGAGTTCGACATGGGTCTCAAGGCGCGCAAGGCGATTTACCGTCCCTTCCCGCAGTCGGAGCCGGCGGCCTACATCATCGAACCCGATGCGTGCCTCAATTTTCTCAGTCACCTCACCGAGAGGCAGAAAAAGCGCCTCAAGAAAATGGAGGCGTACAAACGAAAGCAGGATCCCAGCTACCCTCCGAATATTCTTCCATGCGGTCACTGTATGGAAGCGTGCGAGGTCGACGCCATCGATTTCGACATGCTGCCCTCCGAGGTCGAGCTCGACGTGGGCTCGATCCTGGTCGCGGTCGGCTTTCAGGAGTTCGACGCCCGCAAGCTCGGCAATTACGGTTACGGCCGGCTGCCCAACGTGATCACCAGCCTCGAGCTCGAACGTATGCTCAACGCTTCGGGCGTGACCCAGGGCCACGTCGTGCGGCCGTCGGATCTCAAGACCCCCAAGAGAATCGTCTTCATCCAGTGCGTGGGCGCTCGCGGCGAGGGTGGGCGCCCGTACTGCAGCCGTTTCTGCTGCATGAATGCGGTCAAGGATTCGATGCTGATTCGGGACCACGACCCCGAGGTCGAGGAGATCACCGTTCTCTACACCGATCTCCGGGCATTCGGCAAAGGATTCGACGACTTCGTGGCCCGATCGCTGCAAGAGCAGAGCGCACGCTACATTCGTGGACGGCCGGCGAAGGTGGATCACCTGCCCGACGGCGACACCCTTGAAGTCTTCGTGGAGGACACGCTCGACCACCACCAGCTCCGGGTACCCGCCGATCTGGTAGTGCTGTCGGTGGCGGCGGCGCCCAACGATGGCGCCGTCAAGCTGGCCGAGATCCTCGGCATCGACACCGATGACTACGGATTCATTGCCCGCAAGGACCCCGCCATCTCGGCGGTCGAATCAACCCGTGAGGGCATCTTTGTCTGCGGCAGCGCGGTCGGACCTCAGGTCATCCCGGACTGTGTGGCCCAGGCGTCGGCGACGGCAGCGCGCGCAGGACTCTATCTCGCCGGACACCGGATCGAGGAGAGGGAACCGCCGGTAGAGCCGATGGATCTCACGGGGCCGCCCCGGGTCGGGGTCATGGTGTGCCACTGCGGGGTGAACATCAGCGGGGTCCTCGACGTGGAAGGTCTAGCGGATTACGCCTCCGGCCTGACCGACGTCGTGGTCTCGACCACCGATCTCTTCTCGTGTTCCTCCACCGGCCAGGACCAGCTGGTCGAGATGATCCGTGAGCACGATCTCAACCGGGTTGTGGTGGCGGCATGCACCCCGCGCACCCACGAACCGGTTTTCCGCGAAACCCTGGCCCGCATCGGATTCAACCCCTACCTCTTCGAGATGGCCAACATTCGCGACCAGTGCTCGTGGGTCCACGCGGGCGAGCGTGACGCGGCGCAGGAGAAGGCGAGGACCCTGGTGAGAATGGCGGTGGCTCGGGTCCGCCACCTCGAACCGCTGCACGAGGGCGAAGCGCCGGTGACCAATGCGGCGCTCGTCGTCGGTGGCGGCATCGCCGGAATCCAGGCTGCCACCGACCTCGCGGTGCAGGGTTTTCCGGTCACGCTGATCGAAAAAAGTGATCGACTTGGAGGTCGTCTGACCGAGCCCAACCTGAAGATGCTCTATCCCAACTTGCGGCCTGCGACCGAGGTACTCGAAGAAAAAATCGAGCGTTTGGAGGCGAGCGGCGCCCGGGTGTTGCTCGAGACCGAGGTCGACGAGATCACCGGCTTCGTCGGCAGCTTCGAGGTGGCAGTCACGGGGGCGGCCAACGAGCGTATTCCGGCCGGGGCCGTGATTCTCGCGTTCGGGGCCGATCTCCACGACCCCAGCGGTGAGTACCGCTACGGTGATGCCGCCAATGTGATCACCTCCGAGGACTTGGAGCATTCCTTCTGCAGCGGTGACGAGCTCGAGTTCGGAGGCAGGACTCCGACCAGCGCAGCTTTCATTTTGTGCGTAGGTTCGCGTGATCCGGAAAGCTTCAGCGGTTGCTCCCGCTACTGTTGTCCGACCGCCATCAAACAGGCTCTCGAGCTCCACCGGATGGGCATCGACACAACGGTGTTCTACCGCGACATCCGAACCATCTCCACCGGCGCCGAGGAGATGTACCGCGAGGCGCGTGGTGAAGGCGTGCTGTTCGTGAGAATCCCGCCGGAGAGAAAGGTGGAGGTCGTCGGAGGCGAGCGGGTCGAAGCGGTGCGGTGTTTTGACGAGTTGCTGAACCGAGTACTCGAGGTGCCCACCGACCTGGTCGTGCTGAGCGTCGGGATGCGCCCCGCGGATCCGGCGACCTCGATTTTCCACGGCATGCTGAAGGCGCCCGTCGGTCTCGATGGCTTCTTCCTCGAGCGCCACCCGGAATTGGCACCGGTCGAGACCGCGATCGAAGGTCTCTTTGTGGCCGGCACGGTGCAAGGGCCGAAGGACATCGTCGACACCGTAGCCCAGGCCTCGGCGGCTGCCGCAAAAGCCTCGGTATTATTGGCCTACGACCAGGTGCAACTCAACCCCGCGGTGGCCGAAGTGGACTCGGACAAGTGCCGCGGCTGCGGCGAGTGCGCCAATCTCTGCCAGTTTCAGGCTCCGCAGCTGGTGGAAATCGCTCCCGGCACGTTCACCGCGCACATCAACCCCTCGCTCTGCAAGGGGTGTGGGACCTGCGCAAGCTGGTGCAACTCCGGGGCCATCATCTGCAAGCACTTCACTGACAACCAGGTGCACGCCATGATCGACGCATTTTTTGAAGAGGGAATGACCGGATGAGCGGAATCGGATCGAATCGTCCACACCCGTCAATCGGGAGACCGAGGGGGACACCATGAACGCGGAAGCGGTGGAAGCGGAGAGCGGCAAGAGGGCTCTTGTGATCGGTGGCGGGATCGCCGGGATCCAGGCGGCCCTGGATCTTGCGGACGCCCGAATTCCGGTGACACTCGTCGAGAAGTCACCGACATTGGGCGGGCGCATGGCCCAGCTCGACAAAACCTTTCCCACCATGGACTGCGCTATATGAATCCTCGGGCCTAAGGCCATGGATGCCGGTCGGCATCCTTTGATCGAGGTCATCACCAACGCCGAGGTCGTTGGTTGCGAGGGGCAGGCCGGGGACTTCCGCGTCCGCGTTCGCAAGAATCCCCGCTTCGTTCGCGAAGACCTCTGTGTCGCCTGCGGCCTGTGCGTCGATAGCTGCCCGGTCCAGGTCCGCAGCCGGGATTTCGACTCGAGCATGAAGCCGACCAAGGCCATCTACCGCCCGTTTCCACAGTCGGTACCAGCCGCCTACCTCATCGATCACCCGCGCACCGCTCCGTGCAAGGACGCCTGCCCGATTGAGCAGGACGTGCAGGGCTATCTGGCGCTGGTGGCTGCCGGGAAATTCAGCGAGGCGCACGCTCTGATCCGACGCACCAGCGCCCTGCCGGGCGTGTGTGGACGCGTCTGCTACCACCCGTGTGAGGAAAACTGTCGACGGGCGGCCGTTGACGACTCGCTGGCTGTCAAAAACATCAAGCGCTTCGTGCTCGAGCAGACGCCGGTGCCCGAGGGGCTCCTCGAAGTCGCCGAGCGGACGGGCAAAAAGGTCGCGATCGTCGGTTCCGGACCGGCCGGTCTCGCCGCCGCCCACGATCTCGCCCTCCGTGGCCATCAGGTGGCCGTGTACGAACGCGAAACAGAGCTCGGAGGCATGCTCCGGGTCGGAATTCCCTCGTATCGTCTCCCCCGCAAGACCCTTGACAGCGACATCGATGTCATTCGCCAGCTGGGAGTCGAATTCCACACCGAGATTGATGTCGATGCGAAAGCGATTGCGAACTTCCGTGACCAACACGATGCGGTCTTTCTTGCCACCGGCGCGCACGACGCGATGACGGCGACCCTGGCCAACGATGACGCACGGGGAGTGCTCCGGGGTATCGAGTTCTTGCGCAAGCTCAACCTCGGGGAAGCGGTAGAGGTGGGACGGCGGGTCGCGGTCATCGGTGGTGGCAACACCGCCATCGACGCGGCGCGGAGTGTGTTGCGTGGCGGCGCGGAAACGGTCGCGATCTACTATCGACGGTCGCGAAGCGAAATGCCGGCAAGTGACGAGGAGGTCGAGGCCCTCACCGACGAGGGCATTGAGATCGAGTTCCTGGTGGCCCCGACCAGAATCGTCGCCGAGAGTGGCGCGGTCGCGGGGATCGAACTGCAGCGAATGGAACTCGGTGAGCCCGACGATAGCGGCAGGCGGCGGCCGGTCCCGATCGCGGGCAGTGAAACCGTGGTCGACGTCGACACCGTGATCCTCGCTGTCGGTCAGAAACCCGAAGCGGCAGTCATGCGCGAATGCGGCTTCGAGCTCACCCGCTGGGACACCGTCGTCGTCGACGATGTGACGTGCGGCACGAATGAACAGGGTGTGTTTGCGGGCGGCGATGCCGTGCGGGGACCCGCTTCGGTCGTCGAGGCGATGGCGGACGGGAAGCGGGCGGCGCGGGCGATCCACAACCTCCTCAGCGGCGAGCCGCTGGACGCGAATCTGAAGCCTCCCACGCAGCCGCCCGAGCCGATGACCGAGGAGGAGCGCCTCACCCTGTGGGTCGAAACCGACGCTGAAGCGCGGGTCGAGATGCCGGAGCTCGATGCGAAGGAGAGAACCGGCGGCTTCGATGAAGTCGAATTGGGCTACACCGCGGAGATGGCCATGGCGGAGGCGGCGAGATGCCTCAACTGCGGCGTTTGCAGCGAGTGCCATCAATGCGAAACGGCCTGTGACGTCAACGCGATCGATCTCGACATGACGGCCGAAGAGACAGAGGTTGAGGCCGGCGCCATTCTGGTCGCGGTCGGCTTCAACGAGTTCGACGCCGCCCAGCTCGGCAACTACGGCTACGGCCGCTTCCCGAACGTCATCACGAGCCTCGAGCTCGAAAGGATGCTCAACGCGTCCGGCCCGACCCAGGGGCACGTCGTACGGCTCTCCGATCGGCAGACCCCGAAGCGGATTCTCTTCGTCCAGTGCGTCGGCGCGAGGGGCGAAGGGGGCCGCCAGTATTGCAGCCGTTTCTGCTGCATGAACGCGGTCAAGGATTCGATGCTCATTCGCCAGCATGACCCGGAGGTCGAGGACATTACGATCCTCTACACCGATCTGCGGGCCTTCGGCAAGGGCTTCGACGAATTCCTGCAAAGGGCCTTGGACGAGGGTTGCGCGACCTATGTGCGCGGTCGTCCGGCCAAGATCGACTCCACCCCGGACAACGACAACCTCGAGATCTTCGTCGAGGATACCCTCGCCCACGAACAACGGCGCCTCGAGGCGGATCTGGTAGTGCTGTCGGTGGCGGCGGCGCCCAACGAAGGTGCAATCGAGCTGGCCAAAAACCTCGGCATCGAGACCGATGACTACGGTTTCGTCGCCCGGCGGGATCCAGCCGTATCGTCGGTGGAGACCGAGCGGGATGGGATCTTCGTCTGCGGCAGTGCGGTCGGTCCGCAGGTCATTCCCGACTGCGTCGCCCAGGCGTCAGCGGCGGCGGCGCGAGCGGGGCTGTACCTCGGCGAGCACCGAGTGGAGGAAGAGGAGGAGGTGGTGGAACCCCTCGACCTGTCGGGTCCACCGCGGGTCGGGGTGATGGTATGCCACTGTGGGGTCAACGTCGCCGGCGTGCTGGACGTGGAGGAGCTGGCCGCCAACGCGGCCGCGCTCCCCGGTGTAGAGGTTGCTGAGACCGAGCTCTTCGCATGCTCCTCGACCGGACAGAGCAAGCTTCCGGAGCTCATCAAGGAGCACAATCTGAACCGAATCGTGGTCGCGGCGTGCACCCCGCGCACCCACGAACCGGTCTTTCGAGAAACCTGCGCGCGTATCGGTTTCAACCCCTACCTCTTCGAGATGGTGAATATCCGCGACCAGTGCTCATGGGTGCACGCGGACAATCCTCGAGAGGCGCAGGAGAAAGCCCAGACGCTGATCCGGATGGGCGTCGCCAGGGCGCGCCACCTGGAGCCGCTGCTTGCCGGCGAGGTGCCGATGTGCCGTTCGGCCCTGGTTGTCGGTGGCGGAATCGGGGGCATTCAGGCAGCCACCGATCTGGCGGTACAGGGCTTTCCAGTAACCCTCGTGGAGAAAGAGGAACGCCTCGGAGGCCGGCTCGCGGATCCCCATCTCAAACTCCTCTATCCGACCCTGCGTCCGGTGGCGGAGGTGCTCGAGGAGAAGGTCGAGCGCCTGCACGAGAGTGGTGCTCGGGTCCTTCTCAACACCGAGATCGGAAGCATTACCGGTTTCGTGGGTAACTTCGAAGCGACACTGAAAGGAGCGAGTGCCGAGGTCCTGCAGATAGGGTCGATCATCCTCGCCTTCGGCGCCGATCTTCATCAGCCGAACGGCGAGTACCGCTATGGCGAACTCGAAAACGTCATCACCTCGGAGGAGCTGGAGCGCAGCTTGTGCGCGGGTGAAGACGTACCGAAGATCAACGGCGATCGACCGACCAGCGCCGCCTTCATCCTCTGTGTAGGGTCACGGGACCCGGAGGGCTTCACCGGTTGCTCGCGCTACTGCTGCCCGACAGCGATCAAACAGGCGATGGAGCTCCACAGGCAGGGAATCGATACCACGATCTTCTACCGGGACATTCGAACGATATCCGCCGGTGCCGAGGAGATGTACAGAGAGGCGAGAGGCATGGGTGTGCTCTTCGTCCGCATCCCGCCGGGTGAGAAGCCGGAGGTCCTGGGTACGGATCGGGTTGAGGCGGTGCGCTGTTTCGATGATCTTTTGGGGCGGCGACTCGAGGTCGTATCCGATCTGGTGGTGCTGAGCGTAGGGATGCGACCCAAGCAGCCTGAGACCGCGAACTTCCACGACGTTCTCAAAGCGAGTCTGGGGTCGGATGGGTTTTTCCTCGAGAAACACCCCGAGCTGGCACCGGTCGAAACCGCCGTCGAGGGTGTGCTGGTGGCCGGTACAGTCCAGGGGCCGAAAGACATCTCGGACACGGTGGCCCAGGCGTCGGCGGCGGCCGCCAAGGCTTCGGTCTACCTCGCCTACGACACCGTGCGGCTGGATCCGGCCGTTTCTGTGGTCAACGAGCTCAAATGTCGTGGCTGCGGGGAGTGTGTCGATGTCTGCGAGTTCCAGGCGCCACAGCTGGTAGAGCTCGCGCCCGACACCTTCATCAGCAGCATCAACCCGTCCCTGTGCAAGGGCTGCGGCACGTGTGCCAGCTGGTGTCCCTCCGGTGCGATCATTTCGAAGCATTTCACCGACACCCAGGTCCACTCAATGATCGACGCAATATTCGGCGAGGAGGCCAGCCCATGACGCCGACAAAAAACGGCAAGGCGTCCGCGAAACCGCGCAAGCGTGGGTCTGCGGCAACCAAGAAAGATGGGGCCCGCGGAAAGCGGAAGCCACGCACCACCGGCAAGACGTCCGCCGCCGCTGCAAAGCCAAGGGCAGCGTCCAAGGCTGCTGCAAAGAAGCCCACGGCAAAAAAGGCGAACGAAAAGCCGGTGGCCAAAGCGCCGGCTGCGAAAAAACCAGCCAAAGCGAAGCCGAAGTGGGAGCCGCAGATCGTCGTCTTCGCCTGCAACTGGTGCTCCTACGCGGGCGCCGACACCGCCGGCGTGTCTCGTATCCAACACCAGCCGAACTTCCGGATGATCCGGGTCATGTGCTCGGGGCGGATCCAGCCCGCCTTCGTGCTCCGTGCCTTCGAGAAGGGTGCGGACGGGGTTCTGGTGTCGGGCTGTCATTTCGGCGATTGCCACTACATCTTCGGTAACGAGCGCGCCGCTGAGCAGTTCGAGAAAACCAAGAATATGGTGAGGTTGCTGGGCATCGAGGGAGGGCGCCTTCGACTGGAGTGGATCAGTGCCGCCGAGGGTGCCCGTTTCGCTCAGGTCATCAACGAGTTCACCGACCAGGTTCGTGACCTGGGACCGATTCCGTTTTCGAAATCTCAACGGATCGAACAGACGGAGGACGTTGCCTAATGTACGATTTGGCCAAAGACACCAACGCGTGGGCCTGCTACGACTGCGGCAAGTGCACGGGCACCTGCCCGATCACCCGCGCCGGAGCCAGCTACAGCCCACGTCGGCACGTGCTCGCAGCCAACCTCGGTGGGCGCCAGAAGGTGGTGCCGGACGACTCGTTGTCGGTCTGCCTGACCTGCAGCCAGTGTGACCAGCGTTGCCCGGCCGAGGTCAACTACACCGCGCTCGTGATGCGGCTTCGTGAGGTAGCCCACGACGAAGGACATGAGCCCGAGTGCCCGCACGGTGGGGCCCTGCAGTCAGTGATGCGGATGATGGCCAAGGGCGGCACCGAGCAGGATCGCCTCGGCTGGCTCAGCGACGATCTCGACACCGATCCCGAAAGGGGCATGGTGTTTTATTGGACCGGCTGCGCCATGTACTACGATGCATTCTTTCCGGAATTCGAGGTCAAGATCCTCGACGGGACCAAGGCCGCGGTCAAGCTGCTGAACTCCTTGGGCGTCAAGCCGGTCGTGTCGCCGAACGAGCGCTGCTGTGGGCATGATTTGCTGTGGAATGGCGATCGCAAGAACTTCGATGCCCTCGCCGAGCACAACGTGAACCTTGTCAAGGAAAGCGGCGCCTCGATCCTGGTGACCTCGTGCGCCGAGTGCCTCCGCACCTGGAAACTGGACTACGCGCCGCTTCTGGAAGGGACCGACCTGCGCGTGTGTCACCTGAGCGAGTATCTCGCCGAAAACCTCGACATCCTCAAATTGTCACCTGATGGTGAGCGGAAGATAACGTTCCAGGATCCGTGTCGTTTAGGGCGTCATCTGAACATCTACGATCCGCCACGGCAGCTGCTGGCGGCCGTGCCTGGGATCGAGTTCGCGGAGATGGGGCGCAGGGGTCCTGGCGCGACCTGCTGCGCCGGGGGGACGTGGTCGAACTGTGACCGTTTCGCCAAGAAAATGCAGGTCGAACGCCTGCGCGAGGCGCGGGCCACCGGAGCGGAGGTGATGGTGACCGCCTGTCCCAAGTGCCAGATTCACTTTCGCTGTGCGATGAAAGATCCCAACCTCGGGGACGAGATCGCGATTGAGATGCGCGACGTCGCGGAGGTTGTCGTCGAAGCCTTGATTGACTGAGGAGATGTGGATGGAATCGAATTCTGAATATGCAGTGGCGGTTCGGCTGATGGGTGCTCAGCCCTCCAGATCGGGATCGTCCATCGACAGTCTGAAATCTCGAGACAAAGGAGAGCTGTGATATGGCGACCCTCGAGAAGGACGAAGAGCTGCGAATAGGCGTGTTCGTCTGTGACTGCGGGCTCAACATCGCCGGCGCGGTGGACACCGCGGCGGTGACCGAGTTCGCGGAGATGCTGCCGGACGTGGTGTGCGTCGTTCGCAACAAGTACACCTGCGCCGACCCGGGTCAGAACGAGATCAAGGACGCCGTCCGAGAGCACAAGCTGAACCGGGTGGTGGTCGCATCGTGCACGCCTCGGCAGCACGAGCCCACCTTCCGTCAGTGCGTATTGGAGGCCGGTCTCAACCCCTACCTGATGGAGATGGCCAACCTCCGCGAGCACTGCTCCTGGGTCCACCCAGGGGACTGGGATGGGGCGACCGCCAAGGCCAAAGATCTCGTTGCGAGCGCGGTGGCGCGGGCACGGTTCCTTCAAGAACAGGAGGAGCTGGCGGTGCCGGTCACGCGCAGGGCGTTGGTCATTGGCGGGGGTGTTGCCGGAATCGAGGCGGCGCTCGAACTGGCCGACCAGGGTCACGACGTGACCCTGGTCGAGAAAAAGGCGTCCATCGGCGGGATCATGGCGCAGCTCGACAAGACCTATCCCACCATGGACTGCTCGATATGAATTCTCGGCCCTAAGGCCATCGATGCCGGTCGGCATCCACGTATCGAGCTCCTGACAAACTCCGAGGTAGAGGCGGTTTCCGGCTATGTCGGCAACTTCGAGGTCACCATTCGCAAAAAGCCGCGCTATGTGGACCCCGAGCTGTGCAACGCCTGCGGCGACTGCGCCGACGTCTGTCCGGTGGTGGCTCCGGACGAGTACCAAATGGGATTTTCATCGCGCAAGGCGATCTACATCCCGTTTCCGCAGGCCGTTCCATGTTCCTACATCCTCAACATGGACAACTGCCTTGGCATCAATCCCATCGCCTGCGGAAAGTGCGAGGACGTGTGCGAAAAGAAGGCCATCGACTACGACGACCAGGGCGAGATGGTGACCCGTGAGGTTGGCGCGATCATCGTTGCCACCGGCCTTGACGTCTACGACCCCACCGAGATGGACGAGTATGGCTATACCCGATTCGAAAACGTCATCACCTCGATGGAGTTCGAGCGCCTGATCTGCGCCGGTGGTCCCACCGACGGGCACTTCGTACGCCCCTCGGACAAGGAGCGTCCCAAGAAAATCGGCTTCATCCAGTGTGTCGGATCTCGGAACCCGAAGATCGGTCGGCCCTACTGCTCGAACATCTGCTGCATGAACACGATCAAAGACACCTTGCTTCTCGCGGACCATTACCCGGACACACAGAACTCGGTCTTCTACCAGGATATCCGCGCCTTCGGCAAGAGCTTCGAGGACATGTTCCAACGCTCCAAAGAGGCGGGCACGCGTTACATCCGCGGTCTACCCGGCGACATCGAAGAGGATCGGGAGACGCAAAACCTGATTCTGACCGTGGAAAACACGACCTCCGGCGAGGTCGAGCGTCACGAGCTCGACATGGTGGTGCTTTCGGTGGGAGTCCAGCCAGCCGCGGATCGCGACAAGCTGGCGAGCATGTTGACTCTGTCGAAGACATCGGACGGGTTCTTCATGGAATCGCACCCGAAGCTCAAGCCGGTCGACGCGCCGACTCGAGGGGTTTACTTCGCCGGCTTCTGCGAATCGCCCAAGGACATCAAGGACTCGGTCTGCCAAGCGGGGGCAGCGTCGTCACGTGCAGGTGCGTTGCTCAACGCCGGCAAGATCAAGATCGAAGCCATTACCAGCGTGATCGACGACGAGGTCTGCTCGAAGTGTGGTCTTTGCGCCAGAGTCTGCCCCTACGGCGCTATCAGCTGGCAGAAGGGCGAGGTGGCGGCGGTCGTCGAGGCGGCATGCGCCGGCTGCGGCGCATGCGGAGCCACCTGCACCTTCGGCGCCATCACCATGCGGCACTTCACCGATGACCAGCTGATCGCCCAGGTGCGCGCCACCCTCACGGACAAGCCGGAGAACAAGGTCTTCGGATTCGCCTGCAACTGGTGCTCGTACGCCGGCGGCGACATGGCCGGGATTTCACGCATTCAGTACCCCTCGACCAACCGCGTGATCCGAACCATGTGCTCGGCGCGGGTGTCGGAGGAAATGGTGCTCGAGGCCTTCCGCTGTGGCGCACCGGTGGTCCTGGTCTCTGGCTGCCACTATGCAGACTGTCACTACATCGACGCCAACCGGCAGACCGTCAAACGCGTGCAGAAACTGTGGGACAAGCTCGACAAGGCCGGGGTGCGCCCCGAGCGGCTGCAGTTGGAGTGGATCTCGGCCGCCGAGGGCCAGAAGTTCGCCAAGGTCATGCGGCAGATGGAAGAGCTGCGCCAGAAGGTGACTGCGGAGGAGATCGCCCACACCATGGATGCCCTGAAGCCGAAACCGAAGAAGAAGCGCGCGGAGAAGAAAGAAACGGAGGAAGCGGCGCCGGCCGCGAACTGAAGATGGGAGTTCGACGCTCAATCTCGACGCCGCCCTCCTGCTTCATCGGGCTCCGGCACGGAAGCCGGCACTGGCACGGGAGGTGGAGATGGCCACGGTAACCATGGGTGATTTCAAGTGCATGATGTGCGGGCACGAGTACCAGGAAAAGGTGGTCAAGGGGGAGGACGTGGAGCGCTCGTGTCCCAAGTGTCGCTCGAACAGCATTCGGCACCTGAAAAAGAAGAAGGCACCGGTGAACTAGCGGTCCGACGGGGAGGATAAGATGGCCTCGAAGCCTGACAAGAACGACGTCGTCCGAGTGGACTTCGCTTTCAAACGCGAGCTTGCGGAGAAAATCGAGGGCGACCTCGCCAGCTATTGCTACCAGTGCGGCGCTTGCGTCGGCGACTGTCCGGCCAGCACGTACTCGGACGGTGCCTTCAACCCTCGTGAAATCATGTTGATGGTGCTCTACGGCCTTGGCGATGAGCTGATCCGCGAGGGCTCGATTCTCTGGGACTGCACCAACTGCTACAACTGCCACGAGCGCTGTCCCCAGCAGGTGAAACCGGTCGAGGTGATCATCTCGATGAAAAACATGCTGGCGGACCGGGGTTTTGCACCCAACGCGGCGGAGAAGGTCATCAAGACCTTCGAGGAAACCGGCCGCACCGTGCCACCGAACCCGGCGATCGATAAACAACGCGCCAAGTTCGGCCTGCCGCCGTTGCCCCCGGTGCCGATGGAGGAAATCACCGCACTCTTCGAGGCTGCGGCTGAAGAGGGAGGCGCGAAATGAAACGCTTTGCATTCTTCCCGGGATGCCTGATCCCGGCACGACATCCGGCCATGGAATTCGCCATTCGGTCGACCCTCGAAAACCTCGACGTCGAGATCGTCGATCTCGAAGGCGCTTCCTGCTGTCCGGACCCGATCTTTTTCAAATCCAAAGACAAGCTCGATTGGCTGGCGATTGCAGCGCGCAACCTGACCCTGGCGGAAGACCTCAATCTCGACATTTTCACGAACTGCTCGGGCTGCACCGCGACTCTTTCGGAGACCTACCACCTGCTGCAGGACGAGAACCTGCGTGACCAGGTGAACCAGCGATTGCAGCGGATTGGACGCCAGTACAAGGGGACCGCGAAGGTGCGTCACATCGCCACCCTGGTGCGCGATGAAATAGGATACGAAGCCGTCCGTGCCTCGGTGGTGCGTCCGCTCGATGGCCTCAAGGTCGCGATCCATTATGGTTGCCACCTGTTGAAGCCGAGCCGGATCATGCAGGTGGACAACCCCGACAACCCCGAGGTCATGGAGAGGCTGGTAGAGGCCCTCGGAGCTTCGCCGGTGCGCCATCGAAACTGGTATCTGTGCTGCGGCAAGGCCTGTCAGGGAGACGAAATACCCAACCAGATGATGCACGACCTCCTGGCAACCGTGAATGAGGAGCAGGCCGACATTCTGGGGATGATCTGTCCCACCTGCTTCGGCCAGTTCGACCACGGCCAGATGAAGGTCGCCAAGCTCTTCGATGAGGATTTCCACACGCCGCCGATTTACTACTTCCAGCTCTTGGCCTTCGCCCAGGGCGTTCCATATGACCGTCTGGGCCTCGAGCGACAGCGTTTCAAACCGGAGTGCCTGCGGCGCTACGAGTCTGTGGAGATCGATGCGGAGGTCGCGAGCTCCGCATCGGCGGGCGCCGGAACCTGAACAGATCGCGTGGTCCGTCGTTGGAGGTGTGGACATGAATAACCAGGTCGACACATGGGACGATGATTTCGAGACTGTTCGTGAACGACGGGCGCTCGTGATCGGTGGCGGCATTGCCGGAATTCAAGCGGCCCTGGATCTGGCCGATGCACGGATTCCGGTGACCCTGGTGGAGAAAGGTCCCTCGTTGGGCGGCCGTATGGCCCAGCTCGACAAGACCTTTCCCACCATGGATTGCTCCATCTGAATCCTCGGGCCGAAGGCCATGGATGCCGGTCGGCATCCTCTGATCGAGATCATCACCAACGCGGAAGTCACGGGCTGCAAGGGCAGGCCGGGTGATTTCACCGTTCGGGTGCGGAAGAACCCTCGCTTCGTGGACGAGGATCTCTGTGTGGCCTGCGGTCTCTGTGTTGATGTGTGCCCACAGGTTGGCGGCAACGAATTCGATGTCGGTCTCAAGGCGCGAAAGGCAATCTATCGGCCGTTCCCCCAGTCGGTGCCGGCGGCCTACGTCATCGATCTCGATGCCTGTTTAAACGACACGATTTTGTTCTGCGACCACTGTTCGAGGGTGTGTGAGCCCGACGCCATCGACTTCGACCAGCAGCCAGAGGACATCGAGATAGCCGTCGGGTCGATCCTGGTTGCGGTAGGTTTTCAGGAGTTCGACGCCAGGACTTTCGGTGCCTACGGCTACGGCCGTTTTCCAAATGTCGTGACCAGTCTCGAGCTGGAACGCATGCTCAACGCGTCGGGTGTGACCGGGGGCCACGTGGTGCGTCCGTCGGATCTGAAGACCCCGAGGCGGATCGTCTTCATCCAATGCGTGGGCGCACGAGGCGAGGGGGGACGCCAGTATTGCAGCCGTTTCTGCTGCATGAACGCGGTCAAGGGCTCGATGCTGATGCGGCAGCACGATCCTGAGATCGAGGACATCACGATTCTGTACACGGACCTGCGCGCCTTCGGCAAGGGATTCGACGATTTCGTGCAGCGCTCGCTCGATGAGGAGAGCGCGACCTACATCCGCGGCCGTCCCGCCAAGGTCACTCACGTCGAGGCGGACGACACGCTCGAGGTCTTTGTGGAGGATACCCTGGGCCACCGCCAACAGCGGATACCGGCGGATCTCGTCGTCCTTTCAGTGGCCGCGGCGCCCAATGAAGGCGCCATGAAGCTGGCAAAGCGCCTCCGCATCAAAACAGACGATCACGGTTTCATCGCCCGCAAAAACGCAGCAGTGTCGGCGGTGGAAACGTCGCGTGACGGCATCTTCGCCTGCGGGAGCTCGGTCGGCCCGCAGGTGATACCCGACTGCGTAGCCCAGGCTTCGGCGGCGGCGTCGCGGGCCGAGTTCTTTCTCACCGGCCATCGACGGGAAGAGGAAGCGGTCGAAATCGAGCCGATGGATCTCTCCGGACCGCCGAGAGTGGGTGTGATGGTGTGTCATTGCGGGGTCAACGTGGCCGGCGTGCTGGACGTCGACGGCCTGGCGGAACACGCGGCAACTCTGCCCGACGTGGTGGCGGCGCAGACCGATCTGTTCGCCTGCTCTTCGACCGGGCAGGACGCGATGGTGGAATTCATCCGCGACAACAATCTCAACCGCATCGTCATCGCCGCCTGCACGCCGCGTACGCACGAACCGGTGTTCCGGGCGGCCTGCGCGCAGATCGGCTTCAACCCGTTTCTGCTCGAGATGGTCAACATCCGCGACCAGTGTTCGTGGGTTCACGGTGGAAAGGCATCCGACGCTCAAGAGAAGGCCCGGACGCTGATCCGGATGGGCGTCGCCCGAGCCCGACATTTGCAGCCGTTGTACGAGGGCAGGGCTCCGATGACCCAGGCGGCGCTGGTGATCGGCGGCGGAATCGCGGGGATTCGGGCGGCGACTGACCTGGCGATCCAGGGCTTTCAGGTCACTCTGGTCGAGAAAGAGGATCAAATCGGCGGGCGTCTGGCTGCGCCAAATCTCAAATACCTCTATCCCAATATGGCGCCAGCCGCCGAAGTTCTGAAAGACAACCTCAGGCGTCTCAAGAAGAGCCGGGCCAGAGTCCTCACCGGTACCGAGGTGGAATCCATCAGCGGCTTCGTCGGCAACTTCGAGGCCAAGCTCAAGGGTGGCTCGGACAAGGTACTGCGGGTCGGGACGATCATTCTGGCCATCGGCGCCGACCTCTACGATCCTCGGGGCGAGTATCGCTACGGCGAAGTGCCGAACGTCGTAACCAGCGTCGAGCTCGAGCGGATCTTCTGCCAGCAGGATGGAGCCCTCAAGGTCGGACGGCGAAAGGTCGGCTCCGCGGCATTCATTCTGTGTGTGGGATCGCGAGAACCGGATGGTTTCACGGGTTGCTCGCGATACTGTTGCCCGACCGCCATCAAACAGGCGATACAACTCCAGCGGCGCGGTATCGACACCACGATCTTCTATCGCGATATCAGGACGGTCTCCACCGGAGCTGAAGAAATGTATCGCGAGGCACGGGGTCTCGGTGTCCTTTTCGTCCGCATACCACCGAAGGTGAAACCGGAGGTGGGCGGCGAGAAACGGGCCGAGGTCGTGCGCTGTTACGACGAGTTGCTCGATCGACCTGTCGAGGTACCAGTCGATCTGGTGGTCCTCAGCGTCGGCTTGAAGCCGAAGATGCCGGACACCGCCGAGTTGCAGGACATGCTCAAGGTGAGCCGGGGCAGCGACGGATTTTTCATGGAGCGGCACCCGGAGCTGGCACCGGTGGAGACCGCTGTCGAGGGCGTTTTCCTGGCCGGTACGGCGCACGGACCCAAGGACATTGTCGACTCGGTGGCGCAGGCCTCGGCTGCGGCGGCCAAAGCGTCGGTCCTCCTCGCTTCCGACCACGTCAAGCTCCAGCCGACCATCGGCGAGATCGAGCAGGCCGAGTGTTCCGAGTGTGGTTTGTGCGCGAGGGTGTGTCCGTTCCAGGCGATCCAGTGGCAGAAGGGAGCGCCGGCCGAGCTGGTGAAAGCGCTGTGCGCCGGCTGCGGGACCTGTGGCGCCGCGTGTCCCACCGGCGCCATCACGATGCTTCACTTCACCGACGAGCAGCTCCTGGCGCAGGTAAGGGCGATGTTGGAGGAGGAGCCGCAGAACAAGGTCGTGGTCTTCGCCTGCAACTGGTGTTCCTACGCCGGGGCTGATATGGCGGGGATCTCGCGACTCCAATACCCGCCGACCGGACACCTCATCCGGACCATGTGCAGTGGCAGGGTTTCGGAGGAAATGGTCCTCGAAGCATTCCGTCACGGCGCGCCGGTCGTCCTGGTGTCCGGCTGCCACTACGCCGATTGCCACTACATCGACGCCAATCGCCAGACCGTCAAGCGAGTTCAGAAGCTGTGGAGAAAGTTGGAGAGCGCGGGAGTGCGGCCGGAACGGCTGCAGCTCGAGTGGATCAGCGCAGCCGAGGGCCAAAAGTTCGCGGCGGTCATGGCGCAGATGGAAGATCTGAGGGCGACCGTGACCGCGGACGAGATCGCACACGCGCGGACGGTCCTGAAACCGAAGCCGAAGAAGGCGAAGGGAGAAGACCGGGCAAACGGAGAACCGCCACCCGATGCCTGAGGATTTGAATAAGAATCTTTACTTGTGTCTTTATTGAAATTTTAGTAGAAAAAACGAATGCAGTTATTGACTTGAAAATGAGATGGCAGATCGATAAACACAAGTCTGAAGGGCAGTTCTAATGGCGAGAGTCGGGGTCTTCGTTTGCCATTGCGGCGAGAACATCGCCCGCAATGTCAAGGTGCAGGAGGTCGTCGAGTTTTCTCGCGACATCCCCGGGGCGGCGGTGACGGCCGATTACCCCTACCTGTGTTCTGCGCCGGGCCAGCAGATGGTCATCGACGCCATCGAGGAGCACGATCTCGACCGTGTGGTGGTGGCAGCGTGCTCTCCCCAGTTGCATGAGCCGACCTTCCGAGCGGCGGCCGCCCAGGCCGGGTTGAACCCGCACCTGTGCGAAATGGCCAATATTCGCGAGCACTGTTCGTGGGTCCACAGCGATTCCGACGACGCGTCGACCAAGGCCTGCCAGACGATCACTGCCGCGGTCGAGCGCGTGAAACGTTCCCGACCGCTGGATCCCATCGAGGTACCGGTCACCAAGCGGGCGCTCGTGATCGGGGCGGGCGTCGCCGGCATCCGCGCCGCCCTCGATATGGCCAATGCCGGTCATCCGGTGGTGCTGGTCGAACGACAGCCGTCGATTGGCGGCAACATGTCGCGTCTGTCGGAGACCTTTCCGACCCTTGACTGCTCGCAGTGCATCCTGACACCGCTCATGGTGCAGGTCTCCCGTCACCCCAACATCGAGCTCATGACCTACTCCGAGGTGGAGGATGTTTCGGGCTATGTCGGAAACTTCAAGCTTCGTATCCGCAAGAAGGCCAGGTACGTGCGGGCTGAGGACTGCACCGGCTGCGGCGACTGCGCAGACGTGTGTCCCGAGCCGGGAGGCAACGAGTTCGACATGGCGTTGTCGAGCCGTAAGGCGATCTACATCCCCTTTCCCCAGGCCGTGCCCTCTGTTTTCACCCTCGATCCCGATCGTTGTTTGAACTCGAAACTCGACTCGCCAACCGGGTTCCGGGTGCTCGCCTGTGTCAAGTGCGAAGAGGTCTGCCAGCCCAAGGCGATCGATTTCGATATGCAACCCGAAATCGTCGAACGAGAGGTTGGCACGATCGTGGTCGCCACAGGCTTCGATCTCAACCTCGGTGATCCGGCTCGACAACTTGGCTACCAACGCTCGCTCGATGTGATGGACGGTCTCGAGTTCGAGCGCATGCTTTCGGCGTCGGGACCGACAAGCGGTGAGATCAGGCGCCCGTCAGACGGTCAGGAACCCAAGGACGTCGTGTTCATTCAGTGCGTGGGCTCGCGGGACCCGGAACACGGTGTTTCCTACTGCTCGCGGATCTGTTGCATGTACACCGCCAAGCACGCTCTGCTTCTCAAGCACAAGGTCCCCGACTCTCAGGCCTTCGTCTTCTATATGGACATCCGTGCCGGCGGTAAGGGCTACGAGGAGTTCGTCCACCGCGCGATGGAGGAGGAGCGGGTGATGTACATCCGCGGCCGGGTCTCCCAGGTGATCGAGGACAACGGGAAGCTGCGGGTGCTTGGTGTCGATACTCTCTCCGGGCGACCGGTTGAAATCGGTGCCGACATGGTGGTCCTGGCCGCCGCCATGGGACCGGCCGATCGCGGCGAAATCGCGAGTACGCTGCGGATCGCGGCCGATACCGATGGCTTTTTCAAGGAAGCCCACCCCAAGCTGCGCCCGGTAGAGACGTTGACCGCCGGGATCTTTCTCGCCGGCACGGCCCAGGCGCCCAAAGACATCCCGGACACCGTGTCGCAGGCATCGGCGGCGGCGTCGAAGGGCATGGAGCTGTTGTCGCAGGAGGTCCTGCAGCGCGATCCCTCGACTGCTCACGTCAACGACAGCCTTTGCGCGGGTTGCTTCGAGTGCCTTCAGGTCTGCCCGTACCAGGCGATTGAACGGCGGGAGATTCTCGATTCCGAAGGAGCTCTCCTGCGGGAGGTGGCGTGGCCCAACCCGGCGATGTGCGAGGGATGCGGTCTGTGTACCGTGACCTGCCGCGGAGGATATATCGACCTCGAGGGTTACAGCGATGAGCAGGTCTTCGCCCAGCTCGGCGCCTTGGGCCGGCCGCCGTTGGGGCTCGAACGATGACTGAAGCAAACGTCAGCACCGCCCAGAGTAGCGCCGGTCCCGCCCCCGAGGACTGGAAGCCGCATATCGTAGCGCTGGTCTGCAACTGGTGCTCCTACGCCGGAGCCGACATGGCGGGCACGACGCGCCTCGAGTACCCGTCCAACGTGCGCATGCTGCGCTTCCCCTGCACCGG
The DNA here is from genome assembly GCA_041560205.1 of Candidatus Sulfomarinibacter sp. Classification (GTDB taxonomy): domain Bacteria; phylum Acidobacteriota; class Thermoanaerobaculia; order Thermoanaerobaculales; family Sulfomarinibacteraceae; genus Sulfomarinibacter. Next base: position 23,842 of record JBFFBV010000025.1, read on the forward strand.
ACGCATGAGCCCGCTCATGATTCTGAAGGCTTTCGAGGGGGACGCCGACGGCGTACTGGTGTCGGGCTGTCACCCCGGAGATTGTCACTACGTTCAGGGAAACCTGGTCGCACGACGCCGATTCACGATTTTCAGGTCCCTGATGGATTTCATCGGCATTGATCTCAAGCGCCTCCACTTCGCCTGGGTGTCTGCAGCCGAGGGCCACAAATGGGCCAAGGTCGTCGGCGAAGTGACCGCAGCCGTTCAGGAGGCCGGACCTCTGCCCGGATTCGAAGCGCCCAAAGGATGGGACGGCATCGAGCTCCCCGATATGGCCGGCAGCGGCCCGCAGGAGCTCGATGACAAGCAACTCGACGCGATCTGTGACAATTTGCGGAAGGCCGCGACCGAGATTTTGTCGACGGGGCGCGCGGGCGTTGTCATCGCCTACGGTCAGGGAAACCTCGCAGGCCGGACCCGGCCGGTCTTCATCACTGACGGGGCCGATTGCGACGCGCTGGTGTGGGGCCAGGGATGCCGCAACAATCTCAGCACCTACGTGGCTTCGACGCTCGAGGGACGCGAACGGGTTGCGGTGGTGGCCAAGGCCTGCGACCTCGGGGCGATCTCCGGCCTTATTCGCGAGGGCCAGATCCGGCGTGACCAGGTGCTGGTGATCGGTGTCCAGTGCCCGGGCGTGACCGACGACTCCAACCTCGCCGCCAAATGCCTGGCATGTTCGGGCGACCCACATCCGGTCTGCGACCTCGTGGTCACGGTGGACGGCGTTCAAGAGAGCTGCGAGGATCCGTCGCAAGCCACGCTCGACACGGCGGATGCGAGGGACGAGCAAATCGCCTATCTCGAGTCGTTGCCGCACGGTGAGCGCTGGAAGTACTGGCAACGGCAGTTCGCGCGGTGCTTGCGCTGCTATGCGTGCCGTGCCGCCTGCCCACTGTGTTATTGCGCCTCCTGCGTCGCGGAGAAACACCGTCCGCAGTGGGTTCCGACGTCGATCGACAACCCCGGCAACAGCACCTGGAACATCATCCGTGCCATTCACCTGGCGGGACGGTGCTCGGGCTGCGACGAGTGCGCGCGGGTGTGTCCGGCCGACATCCGGCTCGATCTGATCAACCGCAAGCTCGCGCTGGAGGTCGAGCGGCACTACGGCAAAGTCGGCCTGGATCCCGGGGAGAAATCTGCTCTGGTCGACTTCCGAATGGAAGATTCCGAGGAGTTCATTCTGTGAGGAGAGATTGATGGATGCATCGTGGAAGCTCACCGACGTCCAGCTCATGGAGTGGTTGAGCGGCCTTTTGGAGGGCAGCAACGTCGTGGCACCAGTCGAAGAGGACGGCGTTTTGCTCTTTCGGCAGATCGCCTCGCCCGATCAGGCGACCGTCACTCCGTCGGGGAAGACGAGATGGTCACCCAAGGAGTTCCTCTTTCCGCGTTCCGAGGCACTGTACCGATACGCTTTCAAGGGCAGCACGGTCCTGCTCGAAGACCCATCCGGGCCCGACAGGCCGCAGGTGCTCTTCGGAGTGCGGAGTTGCGACGCTTCCGGGATCGTCCGCCTCGACGACATCTTCCTGAGCGGCATGAAGGATCGGCTCTATGCTGCCCGCCGAGACAACACGACCATCGTTTCAGTGGCCTGTAACGCGGCCGATCCGGAGTGTTTCTGCACCGCAGTCGGATACTCACCGGTCGGCGAAGAGGGATGTGACATTCAACTCGTGCCGCTCGACGGCGACTGGCTGCTGCGGCCGCTGACGGAAAAAGGAAAGGAGCTGGTCGGCGAAGGGGGCGAAGCTTGGAAGCAGGCAACCGCGGCAGATCGCAAGAAGATCCGGGTGATAGCAAAGAAAGTCACCGGACAAATCGAACGTAGCCCGGTCAACCAGGAGTGGTCGCAGGTGCTCGAGGAAGGCTTCGAGCACGGCGCCTGGGAACGGCTCGCGCAGCACTGCCTCGGTTGCAGCGTCTGCGCCTATGTCTGTCCCTCGTGCTCGTGCTTCGACATGAACCACGAGGGCAACGCATGGTGCGGCGAACAGTGCAGGTCGTGGGACGCCTGCACCTTTCCGCTCTTCACCCACCACGCCTCCGGCCACAACCCGCGCAAAACGAAACAGGAGCGGTATCGGCAGCGCGTTCTCCACAAATTCGCGTTCAAGGAGGAGGGCGACCAGCCCTTCCGCTGCGTCGGATGCGGTCGCTGCGTATCGCTGTGTCCGGCCGGGCTCGACATCGTCAACACGGTGGCCGCTGCAGTCGAGGCCATTCGGGAGGAGGGCGCGAATGCCGCTCGCTGACGCATTACCGAACCCGTATCAGCCGAGCCTGGTGCGGATCCATGATTACGTCGACGAGACCCCGGATGTTCGCACTCTGCGTCTGCAGTTCGTCGACGAAGGCGACGCCCGAGGATTCGCCGGCTGGGAGCCGGGACAGTTCGGTCAGTTCACCGTGTTCGGAGCCGGTGAATCGGTCTTCGCCCTCGCCAACGCGCCGTGGCGGCCAAACGGTCACAAGGGAGCGCTGATCCTCGAGTGCACCTTCCGCATGGTCGGCAAGGTGACCTCGGCGCTTCGCGCGATGTCCACAGGCCAGGTGATCGGTTTCCGGGGCCCCTACGGCAATCACTTTCCGGTCGACGACTGGAAGGGCAAGCATCTCGTGTTCATCGGCGGCGGCATCGGTATGGCGGCCCTGCGATCGGCCATGTTGGATGTCATCAACCGCAAGTTCGAGTTCGGCGACGTCGTCATCCTCAACGGAGCACGCTCGGTCGCCGATATGGTCTACACCGACGAGATGCCGAGCTGGGAAAAGGTCGATGGCGTGAAGGTGGTGCGGACCGTCGATCCGGGCGGCGAGACGGAGGACTGGAACGGCGAGGTGGGTCTCCTGCCCAACGTGTTCGAGGGCCTCGGACTCGACCCGGAGAACCGCATCGTTATCGCATGCGGTCCGCCGATCATGCTCCACTACCTCTTCCTCAGCCTCGGCAAGGTCGGTTACTCGCCTGAACAGGTGGTGACCACTCTCGAGAACAAGATGAAGTGCGGCATCGGCCACTGCGGTCGCTGCTACGTCGGGCCGTTTTCGGTGTGCCGGGACGGCCCGGTGGTGACCTGGGCCGAGCTGAACGAGCTGCCGAAGGACTACTGATGATGATCGGAGAGTCGTGGTCATGAGCGCCAGGATCAGACCCGATTGGGATATCAGAGATGCCATCCTCGACATGGGCGGCACCGACGCCTACAAGTGCTACCAGTGCGGCAAGTGCATGGCGGTGTGTCCGTGGACCCAGGTCGAGGCTGTCACGTTTCCCGTCTACCGGACCCCGCAGGCAGTCAAGTTCGGCGCCATCATGTCGTCGGAAGACAGCGAGGAAATCGAGCGGGAGGTCACCGAGGTCTACCGCTGTGTGGCCTGTGAGTCGTGCAGCACCTGGTGCCCGCACGGGGTGCGCATGCCCGACATCATGCGCGGAATTCGTCGCATCCTGGTCGAGTTCGGTTCCTACCCGTCCGAGCTGTCGGAGTCGGTGTCGAGGATCCACAGCTCGGGAAACCCGTTTGGCGAACCGAGGGAGCAGCGGGGGGGTTGGGCCGAGGGGCTCGACGTGCCGCCCTTCGAGGAGGGCATGGACTATTTGTACTCGCCGTGCTGCGTCCCGTCGTACGACCCGCGCGCGGTCAAGGTCGCCCAGGCAACGGTCGAAGTGCTCCAGGCGGCAAAGGTCTCATTCGGGATTCTCGGCGACGGCGAGGCCTGCTGCAGTGAGGCGATTCGCCGGGCGGGCGCCGAGGAGGTCTTCCAAGAGGTGGCCGGCGCCAATGTCGCGGCGCTCACCGAGGCAGGTGTGAAGAAGGTGGTGGCGTCATCCCCGCACTGCCATCGGACCTTCGACCAGGAGTACGGCGAGCTCGAGGCGGAGTTCGGCAGCGTTCATGTGACCCAGCTCTTCGCCAAGCTCTTCGAGCAACAGCGACTGGTGCCGAAGACAGCTCTCGACAAGAAAGTCGTCTATCACGATCCCTGTGCTCTCGGTCGTGGTTGCGGGGTTTACGACGAACCTCGCGACGTCCTCACGAGTATCCCCGGGCTCGTGTTGGTGGAAATCCCCAACTACTCGCGGGAGTACAGCCTGTGCTGTGGCGGCGGCAGCGGCGGCATCTGGATGGAGCGCCCCAAAGGTGAGCGCTTTTCCGACATCCGCGTCCAGCAGGCCGCGGCGACCGGGGCTGAAATCCTGGCCGTGGCCTGCCCCTACTGTCTCCAAATGTTCGAGGATTCGGTCAAGACAATGGAGCTCGACCTCGAAATAAAAGACGTGGCGGAGTTGGTGGCCGACGCTCTCTAGGACAACGACTCGTCATTCAAAGACCAGCGGTCTCGAGGCCTTTAGTTGAGCTCTGTCGAATCGGGCGCTACAGTGTATTCAGAACTCATGACTTCGAGGCGCTTGCGCCCTCTGAAAACCGAGCGCCCCGGATCGGTGGTCAGCATGGAATGCATCAGCTGTGTTCGTGTCTTTGAAGAGGTCGGAAACGCCTTCAACTCGATCCTCGACACCGAGGAGAAGCTGCAAAAGGTCGCGCGCGCCATCGTCGAGCACCTGAAGATCAAGGCCTGTCACTTCAGGGTACTCAGTCGCGACCAGAGAAGCCTCGAGCACCTCGCATCATACGGTCTGAGCGAGGCATTCCTGGACAAGGGCCCAGTCGACGCCGAGAAAAGCGTCACCGAAGCGCTCAAGGGTCACGTCGTCATGGTCGAGGACTGTGCCAACGATTCGCGAATCCAGTTTCCGAAGGAACACGTCGCCGAGGGCATCGTGTCGGTGCTCACCGTGCCCCTCAGCGCGCGCGGAAATGTGATCGGTGTGATGCGCCTCGCGAGCGGTGAAAAGAGGGTGTTCTCCAATCAGGAGCTGACCGCCATCACGACGCTCGCGTCATTTTCGACCACGGCGATCACACACTCGATGTTCTATGACATCCTCGGAGAGGTCGCCGCAGCCACGCGGTCGTCACTCGACCTGACCGAGGTTCTCGAGTCGACCGTGCGAGTGGTGTGCGAAAGCCTGAGGGTCCGGGGCACCACGATCCGGCTGCGCGACAGGAGGGGAAACCTCGAGCTGCGGGCGGCATACGGTCTCAGCAAGCGATACCTGGAGACCGCGTCGAGTGACCCCGGTGACGCTGTGGCCGAGGCCCTCGGTGGGACGTGCATGGCGATTCTCGATGCTCGGGCAGATCCCCGAATTCGACATCACGATGAGATGGACAGGGAGAACATCTCCTCGGTTTTGTTCGTGCCGTTGATGAGCCGGGACAAGGCCATCGGAGTGTTGTCGGTCTACACCCACAACCCCTACCATTTTTCAGATGATGAAAAAGAACTGATGACGGCTCTTGGTGAGCAATGCGCCCTGTCGATTCGCAACGCGCAGATGTACCACACGATCAAGCGTCGGTACGAGGATGTCGTCGACGAATTCCAAATCTGGTTCGAACACTATCAGACCTATCCGCTGCGCAAATGACCCGACTTTTCGAGGGACGATTCCTATCCTGAGTCTCGATTCCTGGCAAATCTGGCATCGAGGCCGCATCTTGTAGTACAGGACAAGCAAAAAAGATCACGGCTGCGATGCTTCCCCGCTCGCTTCGGCGTGGCCGTGGCGAGAAGAGGAGGGCTGGATGACGGCAATTAATGCAACACCGCAACCCGTAGCCGAGATCGAAAAAAATCTCACCCTCAAGGACGGGCGGCAGGTCACGCTGCGCAGCATGCACCCGAGCGACGTCGACCGCTCGTACGAGTTCTTCTGCGCCCTTCCCGAGGAGGACCGTAAGTATCTGCGGGTCGACGTCACCCGTCGAAGAATGGTGGAACGACGCACCACCGAGGTCGACCGTAGCCGCATCGAGCGCCTGGTCGTGGTCTACGACGACGAGATTGTCGCCGATGGTGCGTTGCACCTCGAGGGCCACGGCTGGGGAGATAACGTCGCGGAGATCCGGTTGATCGTCGCGCGGGATTGGCAGCGATACGGGCTCGGCACCCTCCTCGCACGTGAGCTCTTTCACCTCGCGTCCCAGTATCGTGTCGACCGCATCGTGGCGAGGTTGATGCGTCCGCAGGCCGGCGCCCATCGCATCATGAAGAGGCTCGGATTCAGCGAGGAGTTCCTGATTCCCGAGCACGTGCGGGATCAGGATGGCACGTGGCAGGACCTCATCATTATGCGGTGTCCCCTGGAAGACCTGTGGCGGGAGATGGAGTCCGAGTTCGAGACCTTGGACTGGCGCAGGCACCGGTAAAGTCGCGGAAGCGAAGACTGCTCAGTCCTGCTCGGGATCCGAAGCCTCGCCAAAGAAGTTGAGGCTCTCGTAGCGCGAGGCGTGCTCGCCGTAGCGATCGACCCCGTCCGGGGCCCTCAGGAAGGTCGCCTGTTCGCCGAAGACCCTCGAGAAGCTCACCCGGACCATCGCCTCGTCGTCCATCTGCGTGAGAATGTCGACCAGGTTCTCGTCCAGGCTGGAGGTCAACTCGGAGCGGCAGATCGGGCACCGGAAGGTGTAGATCTTGCCCTCCTCGAAGGTCATCGAACGCGAGTGGACGACCGAGTATTCCCCGAGCTTGGCGCTGAGGAGCACCATCTCGCGTTCGTTGCCGTTTTCGACCAGAAAGATCACCTTGGTGCCCGGGTTGAGCATTTTGCGGCAGTGGGGACAGAAGTACGAGCGGCCCATGATTCCTCCGGAGCGACCGCGATCTGCGTCGCGTTCGCCTATCTGGTAATGATACGCCTCTTTGAACACGATGGTGAGGGGGTGGGGGGATGACAGACTGACTGGATTGAAGCCCGAGGGGGCGGACGGACAGGCCCTCACTCCATCATCCCCTCATCTCCGCTTTTCCGGACACAACAACCCGAATGCTGAACCGTGCATAATGTCCCCGTGACCTCCGCCGACCATCTTCTCGCCATCGATTACGGAACACAGAGCGTTCGTGCGATGCTCTTCGACCCACAGGGCGCGCAGGTAGCCAGGAGCCGGGTCGAGGTCGAGCCCTACTTTTCCGACCACCCGGGCTGGGCCGAGCAGGATCCCCTGGCGATGTGGGGTTGGTTGTGCGAGGCCTGCCGGGGCCTCTGGGACAAAAGCCCGGTTGGCAAGGAGGCAGTGGCAGGCGTGGCCCTCACCACCCTCCGGGCAACCATGGTCAACGTGGATGCTGATGGCGATCCGCTGAGGCCCGCCATCATCTGGCTCGACCAGCGGCGCACCGAGGGGTGCGCGCAGGTCGGCGGTCTCTGGGGCCTCGCCTTCCGCGCGGTGCGGATGCGCGAGACCGTCGCCCACTTCCAGGCCGAAGCCGAGGTCAACTGGCTCCACCGTCACCAGCGGGAGATCTGGGATCGGACCCACAAGTATCTCTTCATGTCCGGCTTCCTGGCCCACCGCCTGTGCGGCCGTTTCGTCGACTCGATCGGCTGCCAGGTCGGCTACGTACCCTTCGACTACCGGCGTCTGCGGTGGGCCGGACCGCGCGACTGGAAGTGGCAGGCGGTGCCGGTCGATCGGGAGGTCCTGCCCGAACTCGTGCCACCGGGCCAGCAAATGGGCGAGATCACCCGGGAGGCCGCCGAGGCGACGGGGATCCCCGCCGGAACACCCCTGATTGCCGGAGCGGCAGACAAGGCTTGCGAAGCTCTCGGCGCGGGCTGTCTCGAGCCCGAGGTCGCCTGTCTGAGCTACGGCACGAGCGCCACAATCAACACCACCCACCGCAAGTACGTCGAGCCGGTGCCGATGCTGCCGCCCTTTCCAGCCGCTGTTCCGGGCGCCTACAACGTCGAGGTGCAAATCTACCGTGGCTTCTGGATGGTGTCGTGGTTCAAACAGGAGTTCGGCCTCCGGGAGATGCGGATCGCAGAGAAGCGCGGCATCGAACCCGAGGAGCTCTTCGACGAGCTGGTCAATGCCGTTCCGCCGGGATCCATGGGCCTCGTGCTGCAGCCTTACTGGTCGCCAGGGGTCAAGGTCCCGGGACCCGAGGCCAAAGGGGCGGTGATCGGATTCGGAGACGTCCACACCCGCGCCCACCTCTACCGGGCCATCATCGAAGGTCTCGCCTACGCCTTACGCGAGGGCTGCGAGCGTGGCCAGAAACGGAGCGGTGTGCCGACGACCGAGATCCGGGTCGCCGGCGGCGGCTCGCAGTCGGACGCCGCGATGCAGATCACGGCCGATGTCTTCGGCATGGCGGCCTCACGCCCGCACGTCTATGACGCCTCCGGGCTCGGCGCCGCCATCGACGCGGCAGTCGGCGTCGGTGTCCACCCCGACTTCCCGACCGCTGTGGCCGAAATGACCCACGTCGGCGACACCTTCGACCCCGACCCCAAGAACCGGTCGATCTACGATGGCCTCTACCACGAGGTCTATCTGAAAATGTACAAACGCCTCCAACCGATGTACCAGAAAATCCGCTCCATCACCGGCTATCCTCCCTAACCCCGCCTGTCACGGCGTCTTGTGACGGCGCAGCCGAAGGCGAAGCCGCAAGCCCAGGGGACGAAGCCGGATGTCCGCCTCCGAAGAGGAGCAGGGGAGCCGGGGGGTGGTCCACTTCACGGTCCGAGCTCAGCGGGCCAAACAATCACGCTGTTTGGGTCCGCTGGAATGAGGTGTTAGGCCTGGATGCGAGATTACCTTATTCCTTTCCTGATCGAGGTCAGGCGGCTTTCACCGACTTCGGTTCCAATACCAGCGAAGCGCCAGTCCTAGGATGACGGCAAAGAGGCTTCCGCGGGGAATGGCAAAAAGCAGAGACGGCAAGGTCGGCGTATTCATCCCAAAAACAGCGGCAAGACCAAGGACCAAGACCCATGCCCCCAATCCCGCAAGGCCACCCACGAGCACAAAGTACCCCAAAAAAAACGGTAGCGACATCGTACGCAGTCGACGGAATTCAGAGTTCAGCTTGTCCTTCATGAAGTCTCTCAGTCAACCCATTTTCCGAGCTTTGCCTAACGGTCCGAGTTCAGCGGCCTGAACCCGCCGCCGGCAGCGACTTGCGGCCGAGGGCAGGAATGGCTGGTCGGGTGGAGGCCTGCCCATTGGCCGCTCGCTGGTGGGGGCGGGTCGCGACGGCCTCTGGCCGTTTGCAACAGCCACGCTGTTTGGGTCCGCTGGAACGAGGTGTTAGGCAGTGTGGCCATGTCGTTGTTCAGGTCTGGGTTCGACGGATTAATTGGATCGCTTCGTCAAGCTTCTGAAGGAAGAGCGATCGGCCACGCTTTGTGAGAGGTGGAGGCCCGCCGGTAATCTCGCCCGCTCCGCGAAGACCTGATAAGAGGTCCCGAGTCGCGATGGCCGTACCGATATTGGCCTCAGTGAACGGCTTGCCGGATGTACCAAGGACGCGAGCACCCAGTTTCAGGCATCGACTCGCCAAGAGGACATCAGCTGTTATGACGATATCGTGAGGTTTCACGTTCTCAACGATCCAATCATCAGCAGCGTCGAACCCGTTCCCCACGACTTCGAGTGTGATCCTCTGATCATCCGGGACCCGCATCGAAGAGTTGGCCACCAGCGTCACATCGAGGCAGTAGCGTTCGGCAACTCGGTACACCTCATTCTTGACCGGACACGCGTCAGCATCGATGAAGATATGTAACACGATGAACTCTCGTCTTTCTCGGCTTCGATTCTCACATGGCCTAGCGGTCCGAGTTCAGCGGCCCGAACCCGCCGCGGGTGAGGGTCGGCTGGAACGAGGTGTTAGGTGCGTGATTCATTCTTCCGCCCGCAGTTCGATAGCAGCATCAATCTCTTGACAAATGAATGGTAGAGAAGCTTGTACCGGGCCAATACCTTCTTCGCTGAGCAATCCTGGAGTAGGGATTTTCTTGATCGTAACCCCCGGAACATCGAACGGGAGGATGTTTTCGTCCTGATCCCAATATCGAACTTGGTCGGAAAGTAAGATCGTGGTTTGGATGTCAGACGCCTGACCGAGTAACCCCATTCTGTCTCCCTCGGATCCGAAGTTGGGGACAAGAGTTATGGAGGAGAACTTTTCGGGCGCCGCGAGCACGCACGCAACCGCACCACCGCCGTCGTGCCCAACTTCAACCATGTGGAAATCCGGATTGTCGACGGCGTAGATTTCAGCCAAGTGTTCAAGGAAGCCCGGAAAGTGAATTTCGGCCCCTTCGCCATAGAGCCACGTATCTTGCCAGAAAAATCGCTCATTTGGCTCCGCCGGAGAAACGATCACCCAACCCCGGCTCTCAGCAACTGGTTGCCAGATCTCGCTTATTGTCAGGGACGCGTTTTTATATGTTTCAAATCCTAGCGGCATTACGATGACGATTGTCGGCGGAACCTCGGGGTTTAGCAGGGCAGGTTCAGCAACTGCGTAACGAATCTTCGTTCCGTCAGATAGGCGTGCAATCTCCAAACCAGATTTATAGGGCATGGAGGAAAAAGGTTCCAACCCACAAGCTGAATGAAAACAGAAACAAGCTGTAGTCACCACGACAAACACGAATCTCTTCAATGCAATTAGTCCCGATTCAGTGACCTCACGGTCCGAGTTCAGCGGCCCGAACAGCCACGCTGTTTGGGTCCGCTGGGACGAGGTGTTAGGCAGGGTTTCTTGGAATTAACGAAATGCATCGATCCTCGCTTTCTTCCCACCAGCGGTCGTAAGTGGAGTGGAGGTCCCTCAGTGCTCGAATATCGGCCGCGAGTTGAATTTCAAGCATGCGCACTTCAAGATCCTCGATCTCTTTCGGGAAGAACTCCTCTTGAAAACCCACAACCGTCTCGAGAAAACCCTTGACCTTCCTGATCGCTGTTTCGGCCTCTCTTCCATCAGTTTCGTAGTGGTGGAGCCATTTCTCACACAACCAAAGAGTACGTTCCATCTCATTCTTTACCCATTCGGATATATTCTCGCTGGCCCTCAATCCTTCGGTTGTCATCGGAGGTAGAGTCGGTGGGTATTTGGCGAGATATGCCTCGACAATTTGAAGGGGCTCGGATTTCGTCATCTGCAGGTCGGTGTATTCGATGTGGACCAGGTGGTTGCCACTCAACCACCGGTAAGCCCAGCCCCCTATTCCTGCCGCCATGATCCTGTGGCCGTCAATTTCTCGTATGACATAACTTTTACCTGGGAAACCAAAGTAGTTTCGGAAATCTCTCTCTGCCTCATGCAAGAGCCACCTGTCCGAATCGCCTCCTGAGTGCTCTGTGACCTGGACTGTCACGCCTGTTTTGGTGGCGAGATCGAAATAGGAGATCCTGTAATTCACATCGCGGTGGTCGTAGAAAAAGTGGTCCGCGACAGCAAGGACGCCCGGCCCTACCCCTCCGGAAGGGTTCTTTGAAGGGCGGTAGACATCAATATCCGTTGTGATGAGGTGAGCGGCAATGTCCTGCGCTTCGGCGGGAATCGAAAGAACAAACAAAAGTACGGGAATGCACCATGCTCTGATGTTCATCTATGACTCCCTAACGGTCCGAGTTCAGCGGCCCGAGGCCGCGCAAGGCGCGAACTTGGGTCCGCTGGAATGAGGTGTTAGGCACAGAATACCGGTCCGGTCGTTTCATGTTCCCTCGGTTTCGCCGAGCGTGCGGAGCTCTTCCCGACGACGCAAACGGAGACCGCGCTGGCCCAGTTCAGCCTGCGTTTGTTGTGAACGGTCGATGCCCTCAAGCGCGGAAGCGATTCGCTGAAACGCGACCACCACGCGCCACAATAGGATCAACCAAACCGCGCTCACAGCGACATTGACTAAATAGAAGAACCCAAAGGGCGCAGTCCCTGTCGAGAAGAATTCGCTCATTGCATCTCCTCACGTCCGTTCAATTGCTTTCTATTTGTCGTTACGATCTGGAGCCTGATTTCTTCCTTCTGCCTAACGGTCCGAGTTCAGCGGCCCGAATCCGCCGCGGGTGAGGGTCCGCTGGAATGAGGTGTTAGGCGCTTCGGTGGATCTCACCGATTTCATTCCTTAGTCCCTCGGGAACGTCGACCCATGTTGTTTTTGGATGAGGCTCGAGATTCACCCCCTGTGCTGCGGCCACAGATATGATTTGGCGATACCACTGGATATAGCCCCATCTCCTCGGTGGTGGTCCATAGAGGAAGGCATTGTCGTCGTCCCAATGCACCTCCCTACCTTCGCGGTATATCAGGGGAAAAGTGCTCTCTCGCGGCCTCACGTACAGTCGACCCGCTGCGTCGATTCCGATCTCATCAATCAGGTCTCTCTTCATAATCAAGCAGCCGCCTAACGGTCCGAGTTCAGCGGCCCGAACAGCCGCGCTGTTTGGGTCCGCTGGAACGAGGCGCTAGGCACGATCCTGTCTTTCACCTGCGATGAATTTTGCATAGTAGAACGGAATCGCGTATGGGCCGAGGAAGAATATGAGCAGGGTCCAGAACCTTCGTGATTCTGCGGGAACAGATGCTGAGTGCACCGCGTGGATGAGGTACAGAATCCATCCGACGAGAACCGGGATCATGATGATGAGCGGCCAATAGCTGTCGAGAAAAGTCAGCACCGTCTTGGCCGCTGGGTTGCCGTGAAACGAGGCGACCGTCCAGCGGGCCACCAGCAACGCGCCCGGCACAGCAAACGGCAGGACGGCCAGAGATAGCCACAACGGGTGGTGCGATCTCATGGAGCGCTCAATTGGTGGCCAGGTGCCGAGCGGTCGAATTCAATGAGCCCGGCAGTGAACGGCGTCCATGTGCGAGAGTGAGGCTAGGGGATTGAACGGAAACAGCTACCGCATGTCGATTGCCGACGCAATCAACTGATTTCATTGGGCTTAAGCGCCGATGGCGCATTTTCGCATGGTGGAATGCCCTCTTCATGATTTTAACCCGGGGGGAGCAGATGGGGCAAAGAGGAGTTCGAGCAGGTGGGGTAGCTCATTCTTCGGTCGCTGTGTGAATCGCCTTTCCGGGTATCATTTCCCAATGAGAGCCACCGCTGTCGCCCACCCGAACATCGCCCTCATCAAGTACTGGGGCAAATCGGATGTCGAACGCAACATCCCGGCTGTAGGTTCGCTGTCGATTACCCTTGATGGCCTGACAACGACCACCACTGTAATGTTCGATCCCGAGTTCGACGAGGATCGATTCCTCCTCGGTGGCCGCGAGTCCTCCGAGATGTCGGCACGAGTCACCGCGTGTCTCGATCTTTTGCGCGCGCGTGCCGGCGTTGACTCGCGGGCGAGGGTCGAGAGTGACAACGACTTTCCGACCGCCGCCGGCCTTGCTTCCTCGGCCTCAGGCTTCGCCGCCCTCGTGGTGGCCGCGGACGCGGCACTGGGGGCGGGAATCGAACGGGCCGAGCTCGCCGACCTCGCCCGCCAGGCTTCGGGCTCGGCTGCGCGGTCCCTCTTCGGAGGCTTCGTCGAGCTGCGGTTGACCCCGGATGGTCCACATCCGACCGAGATTCGGCCAATCCTCGATCCTGAAGAGTGGCCGCTCAGCGTGGCCATCGCGATCACGGACACCGGGCCAAAGGAGGTCGGTTCGACCGAAGGCATGCTTCGCACCGAACAGACCTCTCCCTACTACGAGGGCTGGGTGAACTCCTCGCCGGACGATCTTACGGAGGCGCGGAGTGCGATCGAGCGCCGCGATTTTGAGGCCCTCGCCGATGTCAGCGAGTCGAGCTGCCTCAAGATGCACGCGGTGATGATGTCGGCGCGTCCGGGCTTGGTTTACTGGAACGGGACCACCGTCGAGTGCATTCGGCGAGTACGCGAGCTGCGGTCGGACGGCGTGCCGGTCTTCTTTACTGTCGACGCGGGTCCCCAGGTCAAAGCTGTGTGCGTGCCCGACGCCTTCGACCGGGTCGCCGCCGAGCTGGATGCAATCGAAGGCGTCCAGCAGGTCATCGCGAGCGGCCTCGGTAAAGGCGCGCGGGCGGTCGCCGACTGATGGACCTTGTCGAGTCCTCGGCCCCAGGCAAGCTGGTATTCCTCGGTGAGTACTCGGTGCTCTTCGGAGCCCCCGCAATCGTGGCGGCCGTTGACCGCAGGGCGCTGGTGAGGCTTGAGGCGTCTGCGGGCGGCGAGTGGGAGGTGTCGGCGCCGGGGCTCGCTCCGGGATCGGCGGCATTCGAGGTCGGCGAGGGCGGTGCCGTTCGGTGGCGCGACGAGGCCATCGGACGCCGCTACTTCGCCATGGTTGAGAAGATCGTCCAGGGGGTGGAGGCGGGTCGAGCCGAGCTCGGAGTCGCCGGGCCGTTTGCCGCCACGCTCGACACGAGGTCATTTTTCGAGGCCAAGGATGGCGGACCGGCAAAGCTCGGCCTCGGCTCCAGCGCTGCGCTGACGGTCGCCCTCGCATCGGCCGTCGGAGCGTGGGCCGCCCGAGGACGATTCGATGCGAGTGATGCCCAGCTGCGGAGCTTGGTCGACCTCCACCGTGCGGTCCAGGGCGGCGCGGGCTCGGGGATTGATGTCGCGGCGAGCCTCCTCGGCGGGGTTGTCCGCTATCGCCTCGACGAGGACGGCTCGGTAGCCGAGGCCGCGCCCACCGGGTTGCCGGAAAACCTGCGGATGCTCTTCGTGTGGACGGGACGATCGGCCAGCACGGGTGATTTCCTTGAGCGGCTGGAGCTTCGGCTCGGCGAAAGTCCCGACGAGGTGCGGCCGGCCCTCGACGCCCTCGGCGCCTCCGCTGCCGGGGGCGTTGCAGCGATCGCCGAGGGTAGTGCCACGTCGTTTCTCTCGGCCGTCGACGCATTCTGGGAAGGACTCGACCGTCTCGGCGGGGCGTTGGCGATGCCGATCCTCTCCGATGAGCACCGCGTCCTGCGGCAGTTGGCGGTGGAATGTGGAGTCCACTACAAGCCGAGCGGGGCAGGGGGAGGCGATCTCGGTATCGGCTTCACCACCGACGGCGAGGCGCTGAGCCGAATGGCCGACGCCGCCGCAGTCGAGGGGTTTCGAATCTTCGACCTCGAGATCGACCCGAAGGGTTTGGTGGTCTCGAAGGCATGATTCGCAATCTGCGCAAGCTCGGCGCCTACCTGCTCGGTAAGACGGACGAGCTCCAGGACCTCGACCTCAAGGACGTGTTGATGGCCAAGGTCATCCTCGACATCCACCGCAAGCGGCTCCGCAAAGAGTTCGTCTTCCGCCCCTTGGGCCACCTCAATCCGATTCACGCCCTCGACCGGCCCAACGCGATCCGCGCCACCGCGGCGCGCGTCGAAGCGCTCGAACCACATCGAGAGAGCCTCCTGGCCTCGGGGAAAATGGCTCGTGCCGATCTCGCCGAGATCCTGCCCTCGGTGTCCTGGATCAAGGTCGTGCGTGAGGACGACCAATCCTTCCTGGCTTACGAAGGCAACGGCCGCCTCGCGGCCCTGCACAGCGTCTTTGGCTCCGACAGCTGCCTCGATGTGGAGGTCGAGCTCTACCATTTCCGAAACCCCAAGAAGATTCTGCGGCGGCTGAATCGGCTCCGGCGGTTGAACGGCCTCATCTGATCCCGATCCGGGCCGGAATGCTTGGCCGTGCGCGCCGCGACGGTGTACCCTTGGGCGAAGCCAATCTGGAGGGCATCATGCGGGTCGACAAGCCCAACAGGGTCAGTCACAGCTATACCCAGCATCTCAACGCCCCGCCGCCGGCGGTCTTCGAGCTCTTGTGCCCGGTGCGCGAGACCGAGTGGGTCAACGATTGGAGGCCGAAACGGGTGCTCTCGGAGTCCGGTCTTGCCGAGCCCGGCTGCATCTTCATCACCCCCGGGATTCCGGAGGACGCTCTGTGGCTGATGACCGATTACGACAAAGAAGCTCTCCGACTCGAGATCGTCAAGGTCATCCCCGGGGTCGTGATCGGCCGCATCACGGTCGCCCTCTCGGCCGACGGCGATGACGCGTGCACGGCCGACATCACCTATTCGTACACCTCGATCTCCGACCACGGCGACCGTGCCCTCGACGAGTTCACCGCCGATCACTTCACGAGCTTCATGGTGGCCTGGGAGAAGGAGCTCAACCATTTCCTGAGCACGGGGACCATGCTCGAGATCACTGAGTGAAGCTGACGGTCCTTCCGGGTGAGTATGCCGTGTGGCGCCTGGGAGCCGAAGCGCCGCACCCATCAGTCGAGTCAGGCGTCTTTCTGTCCATCACGAAAACCGAGGACGAGCTGTCCGTTGTCTCGCGCTCGTCGGAGGTGCCTGAAGGAGCAACCGCCGAGACGGGCTGGCGCTGCTTGAAGGTCGAGGGCCCCTTGCCCTTCGAATTGACCGGTGTCCTCGCCGAGCTCAGCTCGCCGCTCGCGGAGGCCGGGATTCCAATCTTCGTGGTGTCGACTTACGACACGGACTACCTGCTGGTGAAGTCAGACGACCTTGTGAAGGCAAGGTCGGCACTTCACTCCGTTGGGCACACCGTCCACACGTGATTGGCAGTCCTCAATCCGCGCACTATTCATGAACCGCAAGGAGCGCCAAGAGCGCAAAAAAGATCATTTGTGTTTGCCCGAAGTCAAAAGACATCTTTGCGGTCCTTGCGTTCTCAGCGGCTTTGGGTGGAAGGTGGAAGGCGCATCTGCCTATCTGGCGCCGGGGATCAGCAGTAAGAGTCCAATGGTCAAGAGCGCGGCACTCACCAGACGGCGGAAGGTCGACTCCTCGATGCGCAGATGGATGCTGTTGCCGATGAGAGCTCCGAGGATCACCGCCGGCAGCACGGCCAGGGCTGACCATAGCCGAGGTGCGGTGATGAGGCCGAAGACCGCATAGGAAGGCACCCGCACCGTGGTCATGAGCAGGAAGATCGCCATCAGGTGGCCGCGGAAGGCAGCCTTGTCGATGCCGGAAAGTCGGTAGTAGAGGATCAGCGGCGGGCCGCCTGTCCCGAAGAGACCGGTGAGGATTCCCGACAGCAGCCCGACGGGAGCCGGCGCCCACGGCGGCACCCGTCCCCCGCGGGGCGATCGGATAAAGAGGAACACGGCCCCCACCACGACCAGAAAGACACCGAGCACGACCAGGAGGAAGCTGGCATCACCCCACCGCAGCCACCAGGTGCCGAGGGGAATCCCGAGGGCGACGCCGACGAAAATCACCAGCACGCTGCGCCAGGAAACGCGTCGCCACGACGAGCGTACGACGTAGAGCTCAGCGGGGAGGTTGACGAGCAGGAGCAGCACGACCGCATCCTGGAGCTCGGGCAGGAGGAGGGCCATCGCGCCGACGGCGATGAGACCGGCTCCGAAGCCCAGGAGCACGTACACCGTCTCGGCGGCCACGAGGATCAGACACACGATCAGAAACTGGGGGAGGGAGTCGAAGATGGTTGCGATACCGATCATCGCGGGAGAGTGTACCCTCTTCGGTGACAGGGGCAGGAGAGGAGCGGATGGCGAAGCTCGAGTTCAACGCGGTGATCGAGCGGCGGATCGAGGTCGCGCCCGGATTGATGGTGATTCGGGTCGTGCCCGAGGGCTGGGAGCTCCCCGAGTTCACGCCCGGGCAGTTCGCCGTTCTCGGTCTCCCGCCGGACGCGCCGCGTTGTGACATTGCCGACCCGGACGAGGAGGAGCACAAGCCAGGCAAGCTGATCCGGCGCGCCTACTCGATTGCCTCCTCGTCCGTCGCCCGAGAGTACATCGAGCTGTACATCACGCTTGTCCGATCGGGTGCGCTGACCCCCCGCCTCTTCGCCCTCGAAGTGGGGGACAGGTTGTGGCTCGGTCCCAGGATCACGGGACGCTTCACCCTCAACGAGGCTCCAGATGACACCGACCTCGTCCTGGTCGCGACCGGCACCGGGCTGGCGCCCTACATGAGCATGGTCCGGACCATGCTGCCGGAGGCTGGAGGCCGACAAATCGCCGTGTTGCTCGGCGCGAGACACTCCTGGGATCTGGGATACCAGAGCGAGCTCATGACCTTGGACCGCCTGAGCGCGTCCTTCACCTACCTGCCGATCATCAGTCGACCGGCCGAAGAGCCCGTACCGTGGGGCGGAGCGGCCGGGTATGTCCAGGACCTCTGGCGAGGCGATCATCTCGAACGGGTCTGGGGCGCGCGTCCGACCCCCGAAAGCTCCAGGGTTTTTCTCTGTGGCAACCCGGCAATGATCGAGGACATGGTCGCGATCCTGGCAGAGGAGGGCTTTCGCGAGCACAGCCGCAAGAAGCCTGGGCATGTCTTTGTCGAGCGGTACTGGTGATGCGCAGGATCGAAGCCGAATTGGAGGGGCGGGACGTGTCCCGCCTCTGTCGGTTCAATTCGGTGATCATTATCGGAGAGTTTTGACGGTCGAGGGCGGCACATGTGCTGCCCCTAAACCCTGATCAACCGAGTGATCCGACGATTCGCTACGCCATCTCGACGAGCTTGGCGACCGTCTTCTCGATCCCCTCGGCGGCCTCGGAGATGCTCTGCGCCAACATGTAGGCCGGACTGCTGATCAGCTTGCGATCCTCGTCGACGACGAACTCGGACACCGCGCACGCCACGTGCGCCGCCCCCATCTTGGCCAGCGCCCCCGCGGTGTCGGCGTCCGTGCCGATGGTCAGCTCGGGGCTCTCGTCACCGAGAACCTTGGCGATCAGTGCCGGTGCGATGCACACCGAAGCGACCGGTTTGCCCTGCCCGTGCACGGCCCGCACGAGGTCTGCGACACCCGGATCGACAGAGCAGTCGGGGCCGTTGACCGCGAAATCGCAGAGATTCTTGGCGGCGCCGAAGCCGCCGGGCAGGATGAGGCCGTCGAGCTCGTCGGCCGAGACCTCGGTCACGTCACGGATCGCTCCGCGCGCGATGCGCGCCGACTCGACCAGCACGTTGCGGCTGGCGCCCTCCTCGACCTCGCCGGTGAGGTGGTTGACGACGTGCAGCTGATCGACGTTGGGTGCACACATCACGGCCTCGGCGCCGTTGCGGTCGATCGCCAGCAGCGTCACCACGGACTCGTGGATCTCGGCCCCGTCGTAGACCCCGCAGCCGGAAAGGACAACACCGATTTTCTTGCCCATTGGAAAGCCTCCTTCGCGCGTTCGCGTTTGCCATTGTAGCGCCCTTCCGCGAGCCAGGGAGTGACGAGATGAGGGTGTGAGGGCTTGCCTCGCTTGAAGTCCGTGGGGGTGGGTGGACAGGCCCTCAAGCCCTCACGCGTGCGGGAACGCGATCCGGATCGGGTATGTTGTGGCACGCGAGGTGTGCGCAATGATCGACTTCTACACCTGGTGGACCCCGAACGGATACGAGATCCGGATCATGCTCGAGGAGGCCGGGCTCGAGTACGAGCTCCATCCCGTCAACCTCGGCAAGGGCGAGCAGAAGACGCCGGAGTACCTGGCCATCAACCCCAACGCCAAGATCGCGGCGATCGTCGACCATGAGGGTCCTGGAGGCCGGGAGGCCCAGGTCTTCGAGTCGGGTGCGATCCTCCTGTACCTGGCCGAAAAGAGCGGGCAGCTCCTGCCCACTGACCCTGGTGGCAGGTGGCGGGTGTCCGTTGCGCGGCAGACGATTCCCATACCGCCGCCGCCGAACCTTTCGTGGACCTGGTAGCGGGAGATCGTGCTCCCGGTCAATCCGCCCCCCTCCTCGTTGTCTTCAGATCCTCCAATGCCGCCTGCACAGCGCGTAGAAATACGGAGGGCGTATGCCGCGCCACTTCTGCCGGGCGAGATCGCCCCCTCCTTGCGCGCTGGTTCCCCGCGTCATTGGACACAAGCGTTTGGGGATTCAGGGATAGTACCCTTGTGGCGATGCGAGAGTACCTGATCAACGCCGACTTCGACCTCAGCCTGCGCCCCGGGTGGACGACCGAGACGATCGACAGGCGGGCACGACAGGCCGGGGAGGTCCCCTATCACCTGTGCTTCCTCGGGACGAAGGGTGATTCGGTGCTGGTCGAGGAGGAGCTCGATAGCGCGTTTCTCGCGTACCTCGAGAGGGCCGCGCTGCCCCCGCCGCGGACGACCGTTCTCCCGTCGCTGACCACTGGTGCCCGCCTGGTGCCCTTTGGATGGAACGAGGAAGCGGCCGAGCTCAACGACGCCTATGCGTCGCCGGCTGTCCGCCCGTCGCTCGAGGTCGTCCGTCGGGTCAACGGTCGGCGATTTGCGTCATTGGTCGAACGAGAACTGCTGGGCGTCGATGAGTGCCTCGGTGTCTTTGAGACCGGGGCCGAGGTCGAAGCCTGTATCGGCGCTCGCCCAGACGGCGAGGAATGGCTCATCAAATCCGAGCACGGCAACGCAGGCCTCGGCAACCGTCGCGTCCGCTCGTCGCGTCTCGGCCGCTCGGATCGCGAGCTCATACGGAGGTTGCTGAACGAGGATGTCTGCGTGATCCTCGAAACGTGGCGTCGGCGGGTCATCGACATCTCGTCCGTGTTCGAGATCGAAGCGGATGGCTCGGTGAGTTCGATCGAGGTCTACGAGGTGGTCAACACCGCCGATGGGGCATACCTCGGATCGATCTTCGACCACAGCTCGGACGCTCTCGAAGGCTGGCGGGCGAAGGTGACCGAGTTGGCGGAAACGGTCGCGCGACGGCTCGTCGCGGAGGGATACTTCGGGCCCGTCTGCCTCGACCATTTTGTCTGGGAAAAGAACGGCAAGCGTACGCTCCGTCCGCTGGCGGATCTCAACGCCCGCCTCCAGATGTCCGCGCCGTTCCTTTGTCTGTGGGACTCTTGGGGCCGCGATCGGGTGCTGTACTGGAGACTCTTCTCGTCCCGCAAGCTGCGTGTGCCATCCAGTTACGGAGAGTTCGAGGCGGCTCTCGGCCGGGACGCCTTCGATCCCGAGACGAGGAGGGGTGTTCTCGTCACCTCGCCCTTTCAGGTCGGAGGGAAGCGGCTTCGACGGATCGGGGTCCTCCTCTCCGCGAACAGCCGCCCGGAGGTCGAGAGGCTCGACCGAAGGCTGCGGGCGCAGTTCGATCGATGAGCCTCCACGTGATCGCCATCGTCGGACCCACGGCGTGCGGAAAGACGCGACTCGGGGTCGACGTGGCCCACCGCGCGGGATCGGAGATCGTTTCTGCCGACTCCCGTCAGGTCTACCGCGGGCTCGATATCGGCACCGGCAAGGATCTCGAGGAGTACGCGAGCGTCGACCCGCCCGTCCCCTATCACCTCATCGATATCGTCGACCCCGAGGATGTCTACACCTTGTTTCGCTTCCAGCAGGATTGCTACGGCGTGCTGCGCGAGATGGCGAGGCGCCCTCCGTTTGCCGATGGTGCGGTGCCGGTGGTGATGGTGGGCGGTAGCGGTCTCTATGTGGAGTCCGTCATCCGTCAATACCGGCTCGCGGATGTGCCGCACGACGCCGCACTCCGGGAGCGTCTCGTCGAACGGCAGCTCGAAGGGCTGCGTGACGAGCTCCTGTCACGAGCGCCTGACCTCGCGAAGGAGACCGATCTCTTGAGCAAGCGGAGGGTAATCCGTGCCCTCGAGATCGCCGAATTCGGTGAAGGCAACACGGTGGCGTACGGCGAGCCGCCCGGAGTCGCGCTGCGGTTCACGGTCTTCGGGATCGAAGTCGAGCGCGACGAGCTGAGACGTCGAATCGGCAGCCGCCTGAGGGCGAGGCTCGAGGAAGGGCTGATCGAGGAGGTCGAGGGCCTGCTCGACCGCGGACTGTCACCCCAACGCCTTGACGAGCTGGGCCTCGAGTACCGGGAGGTCACAGCCCACCTGTCGGGTCAGAAGAGCCGCGCGCGGATGATCGAAGATCTCGAGGTCGCCATCGGCCGTTTCGCCAAGCGGCAGCAGACCTGGTTTCGCGGGATGGAACGGCGCGGTACACCGGTCCATTGGATCGGGGTCGATGACATCGTATCAATCGCCACGGTGATTGGCACTCACGCGTGATGGGCCATATCTTATGATGCAGAGGTTTTGCCATGATCAGGCCGCTGGCTGCGGTGGCCGCAGAGCCCGCCGACGTTCGGATGCGGTTCCATGCACTGTTGGAACGCGCGGCGTCAGCTTCGGAGATGGAAGAGGCGCCCGTCCCGGGGCCGTACCTGACAATCTCGCGGGAGGCGGAATCGGGAGGCTCCGAGATCGCACGTCGCATCGGCGAGCGTTTGGGCTGGTCGGTCCTCGATCGAGAGCTGGTGCACCTCCTGGCAGAAAGGCTCGAGCTCGAAGATCGGCTTCTCGAGCTGATGGACGAAACACGAGTCGGGTGGTTTTCGGAAACTCTGCTCAACCTCTTCAACTCGCGGCTCGTGCTCCAGGACTCATTCGTTTCGATGCTGAGCCGAGCGATTGCACTGGCAGCCTTCGAAGGACGGGTGATCATCGTCGGCAGGGGCGCCAATCTCCTGCTCCCTCCGGACGACGGTCTCCGGGTCCGTGTGGTGGCGCCGCGCATGCTGAGGCTGGCTTCTCTGTCATCCCGCGAGGAGGTGGACCAGAGGGCGGCAGCCGCCCGACTCGACGAGCTCGACGCCAGTCGAGTGAACTTCGTGCGGCGGCATTTTCACGCCGATCCGAGAGACACCGGGAATTACGATCTGGTGATCGACGCCGCCCGCTTCGGCCTAGGCGGGTCCGTGGAGTTGATCTGTCGCGGCCTCGAGATTCGTGGGCTGGTCAGCTGACTGCACGGCGGTTGTCAGTTGACCGCGAGCGGCTGGCTGAGGGTGAACTGGCCGATCTTCGCCCAGAAGCGTTCGCCGTCCTCGGTCACCATCTCGTAGCTGCCCTCCATTGTCCCGAAGGGGGTGCCGAGGGGGCAGAACGAGGTGTACTCGAAGGAGTCCCCCGGCGCCATCACCGGCTGCTCGCCGATGACCCCGGGGCCCCGGACCTCTTCGACCCGGCCGTGTGCGTCGGTGATCACCCAGTGGCGGTTGAGAAGCTGGACGGGGACGGCCCCTTTGTTGGAGATACGGATCCGGTAGGAGAAGAACCACCGGCTCTCGAGCGGCTGCGAGCGCTCGGGCACGTAGCTCGACCGAACGGTGACCTCGACGCACCGGGTTGTGGCTTTGGAATCGACCATCTGTTCGCCCTTCGTCGCTGCTCGAAGATTCAAACCGCTCGCATTGCATCGAGATTCCCGATCGGGAATCTCGCGACGACCATGTCTCGATCCCAACCTTTTGCAGGGTGCCGGCATCGTAAGGGGTGTGGAAACAGTTGCGATCTCCGTGTCCGAGTCGACGCCGCCCGTGGCGGCCATGAGTAGATCCCGCGAGCTCGAAGCCGGGGGAAGCCTCGTCGAACGCGCCGCCCGCGGTGACGTCGACGCCTTCGAGGAGCTCTACCGCGAGAACGTCGGCAGGGTCTATCTCCTCTGTTTGCGGATGTGCAGCGATCCCTCGCGGGCCGAAGAGCTGGCGCAAGAGACATTCATCCGCGCCTGGCGGAAGCTCGGCTCGTTTCGTGGTGCGAGCGCCTTTTCCACCTGGCTCCACCGGGTCGCCGTCAACGTCGTGCTCGGCGATCGGCGGAGCGCCATGAGGCGGGAGGCGAGGATGAAGCCGGCGGGTGATGACCTGTCGCACGATCTGTTGGCCGCGGAGCCCTGCCCAGGCCAGGCCTTGGACCTCGAACGCTCGATCGCCGCGCTCCCGGAGGGCGCGCGAACGGTCTTCGTGCTGCACGACGTCGAGGGCTACCGTCACAAGGAGATCGCCCGTCTCACCGGTGTTGCCGAAGGCACCTCCAAGGCCCAGCTGCACCGCGCGAGGAAACTCCTGCGAAAGGCGCTGGCATCATGAAGTGCATCGATTGCATCGATCGTTTCGACGATTTCATCGACGGTCGCTTGGAGGCCGACGAGGTGGCCGAGCTGCGCGTGCATCTGGAGGCTTGCGCCGCCTGCGCGGCGGAGTTCGAGAGCATGAGCCGGCTGCGGGATCGCGCAGCCGAGCTGCCGCGTTCGCTGGACCCGCCGCGCGACCTGTGGCCCGAAATCGCTGTCGGCATCGCCGAGTCGAATGTCGTGCGAGGTCGCTTCGGACGCCGCGCTCTCCTGGCCGCCGCGGCAGCAGTTCTCGTCGTCGCATCAATGGTGACGGCATACCTCCTCGGGCGGTCCCAGGCAGTGGTGATCGCCGAGTCGCCGACAGCCGGCGAGGGGGTCCCGTCCGCCGTGCTTCTCGCGTCCTTCGAGGACCTCGGTGTCGAAGGCTACGAGTCCAGACGCGCCGAGCTGCTCGACGCTCTCGAGGCGCGGAGCCACGAGCTGTCGCCGGAGACCATGGAGGTCGTGAGGACGAATTTGAAGCTCATCGACCAGGCGATGGACCAGATCGCCGAGGCCCTCGGGGAAGACCCGGAGAACCGACTTTTGATGCGGCAGTTGGCCGGTGCCTATCGACGACAGATCGGCCTGTTGCAGCGCGCGGTCCGTCTGCCGTCCGAAGTCTGATTTCAATACCCGGTGCGCCGGGGTGGAGGTTGAGATGAACAAGATCATGAAAATCGCAGGGGTCATGTTGGCTGTGCTGCTGGCTGTTGGAACGGCCTGGGCCGCCCAGCCGGTGAGCAAGAGCGTGCCGATCGGGCCGGGCGGCGAGGTCGACATCGAGGTGCTGTCGGGAAAGGTGACCATCCAGGCGGGCAGCGGTGGCCTCGTGGAGGTGACCGGGACCCTCGGTGACGGCGTCGAAGAGCTCGAAATCGATGCCGATGAGGATGGCGTGTCCATCGAGGTCGAGTATGACGAGGAGTATCACGGCCGCCAGGAGGTGAGCACCGATCTGTTGGTCAAGGTTCCGGCCGGTGTGTCGCTTTCAGTCGAGACGGTCAGCGCCTCGATCCTGGTGTCGGGTGTCACCGGCGAGATGGATCTCGAATCGGTGAGCGGCACCATTGAGGTCTCGGGCATGCCGGCGGGGCTCGATGTCGAGACGGTCAGCGGAAATATCTCGATCGAGTCCGCACCGCCCGAGAGTGACATCGCGTCGGTCAGCGGAAAGATCGACATCCAGGCCGCGGGCGGGCTCATCGACGTCGAGAACGTCAGTGGCAAGATCATGATCCACGGCGGTGTCATCGACGGCGGAGACCTCGAGTCGGTGTCTGGCGACATCACGTGTCATGCGATGCCGGGGCCGGGCAACGATCTCGACATCGAGACGATGGACGGGACCATCACCTTGTTGGTCGATCCGTCGCTGGTCGCCTCGTTCGACGTCTCCACCTTTTCGGGGACGATCGAGAACCAGCTCGGACCTGAGCCGAAACGCACCAGCAAATACACGCCCGGTCAGGAGTTGAGCTTCAACACCGGTTCGGGCGGTCCGAGCATTTCGCTCGAGAGCTTCAGCGGGTCGATCAAGCTCCTGACCCGATAACTCAGGCCAATCCATGGTCCTCATGGGACGGGGGAGCGGCGTGGCCGTGCGCGACGGTCACGCCGTTTTTCCCTCCCACCCGCCCGATCCTAGATGCGAGATCCTA
>JBFFBV010000026.1:0-48754 GCA_041560205.1 Candidatus Sulfomarinibacter sp.
AGGGTAGCCTGCAGACGGCGGGACGGCCGGCGGCAGACGACCCGTGGATTCCGGAGATAGCGCCCCCGAATTAGCGGCACCGTTGCTGTCGATCAGCTTTCGTCAGCGTCTGACTGCCACCCTTCGCAAAGACATTTTGGATGTCGTCCGCATGGGTGTAACGTTCACCATTGCACGATTGCCGATCCACTCCCACATGGGTGTCGCTGATCATGGGCCCTTTGGCACCATTCGTCGCGAGCAAGATCAAAATCCGTTAATTTTGCCGTGCTCCTTCACTTTGCGGAGGTCTCGATGAAGAAAATCTCGATCGGTGTTGCGCTGATGCTCGGACTCAGCGGATTGAATGTGCAGGCTCAGGACATGCCGAGGGTTGCCGGTTATACCCTCGATGCGACCTATGCGGATCAGGAGCCGGGAATCGAAGCCCAGGCCGATGTCACCTTCGCGGAGGCTTCGTTCTCCTCACCGTGGCTCATCTTCTACCTCCACGGAGAGCTCCGGGTCGACGAGGTCAAGGCAGATGGCAAGCAGGTGGACGTGGCCCATGATCTGGTCTTTTACAGCTCGGACTACTCGAGCGTGGCACGCAGATTTCGGATCGAGCTACCTGGCGGCAAGCTTCCAAAAAAGCTCTCCATCCGGTACTCCGGGAAGCTCAACCCCTCGGTCGCACGTTCGCCCTCGAACTACATGCGGGTCGACAAGGATGGCGTGTTCCTGCGCTCATACCCCTACTCGGTCTGGTTTCCGGTGTTCCTGGAAGCGAACGAGGACACCCCCACGGTGGACGTCGAAGCCACGATTCGCACGCCTCGGGAGTTCGCCGCGGTCGTCACCGGGGAGCGGTTGGGCGAGGAAGTGGTCGATGGGAAGCGTATTTCGCGCTGGCGTTCGCTGCAGGACGACATTTTCAACATCCAGCTGACGGTGCGCAAATTCGAGATCATGAAGCAGGGTGGCTTTCATCTTTACTACCTGCGAGACGACGCATCGCGCGCCACCGCCAGCGAGATTCTCGAGTTCTCGACACAGCTCGAGGAATATTTCCGCGCCAACTACGCAAACCGCAGCGAAGGTGCTCAACTGCACGTCGTCCAGATGCCTCGATACGGGGACATCTCCAGCGGCAACATGGTGGGCATCAGCGATCGGGTTTGGCGTGATTTCGAGCCTTCGTCGTATTCGGGTCGCACGCTCGCCCACGAGCTCGTCCACCCCTTCGTGCAGATCTCTGTTCCCCGAAGCAGCGAGCTCTATGCGCTGGTTGTCGAAGGATTTCCCAGTTTCTTCGACCTGCCCGCCATGGCGGAGATCATCGGTGAGGAGTTCTACCAACAGATCCTGGCGAGAACTGAAGACGGGTACCTCGAACGGCGGCGAACGGGTCTGGACCGACGTGGGCGCACACTTCCCGTCGAGAAGCCGCTGCTTGCCATGACAGCGGAAGACATCAGCACCTACAAGGATCGCTTCGTGCTCAACGACCGCGCCCGGCTCTTCGGCAACTGGCTGCGAAGCACGATGGGTCTCACGAGGTTTCGAGAATTTACGAGGGAGCTCTTCTCCCGTCAGAGCCTGGACGCGGATGGCCTCGTCGCGATGATCGAGGCGTATCTTCCCGGTACGGCCGATGATGTCCAACGGTGGCTCAGAGCGACCGATTACCCGGAGCATTTCCGAGTCGCCCGCGAAGCCTCGGATTGAGGAAACGGGTGCTCGACGAACGCCACCTTGCGCATGAATGCATGCTGAGGCCGTCGCTCGCGGCACACTCGAGCCGCCTGCTCGGCTGACGGCCTTCGCAATGTTGCGATGCGCGTGTGTCGTGGCGCCCGAGAGCAGCTCGTGACCCTGCAAGGCCTGCGACGACAAAGTGGTATCTGCCAGCTCTGTGCTGCGTCGCTACTTGTGGCGGCAGGACAAACAAAGGCGACTCTGGCGGTTGCTCACGGAAAGATCGTTGTTTCCCCCTTTGGGTGACAGCTCGAGCAGGTGATGTCGCTCCTTGGTAGGTTGATGAGAGGACCGAGCAGTCCGCGGGAAACGTATTCTGGATGGCCGTCCGGGTACGGGACGTCAACCGGGTGTGAGGCGCCGACCCCTTGGGATTTGGATAGCGATCCGGATGATCTCCGAAATTTTCCGTCCCTCGATCTGGTGCTCACGAAGGTCGCGATCACCCCGTCGTGACACGAGGTACAGTACGCCTTCGCGGAGGCCACCTCGACCACGCCGGTGCCCGACGACATGAAGGTGCGGTCACCGATGGTCACGAGTGTCTCGGCGGCGCATTGCGACACCGACGGTTTCATGCTCGCGTTCGCCGCCCCAGAGAGCAGCGCGACGCCCGCTGCTCGACCTATCGCCACTCGAGAAATGGCCGCATGTTTCAGAAACGTGGTACGTCTGCCGGCCGATCAATCCTTCCAAAACGGACCGCATCATCACATGGTGCCGCGTACAGATTTGTCAATTCGCGTGTGTGATCATGAGCGCCACGGACCTCATTGCTGCTTTGCCCCGGGAGGCACCTTTTGAGCGCGTTTGCGTTGACGATGGCGCCGCACTTTGATCAAGTTTCCGCACTCGGTCTTGTCACACCATCGACGGGTGCGGTTGCGGCTCATATCGTAGATAAGCCACCCGCAATCGCTGTTGGCGCAGAACTTGATTCGTGTCGGGTCGCCCGTCGCCATCATGTCGGCGAAGGATGCCGCCACCTCGCCGAGCACGGCATCAATTCCTGACGCGGTTGGTGAGAGCAGTAACGAGGCACCGCCATGCTCGGCGTCGAGGTGGCGAATGACGGGAGCGGCGGCCAGGAATCGGTTGAGCTGCGCGAGGTCGCTGGCAGACATGCTTCGGTGCTGGCGCACCCGCTCCACGACCCGGACCAGAAACTCCCGCATTCGGCGAAGGGCGTCGCGATCCTTGGCCCCCGGAAGCTTTGTACCCTTCCAACCGGCGCGCTCGAGGAAGGCGGCCAGCCACGCGTCATTGCCGATCCGATCTTCGCGCTCACCTTTGCCCAGGTGATCGCGCCATTCGGAATTGATGAGATCGGCCCATAGTTGATCCATTTTTTGTGTAATACCTCTCAATACCTCTTGACTATTACACGTTGAGGATATATTGTAAAGTAGTAACACCTAAAAATATTATAAAGGTGTTACACAACACAAGCCTCGCTCGACCGCGAGGGCGGACGGAACAGAACAGACTCGCATGCAGGAGGTCGCTATGATCAGTACTTTGCAGCGTTGGGCCGAGGACAGAGGGTACCGTGTTGCATGGGGACGCGCCGAGGTGCTTCGGCGAGCGCGGGCCGAGGTTCTCGATCGGCGCGCGTCGGGCGAGCTGGACACAGACTTTTCTCACGAACATCTCGAATTCCTGTTCGAGGCCGATGATGACGAGCCCGGAGAAACCGTTGTCGTGGTGGCGATGCCTCGGCCGGCCCACCGCGTTGGTTTCGATCTCGGCGACCGCCGATTGGACGCTCTCCTCCCACCGACATATTTTCGCTATCGAGCGACCTTTGAAGAGGTGCGCCAGGATCTTGCGGCAAACGGTCTGCCCGGGGTTCGCGTCGAGCACCTCAACGGACCGCTCAAGACGTTGGCATCGATGCTCGGGCTGGTTCGATACGGTCGCAACAACATTACCTATGCCAACGGACTCGGCAGTTATGTGCAGCTTTGCGGATACATCACCGACGCGGTGCTTCCGAATTCTGCGCAGCGTGTGGCGGACGGGCCGCAACTTCTGCCAGAGTGTGAAGACTGCACCCTGTGCCGCGCGGCGTGCCCGACCAAGGCGATCAATGAGGATCGTGTGTTGTTGAGTGCCGAACGCTGTCTCACGTTGGCCAATGAAAACCCTGGCCCGTGGCCCGATTCGATGTCTCGCCGGGCCCACCACTGCCTGATCGGGTGCCTGCTCTGTCAGCGCGTCTGCCCGGCCAACCCGAAGCTGCACACTGTTGACGCGGGGGTCTGTTTCTCGGCGGACGAAACCGCCGCCCTGATCGATGGCGATCCATTTGCCGATCGCCGTGCAGAAAACGGCGCCAGGGCCAAGCTCGCCGCCCTCGGTCAGCCGGGGATTGAGCCGGTTCTCGGCCGGAATCTACGGGCTCTCCTCGATCAGCGACGGACGCGACACGTTTCGAAATGAGGCGTCCTTCGCCAAAGTCGAGGACCTTTCGCCGCCGTCAGCCGTCCAGCTGTCCAAAAAAAGCGAAGTCATCCTGTGAGACGTGTGACGGGTGAAGCGTTTTATGAGGCACCGATCACCGCATCGGTCACGGCCTCAATGAAGGCCTGCCCCGGGTTGCCGCCGTAAATGCTCTGGGTCAGGATGAGGATGACCAGGTCGTGGTGCGGATCAACATAGAAAAAAGTCCCATAAATGCCGGCGTGGGAGTAGGCCCCGGTGTTTGACACGACGAATCCCAATCCACGGTGAGTGTCGATGCCAAGGTCTCGACCGTCTCGATACTCGAACCACTCGAACTCGAAGCCCATGTCCTTTTCCACTTCAGGGGGAAGGTAGGCCTCGGAGACTTCGATCAGCGGCGCGGTGGCCAGGGCCACCGTCTCGGTCTCGAGCACCTTCTGGTCTCCGTAGCGTCCACCGTTGAGAAGCATCTGGCAGAACTTGGCGAAATCCCAGGCGGTGGAGACGATGCCACCGTTGGCCCTGGGAATAGCCATGCCGCTGGTGTCGAGTTGCTCCCAGGCCCCATTGCGGAACCAGTACTGGCTCGCATAATCCATGCCTTCGGTGACTTCCGTATCGAAGCGGGTGCTGTCCATACCGAGGGGAGTGTAGATTTTCTGGCGCAGATACTCGTCGAGCCGCATTCCCGAAATGGTCTCGATGATCGCACCGAGGACGTTGTAGCTCAAGTTGTTGTACCTGAAAAGGGTTCCGGGCTCCACGTCCGGGCCGCGCTCTCCCAGCTCTCGCGCTTCGACGATGAGGCTGGGCGCCGTGGGCTCTTCGGGTGACTGTGGTGTGAGGCCGTCGCAGAAGATCTCGAAGTCGGTGTACCCGGCGGTATGGAGAAGAAGCTCGCGAATGGTGATGTCCTTCGAAGCTTCCGAGTCGAAACCGGGCAGGTACTGGGCCACGCGATCGTCGATGGAAAGGCGTTCCTCATCCACCAGCCTCAGGATTCCTACTGCAGCCACGGATTTGGTCATCGAGGCCACGTTCAGGAGCGTGCCCGTCGTCATGGGCGTTGCACTCGCAACATCGCTGAAACCGCCGGCCGTGTGGAGGACTACTCTGCCGCCACGAGCCACCAGGAGCTGGTATCCCAAGACCTTTTCTTGCTCCACGGCTTTCACGAACAGGTCCTCTGCCCGCTTGACGCCGGATGCCGACATACCTGCGTCCTCGGGACTTGCATTGCTCAAAACCGGCGCCGGCTCGAGAACGACCGGGCCCCGGGGGTCGCTGTCCTCAGAGGTCTCCGCCATACATCCGAGCGCGAGGAGGGCCACTGTGAGAAGAGACGCAAATTTCATTTCAACTCCTGATCTGTTGCGAGGGGTGGAAATTCGGCGGCCGCTGCACACCCGACCGGGTACTGGAACAAGAGTACGTGAAAACTTTGACGGAGTTGCCGGAGGAGGGGTGCCACTGATCACGACATCACAACTTCGGTCTCCTTGTTCATTGTGAAGCCGCGATCAGTGGCACTTTCATTTCGGTTTATCCGCCGATTCGGCGCCCCGCGCGGCGTGTCGTTGGCGGCGTCTCGCCGGAAAGCTCGTTGCGAATCACGACGCCCTCGCGGATGACCAGTCGAACGCGCTGCAGGTTTTCGAGGTTGACGAGCGGGTTGCCGTCGATCACGAACAGGTCGGCAATCTTTCCGGGCTCGAGCGTACCGAGCTCGCGCTCGAGGTTGCTGACGTGGGCGCCGTGGCGAGTGGCGGCGACGATGATCTGCATCGGAGTCATCCCGGCCTCCGCCATCAAACGGATCTCGGTCATCGGCATGCCGAGCTCCCAAGAGCAGGTGTAGCCCGCGTAGTCTGTACCCAGGGCGACTTTGCCACCCTCTGCGACGAAGCGGCGGAGGTTGTTGACCGCAGTATTCCGCGGGCCCGCGCAGAGCCAGAGCTCGAGGGACGGCACCCAGTGCACGTCTTCAGCGACCACCCGCTCCACCTCTTCTTCCGTGAGGAGGCGGTCGACGGCCATGTGGGCAAGGTCATCAACTCCGGCGTCGAGGGCGAGGGCGAGATCGGTGGCGGAGGTGATGTGGGCCGAGGCCACGGTGCCGCGGCCGTGTGCCACCCGTACCAGCATTCTTGCTTCTTCCAGGCTCAAGACCGGGATGGACCGTTCGAAGACCGTCCCGGTTTCCAGAGCAAGCTTCAGCAGGTCGGCGCCACCGTCGAGCAAGGCCTCGGCGGTCTCACGGCAGTTTGCAACCGAGGTCACAACCGATATCGCACGGCTGCCGAAGGGAACGATCGGGTAACCGCCGGGAACGGTGATCAGTGGACCCGCCGCGACCAACCGAGCGTGTCCGGGTTCAGGCGGATGGTTCTCTCGAAAGGCGAGGAGGCTCGTCGGGTCGGACCCCAGGTCACGCACCGTTGTCACGCCTGCCTTGGCCCAGGCCTCGAGGCTTCTGGTGCTGAGCGCGCGATGGACGTGGGCGTTGAAAAAGCCTGGAAGAATGGTGAGTCCGGATACGTCGAGAAGCTCGGCCGTGCTTGGAAGTTCGACCGCCGTCCTCGGTCCGGCATAGAGGATCCGACTGCCTCGTATCACGACTGCGGCATCATCGACCGGATCCGCGCCGGAGCCGTCGATCAATCGCCCCCCGATCAGCGCCCGAAACTGCACGACGTCGCCGACGTCTGCAAAATCATCAGAAGGTGCCAGGAGGGCCACAGATATCGTGACCAGAACCAGGATGGCGAATCGCGGTCCCATCATGCCTCCTTGATCCGTCGGGCTCATCCGAGGTGGCAGGCGCAGGGGCTTCGATGGAACTACGTTGATTGGGTGCTCGTGGTTGCCCGGGTAGTCCCAACTACGTCAGCGTGGCCCCATCGTTTGCGGGTGACACGGGCTCAGGGTTCGCTGCGCAGACCGAGCTGGATCGCGATCGCGCGTGACGGGTTTTTGATACCGCTCGAATCGCTGTCGATGCGCGTCTCGGAGGGCCGAAGCCAGCGGCTCTGGAGGGTGGTGATCGGAACAACCTGGACGACAGCGTCGAAGCGCCATGCCGCGTGGTTGGAGACGACCACGGCGAGTTGGGTCTTGCGGAAATGAACATTGTTCAGTAAATTGAACATTGTTCAGATATGGCCATTCCTGCAACACGCGCGCTCCATCGAGAATCAATCCGGGGGACGATCCTCGGCGCTTCACGGAGCATTCTGATCGAGCACGGGTACGGGGGCTTTTCGATGCGCCGCGTGGCGGCCGAGATCGGATGCGCGCCGGGGACCATCTACCTCTACTTCACGTCCAAGGAGCACTTGCTCGATTGCGTCGTCGAGGAGGGATTCGACAAGCT
Source organism: Candidatus Sulfomarinibacter sp. (assembly GCA_041560205.1). Classification (GTDB taxonomy): domain Bacteria; phylum Acidobacteriota; class Thermoanaerobaculia; order Thermoanaerobaculales; family Sulfomarinibacteraceae; genus Sulfomarinibacter. The sequence continues at coordinate 7,556 of JBFFBV010000026.1, forward strand.
GCTGGAGATTCTGGACGAGATGAACGACACCGACGATCCTCTCCAGTCGCTTCGCGACAAGCTTCGCGTCTATGTAGACTTCGGGCTCCGGTACCCCCACCACTACCAGGTTGCGTTCATCTCGAGGAAGACCGGCAGGTCGGTCACGCACGCGGGGCGGTCTCATGCGTCCTTCGATGTCCTGCGCAACTCCGTCCGCTCATGCGTCGAAAGAGAGCTCTTCGGCTCGACAGACGTGGAGCGGGTCAGTCAGATCCTGTGGGCGGCGATTCACGGGGCGACGTCCCTGCTCATCGTCTTTCCCAATTTCCCGTGGATCGATCGCGAAGAGCTCATCAATGGTCTCATCGACACGGCGCTCGACGGCCTGCTGCGCCAGACGAGGCGTTGATCGGGAGGAGCGCGATGAAATACCGTGACAAACCCTCACCACAATCCGACGCGCGCCAGAATCCGAGAACGATAGCCCTCTTCGGTGCCCTGGCCCTAGCGCTGCTTCTGATCGCCAACGGCAGGAACACGATCGCGGTTGCGGCGTGGTTCGCGCCCGTCTTGCTGCTGCGGTTCGTCAGATCTCTCTCGCCACGCCTCGGGCTGCCGATCGCCTGGCTCGTGCTGACCGTCGCATTTCTCTTTCAGTTCAGGGGCATGGTGCCCGTTCCCTGGGTTCTCTTCGTCACGATCGCCGTTCTATACGGTTTGGCGCAGACTCTTCCTTTCGCTTTCGACCGCGTTCTTGCTTGCCGCATCGATGGTTTTTCATCGACTCTCGTGCTCCCCTGCTCGTGGGTCATGACCGAGTATCTGGTCGCCACCCTGACGCCGTATGGGAGCTGGGGTTCGGTCGCCTACAGCCAGTACGAGAACCTGACCCTGCTCCAGATCGTGTCGGTCACGGGACTCTACGGCGTGAGTTTTCTCATCGCGTGGTTTGCCGCCGTCTGCAACTGGGCGTGGGAGCTCGAGTTCAAGTGGTCCGACATACGGCATGGGGTCGCTTGGGCAGCGGCCGTTGTGGTTGCGGTTGTCTTCTTTGGCGGCGCGAGGCTGGCACTCGCTCCGCCAGACCATCCCACGGTCCGCATCGCATCGCTCAGCCGGCCGGACATCGAGCTGATCCCGGACCGTGAGGTCGCCGAGCGCATATCGAACGGCACGCCGACCGAGGAGGACTTTGCTGAAGTCCAACACCGCAGCCGCTTGATCAACGAGGACCTCATGCGCCGTTCGGAGCGCGAGGCGCTCGCAGGGGCCGAGATCGTGTTCTGGGGCGAGGCCAACGCATTCGTCTTCAAGGGGGACGAGCAGCAGTTGATCGATGAAGGGATCGAGCTGGCGCGCGAGCAGGGCATCTATCTCGGCATGGGCCTCGGCGCCTGGAACGCCGAAAGCGCGAGCCCTCTCGAGAACACGATGGTGTTGATCACGCCGAGCGGCGAGGTCGCGTGGACGAGCCTCAAGGCGATTCCGGTGCCCGGCGCGGAGGCTGCGATGTCAGCGGTTGACGAAGGGCGCGTGCGAATGATCGAGACGCCATTTGGTCGACTGAGCAGCGTCATCTGCTTCGACATGGACTTTCCCGGCTTCCTCAAGCAGGCCGGGCAACTGCGCACGGACCTGATGTTGGTGCCGTCCAACGACTGGCGAGAGATCGACCCGTGGCATACCGAGATGGCTCGCTTCCGTGCCATCGAACAGGGTTTCAACATGGTCCGCCACGCCAGCCTCGGTCTGTCCATCGCCACCGATTACCAGGGCCGCGTGCTCAGCCGCATGGATCACTACACGACCACCGACCACGTCATGGTCTCCCAGGTGCCCACACAAGGCGTGGATACGGTGTACTCGAAAATCGGCGATCTCTTCGCCTGGCTCAGCATCGTGACGCTCCCGGTGTTGGCCGGGCCCTTGCGTCGTCGGCGGTCAATTAAGACAACGTGAAAATGTGAGCGCGTCACCCGACTGCGAGTTCTTCCGCCTGTCCTCCAGGGCTGCGAGGCGGGCTCGGAGTTCGGCTATCTCGCGGTCCTTCTGTTCGAGCCGCAGGTGGAGTTCCTGGATGGCAGCCAGGGCGATCCCGCTCAGGTCGGAGAGTGAGATGTGGGTGTCGTCGTCGCCAAGCCCGAAGGCGGCGTGAAAATCCTGGGCCGTGGGTCCCACGTGCCGTACGCCCGGGCCCTCGGAGATGTAGCTCCACTCAGCAACGTCGAGAGATGCCAAACGGCCGAGAAGTGTCGCACGATCGATTGCCTCGAAGCCCTGCTTTGCGTTACGGTCGGACAGTCCGTTGACGGGACCACTGGTCTCGAGGGCTCCCGAGGAGCGAAGGGTCAACAAGGTCTGCCCGCCGTCGGGCAGCCCGATGGTAAAAGTCTGGTTCTCTTTGGCGGCCATGACCCAGGCGCCACCGTCGGTGCGGTCCAGGCGCAGCTCGGCATCTTCCCCGGTGGATTCAATTTCGAGGGCCGATGCCGGTGACCAGGTGCCGACACCCATCGGAAACGAGACTCTCAGGGCGCGCGAGCAGGGTGTCGAGAAATCCGTTGGCGGGTCCTGAGCGTGCCGTCAGGAGCGGCACCGAGCCGACGGTCGGAATACTCAGGAGGGTGGCAGCCGGGCATCGGCCACCCGCGGATCGCGGTAACCCACCGCGCCCTCGTCCGTATCTCGATCGAGGGGGATGGTATGAGGAATCTGACGGCGCGCGCCGCTCTGCTTCTTGTCTGTCTTGCCTCGATCCCGTTCGCCACAGCGTTGGGCGACGAGATCGAGGTCGGTGTTCAAAAGCTCCACCCGAAGGCCATCAAGGTCGGCTCGGGCGAAACCTACGACGACAGCATGCTCGCCGTCGCATCCGAGAAGGGCCTCGTGGTCGTCGACACCGGTACGACCGTCACGCTGACTCGCGCCTATCGCGCCAAGATCGAGGACGTCTTCGGGCGGGACGACTTCCTCTACGTCGTCAACACCCACTACCACTACGACCACACCGTCGGTAACCCGGTCTTCCCCGAGGCGACCGTCATCGGCCACGAGCTGACCCTCGATGGGCTGATCACCTGGAACCGGACAAGGGACCGTTTCGTCGAGCAGCAGCAGGCCAGGGTGGACGGATGGCAGTCGACCCTCGATTCGATGGACGCCGACGATGAAAATGCGCCTCGGTTGCGCGACCTCGTGGCCTCGTACGGGCAGATGTGCGAAGACCTGCGCGGCGAGTACCAACCCCACGTGCCGACCATCACCTTCTCCGACCGCCTGCACCTCGACCTGGGGGACATGACAATGGACCTCTATTACTTCGGTCCCGGCACCCACACCGGCGACGACATCATGGTGCACTTCCCGGAGCTGGGTGTAGTCGCCACCGGCGATCTCCTGCACGATCGGTACGTCCAGTTCCTCTTCGAGGTCGACCCGGAGGCCGATGTGCTCCACAAGGTGGCGGTCTTCGACGCAATCCTCTCCGACCCGAATCTCGAGCACGTGGTGCCGGTCCACAGCCGGGTGATGACGCGGGCCGAGTTTCAGGCGCGGCGCGATTACGCCAACGACGTGTGGAACGGGATCACCGCCGTGATCGAGGCGGGCGGCAGCCGGGAGACCGCGCGCGAGCAGCTGCGCCTCGAGGCCCGTTTCGCGTATCTGGCGGAGCTCGAGATCGAGGCCGATTCGCTGGTGCGCCAGCACGAGGCGACGGTGACCTACACCTGGATGGTCGCCAAGGGTGGCGAGGATGCCCGAGCCGCCGTGCTGCGGATCATCGAGGAGGAGGGGATCGACGCCGCCGTGGCCGCCTTCGAGCAGATGCTCCAGCAACGAGAGGAAGACTATTTCTTCGACGAAAACGCCTTCAACCGTCTCGGCTACAGGTTCCTGGGCGAGGGCCGGATCGAGGAGGCGGTAGCGGTCTTCGAAATGAACGTCAAGGCCTACCCCGAAAGCTGGAACCCCTGGGACAGCCTGGGCGAGGGCTACGCCGCCCGCGGCGAAATCGATCGCGCGATCGCCGCCTACGCGAAGTCCGTCGAGCTCAATCCAGACAACGACAACGGTGCCGCGCAGCTCGAGCGGCTGGAGGCGGAGAAAACGGACGGTTCCTGAGCCGCAGGGGTGCCACGTATCACATCGTCACCTTGGGGAGTGCAAGGTCGTTACGCGATACGTGGCACCCACTCATGGCACCCACGATTTTCCTTTCGTGTCATCCTCAAAAAGGCCCCGGCCCAACGTGGTAGTCTGAAGGCTCGAAAAGCAGTTCCAACCTCACACGAACGCGTCCTTGGGGGATTGACATGACGCGCCCCAGATGGATGTTGATCGTCGCAGTCGCGGGCCTCGTGTTGCCCCTCGGCCTCACGGAGCCCTCTCGTGCCTCTGACCGGGATGAGCAGCCGGCGGGCCACCCTCAGAGTCTGCGGTCGATCCCCCCGATTCTACCCATCTATCGAGGGCCGATCCCTCCCCGTCGCGGCTCCCTCCAGGCGACGGCAGCGGACGCCGCGCTCTCGGTCGATGAGGCCATCCGCCAATGCGTCGAATCTGACATGGAGTCGATCGGTGCGCCCGGGGCGGTGGTGACGGTGATCCTGGATGGTCAGGTCATCTTCAACAGCGGGTTCGGCGTCAAGCGCCGGGGAGAAGACGAGGCCGTGAACGTCAACACGCGTTTCCGCATCGGCTCGATCAACAAAATGCTCACTGCGGCCGCGGTCATGCACCAGCTCGACCTCGGGCTGGTAGAGCTCGACGACCCGGTCAGCCGTTGGATCCCGGAGCTCAGCCTGAGTGGGGAGTGGTCCTCCGATGACATCACCGTGCGCCATCTGCTCACCCACTCCTCCGCCTTCCCCGACCACGTCGAGGATCCCTCCGACCCAACCGGCGACGATGCCCTGGCCCAGTGGGCCGGCAGCCTCGATCATGTCAAGCTTCTCGCGCCCCCGGGCACATTCTGGAACTACAGCAACCCCGGCTACTGCCTGGCCGGTCTGGTGGCCGAGCGAGCCGGCGGTATGCACTATCGCGAGCTCATGAAGAGCACGATCTTCGATCGCGCCGACATGGACGCCACCACCTTTTCCCCCGCCGAGGTGATGGCCAGCGGCAACTACTCGTACGGGCATGAACGGCAGGCGGTGTACGCACCCGACGCTTACGAAAGCTGGCTGGCGTCACCGTCGGGGCTCGCCTTCTCGACCGCTCCAGACCTCGCTCGTTGGGCGCTGCTGCTGATGGATGGCGGCGGCATCGTGCTGTCACCGTCATCGGCGGCGGCGATGCAAGAGCGACAGATTTACCTCAACTACCTACCGGGCTTCCACTATGGCTTCGGTGTTTTCGCCGAGGAGTACAAGGGGCTGGACGTGCGCCAGCACGGAGGCAATATCCCGGGCTGGGGTGCGTTCCTGCTCTGGGTGCCGGACGAGCGATTCGCGGTCGCGGCTCTCGCCAACACGACGATGTCCCTGAACGAGGCGGCATACTGCATCGTCGACGCGGTTCTCGAGCCTCAAGCGACCCCACCGGTCGACTACTCGACCGATCCGGCCACCTGGAGGCGCTATGCGGGCACCTATCGCCTCCTCAGTGACGAAGGGGATGCTTTCGACGCCGTTGTCAGAAAGACATATGACCGCTTTTTCATGACAATCATCGATCCAGACCGCCAGTCGGTTGTCTTCACCACAGATCTCGTGCAGAAGTACCTCGACACCTTCTATGTCAACCAGGGCTTCGGTCCCCTCGAGCCCGACCTCACCATCCAACCGGCCGTGACCTTCATCACCAGCGATGCTTCAGGCCGCAACACGATGTGGATCCGCAACCGCGGAATCGTCGGCGAACGGGAGCTGCGACCACGACCCGCGGGAAGGCGGGTGGCGCCCGACTAGCGCGCACTCCACACGTCGAATGGAGTTGTGATCAGTGGCGTCTTTTTGGACCGCTGTATCGAAGGGTCCGGAGATCACGAGAGATCTTCTGGAATTCAATCGTCAGGGAATCATGTTGTCCGCTCGAGCCTCGAGCGAGGGGTTCGAGGAGGAGCGATGGACATGACTGGCAGGAAAACCGTTTCGGGCATCGCCGTGGTGTTGGCGGTCGTGTTGCTGACTCCGGGGGTGACGATGGCCATTGAAGAACCCGAGTACGTGATTGTCGCCGACCACGGAGACTTCGAGATCCGACGCTACGCACCGATGATCCTGGCCGAAACCCGCGTCGATTCGGACTTCGAGAGGGCGGGTAACGAGGCTTTCCGTCGTCTCTTCGGATACATCTCCGGTGACAACGCGGCGCGGGCGAAGATCGAGATGACGGCTCCGGTTGTCCAGGAACCGTCGTCGGAGAAGATCGCGATGACCGCGCCAGTCGTGCAGCGCTCCGACGACTCAGGATGGAGCGTTGCCTTCGTCGTGCCAGCCGAGTACTCCTGGCAAACGGCGCCCGAACCGACCGACCCCCGCGTATCGCTGCGACAGGTTCCGGAGCGGCTGGTGGCGGCGGTGCGGTTTTCCGGCACCTGGGGCGAGGAGCGATTCACCGGTCACGAGGGCGAGCTCAGAGAGCGGCTCGCCGAGCACGGAATGCGGCCTGTCGGCGAAGCGGTGTTCGCGCGCTACAACCCACCCTTCACGCCCTGGTTCATGCGCCGCAATGAGGTGATGATTCCGGTCGCCCTCACCGGCGAATAACGATCCGTGTGGGAGCCGGCCGCCTCATGGTGGGTTCCACCTTTCGTGCTGCGTTGTTATCCCGCGCGAGCGAGGTGTCGCGGCCAAGCCCTCATGGGTGGCATCACTTCAAGGCTGTCGGGGCCCTCGACGATACCCGTTCGCTTCAGGATTTCGCTTTTCGCTCTCTGGCTCGCCGCAGAAATTCGCTCTCTTCCGTCGTCGTCTGAGGGAGCTCGTCGTTGATCGCGAACCACGGCACCTTGCTCTCGATACCGCTGTGCTCCCAGGTTGGAGGCCAGTCCTCCGGGTGGTCGAGGGTGCCGACCATGATCGCCGGGCCCGAGGAGCCGTCGTACTGAAAGGAAATGGGCGTGCCGCACTCCCTGCAGAACCCGCGGGTCGCGATATCGGAGGATCGGAAGTACTGTGGCTCGCCGCGGGTGAAATTGAAGGCCTCCCCAGGGAAATCGGCAAATACGGCAAAGAGACCTCCGGAGGCCTTCTGACACATCCGGCAGTGACAGAAGCCGACCAGCTTCGGCGCTTCGGAAGACTCAAAGCGAATAGCCCCACAGAGGCATCCGCCGGTGACGGGAACCCGAGCTTCAGCGTTCATATCTCACCACCTTTCCCTGGGTGCCACACGCACCCTCGTGCGTGCCATGAACACATGCACACCTTTTCATGATGGCACCACATTCATGGGCGCCACTTTTTTTGGATCGTCTCGAGGCGGAATCATCGTCGGTCTATGTTAGATTGTGGCGATCTCATTAACAGTGTCCTTTCGACTCGAAGGGGTTCGTGATGATGGTGAGTTGGTGGATCCAGGGGCGGCGGGTCGGGTTCTGCATGGCTCTATTGGTCGGCTCGGTGAGCCCGTGCGACTGTTCTCCGAGTCCCGACTTCGAGTTGAGCGCGGCCAAGCAAGAGCTCAAGCTGACGACCTCAGGCTCGAGAAGCAGTGCCACGGCCCGGGTCACCATCCGCCGCCTTCGAGTAGGTGACTCCCTGCCCATCAGCTTGGACATCGAGCCATTTCCGCAAGGCACCGATGTCCCTTTTGTCGCCACCCTCAGCAGCTCCCAGCTCCTCCTCGGAGGTAGCGCCATCGCCCGGCAGGTCGTCTCTGTGCAGTTCCAGGCCCTGGAAGGCGTCAGCGAGGGGACTGAGGCACTCTTCGCATTGAGCGCGACGAGCTCCACCGGCGATCGCGAGCTCCGCTTCCGGGTCGTGGTGGACGAACGCCAGCCGGCGCTGGGATTCGGCTTCGATGAAGGCAATCGGCGGGAACGGCCCTCTGCCCTGGCCCGTGGCGGCCAGGCGAGCTTCCACCTCACCCTCGCCAACGAGGGCGTTCTACCCGGCTTCTTCACGGTCACCGCCATGGCGCCCACGGGATGGTCGGCGGGACTTCCAGATCGACCGGTCGTCACCCGATGGGTCGGATGGAATGACGTCGACCTGGAGTTTTTGGTCCAGGCTGGGTCGGATGTGGCACCCGGTCACCGTGCCAGCGTTCTCGTGCGAGCCCGCAGCCTGAGCACTGGCGAGGTCGACGAGCTCGAGCTCGAGGTGGAAAACGGCGGCCACCTGCACGTGGCGTCGGCCACGGGGCGCGCGCAGCCTCACCTGGTCCTGCCCGGCGGCTCAACCACCTGGGTTGCACGTCTGTTTCCCTATGCCGACGGCCCCCGACAGGTAAGTCTGGCACTCGGTTCGGTGCCAGGGTGGATCACGAATCTGTCCCAGACGACCGTTCCCCTCGACCCCGGCGGCGGTCCGGTGGAGGTCCAGGTAACGGCCCAGGCCCCGGCCTCGGCCGCCCCTGGGTCCACCGCTACCTTCCCACTGGTGGCCTCCACCGACCAGGGTGAGGAGATAACGGTCGAGCTGGCGGCCCAGGTGACTGCTCTGCCTCGCATCTACATCGTCGCCGTCGATGCCCTCAACGAGGCGTACCTGCACCTCGACCGGGCGGGCACCGGACCCGGATCTGACGGGGACTGGCTGATGCCCAGGTTTCGAGAACACATGGCCCGTGCCACGACCTACGCCAACACCTACGACAGCCTGCCGTCGTCAACCGACATGAACCACGTGGGCATTCTCTGTGGCGCACTCACCGGGACGGTGGGTATCCCCAGCGTGAGGTACTTCTACGGCGGACGGGACGTCCTGGGACGTGTGGTCCGGCTGGAGGGCTCGCGAGAGATGCTGCGCTTCGGACCCACAGGCGAGCGCGTGGTCACCCTCTACGAGGCTGTCCGCAGCCTCGACCCGCTGGTTCGGGGGGCCTTTGTCAGCGGCAAGAGCTGGGTCAATAACCTGCTGGAGGACGGCGGTAGGACCGTTCGGATCAGCGCCAGCGGCGATCGGGGACCGGATTACATCGAACGTCCCCCTCAGTACGTCCTGGGCGATCCTCCGAGCGACCCGGATCGGGACACCGACCCGCCGGCCAAGCTGAGCTTTGGACAACGGAGCATCGGTGAGATCATCGGCTCCTTCCCCCACGTGACCCCGCCCGACGATTACATCATGGACGCCGCGCTGCGGATCATCGCCCACGAGGACCCGGAGGTCATGTACGTCCTCCTGGGCAGCATGGACAACGCCCAGCACTACATGGGAAACGCCACCTCTCTTGACGAGTGGGATGATCAGGGCACCGCCTCCACCTGGGATGACGTGAATCTCGTCAACGAGCTGGCCACTCGCGAGGAAGTCCTTGACGTGGCTCGCGACGCCGATCATCAGGTCGGTCGCCTGCTGGACTTCCTGGAGGCCCGCGGCACCCTGGATACGAGCTTTGTAGTGCTCGCTGGCGACCACGGTCAGGTCACCCATCCTCCAGCCGCCGTCCAACTCGTGACCCCCTTGCGCAGGGCTGGCATCTCTCCCGAAGAGCTCGCCTTCTTTTCCGGCACCAGCTTGGCAGGCGTCTACGACCTGGACGAGGAGACGGCTCAGGTCGTGGGAGAGATCTTGGAAGAGTGGGCTATCGTTATCGACCGGCAGGAGATGCAATCCGGGGTAGACCTGACTACGGGGAAGACCCTGGCCCTGCCCGGTGAGCTCTTGTCGGAGTTCTGGGTGGAGCAGGACGACAGCTCGGAGATCAACTACCGCTGGCCCGCCCTCTTCGCCTTCATGCCGGATAACGAGCAGTTCATCATCGAACGAGGCCAGGCCTTTCCAGCGGTTAGTCGAATGATCGGGGGCCATGGCGGACCGGCCATGCAGCATGTCCCCTTGATCATGGCAGGTCCGGGCATCCCCATCGGAGTTGTGCGCTACGAGCATGTCCGCACCCACCAGATCGTCCCCACCCTCTACCAGCTGCTGGACATCCCGGCCCCCGCCTCGGTGGACGGCGCACCACTTCCCTGAGCCGCCGCACAGGTGGCTGGGCGCCACGGATGGGTGTCACGTGGGTGCCACCTGCGCAATTGATGATTGGTTTGTACGGCTTCGCTCGCGAAGCGACAATTGCGGAAATGTGAACGCGGAACCTGTTGGCTTCCTGCCGATCTTGACACCGCATGCCGCCTCTGTCGAAATGGTGGAACGAATGCGCTGGTCGACACCAAGGGCAGAAGGTCAGGAGGATGACATGCGATCGATCCTGAATGTGACGGTTTGTCTGGTGGTGATCGCCGGGGTGGCGGCTGCGGGTGAGCACCCGGCCCCGGCTCGAGATCGGGCCGTTTCGACCTGGGCCCAGGTGGGTCCGATGCGGGTTCCATCACAGGGCGATCCGCAGATGCTGAAACGCGAGATCGAGAGCGTGCACGCCTGGCTGATGGCCGAGCAGGTCGTTGAAGGCATCGAGCGGCCGTTGCTCGTCCGCCTAACGCCGCGCGAGCTCGAGCAGGTCGAGTCGGGCGTCTGCGAGGGGTGCGAAGCCGAGCCCGCGAGGCTGCTGGTCGGCATTACCAAGGACCTTCGCGGCGGCATAGCGCTCGATCGGGTTGGCTGGGGCTCGTCCCGTCCCACTCCCGACGGTGGCCGCGTGTGGTCGGCCGCGGTGCGGTCGGAAGGGGCCTTCGGTCTCCGCCTCCACTTCAGCCAGTTCCGTTTGCCACCCGGCACCGAGCTCCACCTCTTCAACGACAAGGGTGAAGCCTTCGGTCCCTACGTAGGCGACGGCCCACTCGGCACAGGCGATTTCTGGTCCCACATGGTGCGGGGCCACACCGTGTACCTGCAGCTGCGCAGCTTCGGACCGACAGATCTCCGGCAGACCTCCGCGATCCTGGTCGGGGTCGGCCACGTCGGCTCCCGCTTCGGCGCCGCAGTTGCCGGCGCCAAGGCATTCTGCGATTTCAACGCCGGCTGCATCGAAAACGTCACCTGCTACGACCCGCCGGAAATCGCCGACGCCCGAAACGCCGTCGCTCACATGCTGTTCGTCGACGAGCCCAATCTCTACGCGTGCTCGGGCGGGTTGATCAACAACACCGAAAACGACGGGACGCCCTACTTCCTCACCGCCAACCATTGTCTGAACACCGACGCCGTTGCGGCGACGCTCGAGACCTATTTCCAATGGACCGTGCCGTGTGGTGCGGCGTGCCCGGATCAGTGGGGCACACCGATCGGCGTGCCGAGCGTGCTCGGAGCCACCGTGATCCAATCGAGTCCTGTAAGTGACTACTCGTTGCTGCGGCTCAGCGGCACCTCGGCTCCGGCGGGGACGACGCTGCTCGGATGGACCTCGCAGCCGGTCGCGAATGACCACGCGGTCCCCCTGTTCCGCGTCAGTCATCCGGCGGGCGCGCCCCAGGCCTATACGAAGCACGAGGTCGACACCGAGGCGCCCACCTGTCTGTTTTTGCCGCGCGGTTCGTGGATCTACAGCCGCGATGTGCTCGGAGCGATCGAAGGTGGTTCGAGCGGCTCGCCGGTGGTCAACAGCAACGGCCAGGTGGTGGGACAGCTTACCGGCACCTGCGGCCTGTTTGCCCGCTACCCCTGCTGGCGACGCTGGCACACCACGGTCGATGGAGCCTTTGCGAATTACTACGCGGACGTTGCCCAGTGGCTCGACCCCTCCAGCGTGTGCACGGATGACCTCGACGGGGACGGGTTCATCTCGGTCGAGTGCGGTGGGGACGACTGTGACGACGGCGATTTCCTGGTCAATCCGGACGCGACGGAGGTCTGCGACAACGGCATCGACGACGACTGCGACCTCGCCATCGACAGTGAGGATTCAGACTGCGCCGTGTGCCTGGCACGAGGCGAGCCGTGCAGCAGCGGGGCCCAATGCTGCTCCAAATGGTGCCGCTGGCTGCTTCGCATCTGCTGGTAGTGACAGGGGGCCTCATTTCGCATTGATGCGTCGTGAGGTGGTGATCAGCGGAGCTGTTGGGGCATGAGCCCCACGAAGGAGTGACGAATCACGAACGCCAAGCCGCGCATCGGCGACATTTTCAGATCCCTGGGCGCGAGGCCCAGGTACCGGGAGGGCGGACAATCGATGAGCCCCCGAAGGGGGCGACAGACAACGTCCGGCGAAGCGAGCATGTGAGATGTGGATGCCACGTACCTCATTGTTGCTTGCATCCGTTCTGCTCAGGCGACGAGGAACACCAGCACGGTGTTCGGCACCGATGGCCTGTCGCGCGGTGATGCAAATCGAAGACGGCGAGGCCTCTGCGATTCCCAACAATCGGTTCCGTCGATGGAACATTCGTGGTACCCAAGGACCTATCGGCAGCAGCTATCGCTGCGACTGGCTTTCAGATTATTTGGGGGTGCAGCCATGCAACCGAGAGTGATTGTGTCGACCATTTTGTGTGTGGGCTTTGCCGTCTCGGCGATGGCGGAGACGCATGAGTTCTCCCCGACGGTGGGTCACAGGACCTATGCGGTCCGCGAACCTGTGCTGCGCGTCCAGCCGGGCGACGTCATCGAGACCCACACGCTGCATACCGGCTTTTTCACCGAAGAGGACGGACCCTGGCCCGGTGAGGTCGGTCCGATCTACATCGAGGGCGCGACCCCCGATGACACGCTCGTGGTGAAGATTTTGAAGATCCGTCCCAATGCGCCCACGGGAAGATCCGGCACCTCCCAAAGCTACGCCTCACTGACCGCCACCGACACCACGCCGATGCTGCACGAGCCTGTGCCGGCCAAGAAACACATCTGGAGCATCGACACTGACCGGATGACGGCGACGCTCGAGTTGCCCAACAGCCGGATGAAGAAAATCGAGGTGGAGCTGAAGCCGATGCTGGGACGGCTGGCCACCGCACCGTCCGGAGACCAGGCCATTCTCGGCGGCGTGCCCTTCGACTTCGGCGGCAACATGGATGTCTCCGATGCCCGCGAGGGCGCCACCGTATATCTGCCGATCTTTCACGAGGGGGCCTATTTCTACTTCGGTGACGTGCACGCACTCCAGGGTGATGGTGAGATCACGGGGATGGGGATCGAGACCTCGGCCGATGTGACCTTCCAGCTCGAGCTGATCAAAGGCAAGAAGATCAGCTGGCCCCGTCTCGAGGACGACGAATTCATCATGGTGGCGGGCTCGGTCCGTCCGCTCATTGACGCCTTCCGGATCGCCCACGTGGAGATGATCAAGTGGTTGGAGTCGGACTACGGTTTCGACCGCTGGGAAGCGTTGGAGGTCTTCTCGCAGGTCGGCGTGGCCCGGGTCGCCAACGTCGTCGACCCCAACTCCACGATCGTTGCCAAGTTCCCGAAGAAGTACCTTCCCCGCTAGCTGAACGCACGGCGGGAGCCCCAGTTACGAATTGCTGTGTCATTCCGAGCGAGTGACACGAGCCGAGGGATCTGTGGGGTCGAAGGCAAGATGTTTGCTCCTTTCCCACGGCTTCCTCCCGGCTTCGCTTCCAGCGACGCCGGGGCAAGCAGCTCGCTCACTTCGTTCGCTCGGTCAGCATGACACATGGGTGCGAAGGTGTCTCGTCAGCCATGCAGTCGGCCTAGCGATCGTCGTGGACGAGTGGCTATTTCGCCTTCTTCTTTTGTCCGCGGTGGGGGAGACGCCCCGCGTCGCGGAGCGCACGCCGCAGGAGGAACTCCACCTGGGCGTTGACGCTCCGCAGGTCGTCCGCGGCCCACCGCCTGAGGGCGTCGAGGACCTTGGGGTCCAGGCGCAGGAGAAAGGCCTCCCGTTTGCTCACGTGTAGAGCGTGCCGGTGTTGACGACGGGCTGGGTGTGGCGGTCGCTACACAGCACGACCAGCAGGTTCGACACCATGGCCGCACGGCGTTCGTCGTCGAGCTCGATGATGTGCTTCTTCTTGAGGTCCTCGAGCGCCATCTCGACCATTCCGACCGCGCCCTCGACGATCTTGGTGCGGGCTGCGACCACCGCTTGCGCCTGCTGCCGTTGGAGCATGGCGGCAGCAATCTCGGGTGAGTAGGCGAGGTGGCTGATGCGGGCCTCGATGACTTCGACGCCGGCCTTGTCGAGCCGGTCCTGGATGTCGGCCTCGAGCTGGTCGCAGATCTCGGCGGTGCTGCCGCGGAGGGAGATCTCGTTGTCGCTGCTGTCGTAGGGGTGTCGGCTCGCCATGTTACGCAGGGCGGCCTCGCTCTGCACCGCGACGAAGTCCTCGAAGTCGTCGACCTCGAAGAGAGCCTCGGCGGTGTTAACCACCCGCCAGACGACCACAGCGGAGATCTCGATCGGGTTCCCGTCGCGGTCGTTGACCTTGGAGGGCTTACCTGCGGTCCGGGTCTTGGCCTGGATGACCTGGCCCTGGGCGGACTTCTGCTCGGGCTGGTGGATCGACCCGGTCTCGAAGTTGCGGATGCGCAGCGAGATCTTCTTCTTCGAGAAGAACGGGTTGACCCAGAAGAAACCGGATTGCAGCGCGGAGCCTTTGTACTTACCGAAGAGGAGGAGGACACGCGCCTGGTTGGGCTGGATGGCCATGAAGCCGAAGATGCTGATGACGGCGAAGACGGTGACGACGATCCCGCACACCAACAGCACGAGGTTCTGGTTCCCTCCATAGGTGCCGAGGGCGATGGCCTTCGAGATGATCAGCCACGGTCCGCCGACCAGCATGACCAGGGTCACGAATAGCGGAAACCAGCCGTTCATGGGCGAGTAGGTTTTTTCTGTGATCATTGTGGACCTCCATATATCAATATGATATCACTTTGGAATCAGTACGCGCAAACGTCGGAGGTATTCCCATCTCGAATGGATGCCACGTGATCGTCCTGAGGAACCCAACTGTTCGCTGTTTCTCGCTGCGACTGGTCACGAGAGAATTGAAGAGGTTCAACACCTGCACGTCAGAAGGAATTCTTGTGGGCGCGTCCTTGTGGACGCGCGAGAAGGGCATTGGTGGAATCGTTGGCGGGCCCTTGAGGACCCACCTTTAGAGGAACGGCCGAGATTGGCGTCACCCGAGCCAGAGAGACGGGGCATACTGCCGTACCCGGAAGGAGCGGTGATGACAGGTCGAATCAACCGCCAGTGGCGTCTGACCGCCAGACCCCAAGGCCTGATCCCGGATCAACCGCGGCACGCTTTGACGATGTGCTTCTGGACCTTCCGGGGATCGTTGATCGTGTCGTAGAAGGACTTCAGATACTTGAGGGCGCGTTTCCGGGCGCCCGGGCACGGCAGATCGGATCGGTTGAAGAGCGCCTCGATCTCCGCCCGTTTCTCGTTGAAGGTCTCGATGGCCTGCTCGACCTCGTCGTTGTGCCAGCAGTAGCCTCGGTACACCCGCTGTGTCACCCGTCGGATGCCGAGGCGTTCGTCGGCGGTGGCATAGGGCGCGTTGACCAGCCCGGCCTGGTCGAAATCAAAGGGGACAAGGGTTGTGTGCCGTCCGGTCTCGGCGCCGAAGACCGCGACGTTGTGGCAGCAGCGCTGGCCCGGCGCGGCGCTCACCGGCGACCAGTCGGTGTTTCCGATCATGTACTGGAAGAGCGCTACAGTGGCGAGCTGTGCGAGGTCGAGGTCGTTCCCGCTGTACGTCTCGATGTCGAGCCAGGTGAGCCCTGCACGCCTGGCGGTGTCGGCGAGGTCCTCGACAATGTAGGCGAAGCTCGCGTCGCCGGTGGACCCGCGACCGGTGTCGCGAAGACGGAACTCGACCGGCCGAACACGGATGGCGGGCAAAGCCAGAACCTCGTAGCTCCGATACGCCAGGTACTCGAGCACCACGTATTGGGTGTACTCGTCTTCGAGCTCGCACGGTGGCACCAGGCGCACGGTGTGCAGACCCGCGAAGCCCGTGCCGGCTGCGGCCGCTTCCGGGATCTCGAACTTCAGCGGCGCGACCGAGCACACGCGGAGGCGGCTGATGCCGTAGCTGGAGATGGTCGCGGGGATCCGGGTGCCGTCGTCGAGCTCGATCAGCCCGTCGATCTCAATGCTGTCCGATGTCGATTCTCCGAGACTGGCCAAGGGACCATGGACGGTGATGTGGAGTATCGTATCGTTCGGAAAAACCGGCTCGGCCGCCGCGACACCACTGGCCGAGATCGTGGCCGCTCCGAGCGTGAGCAGGCCCCGGATGATGGTTCCCTTCCGCGATCGCCGCATTCGCCGAGCCCTCCCTTCCGTCCTGCGAACCGGCCGTCGTATCGGGAGCCGATCCGCCATCGCGTGAGACCCCGGTGCGTGTCCTCGGCACTCAGGGTATCAACCCCCGCCCGAAGCGTGGATTCTGGATCCTTTCGCGAATGCGACCGATTCGTGAAACCCGTGACCGGAATCTCCGTATCACTGTGATGAATATAGTACGATACGTACTAATATGAAACGTATTATGAAGCAGCCATCCACCACCAGCCTCGGATACGCCCTCCTGGGTCTTGTCCACCTGCAACCGCAGTCCGGGTACGACCTGCGCAAGATCTTCGAAACCACGCCCATGGGCCACTACAGCTCGAGCCCTGGAGCCATCTATCCGGCCCTGAAGCGCCTGGAAAAGGCGGGCTTGATCGAGGGCGAGGTTGCCGATGGAGACACCCTCCGGCCGAAGCGCATCTACACCTCGACTGCTCAGGGGGTCGAAGCCTTGCGCGAATGGGTCGTACAGCCTCTTGCCAGGGACGATCTTCTTCGCAGAGATGACGAGCTGATGCTGCGCTTCGCGCTGATGGGATCGGTCGTCGACCACACAGCCACCCGACATTTCCTCGAGCAGATGTTGGGTCTTCTCGATACCTACATCCCCGAGCTGAAGCGGGTGTTGGCCGCCATGCCAGAGGCTGGTCCTCCCCACGGTCGGCTCGCCCTGATCTCCGGGATCGAGTCGTTCGAGGCCCGACGACGGTGGGTGCGGCGGGCCCTTGCCGAGTTTGCACCCGGTGACGAAAAAAGGAGAAGGAAATGAGTTCGAAATCCAGTTTCTCGTACGTCTTGGCTGCCGGCGGCAAGGTGATGTTGCTGACCGGCATCATGTTCTTTCTGTTTGCGGTCACGATGACGGTCACCGGTGTGGCGAGCGATCCATCACTGTCTGACCAGGCACGTGGTGCTGTCGATCAGGAGTTGATGCAAGGAGCGCCGGTGGTTGCTGCGGCGCCCGAGCCCGCCTCGTCGGACCCGGCGGCAGAGGGTCGCCTCGCGCTGATCTTCCTCGGGATCTGCTTCCTGCAGACCCTGGCCCTCTCTACCGTGATCCTGCGCTCCCGCTGGCGAGGATGGCGGCTGGTCCTGGCGATGTTCACTGTCATGGTCCTGGTGTCGGCGGTGCTGTCACAGATCGAGTCGCTCTTCTTCATCCGAGAGATGTCGCGAGTCCTCATCGCCAGATTGGTCCTTTCCAATGCCGTGGTTGCCGCGGTTTTCTCGACCCTCGCGGTCTGGATTCTGGGCCGGTTTCGTGGCCGTGACGAAGGCCCGGTGGCATCGGAGATCGAGCCTCACTCGATGAGGCAGTGGGTCGTCATCTTCCTGGGCCTGGCCGTGCTGCACATCGTGATCTACTTTCTCTTCGGCTACTACATCGCGTGGCAGTCCCCGGATCTGAGAGCGTTTTATGGCGGCGAGGATCCGGGCAGCTTCTGGCTGCAGATGGCTTCGGTGGTCCAAGACACACCCTGGCTGATGCCCCTTCAGGTCGTCCGCGGCCTGCTGTGGGGGCTCGCGGCGGCTGTGCTCGCGAGCGCTCTGACGGGCTCCCGATGGGGTGCGGCGTTCATGACGGCGGGGGTGTTCGTGGCGCTCTTTTCACTTCCCCTGCTTTTGCCGAATCCCTTGATGCCCGAGGCGGTGCGTCAGACCCACCTCATTGAGACGTTCTTGTCGAGAGGCATCTACGGTTTTGTCGCCGTTTGGCTGCTGAGGACGCCGCTGCACCTGACCCGCGCCGAGCCCAAACCCGTTCACCCATAGAGGCGAAAAAACTCTCTGGAGGTCTTTCGATGAAACGATTGATCGACATCACGCTTCGCACCGCCTTCATCGCCGTTGCCCTGGTTGTCCTCGGCTGGGTTTTCGGTCATATCCTGCCATCCGCGGACGACGCTGGCGAAGCAGCCGGGGGAGTGGGCACCGCTCTCCTGTATTTCCTGGGCGCCTTTGTGCTCACGGCTCCCCTCTACTACCCCATCAGCCGGTCGCGCCTGACCGGGCGGCCGCTCGTCGGTGTCGTCTTCCTGGCAGTCTTCGGCCTGTCCACGGTGTTGACCCAGATCGAAGCAGCCGTGTTTCTGAACATCACGACGGTCGAATTGGTGACCGAGATCGTCCGAGCGACCCTGACCGCCGCGCTCCTGGTCTGGCTCGCGGTCACCTTGTGTCCGCGAGTCGATTCGGAGGTCGCCGCAACTTCGTCGCGGAAGAATCCACCTTCGATCGGCAGCTGGGTGCGGCGTTGGGTGGGCGTCTCGTTTCTCTATGTGGTGCTGTACATCACTGCCGGGCTGCTCATCCTGCCGATCATCAGGTCCTGGTACGAGAGCCAGGGCACGCTCGAGCAGAACCCAGCGCTGCTGCTACCCCTGCAAATCTTCCGCGGCGCGATGTATGTCGCCTTCGTCCTGCCGTTGCTCCGGTCCATGAACGTGAGCCGGGGGAAGGCCAGCCTCTCGATGGCCTTTTTCGTTCCCCTTGTCCACGGAGTCGCCGGTCTCATCCCACCGAATCCGTTCATGCCCGATTACGTGCGGCACGCCCACATGCTCGAGATCGGTTGGTCCAACTTCGTGCTGGGGCTGTTGATCGGATTCCTGTTCTGGAAACCGCCTGCGGCTGCAGAGGAGCCGGCGCAAACGTCGGAGGAGGAGGCAGGGCACGACATCTCGGCGTGAACCAGCCTTCAGGCGCTGAAGACGGATGTGCCGCGGCGGGATTCCAGCTCCTCTCGGATCTCATTCGCTCGCTGCTCGGTGATGTCATAGTTGCGCATCACCCACATGGCGAGCAGCGTCCCCGTGATCGGCACGAGGCTGTAGGCGATCCTGATTCCGGTGACCGCCCCAGGCGGCTGGACGGGCGCATCGGGTAGGAAGCCGACCAGGCTCATGATGAGACCGCTCAATCCGCCCGCGAAGGCCATGCCGAACTTGACCATCCACCAGTAAATCGCGCCGAAGGTCCCCTCCCGTCGCGATCCGGTGTTGAGCTCGTCGAGATCGCAGACGTCGGCGGTCATCGAGGTCATGGGCGTGAACAGCCCTCCAATTCCAAACGCGAAGAGAGGCAGGGGCAACAGCATCAGGATCGGATTGTCAGGCTGGAAGCTCCACCAGAACAGGGCATATCCGACGATCGACACCGCCTGCGAGGCAAGGAAGGTGTTTTTCTTTCCCAGCCGCTCGGAGGCGAAGGTGATGATGGGTATGACGAGAAAGCAGGTGCACAGTGCGCCGATCGTGCCGAACCAGGCCGGCCAGGTGCCCGCGGCGCCCGCATCACCGTCGAAAAGGTAGTAGACGACGATGAAGAACGCGAAGGCGGCCACGGTCTGGAATGAATTGAAGACCAAGAATGTCGCCAGGCATAATTTCTTGAACGGCGCACATTTGAAGACGTCGCGGAAGCCTTGGAAGAAGGTCGAGAGGTTTTCCTTGATGTTCTCCCGGCTCAGATTCTGCAGGTTCTCAGCGTTGGCGGTCGAAGGGCTGCGGCACAGGAGCGCGGGAACCAGAGCCAGGCCCATGCATCCGAAACCGACCCACACCGAGAGGCTTCTCGCTCCTGCAGCGGCTGAAGGATATAGCTCGGGATCGTAGATCAGCACCCAGAACCAGGGAGCGATCACCCACGCCCACTGGCCGATCCACTGTGCCACGGCCATCAGCCGGGTGCGCTCGTGGAAGTCGGGGCTCATCTCGTACCCCATGGCCACGTAGGGCGTGGCGAAGACGGTGAGACCGACATAAAAAATCAGCGACAGGACCAGGAAATAGGTGAAGTTGAAGGCCAGGCTGTTGTCTTCATACATCTGCCACATCGCGACGAAGGTCAAACCGGTGATGATGGCGCCGAGAAAGATGTACGGCTTCCGGCGCCCCCACCGTGACCTGGTGTTGTCGGTGATGAAGCCCATGAACGGGTCGGTCACCGCGTCCAGCATGCGTGGCACGAAGAAGAGAATGCCCCAGGGAATGGGCGGGAAGCCGAGGCCTTTGACGAGCACCACCACGAAGATGCTCAGGGCGGCAGGGAACATCTGATTGCCCAGCATGCCGACGCCGTAGGCGATCTTCTGGCCCAGCGGAACGACGCCGCCGGAGGTGCGAGCTTGCGCAGGCACGTCGCTCATGAATCACTCCGTCCTTTCGTCAGCCGCTCTCGCGTTCGGCTCGGTCATGGCTCCAGGGCCCGGTTGATGTGCACATCGACGCGAACAATCCTGCCCGACCGTGTGAAGATCTCGCGGCTCGTTTCCCGATCCAGAACAGCGCCTTCTAACTTCCTGTCCGTGCCGTCGGAGAGGTGAAGGGTGAGGGCCTCGTCCTCCGCCAGCCGGTAGATCATTGGAACCTGGCAGTAGGTGTATGCGAGCGTTGCTTTTTCCAGTTCGAGCGTCTGAAGCTCGCCGTCGAGGTCCGAGTACTCGAAGATCTCTGGTGCGGTGAGGAACTCGCTGCGACGGAGCAGAACGGGGTTGAACGACACTCGGCCGTCGTTGACCACCAGGCCGAACTCGCCGAGCCGCGTGATGATCTCTTCCTTGACCTGGCCCGTCATGCCCGGCTGTCTGGCGCCTGCGAAACCGGGGGTGTGTGAGTAGGGGTCTGTCGGGAATGCACCGTACGCCTCCGGCGTCTTGTTGAAGCCGAGACCCGCACGCACGTCGTAGTAGCACTGGACAAGTTCATCGAAGCTTTCGTCGTCCGAGGCGGCGGCCGCGAGGCAGCACTCCTGGACCGCCAGCAGGAGCTTGCTGACCATGTGCCAGTAGATGCTGCCGAGCCCCTCGTAACCGTAGAAGGTGCCGGAGCGGCCGGTGAATCGCGTGTGGTCGAAGATCGACTCGAAGATCTCGCAGACGAGATCCCTCTCGTCTTCGACGAGGCGTCCGTACCCGCGACTTTCGAGCTCATCGAGGGCTGCGTTGACATCGCGGACGTTTTGGAAACGGCCGTTGAAGTGCAGGCGACCGTCGACGTCCTTTTCGACAAGGTCTGTATTGGCGTCGGCCACCAACCTGCGTACAAGCTGCGAGCGATCGGCCTGGTCTTCGGGAATCGTGTTCTTTTCCAGAAAGCTCGGCAGCACTTTGTCTGGGTAGAGCAGGTACGAATGCTGGTCGGGACGGTACATCTCGCTCTGCCGGAGAGCCTTCACGACCGACACCGCCTCCGAGGCGCTCAGCGCGCCCGAGCTGAGGACCGCCACCTGGCCTTCGAGCATGGCCTGCAAACGGCTGATGGACACGCCGGAAGGCGAGATTCCCAGGACGTTGTAGGCGTGATAGAGGCCGTCGTCCCTCCGGTTGAGCCGGATCGTCTGATCGAAGAACTCGCGCGTCAGCTCGAGGAAGGCCCGCGCGTCACCGATCGCCACACTCTCGCTGCGACCGCACAGGCCCGTTGCATACACGCCTGAGCGGTAACTTTCAGCGACGTGACCGAGACCGTCGAGCACCGATTTGCGGTCCGTGTCATCGATGTCCTTCTGCTCGAGAATGTGACGGTGGGCCTTCAGGACCTCGAGCACCCCTTCGAGCCAACCAGCGACCTCCAGACTCAGCTCCAGGTCGGCACTCTCGGCACCGGCGAACAGCTCGAGGCAGAACGCGACGTACCGTCGAGCGTAGGAAAGGGTCACCATCGAGACGCCGTACCCGGCGAGCGCGTTGTTGGCGTCGTTCCATTCCGGGCGCTGGGTGTTCATCCAGAAACCGCCACCGGGCACGAAGTTGGAGACCTTGGCCAGGAGCGCAACCAGCAGCTTCTCCGCGAGATTGGCGCGACAGATCGCCCCTGACGGGTCGGTGAGGTACCTGCCGTCGAAACCGATGGCCTCGACTCTCGCCCTGATGCGTTCCTCCCGATCCACGTTGTAGGCGATCGATTTTCGAGGGTCTGCGAGGAGCTCCTCGTACGGTCTGATGTCGTACGGGACGTCTGCATACACGAAACGCCGGTCGAGGAGCAGCCTATCGAGCTCGCCGGGGTCGTGCCTGCGGGACAGCTCGAGGAACTTGAGCAGATAGATCAGCTGGTGGTCGCCCCAGTAGCCGAAGTTCGCCCATGGTTCGTCAGGATTGGGAGCTTCCCAGTCGTAACCGTCCCTGGTCACCCGGTAGGGGTTGTAGCCGTCGGCCGTCGTGGTGTTCACGAACTTGGTGATCATGCTCTCCAGGTATTCGGGGAACGAGAGGGACAGAGCCTCCCAGTTCTGGAAGATGTCGCGCCAGTTGCCCTGGTAGTCGAGCACCCTGGATCCGTCGTGGTTTTTGACGTTGATCGAGAACTTGTTCCAGGGTCGGCTGGGGTCGCCGTGCCGCCGACTGAATGAGAGCGGCAGGTACTCGGTGACGAGTCGGAGAAGATCCGGGCTGCCCACAGATCGAACGCTTTCCAGGAGGTGACCACGTTCACAGTCGGTACCCAGTGTGTCGAGGAATCCCTCATGTCGAGCGAAGGTCTTCGTATTGAATGCGCGGACGAAGCTCTTCAGGTCCTCCATCGCAATCGTGTAGGAAGACTCGAAGAGGCCGCCGCGCATGACGTTGAAGAGCACGTTGGAGAAGTGGTGAGCTGAGGCCAGGGTGTCGCCGGTCTGCTGGAGACCGTCGGCACTGGCAACGAGATGCGTCAGGCGCCGGGTGCCTTCCAGCACATCGTCCAAAACGACCTTCGTGATGTCCGCTGCCGTGGCGAGGGTGCGTTTCAAGGTGGCGACCTCACACGGCCCGCAGTCGACGTCCGCGACGATCAACCAGTCCAGCTGCCCGCCGGCGGAGACGTCCTGCCTCTCATGAATGAAGTACGCTCCACGCCGACCGCACACCAGGTGCTCCGGTTCCACCTCTCCGCCGCGGCGGAAGGTGTCGAGCTGTAGCGAGGAAAGCAAGCGTGGGGAGCCCGGAGGCCATGTGGACCAGCAGACCGTCGCTCGCAAGGCTTCGGCGGGCTCTGCGCTGTCGCCCGGAATCGAGCTGAGGGCAAAGGTCGCGAGGCCGGTCTCCGTATCCAGCTCGTTCTGCTTGTAGGCGTCTCCGAGACAGCTGAAGTGGTGCTGGAAGAACTCCCCCATGCCCCACGGAAGGATGTTTTCGATCCCGTCCAGCACTTCCACCGTCGCCGTGTCGGTGCTCGTGTTTTCGATCTCGGAGTGCTTGACGAAGCCGAATGTATCCGAAGGCGTCCAGGTGGAGCGAAAGACGAGACCCAGGTCGTGGTTGATCTCCTCGAACATCAGCTTGGTGCCGCTCACGTTTTTGAAGAGATTGCGGGACACGTCGTACAACGCCCGGCAATGGCGGCTGAAGGGCTCCCACAACGACCACCTGCCGTCCTTGGCCACCCTCAGGATCGTCCTCGATCCGGTGTGATCGCTGCTGTCGTGGATCGTGTCCTCGGTGGAGTAGGGGAAGAGTGCGTGATCCGAGTTCCGCCGGCCCGCCGTCAGCCCTCCGTCGCTGGAGATGAACATCCAGTGATTCGAGGCGCTCACGACGCTCATGAAGAAGGGCTCCATCTGGTCGGAGTTGGCGATGCGATAGAACCGTTCCGACTCGAGTGAAACGAAGTCCCCGCTCACCCTTCCTGCCGGCGGCTTGAGATGCGCGTCACCGAGATACAGTGGGTGGTCCTTCATGGGTCCATCTCATCCGACGAGAATCGTCTGGATCGCGGCCGCCGGAATCACCAGGTTCACGCGCTGTCCGTTCAGCTCGAGGTTGAAGGACTGCTCCACGGTGCCCTGGTTGAGGACCACGACGGCAATCCGCCCGTCGGGATTCTCCACCGCCGTCACCATCAACTCCTCGATGTCGTGGTTGACTTCGATCCGCGTGGCCCCTGGTCGCAGGTACCGGCTGAAATGGACGAGCACGTCATAGAGGGGTGTGTAGTACACCTCGTCGGTTTCGGGATTCGCGATCACCGGCGCGATGCACCAGTTCTGGGCCAGGTTCGGACCTCCCTGGGTGTCGAGCACGATGTTCCAGTCGACCCAGCCGACGAGCCAGCTGTTGAGCCCTCCGATGATGTCCCGGGCGTAGCGGTAGACGGGCACGTACATCGGGTGCTTCGGCTTGTTTTCCTCCGACGCCCAGGTGTAGCCCCAGTCGGTTGCCTCTTTGCGCCAGTACCAGTCGTCGTCCCGCCATACCGGCACCTCGGAGTCGATGCATCCTTCGGAATGCAGGATGTGCTTTTCGGGGAATCGCTCCTGCAATCCGCTGAGGACCTCCGGGTACCAGTCGACGGTGCTGCTGTACCAGTGAACGGCGGTGCCCCAGACATAGGACGCTGCCTGTTCGTCCGACAGAATCGTATCGACCCACTCGTCTACGTGGTCCCGGTTCTGGTCGTAGATCAGGATCTTCGTATCCCAGCTGTCGGCCCGCAGCCTTGGACCGAGATGAACCCTGATGAACTCGGTCATCGACTCGGGGGTGAAGTGCATGCTGTCCCATTGGCCGTTGTTGCCCAGCGGTTCATTCTCGGGCGTGATGGCCCAGATCTCGATGCCCTGGTCCCGGTATGCCTCGAGGTACTTGCTGAAGTAGTGGGCCCAGACGGGTTGGAGCTCCGGTTTCAGGGAGCCTCCGTACCAGCTGTTGTTGTCCTTCATCCAGGCGGGGGCTGACCAGGGGGAGGCGATGATCTTGAACTCCGCTCCGGGGGCGGCCATGGCGTCCTTGATCAGCGGCACGAGGTCGTCCAGGTCCTCGTCGATGGAAAAAGTCTCGAGCTCCTCGTCGCCGTCGTCGACGTAGGCGTAGTGGTCCAGGGAAAAGTCACAGCTGTTGATGTGTGTCCGGGTCAGCGAGTAGGCGGCGCCAGAGTCACTGAAGTAGGCGTTGATCACCGACTCGCGCTTCGCAGCGCTCAGCTGATCGAGGACGGAGGCCGAAGATTCGGTGAAGGATCCTCCGAATCCGACGATCTCCTGGTAGCGCTTCTCGGGATCGAGCCGAATCGTCCTTCCAGACGACGACGGCGTGCGAGAGAAGGTCACCGGTTCGAGCTGCCGCAGCCGGTCGCCGGCTCGGGATGTCTGGATGACGGTTGCGGTCTCGGGACCGCCCGAAGGTGGAGGGGGGGCACAGGACCAGAGGACGGAAAGAGCGGCGACGGAGACCAGGACGTGACGCATGGAAGGACTCCAACTCATTCGAAGCGGATGTTGTCGATGAGGACGTCGCCGGCGACGTAGTCGCCCCGCGTGTCCTTCGGATGCCAAAAGCCGATGATGACGATCTCGCCCAGCTTCGGTCGCTTGAACTTCTTCAGAGGAATCGAGTAGTCGACCCACCCATCGGACAGGGCGGTTGAGTCAAAGCGGCGGATGCTCAGCTCCTCGCCACGACCACCGGAGCTCTCCAATTTGATCTGCAGATCGACGACCTCGGCTGGAAGCTTCAAGCTCACCGCCAGGTGGGTGTAGGACGAGGCGTCGAAGGGGGCGTCGAGGTGGAGAAAGACCCCACCCCAATCCGCGCCGTTGTGGGTCATCTTCAACGAGGTGTCACCTGAAACGGCATCGTCGCTTTCACCGACCGTCACCACGTCGTCCCAGCCCGCCGCCGTATTGACGCCGCCGCCACCCACGAGTGCCGCCATGTTCTCACTGAAGCTGACCTCGATGGAACGCCCGCTGCGAAGGTCCTTCCCCGAATACTCGGGGGTGGTCGGGGCGTCGGTGATCAGCTCAGGGTACCACTCGTGCATGGCGAGCTTCGCCTTGCGGTTGACGTCGAACAGGCCCCAGTGACCCTCCGTGCCCTCGCCCTTCCAGGGCTCGTCGAAGGCGGCGAACCAGAAGACGGGGATGCCTTCCTGTTGGCCCCATTCCGTCAATTCCTTGAAGTATCGCAGCTGCTTCTTCTCGTCGCCCGCCCGCGGCACGTGCTGGTTGCCCACGGCGTAGGTCGCCCAGCCGGCCTCGCCGATGACGATCTTCTTCCCGGGCAGCGCCCGGCGGACCTCCTCCACGTTCTGGATGGTGTAGCTCAGCCCTTCATCGATGTCCTTCTTTTCCCAGATGGGGTAGGTGTGGACCGTGACGAAGTCCACCAGCTTGGCCAGGTCCTTGCCGTGGTCCCGCCAGTAGACGTAGTTGTCCGCCACCGTCACCGGAACGGAAACATTGTTCCGGACCTTTCGCACGTAGCGTTTCACGCGGTACTCCGGCACCGGCGCGAAGGACCAGTCGATGAGCGCCTCGTTGCCCACGTTGACGGCAACGACGATGTCCGGATAGGCGTTCGCCAGCTCGATGCAGTCCTCGATCTGCTGGTCGTTCCAGGCCTCACCTCCCGGCTCCCGCGCGAAGTAGGCTCCCAGCATCACCTTCAGCTTGATCTTTTCCCGCCGGATCACCTCGAGCACATCCCGACTGTGCTGATCGGTGGCATAGGTGCGGATGAGGGACCAGTGCTGCTCCAAGATCCTGAGGTCTTCCAGGATCTCCGCCTGGCTCGGGTAGATCCGGTCGCGGGGGCTCTGCCCTTCACGATAGCCGGAGTACGAGATGGCGTTTCCCTGCCACTCGGGCCCCATCGCATCGAGCCTGGACGGTGTCTCCGATGATGCGCAGACAGCCAGCCCCAGCCACACGACCAAAGCCATCGAAACCTGGTGTCGACGATTCATGGTGCTTCTCCAGTGCTTCATGCCTGCGACCCTGCCTTCAACTTTGCGCGGCCTCTGCCGCACGACGCGCCTCCAGTTCCTCCTGCATTTGCAGGCAGGTCTTCGCGTCGAGCCGATAGAACACGAGGAAGGCCGCGCAGGACATGTAGAGGATGCCCGGGAAGACCGAGATCATCAGGCGGATTCCGGTGATCGCTTCGCCACTCTGCACGGCGCTCTGCTCGATGTAGCCGAAGCCTGCCAGCAGCCAGCCGGCGAGCGCGCCGCCGATGCCCCAGCCGCCCTTCTGGGCAAAGGTGGAGGCCGAGAAAAACAGACCCGTCGCGCGTCGACCAGTGGTCCACTCCGAGAAATCGGCCGTGTCGGCCAGCATGGTCCAGAGCAGCGGTACCGCCGGCGCGTAGGTGATCTTGGCGAGGATGTTGAGCACGTAGATCATGCCGATGTCGTCCGTGCCGGGCAGGATGAGGAGGCAGAAGAAAAGACCCGACAGCAAAGAGCTGGCGATGAAGACATTGCGCTTGCCGAAGCGTTTCGCCAGCGGTTTGGACGCGGGCAGGGCGGCAATCAAGGCGATGCTGCCGACGACGTTGAACAGCTGCACGCTCTCCTCGTTGCCGACGTAGTACTTGAAGTAATAGGCCACCGAGGCGTTCTGCAGGGCGAACATGATGAAGGAGACCAGGCCAACCGCGGAGAGGATGATCCACGGCGTGTTGGCGAAGAGGATCTTGAGGTCTTCCCTGAGCGACGCGCGTTGTGCGGCCGGGGGTTGGATCCTTTCCTTGGTCGTTGCGAAGGTGATCATGAAGAGCAGGAAGCTGATCATTCCGAAGACCACCAGCGTCAGTTGGTAGCCCTTGGCATCGTTGCCGCCGCCGAGATGTCTGGCCATCGTCAACGCGAGGCCCGTCACGATGAGCTGGCCGGCGAATGCGCAGATGAATCGATAGGTGTTGAGGCTCGTCCGTTCATAGCCGTCCGCGGTCATCACCGCGCCGAGCGAGGAGTAGGGCAGGTTGATCGCCGTGTAGGCGGTCATCAACAACATGTAGGTGACGGCGGCGTAGACCACTTTGCCGGTGGGCCCGAGGTCGGGGGTCGAGAAGGCCAGCACGGCGAGGACGGCGTAGGGCAGCGAGACCCACAGCAGGTAGGGGCGAAACTTACCCCAGCGCGTTGTCGTCCGGTCGGCGATGATGCCCATGAGCGGGTCGTTGGCCATGTCCCAGACCCGGGCGGCGAGCATGATCGTGCCGGCGGCGGCGGCCGAGATGCCGAAGGTGTCGGTGTAGAAGATGAGGATCCAGAACCCGACCATGTCCCATACGAAGTGCGACGCCGTGTCGCCGAGACCGTAGCCGAGCTTTTCCTTGAAGGAGGGTGTGGAGGACGGTGTGGTCATGGCGTGACTCCGAGCGGTTCCGCAGTGCTGGGACTTTTCGGATCCGGGTCGTGCCCGATCTTCCAGATCCGAACCCAGTCCACCAGCATGGTCTGTGGGAAGGGGGTGCTCTCGTCCGGTGTTCCGGGCCAATGCCCGCCGACCGCCAGGTTGAGTATCAGGTGAAATGGTTGGTCGAAGGGCGCGCGAGGATTGTCCGGGTCGCCCGTGGTGTACCAGGCGTCGCTGGTTTCGGTGTGGTACTGCTCTCCGTCCACGAACCAGCGGATCTCGTCCGGCGTCCACTCCACGCCGTAGACGTGGAAGGCCTGCGAGAGCTGCCCGTCCTCGAAGCGGCGATGGCCGCCCGCGGAGGTGTTGTCGGGCCACTCGCCACCGAAATGAAGGGTGCCGTAGACCGTGTCGGCGAGATCGATGGTCTCCATGATGTCGATCTCGCCGCACGCAGCCCACGTGCCATAGGCCGAGTCCGTGGGCATCATCCAGAAGGCCGGCCACATCCCGGTGGCCGCCGGGACCTTGATCCGAGCTTCGATTCGACCGTACAAAACCTCACGGCGTTGCAGGGTCCGCAGACGAGCTGACGTGAACGCGGGACCGTCGCCACGACGAGCGACGATATGTAAGAAGCCATCGGCGACGAAGCTGCTGCGGTCGCTGGCGTCGTAGTGCTGCAGCTCCTGGTTGCCCCAGCCCGGTGGCAGACCGTAGGCGGTGCCGTCCCCGGTCTGGCGCTCCCACACCGTGGTGTCGAGATGGTGACCTTCGAACTCGTCCGACCAGATCAAAGTGTCGGCGGCGGCTGCGAAGGACGGCACCCAGAAGCAAGAAAAGAGAAGCGCCCACCAGTGTCGGAGGCGTACGCGCCTGGCGGAGGATTCAATCCCGTTGCTGTTTCGGCTCTCCGTCCGGTCGAGCATCGTCATCCTGCCACCGGCGCGTTGAGAGACAAGCCAGCTTCGACCGAAACATCTTCGGCCCGGTGGACGGCGCAGAGGGCGACCGACGGCGGGAGTGGTGCGAACACACCGGCGATGCGAAACATGGGACTCCCGTTCATGGCCAGGTGATCCGGCCTGGAGAGGCCTGAGACCGAATCAAAAAAAAAGGGGTGCCGCCCCCGAAGGAGCGGCACCCACACGAAAGAGGAGGATTAGAAGTTGTAACCGACGCGGATGCCGTAGGTCCTGGGCACGCTGAAGCTGCCCTTGGCCACGCCTTCAGCAGCTCCGCCCCAGTACTGGATGATCTCGTCGGTCAGGTTGTACCCGAAGGCCTCGAAGATCCACCTCTTGAGGAAGTAGCGCACGCCGGCGTGCACGACATAGAAGGACTCGCGCCTGTCGTCGGTGTACTTGATGTCCTCGTCGCGAATGACGAAATCCAGGTCGTCGGTGTGCTTGTCCACGTTCCAGAGGGTCAGGTAGGCCTCGTCCTCCCAGTGGAAGGTGACCCACGGCTGCAGCGAGCCGGAGCTGCCGAAGTCGAAGGTATGCTCGCCGATCAGGTGGAACTTGAACGGCGGCGACACCGCCAGCTCGTTGCCCTTGAGGTTGACCTCGAGAATCTCGTTCTCGGGATCGATCGACTCCTCGTAGGTGATCCCGAAGTACGACACCGCATCGTAGTTCCACTTGGTGATCCAGTCCTCGGTGATCTCGGTGTCGAGCCACGAGGCGTAGCCGAACAGGCGGCCACCCTTCCAGGCGGCCCAGTCGTACTCGAGCTCGAAACCCTGGATCTGCGCGCCGGGGACGTTCTGGGTGTAATAGGCGATGATCGGAGCGCTCACCCAACCAAAGACCGGCTGCCCGTTCTCGTCCAGGATCGGCTGGCCGTCGTCATCAATCAGGGCCTGCCAGCGATCAGTCGATGCAATCTGGCCCACTGACGCGTACTGCATGTCCTCGAAGTCGGTGTAGAAGTAGGCGCCTCTCAAGCTGAGCTTGTTGTTGAGCAACCGGCTCTTGAAGCCCAGCTCCCAGGTGAGCACCTCTTCAGGACCGAAGGAGGTGCGGACGTTGATCTCTTCACCGGTGCGCGGGTTGATCTCGTTGAATACGTCGCCGATGCCTCCCGCCTTGAAACCGGTCGCCAGGTAGGTGTAGAGCAGGTGGTTCTCGTTGACGTCGAAGTCCAGGCCGAGCCGCCAGTCGTCGTGGTCCCACGAGCCCTTGTTGTCATTCTCGCTGTACTCGGGGTAGACGCTGCGGTCGTGGAAGTAGTCCGCCGGCAGGCCGTTCAGGGTTTCGCGGAAGTACCAGCCGGGGGCGCAGCCGTTGTCGTTCGTGCATGTGTAGGTGCGTCCGCCCACGTCCTCCTTGGTTTCGTCACTGTGGCGGTAGCCGAGGGTCAGGTGCCACTGCGGCGTGAAGGAGTAGGTGCCCTGGCCGAAGACCGCCCAGGCATCGGTCGAGCGATCCGGCTGGTCCCACATGGCCTTGTCGTTGATCGGGTTGTCATAGTAGCCGAGGGTCGTCGTCTTCTCGTGGAAGTAGTTGGCTCCGGCGATCCAGTTGAACTTCTTGTCGCCGTAGGACTGGAGCTGGATCTCGTGCGACCAGGACCTGGAGCCGGTGCCGGGGAGGAAGAACATCGCGCCGTCCCAGGCGTTCAGGCTCTGCTCCATGTCCTGGGCGGATTCCCTGTCCTGATCCTCGGCGCCTCCCAGGTACACGAAACGCAGGTTTTTATTGATGTCCCAGTCGAGTCTGGCGCGTAGGTACTTGATGTCGAGGAAGAGCTTGCCCGGCACGTTGACCACGGCGTTGTAGGTGCTGTCGGTGGGGAAGAGGTTGGAGCAGTCGTCGGTGCCGGTGACGTTACCTTCGGCGTCGTACGTCGGCCGGCCGCGCAGCTTCTCGCAGTTGACCAGGTCGATGCCGCCGGCGCTGTCGTTCCGGAACTGCTGGTAGCTCAGGTTGAGCGACACCTTGTCGCTCGGCTCCCACAGGGCGCTGAGCCGGTAGGCCCACTCATTCTGGTTGTAGTAAAAGTCGCTCTCGTCCGCCTCGACCAGCTCGCGGATGTCGTAACCGATCCAGCCGTTGTCCGCGCCGGTCCAGTCGATCCACCAGTTCGAGTGCTGGGTGCGTGAGTAGCACCTGGGATCGGTGCACTCCCCGAAGGAACCGGGAGCGATCACCTCTGCGCCATCGACGAGACCCAGGATGTGGCGCTGATCGTACTGGTTGGGATCCCAGTAGCCGTCGACGTAGGAGTCGCGCTTCCAGATGCGAGCCGCACCACGGATCGCGAACTTGTCCGACAGAGGAACGTTGAACATGCCCTGGAACTCGCGGGAGTTGTAGTTACCGAGCAGCACGTCGGCCCGTCCGTAGGTGTCGCTGAAGTCCGGCTTGGCGGGAATGATGTTGATGGTGCCGACGGTGGAGTTGCGGCCGAAGAGGGTGCCCTGGGGACCGCGCAGCACCTCCACCCGCTCGTTGTCGAACATGAGTGCGAGGATGCCTTGCATCCGCGGCGAGTAGACACCGTCCAGGTGCACGCCGACCGCCGGGTCGCCGAGCTCGGTCTCATTGGTGGAGCGCACGCCGCGCATCGAGATGATCGGTGTCGACTGGCCGTTGATGGTGGCGATGTCCATGTTGGGCACGATCTCGGCCAGGTCACGGACGTTCCGAATCTGCTGCTGCTCGAGAACGTCCTGGTCGAAGGCGCTGACCGAAATCGGCGTCTTCATCAACTCGGTCTCGACCCGGGTCGCTGTGACGACGATCTCGTCCTCGAAGGAGCGCTTGATGGCGTCTTCGATCGCCTTTTGCTGCTCCGGATCGACCTGCTCTTCGGTCCCCTCCTTCTGTTCGCCTTCCTTTGCCTGTTCCTCAGCGGGAGGCTTCTCTTCCGGGCTCTGCGCGGCGACCGGTTGGAAGCCGAACAGCACCACGGCGATCATCAGGCACAGGGAAATCAACAGTCCTCTATGTCTCATTGTCTTCCTCCTTCGAAGGTTGTCGATCAAGAATTTCTCCTTCCAAACTGAGACTGCCCGGAAGGTTCGGCTTCGGTGTCGTTCGGTTTGACAGCGGTGTCAGCGAACGAGGTTCGTGTGGTCACGTGGAAGTGGGGGTGTTGTGTTCGAGATGGCGTCGTCACCGGTGGTATCCAATCGCGCGTCGGGCATTGGTTGCCACCTTCGGTGCGGGCTCCTTCTCTCTGTATCCCTTGAATTTCGAGACTTTTAGCCTCAGCCAGAGGGGATCCCGTCGCCCCGTGGCGAAGGTCCGGCAGCGTGGTTCCGGCGATCCGGTGTGCTGCGCTGGGCGGGCCGTTTTCGAAGTGCTTCATGCCAGCTCGATCGCAGCCTAACGTAAAGTTGACAGCGTTGTCAATAGTCTGTAAGAATGAGTCGTCGGGAGGAGAAGATTTTTCTAGGAAAAAGCCAACGTAATTGAGATTTAATTTCAGGAGAGGCTCCTGTGATTCCACACAATCAGTTGCCAGAATCTCTCGGCATGACGATCCTGGCCGGTGACATCGGCGGCACCAACTCGAGGCTTGCAATCTACGTGCTCGGTGCGGATGGACTCGGACAGGTTGCTCAAAAAACCTATCCGAGCGCGACCTACGGCGGCGTGGCAGAGATCGTCTCCGAGTTTCTCTCGACGCGGGGCACCCGGTGTGACGTGGTGTGCCTGGGACTGCCCGGGCCGGTCAACTCGGAGAGGGCGGTTCATCTGACGAACCTGCCCTGGCGAGTCGAAAGGGAAGAACTGAGAAAGGTCGCGAAGACAGACGAGGTGGAATTCATCAACGACGTGGAGGCCTCGGCTGTCGCAGTCCACGAACATCCCGCAGACGATTTCCTGTGCTTGCGCGAAGGGCAACCGGACCCCCTCGGAAACCGGGCCGTGATCTCGCTGGGAACCGGCGTCGGTGTGGCTGGTTTGACACCGAGCGGTCGCGCCTTCGCGACGGAAGCCGGCCACGCGACCTTCGCGCCACGTGACGCGATCGATCTCGCCCTGGTGCACGAGCTCGGCCATGAGTACGGGCATGTCAGTTGGGAGCGAGTGGCGTCGGGGCCGGCCCTGCCGCGGATTTATTCGCTCCTGGCACCGGCGCACGCTCCACGGCTCGAAGCGCCCGAGATCGTGGAACGCGCCGACTCGGACCTCGTTTGCGGACAGACGCTCGCGATCTTCAGTAGGTTTGTCGGAGCGGCGGCGGGTAACATCGCCTTGACCATGATGGCGACGGCTGGGGTCTATTTGTGCGGCGGTGTGGCGCCGAAAGTGATTGACGCCGTCGGGTCGGATCCGATTCTCGAGGCTTTGGTCGACAAGGGGCGCATGCGTGTGGTGCTCGAGCGGGTTCCGGTCTACCTTGTGCGAGACGATAACCTCGCCCTGGAAGGGGCGGCGCACACTGCGTTGCGCCGCGGCCGGTGCACCCGAAACTTGAGTGAAGAGGAGACGCTGCTCGGCCACACCGCACCCTCTGGGGAATCTGGAAATTGATACAATCATCTCCCCATTGGCTGGTGTGAGTCGAGGAGAAGGTGGAGGGTAGGTGAGTCGAGACCGACCAACCATCAACGACGTGGCCCGCCTGGCCGGTGTCTCGATCAAGACCGTCTCGCGGGTTTTCAATGCCGAGCCCCACGTCCGTTCTGCGACCCACGACCGTGTGATCGAGGCGGCGCAGAAGCTCGACTACCAGCCCAACCTGTCGGCGCGACGGCTCGCGACCAATCGAGCGTTCGTCATCGGGATGCTGTACGAAAACCCCAATTCGGATTATGTGACCGAAATGCAGTATGGCTCGCTCGAGGCCTGTCGCCTCCAGGGATACGGTCTTCTCATTCAGCCGTGTGATGTATGGTCTCCCACCCTGGTGAAGGAGATCGTTGACCTCAAACACCGATCGACCGTCGATGGATTTGTTGCGCTCCAGCCGATATCGGATGTCGATGGGTTCAATCGGGCCATGCTCGAACAGGGCATCCCCTGCGTTCGTGTGTCCCAACGGCCGTATGAAGGGTTGCCGTGGGTTTCGGTGGGCGACGAAGAAGCGGCCGCCACGATGACCGACTATCTGCTCGGCCTCGGCCACCGGCACATCGGCTTCATCATGGGCCATCCCGATCACGGCTCGAGCCATGATCGTCTCACCGGATATCGCAGCGCTCTCAAAAACCATGATATCGGCTTTGATGAAACCCTCGTGGAACAGGGTCTTTTCGATTATGAGTCGGGATACGCGTGTGCCAAAAAGCTCCTGGAACGAGATCCCCTGCCGACGGCGATCTTCGCCAGCAACGATCACATGGCGATGGGTGTCCTGACGGTCGCCCACGAAATGGGATTGGAGGTTCCCCGGCAGCTGTCGGTCGCCGGTTTCGACGACACTTCGTTCGCACGCTTCTCCTGGCCTCCGTTGACCACTGTGTGCCAGCCGATATCTCAGGTCGCCCAGGTCGCGACCGAGGTCCTGCTGGCACAGCTGCAGGGGCGCTCGGAAGATGTGCTGGACCGCCGTTTGAGCGCCCAGATCGTGCACCGTTCGTCGACGGCGCAACCTACCTGATGCGGCGAAGAGAGGGTACGATGTCGTCGCCGTCAGCTGGTGAGCTCGCGTCGCCATCAATGGGGGCCGGCGGGTGGAAACTGGAGATGCAAGCGATGAAAAATAAAGCGGTCGCAGTCACGTGTCTTTCGATCACGCTCCTCCAGGCGTTGATTGGGACCGGCTGCGCCTCCAGCAAGTTTCCGGAGATCAGTGACGAAGGACTGCCGAGGATCGCCGGGACGCCGTTCGACGCCGTCTACCAAGCACCGAATTTCGATCTGGACGCGTATCGACAGGTTGCGGTCGATGAGTGCAGCGTGCAGATTCGCGACAACTGGTTGCGCGACCAGAACCGAAATCGCGGGCCGCATCGACGGGTGACGACCGAGGATATGAAGCGGATCGAGCAGGCGGTGGCTGCGTCCTGCCGCGAGATCTTCGCCGCCGAGGTGGCGATGATCGAGCTGGGAGATGACCGTGATGCTGTCGGAGAGGGGACCTTGGCCATTCGCCCGGAGATCGTCGACCTCGATATCACGGCGCCGGACGTGCAGTCGTCAGGGAGGGAAACCAACTTCACCACCATCCCTGTCCAGATGAGCCTCCGTCTGGAGCTCTTCGATTCCGAAACAGGGCAAATTGTGGGAAGAGTGATCGATCACCGGAGGGCGGACACGACGGTGAGCTCTCGACAGACGAGCAGCGTCGGCAACATGGCCGACGCGGAACGCATTCTCAGACACTGGTCGGCCTTGGTGCGCGCGCATCTCGAGTCGCGCGCCGAGTGAAGAGCATTCGGCTCATCGCTGCTCCAATGAGGCCCTGATCGCGTCGAGACCGGCTCACCTTCGATGTGCACCGAGAACGAGTGACGAGACGCGGCTGGTCATGCGGTGCATGTCATACACGGCGGGCGGCGGAAGCTCGAGAGGGGGTGACCGTCCGCTGTGGCATCGACGGAACGACCCAATACCTCAGCGACACGCCTGTCGGTCTAGTGCGCCGGCTGTACTCTCCGAGCTCCCCTCCGGACTCCGGAGGGACCCGAGTAGCGCAGCCCGAATCCGAAGGGATAGAGCGGGTCGTACGGTACCTCTCCGCGATTCACCGCCGTTTGCGTCGGAGACCGCGGCCAGGAGAACGAGAGGGTGCCCTCGAAGTTGTGCCACACGCTCTCGTTGGGATTGCGGAAGATGACCTCCGCGATCCCGCCCCCCTCCGTTCCGGGGAGCCACGCCGCGACGAAGGCATTGGAGGCTTCGATCTCGGGCGTGGTCCACAGCGGGCGTCCCGACAGGAAGACCGAGACAACAGGCACGCCGGCTGCGCGAAGGCGCTGGATCAGCGCCAGATCATCCGGGCTGGTGGCGCCATAGTCGAGGTGGGCACGGTCGCCGTGCATCTCGGCATAGGGATCTTCTCCGAAGACCACCACTGCAACGTCGGGCACCGTGGTGAAGCTCCCGTTCTCGCTCAGCTCGGCCGTCCCACCACCTGCAGCGACGACGTGCCGGATCCCTTCCCAGATGGACGTGGCGCCGGGGAAGTCGGCGTTGGAGGTGCCCGTGCCCTGCCACGTAAAGGTCCAGCCTCCGCACTGCTTCGGGATGTTGTTCGCGCCGTCGCCCGCGACCAGCACTCGCTGCTGCCGCGACAACGGGAGGATCTGGTCGTCGTTTTTCAGGAGCACCAGCGACTCGCGGACGGCCCGTCGGGCGACCTCGCGATGCGCGGCCGTTCCGAAGTGGTCCGGATCACCCGCAAATGGTCGTTCGGAGGGCCGGCCACGCTCGAACAGCCCGGCCCGCATCTTGACCCTGAGAATCCTGCGGACCGCGTCGTCGAGGCGAGCCAGAGAGATCTCGCCCGAGCTCACCTGAGTGATCAGGTTGCTGTAGAGCAGGGTCCAGTCCGAGCGATACGGCACCATGAACATATCGATGCCGGCGTTCAAAGCCTCCGAGCAGCTCCTGTTGGAACACCCCGGCACCTGGCCGTGGCCGTTCCAGTCGCCGACGACGAAGCCGTCGAAACCCATCCTGTCCTTCAGCACGTCGGTGAGGAGCTCATCGAATCCGTGCAGCTTACGGCCGCGCCAGCTCGAAAACGAGGCCATCACCGTCTGGACGCCGGATTCGATGGCGGCGACGTAGCCGGCCGCGTGGATGTCGCGGAGCGCCTCTTCGCTTGCCAGGTTGTCCCCCTGGTCGACGCCTCCGGCCGTCCCGCCGTCGCCGAGGAAGTGTTTCGCGGTGGCAACGATCGTGCCGCCGGCGAAGAAATCCGGGCCGGCTGCGGCTCCCTGCAAGCCGCTGACCATCTCGCCCGCCAGCTCGCGATGGATTTGAGGGTCCTCTGAGTAGGCCTCGTAGGTCCGGCCCCAGCGATCGTCGCGTGCGACTGCGACGCAGGGCCCGAAGGTCCAATCGAGACCGGTCACCGCCACCTCGATGGCGGTGATCTCGCCGATTCTGCGCAACAGATCGGGATTCCCGGTTGCCCCGAGGCCGATGTTGTGAGGAAACACGGTGGCTCCTCGGACGTTGTTGTGGCCGTGAACTGCGTCGACCCCCCAGATGATCGGCACGGCCTGACCCCCGTCGGAAACGTCCATCGAGGCGTCGTAGTACGCGTCGGCCAACGCCAACCAGTCATCGGGGTCGTTGCCAGCGCTCGGATGTGAACCGCCGCCGCTGAGCACCGAGCCGAGGTGGTAGTTTCGAATGTCCTCGGCCGTCACCTGACCGCGTTCGACCTGCAGCACCTGCCCGACCTTCTCCTCCAGAGTGAGCCGTGTCAGGAGCTCTTCCACCGCCAGCTCGAGATCAGGGTCCACAGAAAGAGCCGGAGTGGGCTGCGGCCAGATTTCGGGGTGCACCGTCTGTGCGAAGCCACAGTCACCACCCAGACTCACACCCAGCGCGACAACGATGCAGACCACGAGAGTCGGATGACTCGTGGCTTTCGAAACGCTGTCAGGGACGGCGACGAGACACCGCTTGATGGCCCGAGGCCTTGTCGTCAGTCGAACCCCAAGATGCACACACACATTGTACGGCTGCCCCAGAGCGGTCCCTCGCGTCGATGCCCCGCGGTTCGGGCGCCGCAATCTCGCATCAAGCGCTTTCACACTGTGCCCGAAAACGGTCATACTGGCGCACCTGAAGGGAGTCATGATGACCGACCGAATCAACCGCCAGTGGCGTCTGGCCGCCAGGCCGAAGGGCCTGATCGAGGAATCCGACTTCGAGTGGGTCGAGGAACCGGTGGGGGAGCTCAACCAGGGCCAGGTGCTGGTGCGCAACATCTACCTGTCTTTGGACCCCGCGAATCGTGCCTGGGTCAAGAAAGGTCCTTCCTATGTCGAGCCGGTAGAGATAGGCGACGTGATGCGGGGGCTGGCCGTGGGTGTTGTCGAGGCTTCTCGCGACGATCGCCTTGCCGAAGGTGACATCGTCTCCGGATCGATCGGCTGGCAGGACTACGGCATCGTGAACGGCTCCGACCTGCGGAAGATCCCCCCTTCGCCGCTGCCGCTCACTGCCCACCTCGGCCTGTTCGGGATCGTGGGACTCACCGCCTACTTCGGCCTCCTCGACGTGGGCAAGCCCGAGGCCGGCGAGACGCTCGTCGTGTCCGGCGCCGCTGGGGCGGTGGGTTCGATCGTCGGGCAGATCGGCAAGATCGTCGGCTGCCGGGTGGTGGGCATCGCGGGCAGCGACGCCAAGTGCGCCTGGCTGACCGATGAGCTGGGCTTTGATGCCGCCATCAACTACAAGACCGAGAACGTGGCTCGCCAGCTTCACAAGCACTGCCCCGACGGCATCGACGTGATCTTCGAGAACGTCGGTGGCGAGATCCTCGATGCCGAGCTGATGTGGATCAACAACTTCGCGCGGGTGGTGATCTGTGGTCTGATCTCCGGCTACAACGCGACCGAGCCGGTTCCAGGACCCTCCATGTTTCCGATGGTCCTGATTCGACGTGCGCGGGTCGAAGGCTTCATCGTCATGGACTACATGCGTCGAGCCGGCGAGGCGATCGAAAAGATGAGCGAGTGGCACGCCGAGGGCCGGCTGACCTACCGGGTCGATGTCTACAACGGCCTCGAGACCGCACCGCAAAACATCAACCGGCTCTTCGACGGTT
This sequence comes from Candidatus Sulfomarinibacter sp., assembly GCA_041560205.1. GTDB lineage: Bacteria > Acidobacteriota > Thermoanaerobaculia > Thermoanaerobaculales > Sulfomarinibacteraceae > Sulfomarinibacter. The sequence continues at coordinate 46,559 of JBFFBV010000026.1, forward strand.
CCCACAACGGCAAGCTCATCATCAAGGTTTCGGACGAGCCGTAGGCCGCGACGTCTTGCGATACTGATCGGTTACGACTCGGAATGGCCGGGTCGGATCTCTGGAGGGGCGCCACCAATGGCGCCCTTGCGCGATCTGGCGAAGGCAGCCGACAAGGGCGGGGATAAAACCCGCCCCTACGTATTGCCGTGCCGTCTTTTATCTGCCGATCGCCGTCGTCAGGCGCTCGAGCTCGGAGAACCACCCGGTCACGAGCTTGGCGGTGGTCACGCCCCCGGGCAACTCGTCGTCGCCCGAAAAAAGCACAAAGCTGCCGTCGGGCGCGACGTCGTAATCCTTGAAGAAGTAGTTGCCGGCCTGGACCCCAAACAGCCCACCGACATAGCTGCCGGTGATCGCGGGGCGCGGCTTGCCGGCGCGGAAGCTCTCACCGCTGCCGTCGACGTCGGCCACCATGACGCCCTGGTCGGTACGGTAATAGAGGCGGCGACCGTCACGCGACCACACGGGCTGCGAGCCTGCTTCGTCGGAGATCTGCCACTTGCCGCCGCCGCCCGGGAAGGACCCTACGTAGACCTCCATTCGGCCGGACTCGTTCGACTGATAGGCCACCCACCGCCCGTTCGGCGAGAAGGCCGCGAAGACTTCGGCGTATGGGGTTGCCATGAACGTCTCTGGCTCGCCCTCTCCAGTCACGGGCACGACCCAGAGGTCGTTGCCTCCAGACCCGGTCGGGCTCACCATCAGCCATTTACCGTCGGGCGACCAGGAATCCGGGAAGGGGCTCGCCATCATGTCCGGTTCGATCAATTGCTCGGCCTGACCGGAGCCGTCCGCGCGCTTGCGGTACACCGTCGTGTCGCCGTCGCGGTCTGACGAGAAGGCGAGCCAGCGCCCGTCCGGCGACCACACCGGGTCCGCGTCGTAACCCTCACCGAAGGTGATGCGGGTCGCGACCCCGCGCTCGAGGTCGTAGACCCAGATGTCCCAGTTGTCGTCGCGCAGGACCCCGAGCGCGAGGCGTTGTCCATCGGGGGACAACGTGGGCGTTCCAAAGACCCCTGGCTCCTGCCACAGGTTCTCGCTGCGCTGGTCCTTGTCGACTCTGACGATGGAGAAGGGACGAAGATCCGCGACCTGCGGCAGATATGCGAGCAGCCCGGTCTCTGCGACGTCGTACTGCGCCGAGCCGTGAACGGGGTCTGCCTCGATGCCCTCGAGCACGGGGAACTGGGTGCCGGTAGCGCGGATCTTGTCGATGTCGAAGGGTAGGGCGAAGACCGTGCCGTCGTTGACGAACAGCACGTGCCCGGTCGGCACGTAGCGGCCGTAGTAGCCGCCGCGGTGGATGATGGTGCGTTCACCGCTCGCGACGTCGAGCACCACCAGGCTGGCACTCGAGAAGTCCCCCTCCCCACTGCCTGCGGTGAAAAGGACTCTCTTGCCCCCCGGCAGCCACTGCGGCCAGCGGTGGCTGACCTCGCCCGCCGCCTCGTCCAGGGTCGTCAGCGCCTGCGGCTCGCCTCCGGTCGCCGGAACGATCGAGAGACCGCTGCTCGCGGTGGATGCGAAGACGATCGTGCCCTCAGGCCCCCAGCTCGCGCCACGGCTGCGGTCGACCTCGCACAGCGTGATCGGGGCGCCGCCCGTCACCGAGACCTTCTTCAGCGACGACGGCGTGACGTAGCCGAGCCACTGGCCGTCGGGAGAGAAGAACGGGTGGTACGCGGCATTCGTCCCGGTGCCGCCGGCGACCTCGTGGCCCTCGAACTGATCGAGGGGACGCAGGAACAGGGCCGAGTCGTTGCCGCCGCCCTCGACGTAGGCGAGGTACTGACTGTCCGGCGACATCACCACGCTGGAGCCCAGCGACCAGTCGAGCACCGAGTCCGCGATCTGCACCTTGAAGCGCCGCACGGGTTCGCTGCCCGGTCCGCCCGTGCCGAGAAAAATGGCTCCGAGGACGCCACCGACGACGAGACCGGCCGCGCCAATCGCCGCCGGCAGCCACCGCCGCCAGCCTCGAGGGGCAGCCGTCGGCGCCGTCGTCTCGGTCTCCGGGTTCTCCAGCCACTCCTGGAGCGCGATCCTCGCCTCGCCGATCGACTGCAGGCGACGGCTCGCGTCCTTCTGCAGACAGCGCTCCATCAGCTTCCGGATCCGCAGCGGTACCTTGGGCGACAGGAGCTCGAGCTC
>JBFFBV010000027.1:0-47830 GCA_041560205.1 Candidatus Sulfomarinibacter sp.
ATCAGCGTCATCGCCGCGCGCTCATCCGGCAACGACGAGAAACGCCGGCAGAGACGGGTGTGGGCACCGCCGACCCAGGTGAAGGCCGCAGCGTTCTGGCACACCGTCTGCTCGTCCATCCGGTGGGTCGGCATGTAAATCGTCGTCTTCAGCATCTCGATTCCGTCGGCTTCGAGCTCGGCGAAAAGCCCGCCGCACTGAGGAATCTCCTGAACTCTCTCGAGCGCTACCGGAAAGGCATCGCGGAGCTTGTCGGCCGATTTTTGTTTTTTGAACATCGCGGTCTTCGGAACGTTTCCCTGGACACCCGCCTCGGCGCCTGCGCTCGCCTGCACCACACCGTCGTTCGCCTGAACCACGGATGTTGAAACAAGCACGACACCAACACACGCCACCCAAAGCCTCGCCTTCATCGGAACCCCCTTCGGGCGAGGCGGGGACGGCGGTGAGATTTCAGATCCGAGCCCACCGCCCCAACGATCGGCGCGGGTCCCGGTCAGCGGGTTGCCGCTGCGTGTCTGCCGTCCGTGGTGGTTTGCCGCCTGGCCCATACCGCCACAGTCGGGCCCGACGGCCGGGAAGTCGTGATGGAAAGACTGGTCACTTCCTGGGGAATCCCTGGGGAGACTAAGCTGTTTGAATCCAGCACTTTCCGGATACCTCAGAAAGATTGATCTTTGCCCACTATTGACAAACTACCTAGGTAGTATTACCTTGGTAGTCGTTTCGCGATTGGAGGACCGATGGGCAAGCACACACTCGGAGAGCTGCAGCACGCCATCATGCGGGTGCTGTGGGAGCGGGACGAGGCGACGGTGGCCGAGGTCCACGAAGCGCTCTACGACGAGCGTGGCCTCGCACCGACAACCATTGCCACCATGCTTCGTAAGATGGAGAACAAGGGCGTCGTCGCCCACCGGGTCGAGGACCGGCACTTTGTCTACCGGCCCGCGGTCACCGAGGACGAGGTCCGGTCGACGATGGTCGGCGAGCTGTTGGACCGGCTCTTCGCCGGTGACCCGGCGGCCTTGGTGTCGCACCTGGTGGCCGATCACGATATCGAAGAGGCCGAGATCGAAAAGCTCCGCACGCTCCTGGAAGGGGCCGAGCAGAGAAGGGACGAGCACCAATGAACGCCGCGACGATCGCATCCTGGCTCCTCACCTACCTGGTGCACAGCACGATTCTGCTCGCTGCCGCCTGGCTGGCGGCACGATACCTCGGCGACCGCCGACTCGCGCTCCAGGAGGCCTTCCTCCGAACCGCGTTGATCGGCGGCCTGTTGACCGCGACCATGCAGGTCGGGCTCGGTGTCGAGCCGATCGGCGGTCCACTGGTCATCGACGAGCTCTCGGTCGGCGAAGCCGCCGTATTTATGGGAAGCACCGCGTCGCAGACCGTCATGAGTGAAGGTGCTGTATTGCCGAATCCAGATTCTGCTATTGGGCGAGAAGGCTTGTGGTCGGCGGTCCTGGTGTCCCTGTGGGCCCTCGGATCGATGATGGCGCTGGCCATCCTCGGCCGCTCGATCCTCGACCTCAGACGTTTGCTCGAAACGCGTCGTTTTCGGCCGACCGGACAACTTCTGGAACGTCTCGCCTCGGCCATGGGATTCCGCAGATCAGTGCGGCTCAGCACTTCGCCGGCCATCGCCGTGCCCTTCGCCACCGGGATCCGGCGGCCCGAAATCTGCTGTCCGGAACGGGTCGGGGACCTCGCCCACGAGCACCAGAAGAGCCTCTTCGCGCACGAGCTGGGCCACCTGGCCCGCCGCGATCCCATGTGGCAGCTTCTCTACCGCCTCGGTGAGGCCGTGCTCTTCCTGCAACCGCTCAATCGGCTCGTCAGGCGCCGCCTCGAGGAGATCGCAGAACATCTGACCGACGAACGGGCGGTGGCTTGCACCGGGGACCGACTCGGTCTCGCCCGCTGTCTGGTGGTGGTGGCGCATTGGGGCGTGTCGAACCCGCCCGGTGTGCCGGCCACGGCCTTCGCGGCCGGGCCTCGCCTCGACCGCCGCGTTCGACATCTGATCTCCGGCGCTCCCGAACAGCGCCGCTCAGGACCTTGGGCGGTACCGTTGCTGGTGGCTCTCCTTTTCGCGTCGGTGCTGCTCCTGCCGGCCATCATGCCACCGGCAGCTCACGCCAACATCTCTCCGTTGGGCTCGGATGCGGCCCCCGTGCAACCGTGGTCTCCCGCGGTCGACGAAACCGATGCTCCGGCACCTCCGGCTGCACCCTCTGCACCGGAAGCCGGTGAACTTCCTCCGCCGCCTGCGCCCGTGAACGACAGTGCGCCTTCACCGTCAGCTGTTCCTCGATCTGTGGCGCCGCCCAGCCCGCCAGTGGCGCCTGGAGAGTCGGTCGAGCCAGTGCCAGCCGTCGCGCCCGAACCGCGATCGGAGCCGGCCCCGCCGCGGGCGCCCGAACCCCGCCGTGGCAAGCCTGCACCTCAGGCTTCCCCCACCGCTCCGGAGCCGCCGTCCGACACCGAAAAGACGACTCCCGCCGAAACCACCCAACGGGACAGCGCCCGGGCCGACGCGAGAGCTCGCCAGCGAGAGGCGCACCGCGAGCGTGCAGAAGTCGAAGCACGGGCACGTGCGGAGGCGCGCGCCCTCAGGGCGGAGTCTCGAGAGCTCGCCGATCGGGCCCGAGAGCTGGCACGGGAAGCCGCCGAGCAACACCGGATGACGGAAGGCGAACGCGAAAAGCTCCGCCAAGAACACCGTGAGCTGCAGAGGCAGACCCAGCTCGAGGCGCGCGAGAGGGCGAGGCTCTCCAGAGAACGGTCACGGGAGCTCGCCGAGCGCTCGAGGGAGCTCGCGCGAGAGGCCGCCGAACGGTCACGGTTGTCCGAGGCCGAGCGCGATGAGCTTCGTCGTCAGGCCAGGGAACGGCAGGCCGAGTTCCAGGAGAGGGCGAAAGAGCTCGCCGAGAGAGCGAGGGAGCTCGCCGAGCAGGCCGAAGAAGAGCGCCGCACCCCGGAGAACGTCGAGTAGGCCGAACTACTGGAAAATGGCGTAGCTGAAGCGGCCGGCGACACCGATGACAACCGCCAGCACGACCGAAAAGGCGGAGATCACCGCCGTGTCCCGCCATCCGAGCTCCTTCGCCATCACCGCCACCGTCGCCACGCAGGGCACGTAGAAGACGACGAAGAGCGTGAAGGTCAGCATCTGACCCTCGGTCATCACCGCCGAGAGGTGGGTGGTGCCGAGCGCCTGGACCAGCATCACCAGGGTGAGCTCCTTGCGGAGAATGCCGAACACCAGGGTCATGCCGACAGCGGCCGGTAGTCCCAGCACGAACACGGTGAGCGGCGCCAGCATACCGTTGATCGTATCCGCCGCATCGGCCCACTCGAGAAAGCCGAGGATCACGGACGACACGACCAGCAGAGGCCACGCGATGGTGATGAACTCCTTGAGCGTCAGCCAGGTCTTGGCGGCAAGTGTCGTGAGCTGCGGGAGCTGGAGCTCGGGAATCTCGAGGATCAAGCCCGGCGGCGCGCCCTTCATGGTCCTCGCCAGCACGTTGCCCAAAAGCACCACGATGAAGAGATTGAGGAGGTAGATCCCGAGGGCCCACAACGGGCCCATGTAGGCCGCCACCAAACCGAAGATGACGATCGTCCTCGCCGAGCACGGGATGAACGACGCCAGCACCGCCGTAATTCGCCGGTCGCGGAGCGAGGGCAGGATGCGCGCGGACATGATTGCCGGGACCGAGCAGCCGTAGCCGAGGATCAGCGGCAGCACCGACTTCCCGTGGAGTCCGATGCGGTGCATGAAGTTGTCGAGGATGTAGGCCATGCGCGGCAAGTAGCCGCTGTCCTCGAGGATCGCCAGGCCAATCAGGAAGGGCAACAGGTAGGGCAGGACAATCGCGACGCCGCCCGCGATCCCTGTGAGGGCACCGCCGGCAAGCGTCCCGAGAAGCGTTTCAGGCGGTAGTCTCTCGGCCAGAGAGGACGCGAGACGGTCGGTGAACTCGACCAGCGGCATCTCGAGCCGCTGGCCGACCCGAAATACGACCCAGAAGAGCAGGCCGAGGATCGCGACCATGACCGGCCCGCCCGTCCACGGGTGGAGGAACACCCGGTCGGCCCACTCGCGCCACCCGATCTGTGGTCGCTCGAGGGTCACCACCTCTTCTTCGATGCAATGCGCAACCGCATGGCGGCTCCCCGAGATCACCTGGTCTGCGCTCCAGCCGTGGGCTTTCTGGAGAACCGCCGCGACGTCCCTCACCCGCTTCTTGAGGTCGGGGTGCAGGGCGTAGACCTCACGCTCGAAATGCGGGTCCCGTTCGAGCAGTTTCTCCGCCACGAATCTCAGCGGCACCCCGTTGTCGACACCGGCGGCCTCGAGCAAATCGGCCACCTCTTCAATCGCCTCTTCCACCTCTCGGTCGAGGGTGAGGGCGATACTGTTCTCTCCAATGTGGGCGTGCTCGAGCGCTCGCCGAAAGAGTTCCTTCAGGCCGAGGCCCCTGCGGCCCACCGTCGCCACCACCGGGACGCCGATCTGCCGCGACAGCCCCTCGGGGTCGGCCTCGACACCGTGGCGCACGGCTTCGTCCATCATGTTGAGGGCAACGATCATCGGCCTTTCGAGCTCCAAGAGCTGCATGGTCAGCTCGAGCGACCGCCCGAGGCGGCTGGCGTCGATGACGTTGATGATGAGATCGTAGGACTCCTCGAGGAGGTAGCCCTCGGCCTTGCCGGCGTCCTCCTTCGACGAGGTCAGGGAGTAGATCCCCGGCAGATCCACGACCTCGACCTCCCGGCCGTGGATCAGTGCACGGCTGAAGGTGAAGGAGATGGACGATCCGGGGAAGTTGGCCGTGGCCGCTCGATAGCCGGCAACAGAGTTGAAGATCGTGCTCTTGCCCGAGTTGGGCTGTCCGGCGAGGACGAACCTCATCGTTGCTCGGCCTCGGCCTCCGGCGGTCGTCGAACCAGCGGCTGCACCTCGCCGTCCATCTCGACCTGAATCTTGGCGGCGATGCCGCGTCCGAGAGCGAGACGGGTGCCGTTGATCTCCACGAGAACAGGCCCCCGGAAGGGAGCCCGCTCGACGACTGTCAGCCAGTCACCGATGTGGATGCCGAGGGTGTTCAGGTGGGCGCGAACACGGTGGCCGCCGTCGATCATCATGACCCGGACCTGCCGCTTTACATCCACCGTGTCGAGAGCCATCATTGGGTTCGGCACCCTCCAGAATGAAAATCTTAACCGATTGTGAAAGTATTTGCGAACATTATCCAACCGAGGATTAGTGATTTTCCACGAGTACTTTAGCCCTCTCCCCGGAGGCTTAATCAAGGCCTTTGTCGTTGCAGAATCGAGATCAATATCGAGAACCAGAATCTCTCGATGGCCCGGGGTCTGTCACGAGGCTGGCGGTGGCCTCGATCACCTTTTCGGCTCCCGACGCGGACATGGACGAGGGCGCGGGAGGATCGCGCGATATATATTGTCCATATCCGTTCGGCACCTCGACCTTGTGGAGGTTGGTCATGAATTGGAAACATGGCACCGCTGCGGTGCTTTCAATATGTCTGGCCGGGCTCTCGTCGGCCTCACCCAGTGAACTGGCCAAGGAAGAGCGTCGCATCCGGCGGACTGCGGACCGCCGGACTCGACCGATCCGCCCGGCAGACCCGACCGCCAAGCTCACGTCTTTCGCTGATTGCCAGGAGCTTCGCTCGTACTTCATCGAGGTCGCGGTGGAAACCCTGATCGAGCACCGCTATCACTGGTGGTACATGATCCCCTGGGCTGGACCCGAAGACGGCCGCGACGTCTCCGACGTGCCGAACGATTACACCACGACAAACAACCAGGTGCAGGGCGTCGACGAGATCGACATCGTCAAGACCAACGGAACACATCTGTACGCCACGGAGGGAGATACCCTGCACGTGCTCCGATCCTGGCCTTCGTCTGCCGCCGCCCAGGTAGCTGCGGCGCGAATCGGTCTCCCGAGCTGGGGTCTATTCCTCCATCAGGATCTCGCCGTCACAGCGTCGGGTTTCTATGAGCCCGATGTCGAGTTTCCGAGACCGCCTGGAGCGGCGCGCTTCGAGATTTTCGACATCTCCGATCCCTCGTCCCCCAGGTCCACGCGCACGGTCGATGTCGAGGGCTGGCTGGTAGATGCGCGGTTGATCGATGGCGATCTCTACGCCGTCATCAGGACCTTTATCGACTACCCGCCCGAGCTCTGGGACCTCATCTGGGGCGACGACATCGGGCTACCCGACGAGATCCCGTGGGACGCCAGCGAGGAGGAGCGCGAGCGTATCCTCGCTGAGGCGCGGAACATCCTCACACCACTGGTGACGGAGATTCTGGAAGAATATTCGATCGGCGATTTTCTCCCGCAGCTTCGCGATCGATCGGCACCCGGCGACGATACGGCTCCACGCAACCTCGTCGACTGCGGCTCGCTTTTCAGGCCCGCGGAGGTCTCGGATTGGGCGGTGCTCTCGGTCCTGCATCTCGACCTCGACGACCCGGGGCCGGTCACTGCGGCAGGTCTGGTCGCGGATGGTTGGACGGTGTACGCGTCGAGAAACAGCCTCTATGTAGCCCAGACCAGCGACTGGTGGTGGTGGGGTTTCGCACCGACCGAAATGAGGATGACGACCGCAATCCACAAGTTCGAGCTCGACCCCTCCCGGCCATCACCGGTCAGCTACTCGGCTTCGGGCACGGTCGATGGCTGGATCCTCGACCAGTTTTCCCTCTCCGAACACGATGGCTATCTGAGGGTGGCCGCGACTGACTTCGACTGGTGGTGGGGCACGACGCCCGAGCAGGAACGGGCGAGCTCGGTCACCGTTCTCGCCGACGACGGCGGGGGCAATCTCAGAGAGATGGGTCATGTCGGCGGGCTCGGTCCCGGTGAACAGATCTTTGCCGTACGCTTCATGGGCGAGAAGGCTTACGTCGTCACCTTCGAGCGCATCGATCCCCTCTTCACCCTCGATCTCGAGGATCCGATGTTTCCGAAGGTCGTCGGCGAGCTCGAGGTGACGGGTTTTTCGTCCTATCTCCATCCGATCGGAGATGACTGGTTGCTGGCGGTGGGCCAAGAGGCCGACGAGGAGGGCCGGGTGCTCGGGCTCGCCGCCAGCATCTTCGACGTCCGGGATTTCGCCAACCCGGCCCTCGCCCATCGCTATCTGATTGAGAGCGACGAGGACACGTGGTCGTGGTCCGAGGCGATGGACGACCACCACGCCTTCACCTACCACCGGGGCGTCCTGTCGATCCCCGCCTACATCTCGGGTGCCAACGGGCGGTTCAGCGGTTTGCTGGTGCTGGCCGTGGACCCGGAGGACGGGATCCGGGAGCTGGGCAGGATCGATCACCAGGACCTCACGGAGGAAGACGGTCACGCGTGGATGCGGCGCAGCGTCTACATCGAGGACGCGATCTACTCGCTGTCCTCGGCCGGGGTCAAGGTGAACAGCCTCTCCAACCCCGAGGTCGAGATCGCGGCCATTCCCTTCGCGGAGTGAGCTTCGCATCGGAGTCCTATACGAAGCGCCGGAGGCGCGACAGAGATGCATCGCCTGGGGCGTGAGCCCCAGGGAAACGTTTCCAGAAGATGAAGAAAGCCCCGGAGGGGGCGACAGATCGTCGGCAATGGCGGGAGTCGAATGGTGTGGAGCGACATGTCTGTCGCCGCTCCGCGGCTTTTCCATTTTTCTTCCGTCCCCGAACCTGGGCTCACGCCCCAGGCTGAACATCTTTCGCCGCTTCGCGGCTCCGGACCTTCATCGGCATCGGGCGGCGATACAATGCCTCACCGGAGGATGAGATGACCGAGCCCGTACTCACCGTCGAGCTGTCGGAGCTGCCGGAAGCCAAGGATTTCAAGGCCGGAATTCGACGTGCGCCGGATCGCGGCTACACGCTCAACCCTCACGACACCAGGGTCGCACTGGCGAATGCCCTGCGATACGTGCCGGTCGAGCACCACGAGGTCGTCGCCCCGGAGTTCCTCGAAGAGCTTCGCACCCGGGGGCGGATCTACGGCTACCGCTACCGGCCGGACGGAGAGGTCAAGGGCAGACCCATCGACACCTACACCGGTCGCATCACCGAGGCCAGGGCCATGCAGGTGATGATCGACAACAACCTCGATTTCGATGTCGCCCTCTACCCCTACGAGCTCGTCACCTACGGAGAGTCGGGCCAGGTCTGCCAGAACTGGATGCAGTACCTGCTCATCAAGCGCTACCTGGAGATCATGGACGAGAGCCAGACCCTGGTGGTCAGCTCGGGTCACCCGCTTGGGCTCTTCCCGTCCCGTCCCGAGGCGCCGCGCGCGATCATCACCAACGGTCTGATGGTCGGGATGTTCGACACGCCGGAGGACTTTCACAAGCTGGCCGCCCTGGGGTGTGTCAACTACGGACAGATGACGGCCGGTGGCTGGATGTACATCGGCCCGCAGGGGATCGTCCACGGCACTTACATTACGCTGCTCAACGCGGGCCGCCTCTACCTCGGAGTTCCCGAGGACGGCAATCTCGCCGGCAAGACCTTCGTGACCTCGGGCCTCGGCGGCATGTCGGGCGCCCAGCCGAAGGCCCTCGAGATCGCGGGTGGCGCCGGCATCGTCGCCGAGGTCGATCCGTCGCGGGTCGAGACCCGGCACTCGCAGGGCTGGGTGTCGAAGGTCTCGGATGATCTCGAGACTGCGGTTGGGTGGATGCTCGAAGCGGCCAGAAACGGCGAGCCGTTGTCGGTCGCCTACCTGGGCAACGTGGTCGATCTCCTCGAGTACCTCGACGCCAACGACGTCGCCGTCGACCTCTATTCCGACCAGACCTCGTGCCACGTACCCTACGACGGAGGCTACACACCGGCCGGAATCGGTTTCGAGGAAGGCCGAGAGCTCCTGGCATCGGATCGCGATCGTTTTGCGGAGCTCGTGGACGCGAGCCTGATCCGCCATTTCCAGGTACTTCGCCGCCTCACTGACAAGGGCGCCCACTTCTGGGACTACGGTAACGCCTTCATGAAGGCGGTTTTCGACGCGGGAGCGCCCGAGATCGCGAAGAACGGCGCCGACACCTCCGAGGGTTTCATCTGGCCCTCCTACGTCGAGGACATCATGGGGCCGATGTGCTTTGATTACGGCTACGGTCCGTTCCGCTGGGTCTGTCTGTCGGGCAATCCCGACGACCTGCACAAGACCGATGCCGCAGCCATGGGCTGCATCGACCCCACGCGTCGCGGGCAGGATCGCGACAACTGGCAGTGGATCCATGACGCCGAGATGAATGCCCTCGTCGTCGGCACCCAGGCCCGGATCCTCTACGCCGACGCGGAGGGCCGGACCGCGATCGCCCGCGAGTTCAACCGCATGGTGCGCGAGGGCGAAATCGGGCCGGTCATGATGGGGCGCGACCATCACGACACCGGCGGCACCGACTCGCCCTACCGAGAAACCGCCAACATCTCCGACGGCTCCAACACGGTCGCCGATATGTCGCACCACTGCTGGGCCGGCAACGCCGCCCGCGGCATGACGATGGCCGTGCTGTCGAACGGCGGCGGCGTCGGCACCGGCAAGGCCATCAACGGCGGTTTCGGGCTGGTCCTCGACGGTACGGAGCGAGTCGACCGCATCCTCGACACGGCCCTCGAGTGGGACGCAATGGGCGGCGTGGCCCGCCGCGCCTGGGCGCGGAACGACAACGCGATCGAAACGGTGAACACGTGGAATCTCGCCAACGCGGAGCGGGGCCACGTCACCGTCCCGCGCCTCGCGGACTCAGCGCTCCTCGATCAATTGGTGCCCGACGATTGATGCTCCATCCCCGTCCCACCCACTCTTCTTCGCGCCTTCCGCTTCAGCGAGACGGGTGCCACCCCTCACATTGTTTGAATTCGGCGCCTGCAAATCGATAGCGCCTTCGGGGCAAACAATGTGAGGAGTGGCACCGGTGTCGTCTCGGCTGCTAAGCGCTCCTCATTGGTACACTGGATTGATGGACGCCCTCGTCTCCCACCTGCCGCCAGAGTTCTTCGGCTTCATGCTGACGCTCGGCCTCTCCCTGCTGATCGGCTTCGAGCGCGAGGAGCACGAGCCCGAGGGCATCGGCGGCGTTCGCACCTTCCCGATCATCGGCCTCGGCGGGTTCCTCCTCATTGCCGGCTTCCCGGACACCGCGGTTCCCTTCGCATTGGGTCTGGTGGTCATGGGCGGTCTGGTGGCGATGTCGCACTGGTTCTCATTGCAGCAGGGCGAGCCCGGCATCACCACGGAAGCCGCGGCGCTCCTCACCTTCACCATCGGCGGCTGCGCCGCCAAGGGCCTGTACTGGATTGCCATCGCCACGGGAGTCGTCGCCGTCATCCTGCTCCACGAGAAACGGCTGCTCGAGGGCCTCGCCACCACCCTGCCGCGGCACGAGATGCGCACCCTGCTCCGCTTTCTGCTCCTGACGGCCGTCATCCTGCCGGTCGTCCCGAACCGTGACTTCACGCCCTTCGAGATCAACCCTTTCAAGATCTGGCTGGTCGTGGTGGCGGTCTCCGGCGTCTCCTACGTCAGCTACCTCCTGCGCATGTGGTGGGGCGAAGACCGGGGCCTGATCCTGGCCGGTCTTTTGGGGGGCGCTTACTCCTCGACGGTCACGACGGTGGTCCTCGCCCGCCAGTCGAAGAAGAGGGAGCCCTGCGCGGTCGGTTTCGCGGGCGCCATCGTTTCCGCGACCGGTATGATGTACATCCGGCTGTGGATCCTGCTCCTCCTCTTTGCAGCCCCTCTCGCGAAGAGCTTGACCATCCTTTTCTGGGGCATGGGCCTGTTGACGGTCATCGTCGGCTCCTTGCTCGCCCGAAGCACGACCAATGATGAGGCGTGCGAGTTCGACCCGACGGTCGACCGACGCGACGGCAACCCTCTCGAGATGACCTCGGCCTTCACCTTTGCCGCCATCTTTCTCGCGATCCTGGTGGCCACCAAGGTGGTCGCCGAGCGATTCGGTGACACCGGCGTCCTCATCATGGCGGCCGTCATGGGTGCCGCCGACGTCGACCCCTTCATCCTCGGTCTCACCCAGACCGTCGGCTCGGGGCTGACGATCGAGACGGCCGCCCTGGCGGTGGTCGTCGCCGCCGCGGTCAACAACCTCATGAAGGGGATCTACGCCGTCATCTTCGGCACGCGTCGCACCGGGCGGCTGAGCCTCGTTCTGCTCGCCGCACTCGGCGGGATCAGCCTGATCGGCTTCTGGACGCTCTGATCCGGCCCTCGATCGCCTCGTCGACGACCGAGCGGCGCAGCTGCGCCTCGTCCTCCGCAGTGAATCTGAACTCGGTTGCCCACGGGCACACCGCGTCGAGGACTACTCGATCGACCGACAGATCGAGGATCATGGGATAGAGCCGACACCCTTCCGGCCGATCCTTGTGGACCGAGCAACGGCTCTCGACGAGCAAGATGCAGTGCCCGTCAAAATTGACGAGCTGCAGGTCGTGATCGTCATTGACGAAGCAGAAATCCCTGTGGCCCGCCGCTTCGAGCCGCCTCCTGTCCTCTTCGGTCAGGGTCATCCGAGTATCCAGGCAGCAGATATGGCAGTCGTGTTCGAGGCAGGGGTTCTTCTTCCGAGTCATACCGTATGGTGCATCGATTCGGTCTGTTTTCGACTAGGATGGAACGCCACCGTCATTGGAGGACGCTTTGAGCCCATCGGCGAGGACAACTCTCAGCGAAGCACTCAACGACTTTCGGCGTGCCTGGCCGCAGCTCGTCGTCACCGCCCTGCTGGCGAGGATCCTCGCCGTTGTGATCATCACACCCGCGATCAGCCTCCTCGTCAAGCTCTTTCTCTGGCGCACGGCTTCGGGCGTGGTGACCGACGAAGCGATCCTCGCTTTCTTTCTCCACCCTTTCGGGTTGGCGGCACTGATCATCGTCGCTGCGGTCACGATCGCCATCCGATTCGCGGAAAGCGGTCAACTCATGGTGATCGGCTTCGGTGCCGCCGAAGATCGGCGCGTGAGCTGGCTTCGGGCGCTCGTCTACGCCTACCGCCGCGCTCCGGCGCTGATGAGAATCGCGGGCACCGCATTGTTGAAGCTGCTGCCCATCGCGGCTCCGTTCCTGGCGGTCGTCGGCGGAATCTACTGGCTGCTCGTACGCACGCACGACGTCAACTATTACCTCGCCGAGAAACCTCCAGAGTTCGTGGCGGCCCTGGTATCGGCCGGCATTCTCCTGGCGGCCGTGGCATTGATCGTGACCTCGAAAGTCGCAGTGTGGCTGTTGTCGGTTCCCATGGTGCTCTTCGAAAACACGGGCGGGCGGCGCGCCCTGCGGGCCAGCGAACGGGCGTCCAGGGATCGCCGCTGGAAGTTCACTGTGTGGCTCGTCGGGTGGCTCCTGGGCATCGCACTCGTTTCAGTGGTCGTCACCACCGTCTCGAGCTGGCTTGGTCGACTCGTGGTGTCTCTGCTCGGGTCGAGCCTGACTGCGTTGGTGCTTGGACTTGGACTGGTCATCCTCCTCGCGTGGCTCGCCAATCTCGCCATTTCGGTGTTCGCGTCCGTGCTCTTCGCGCTGCTGGTCACCCGTCTCTATCGCTTCCTCGCAGGGCCGGGGGAGCTGCGACCGGAGATCTCGCCGCCCGGCTCGCTCGGTGATCGGCCGCCGTTCAGGGTTCCGGGCAAGCTCCTGATCGCCTCCGCGGTGGCCTTACTCGCAATCGCCGTGGTCAGCTCATTGATGGTCGTTGACGATCCCGACTGGGAGGACCCGACGCAGATCATTGCCCACCGGGGAGGCGCGTGGGTGGCGCCGGAAAACACCGTGGCCGCCTTCGAGAGGGCGATCTCGGACGGCGCCGACTGGCTCGAGCTCGACGTCCAGGAAAACGCCGACGGCGAGGTCGTCGTCGAACACGACCGCGACTTCATGCGCGCCGCCGGCGTGCCTCTCGAGGTCTGGCAGGCCACCAATGCCGATCTCGCGAAGATCGACATCGGCAGCGCCTTCGCACCCGAATTCTCCGATCAACGGGTGCCGACGCTCAGGGAGGTTCTGCAGCTCGCAAGGGGCAAGGCGGGCGTCTTCATCGAGCTCAAATACTACGGGCGGAGCTCTGATCTCGAGCGCAAGGTGGTGGAGCTCGTCGAAGAAACCGGGATGGCGTCGGACATCGTGATCATGTCGCTCAAATATGAGGGCATCCAAAAGATGGCGGCCCTCAGGCCCGACTGGACCTACGGGCTTCTCAACGCCGTCGCCATCGGCGACCTCACACGTCTGGATGTCGATTTCCTCGCCCTTACCGCCGGGGCGACGAGGCTGGGGATGATCCGGCGCACCCACCGGCGTGGGATGAAGATCTATCCCTGGACCATTAATGACCCGGTCCAGATGTGGGTCATGATGAGCCGGGGGGTCGACGGCATCATCACCGATCGCGTGGCGATGGCCAAGCGCGTCACGGAGCTTCGTGCCGAGGTCACGCCTCTCGGTCGATTCATCCTCTGGATGGCCGGTGAGCTCGACCTGTTGCGCGGTGCAGCGCCCTCGTCATCCGAAGAGGATGCATAGCAGACGGGTTCTTTGGACAGAGAAAGTGAGGCCTTGCGTCGAGACATCGCCGTGTCACGATCGTCACACTATTTCGGGAGGTGCACCATGAGCGGATTCCGATATCACCGGCGCGCACGGTTTTCCGTCGGTTTGTGTTGCGTGATCATTCTCGTGATGGGTGTCGCGCCGGCCGAGGCCAAAAAAAAGGGCACGTGCGCGGGAACGAAACAACAGCGCAAGCAAAAGATGGCGTTGCGGGATCTCAGCGACGAACAGCTCGAAGAGATGATCCCCGCCTACAAGCAGACCCTTTCCAGCGAGCGGCAGATGATGACGGAGGCCGCCGTACGCCGACTCGGCCGCGTGTACGAAATGCACCTGGAGACGGGAGCGCCGTTCACCTACGACATCCTCATCATCTCGGGCGGCGGCGCCAAGGGTGCCTTCGGCTCGGGCTTCTTCGAGGGGTGGGGTCAGGTCGAGTCCGGTCCATGGGCACGACCGGAGTTCGACATGATCACCGGCGTCAGCACGGGCGCCCTGCTCGCCCCGTTCGCCGCAGTCGGCAGCGAAGCGTCGTACGCTCGAGCGGTCGCGTTCTACGCCAACCCGCACCCCAACTGGATCAGGAAGCGCGGGGCAATCTCCATCCTGCCGAAGCACGTTTCGCTCTTCAACAACTGCCACCTGCACGACACCATTCGCGGCGCCATCGACCGCGACATGGTCGAGGCGCTGGCGCAGGTGACCGCCGAGGATCGGCTGGTCCTCATCAGCGCCACGAATCTCGACGTCGGTGTGGGACACGTCTTTGACCTGGGTGAGGAGGCTCGGGAAAGCCTCGAAAATGACGATACCGATCGCGTCGCCTCGATACTGCTCGCCTCCAGCGCCATTCCCGGCGCCTTTCCCCCGATCGTGATCGACGGCATGCTGTACGTCGACGGTGGGGCGACGTCAAATCTTTTTATCGCCAGCTTCCCAGGCCCCTACGGAATCGTCGCCCGGTTCAAGGAGGATCACCCCGAGGCGCCGTTGCCGAAGGTTCGGGTATGGATTATCGTGAATCAGCAACTCAAACCGCAGCATTCGGTGACGCAGCCGAGGTGGATCCCGATCTCGACGCGATCCCTGGACACCTTGACCTCCACGACCCAACTCTTCGCCCTCGCCCTCATCCGGGACATGGTGCACGAAGCACGGGTCGAGCACGACATGGACGCCAACCTTTACCTGGTCTCGATCCCTGACGATGCGCCGCAAAATGCAACCGACAATATGTTCGACCAGGCCTACATGCTGGGACTTCAGGACCTCGGGAGGAGGATGGGGGCGGATCCATCCAGTTGGAACCACGAGATCCCGTCGGCGTACCGGGTCGAGGGCAACTGGCTCGACTCAGAGTGAGGCTCCGGCAGCGGCCGCCGAGAAAGTCCCGCCACCGCGCCTACCGGTACCGACGCAGGATCCTCCGAGCCAGGGAAAGCTTGTGGACCTCGTCGGCGCCGTCGTAGATACGGGAGGCGCGCTCGTGGCGGTAGAAGAAGGCGAGCATGGTGTCATCGGTCATGCCGAGCCCGCCGTGCACCTGGAGAGCATGGTCGATGACCTTCTGCATCGTGTTTGCGGTGACGAACTTGATCATCGAGATGTCCTCGCGCGCCTCCTTCCAGCCCAGCGCCTCGATCTTCCAGGCGGTGTGAAGAACCAGCATCCGGGCCGCGCGGATGTCGGCCGCGCACTCGGCGATCCACGTCTGGATGACGTCTTTGTCAGCGAGGGTCCGCTCGGGCGCGATGGAGCGGCTGGCGGCACGCGCACACATGAGGTCGAAGGCGCGGTTGCAGATACCGATCCATCGCATGCAGTGGTGAATGCGACCCGGGCCGAGTCGCTCCTGGGCAATGACGAAGCCGTGCCCCTCGGGGCCCAGCAGATGGCTCTGCGGCACCCTGCAGGAGTGGTAGAGGATCTCGGCGTGGCTCGCCCAGTCGTCGCCCACGTGGCCCATGACATTGATGTTGCGGATCAAGTCGAAGCCGGGGGTGTCGGTGGGAACGATGATCATCGAGGCCCGCTGGTGCGCCGGGGCCTCGGGATTGGTGATCGCCATGACCACTGCGAAGGCGGCGCCGTCCGCGGCCGTCGTGTACCACTTCTGGCCGTTGATGACGTAGTCGTCGCCGTCCTTGACCGCCGTGGTCTCCATCATCACCGGGTTCGAGCCCGGCATCTCCACCTCGGTCATCGAAAAGCAGCTGCGGATCCTGCCTTCGACCAGCGGTCGCAGCCAGCGCTCCTTCTGTTCGTCGGTGCCATGGAGGTGGAGGATCTCGATGTTGCCGGCGTCGGGGGCGTGGCAGTTGAAGACGAAGTGACCGAGAGGGGTGCGACCGAGGACCTCTGAAACGAGGCCAAGATCGACCAGCCCGAGGCCCATCCCGCCGTACGCCTCCGGGTGGCCGGGTGCCCACAAATCCATCTGTCGCACCTTTTCGCGCTTCTTCTCGACCTCGGGCAGGAGCTCGCGGAAGGGTTTGCGGAGAAAGGCCTCCTCCATCGGCACGAGCTCCTTCTCGACGAAGTCCTCGATCATCGCGAGCATGGTCTGGGTCTTCTCGCTCAGTGAGAAATCCACGGTGCATCCTTTCTGACGACGCCCTCATGCTAGCATTCGGCGGATGAGCCACGGAACAAGCTCATGAGGACACGCTATCGAGAGGCATTTCAGGTGCGCTCGTACGAGACCGACCCGCACGGGCGCCTCGAGGCGAGGATTCTCTGCCAGCTCCTCGAAGAGGCCGCTGTAGCTCACGCCGCCATCCTCGGCGTCGCCGTGGAATCACTCGTCGACAGCGGCGTCGCCTGGGTGCTCTCCAAGCTCCACCTCGAGATCGACCGTTGGCCCGCGGCGGACGACGAGATCGTGATCGAGACCTGGCCCGAGGCGGCCAGCCGCCTCTTCACCGAGCGCCGCTTCGACGTGCTGGATGCTTCGGGGCACCGTATCGGTGCTGCCTCGACCCTCTGGCTGGTGCTCAATCTCGAACGGCGGCGCCCGGTGCGCCTGCCCTCTCAGGTGGTTGATCGACTGCACGAGCACGAGCTCGGTCCCGAGCCGCGGAAGTTCGGAGAGCTCGCCGCACCAAAGCCCGTCGAGCGCGAGCTCGGCTTCACCGTCCGCCGTTCCGATCTCGACCTCGCGGATCACGTCAACAACACCAGCTACATCGAATGGGCCATCGAGGCCGTAGCGGACGACGTGTGGGCCTCGCGCGATCTCGCCGAGCTCGAGATCCATTTCCTCTCCGAGTGCCACCACGGGCAGAACGTGGTGTCGCGGAGCCAGGTCATCGAGTTGCAGGGCGCAACCGAGGTCCGCCATCAGCTTGTTCGCGAGCAGGACGATGTCGAGGTTGCGCGGGCCTGTACGTTGTGGGGGAAGCGAGCATCGTGAAGCCTTGGATTCCGAACCCGATCACAACGGAGCGGTTGTGTTCTCTCCTCGCGACATTCAGGATCGGGATCGGAAACGGGATCGAAACCGCTCACGCCTCTGTCTTGAGGCTGTGGCCCCCATCGACGGGTATGACCGCGCCGTTGATGTAGGACGCGGCGCGCGAGGCGAGGAAGACGGCGATGCCCGCCATGTCCTCAGCCTCGCCGAGACGGCCCAAGGGGCAGGCTTCTTCGAATTTCTGGCGGTAGTTTTCGAGCAGGAAACGGGTCATCTTGCTCGGAAAGAAGCCCGGCGCCACCGCGTTCACGGTGATCATTCGACCGCCCAAATGGACCGCCAGCATCCGCGTCAGGTGGTGCACCGCCGCCTTGGCCGCCGCGTAGGAGTAGTTCGGGACGAAAGGCACCCGGAGTCCGTCGATCGAGCCGATGTTGATGACCCGGGCCGGATCCTCCGCCGACGCGGCCTTTTCGAGCATCGGCAGCAGATCCCGGGTCAGGAAGAAGAGCGACTTGAGGTTGAGGTCGGTGATCTTGTCGAAGCCCTTCTCGGGAAAGCTCTCGATCGGTTCACCCCAGGCGGCCCCTGCGTTGTTGACCAGGATGTGAAGCTTCTCCTCGCGCTCGGAAATCTCCCGGACGAGGCTCCCGACGCCCTCCATGGTCGAGAGATCCGTCGGCAGCGAGACGCATCGCCCGACCTCAGAAAGCTCTTCGGCAACCGCGTCACAGACTCCGGCCGTTCGCGAGCTGATATAGACGGTCGCACCGGCCTCGACATAGGCGCGGGCGATCATCAGGCCGATGCCGCGCGAGCCGCCGCTGACGAGGGCGACCTTTTCGCGTATCGAGAAGAGCGAAGAAACTCCGGTGTCGCGCTCGTTCATCGAGAAACCTCCACGCAGCATAGTTTCCTAACGGGCAGTGACCGCCTCGGCGGCGGCGGCGAGGACCCCGACCCACAGATTGAGGTTTTTAAAGCGCGGGTCCTCGGTCTGGCCGTGGTAGGAGCGGTAGTAGATCTGCTGCACGATCCCGGCCAGACGGAACAGGCCATAGCAATAGTAGAAGTCGAAATCGTCGATCAGAATACCGCTTCTCTCCGAGTACCGTGCGACCACCTCGTCCCGCGTCGGCGCGCCGTCGGCGTTGGTCGGCATCATCCGCATGGCCTGGAACGGCGCAGGGTCGCTCTGCTCAACCCAGTACGCCAGCGACGCACCGAGATCCATCAGCGGGTCGCCCAGGGTCGCCATTTCCCAGTCGAGGACGCCGATGATGCGGAGCGGATCGTCCGCATCGAGAACCACGTTGTCGAGGCGGAAATCGTTGTGCACGATGCAGCCGCGGCCGCTGTCGGGAGGTCGATTTTCCTCGAGCCACGCCATGACGCTCTCGCAGTCGGGGACGTCGGGAGTTCGGGCCTTCCGATAGCGTTCGGACCACCCGGCCACCTGGCGCTCGATATAACCGTCGGGATTGCCGAAGTCTGCGAGACCGACCTCTCGAAAGTCGACCGCATGCAGCTCGACGTGCACGTCGACCACGTGATTGAAGAGTGCGCCGACGTCTTCGGGAGCGAGTGAAAGCGAGTCCGGGAAGTCTCGACGGACGATGATGCCCTCGATCCGTTCCATGACGTAAAAGGGGCTGCCGATGATCGACAGGTCATCGGAGTAGAGCAGCGGCTTCGGGCAGTAGGGGAACGAAGTGTTGAGCGCCTCCAGCACGTTGTGCTCTCTCTTCATGTCGTGGCCGCTCTTCGGCTTGCTGCCGAAAGGCGGCCGGCGGAGCACGATGGGGGTGTCACCGATCTTAAGGAGATAGGTGAGGTTCGAAAAGCCAGACGGATACTGGAGAACTTCCACCTCGCCATCGAGGCCGAGGGCTTCTTCCAGGTAGGGTCCGAGCTTGCTGACATCGAGTGCCTCGCCGGGCCGGACGTCGATTGGCCGATCGATCGCTTCATTCATGGCGACAGTGTCCTCCATCGGCGACAAAACAAAAAGAGGGCCCGCAGCGCGGGCCCTCGGTTTGACAGTTCAGATCGGGTCACGGTCCAGGCGCCAACACCCCGTTCTGGATGTTGAACATGATTGGCGTGAAGAGCGCGTTGAGGGCTTCAGGATCGTCGTAATAGCTCGCGCGGACCTCCTCCGAGGAGATCTCTTGGATCGTGATCGTAAACTTGTCCGCGGTCACATCCATGATGGCGTAGCCATGGGCCCAGGTGTTCTGGTACAGGATATTCGACGGCGACACCTCCGGGCTTGCCGCGGAAACCTGAAGCAGCAGGCCGTATTGAGCGATGATCTCCTCGATGCCTGGGATCTGTCCGAGGATCGGGTCCGAAAGGACCACCCCCAGGGCGATCTCGGCATTGGTGGCCGATGAGATCCCGGGGGGTGTGATCTCGTAGATGCCGTTCTGGTGGTCCGTGACGAAGGTCGAGTGGATGTCACCCGAGATGACGACCGCGTTCTCCACCAGATCCAGCAGCCCCAGGACCTCCATCGTTTTCTGTGGCAGGCCGTTGAAGTCCTCGGCGTTGACCATCAGCTTGGTGCGCAGAAACTCCGGGAACTCCGGCGGCAGCAACCCGGCGATGAGCGGATTGGTGAAGTCGATCACCAGAGGCGTCATCATGAAGGAGTGCCCGAGGACCTTCCAGGTCGCAGGGCTCGCAAGCAGAGTGCCCTGCAGCCACGCATTCTGCTGACCTCCGTAGACCTCCTGGGTCGCACCCCCCGAACCCAGCCAGCTCGCCGCCGCGTACAGGTCGAAGGTGTCCTTGATCACCTGAGTCCGCGATCCGCTCGAGGAGTAGACCGCGGTCTTGCCCATCAGCAGGTACGAGATTCCGCGCGGAAGAGTCGCCATGATTTCCGGAGTGAAGGGCGGCTGGAAACCGGCCTGAGCATAGGCGAGGTTGATGAACGTCGCGCTCACGTTGCCGGACATCGCCTCCTCCCCCAACCGCACCGCTGTGAAGAAGTCAAGGCTCGGATTCTCCATGAGGTAGAGATTCGCGGCAATGAGGCTCATCGTCTGCTGGAAGATCGGCAGGCCGGCGCCGAGGAGGCCCATGTCCACATAGGGGTCGAAGCTGTTTCGGACCGCTGGCCATCCCTCGCCGATCATTCCCGCGAGGGTCTGTTCATCCACCGCGATGACGCCCGGAAAGGCGTCCTCCGGAATCAGGTGGTCAGGACGAAAGGTCCGGAGATCGGTCAATACCAGGTGCAGGTTCGAACCGTAAATGAGGTCGCGGTAGATCATGCTGTTGGGATAGAGCGCATCGGCGCCGATATCGAGCTCGCCCTCCTCGTTGAGCCCGGCATCGATCGGCGTCCACTCGAAGAAGGCGCGCTCCGAGTTCTGCTTGCGCTCGACGTCGTACTCGTCGACTCGACCGTTGCTGTAGGTCGCAGTGGCTCCCCAGTTGTCATTGGAGTACTCGTGGTCGTCCCAGATGACCAGCATCGGCCACCGTTCGTGGACCTGCTGCAACACTTCGTCCGTGCGGTAGGTGCGGTAGAGGTCCCGGTAGTTCGACAGGCTGGCCGCGGCGTAATACGGGTTCTCCGCGCTGCCCAGCGGGATCGCGCCTGCGATGTCCTCGAACTCGACCTTACGCTCGCTGCTCGGGTCCTGGAACTGCGGATCGCCGGTGGTCTCGTAGATGGAGTCGCCGAGGTGAACGATGAAGTCGATGTCCTCGTCGTGGTCGAGCAGCATCTTGAGGTAGGTGTTGTAGTAGCGCCCGACGAAATCTTGACAGTAGACGACCGCGAAGCGGACCGTCACATCGATGTCGGGGGTGGGGGCGGTCCGGGTTCGGCCTACCGGTGATACCTGCGTGCCGCTGTAGGTGAAGCGATAGTAATAGTCCTGATAGGGCTGGAGCCCGTCCACCTTTACCTTCACGCAATAATCGTTGTCGGACCATGCCGACAGCTGACGGGTAGCGACAACGTTGGTGAAGGCCGTGTCTGTGGCCACTTCGAGCAAGAGGGCCTTTGGCTCCTCGTCGGTCGGACTGTCGACCCGAGTCCACACGACCACACTGGTCGGGGTTGGGTCACCCGAGGCCACCGATTGCGGAAAATACTCGTTGGCGACCGCCGCGCTGACGACGGTCAAGAAGACGACCATCAACCCCGCTGTCCGAAGAAAACCACGCATCGAATCCTCCTTCCTGGATGGACGCACGGAGGCCCACGTCGGGATCCGCGCTGAATCTCGGCTGCTTCCAGAATCCAATCTCGTGCACCTCGTGCGATGTGGGGGACAATGGTACCCCACCCGGTCGTTTTGTGCGCTCGATAAACAGCACATCCCACCGAGCACCGCCAGGTGCCATCTTTTGCATCGTTGGGGGCATATCGAGGAAGCCACTCCGTCGCTGAGGCCAACAATGCTCAAGGTGGCTCCTCATACTCGGTGGCGCCGCAGATCTTCTACGCCACCAGCAGCTCTTCCCCCGCCCGAACCAAGCGCGCGTAGGCGCCATCGGCGGCGAGGAGCTCGTTGTGGGTCCCCTGCTCGACGATGCGGCCGCGGTCCATGACGACGATGCGGTCGGCGCGTTCGACGGTTGAAAGCCGGTGGGCGATCACGATCACCGTCTTGCGCTCGAAGATCTTGGCCAGCGCGTCCTGGATCAGCTGTTCGGTAATCGAGTCGATCGAGGCGGTGGCTTCATCGAGGACGACCACGGACAGATGATGCGCCATGGCTCGCGCGAAGGTGAGAAGCTGGCCCTCCCCCACCGAGAGGTCCGCTCCGCGCTCGCGGAGCACCCTGTCCCAGCCGACACGGTCGACCACGCGATCGGCGTTGACCAACACCGCCGCCGCCTCGGTGTCGGCATCGGTGACGTCCGAGCTTCCGAGATCGATGTTGAAGCGAAGGGTTTCCGAAAAGAGCTGAGGGTCCTGGCGCACTCCGGCGATGTGTCGGCGCACGTCCTCCGATCGCAGCGTGTGGAGCTCGGCGCCGTCGAGGGTGATGCTTCCACGGTACCCGGTGTAGGACGTATCGAGGAGACGGGTGAGGGTCGTCTTCCCCGAGCCCGTTGCGCCCACCACGGCCACCACCTCGCCCGGCTTCACCTCGAGGTCGACTCCGTGAAGCACGTCCTCGGCGTCGGGTCGGTAACGGAAGCGGACGTCCCGCATCACGATCTCGCCTTCGATCTCGGTCACGGCCTCGCCCTCGGCGGACACCGATTCGTCGACATCGAGCAAGGCCACGATCTTCTCGAGCGCGGCCGCGCCCCTCTGCAACACCGCCACCCGCGAAGAAAGCTCCCGCAGGGGCCGGAAGAGCCGATCGAGGTACTCGATGAAGGCGACCAACAACCCCGCGCTCACAGGTTCGGAAAGCGCCACTGGCAAGCCCATCCTGGACGCCAGACCCGAGCCGTACCACAGCATGACCGCAACGCAGATCGACGCGGTGCCGTCGACGAGGGCGTACATGAACGAGTCGTAGACGTTGGACTTCGTCGTGGCGCGACGGAAGCGGTCGTTCCGGAGATCGAAGAGCTCCTCCGAGTGGGCCTCGTTGCCGAAGAGCTGGACGACCTCGACCCCGTCGACGCGCTCGGCGAGGAAGGCGTTGACCGATGCCAGGGCCTCACGCACTTCCAGGAAGAGCACCCGCAGACGCCGGCGGATGAGCTCAAGCACGGCCAGAATCGGTGGCGCCAAGAGCAGCAGCACCAGGGTCAGCCGCGTGTCCAACACGAACATCGCGATGAGGGTGCCCACGATCATCAGGAGATCGAGGATGATGTTGATGAGGCCGGAAGAGAAAGCCTCGCCGAGCGCATCGACGTCCGATGTCGCACGGGTCAGGAGGCGGCCGGCCGGTTGCCGGTCGAGGTAGCTCTGGCGCAGCCCGAGGAGCTTTCGATAGATGCCCGAACGCAGCCGGACGATGCTGCGCTGTCCTCCCCACGCGAGCAACATCACGTAGCCGCCCTCGAGCAGGTAGCCGAGGGCAACTGCACCCAGATACAACACCGCCAGGGCCATCAGACCATCGACCACACCCGGAACGAGGTGTTCGTCGATGACGCGTTTGAGAATCCACGGCTGGACGAGACTGAGAAGGGCCGTCGCCGGAGTCAGAAGCAGCGCCAGGGCAAAGGCCCACGTATCGGGTCGAAGGAAGGGCCAGAGACGGCGCAGCATCGACCGCTCGCTCACGACGCGACCTCCTCTTCGGCCGCAGCGCGCTGGCTCTGCACGAGCCACGTGTCGCGATAAATCCCCGGACGTTCGGTCAACTCGTTGTGGGGACCGCTGTCGACTAATCGACCGCCGTCGAGCACCAGCACCAGATCACAGTGGCGCAGGGCCGACAGGCGGTGGCTCGAGATCAGCACCGTCGGCGCTTCCGGTCGCCGGGCGAGCCCTGCCACCGCTTCCACGAGCTGCGCCTCGGTGTGGTGGTCGACTGCCGAAAGGACGTCGTCGAGGATGAGCAGGTCGCCTCCCCGATAGAGTCCACGTGCCAGTGCCACCCGCTGCCGCTGGCCTCCCGACAGCATGATGCCGCGTTCGCCGACCACGGTTTCGAGAGCGTCGGGGAGCGAGGCGAGATCGGCTCCGAGGGCCGCCATCTCGACCGCGGCCCGCACCTCGTCTTCGCTGGCCTCCGCCTCGAGAGCGACGTTGGCGGCAATGGCGTCGGAAAACAGGAACGGCCTTTGCGGAACGACCGCCAATCGTTGTCGCCAACTCGAGAGGTCGAAGCTCACCAGATCGGTTCCATCGACGAAGATCGATCCCGGCGGAGGGTTATAGAGGCGCGCCAGCAGCCCGAGGAGGGTGCTCTTGCCGCTGCCGGTGCGGCCGAAAAGACCCACCACGCCGCCGGCCGGAATGGTTGCCGTGAGGCCGCTGAGGACCTCACGGTCCGCCTCGTCCGGGTATGCGAAGTGGAGATCGCGCAGCTCGACCATCGGTCCTCGACCGCCCTCCAGGACCACACCCTCCTCCCCCTCCGGCATTTCGATGGGCGCGTCCATGAGCTCGAAGATCCGCTCGAGCGCCGCCCGTCCGCGTTGGATGACGGACATCATCCATCCCATCGATCGCAGGGGCGGCATGAAGACCATCAGCAGGGCGGTGAAGGCGGCCAGCTCGCCCACCGTGAGCGAGCCGCCGAGCACCATCGATCCGCCGACGGAGATGATCGCGAACATTGCGACGCCTCCCGAAAGCACCAGCAGCGGCAGCGCGATCGAGCGGATGAGGGCGAGCCTCATGCCAGTGCGCAGCCAGCTCAGGTTCCTCTTTTCGAAACGCCCGATAAAGGCCCCCTCGGCCACAAAGCCCTGGATCGCGGCCATCCCCTGCAAGCTACCGAGGACGTGCTCCGAGATCTCGCCAAGCTGCTCCTGGCTCCGCCGGGCGAGGTAGAAGAGACGGCGGACACCCCACTGCACGAGACCGCCGCCGAGTGCAATCGGCAGCAGCACCATGAGCGTCAACCGAGGCGAGAGCGACAGCATTTTCCAGCCGGTGAGGGCAATGGCCAGCGTCACGTTGACGACCTGCAGGCCGCCGAAGCCCACCAGCGTGCGAACCCACGAGATGTCGTTGGCGGCGCGGCTGACGATGTCGCCCCGCTTCTGGGTCGCGTAGAACGACGGCTGGAGGCGCAGGAGGTGCGCGAAGAGGTCCCGCCGAAGGTGGTACTCGAGGTGGCGCCCGGGGTTGAAGATCAGGATCCTCGAAAGGCTGCGTACGACAATCACGCTCACACCCATCAGGGCGATGGCGGCAATATATCGCCCGAGCGGTTGCTCCGCGCGGAGGGCGTCGATGGCGTGACCGATCTGGCCCGGGATGCTCACCGCCAGGTAGTTGGTGACCCACAGAAAGACCGCGCCGGCGAGATAGCTCCACCGGAAGCGCCACGCATAGTCCCTCAGCAGCCGGAGTACCGGCCGGCTCTTCGCATCCCTTCGATCGCCGTCTGCCTCGTTCAACCCCACGCTCCGTTCTACCGTCCTCTATCCTCGCATGTTTCATCCCGCCCATCCGAGCAGATACAACACGATGCAAGATACAAGATGCGAGGCCACCCACCCACCCCGACATTCTGGCAAGAAGTCCGCGAGGGAGGGCGGAACCTGCATCTTGCATTCGAGCGGGCGGTTGGGTGGGTGCATCGTGTTTCTACCCGCGCATGTAGACCGGCAAGCCCATCCGCGCTAGGCTTCGCACGACCGTACAAGGAGATGTGATGCCCGAACAAATGCCCGAAGTCCTCATCAGCGAGGAGGAGATCCACGCCAAGGTGGAGGAGCTCGCGCGCCGGATCTCGGCCGACTACCGTGATGTGGACGACCTGATCCTGATCGGGGTTCTCAAGGGCTCGTTCATCTTTCTCGCCGATCTGGCGCGCCATCTGACGATCCCGCGGAGCGTCGACTTCATGGCCCTGTCGACCTACGGCAACAGCACCGACACCGACGGTGCGGTCCGGATGATCATGGATCTTCGGCGCAACATCGCCGGGCAGCACGTCCTCATCGTCGAGGACATCGTGGACACCGGCTCCACCCTTGCCTACTTGATCCGGACCTTGGCGGCACGGCAGCCGGCGTCGCTCAAGACCTGCGTGCTCGTCCACAAGCCCGACCGGCGAGAGGTGTACACGCAGATCGACTATCTCGGCTTCGAGATTCCAGACGCCTGGGTCGTCGGCTGTGGGCTCGACTGGGCGGAGAAGTTCCGGACCTTGCCGTACATCGGTGTCGTCAAGCCGGAGGAGTAATCCAAAGCCTCTTTGCGCCTCCCACTTCGGCGCGCACGGTGCCACTCTTCGCATTGTTTGCCTGACCTCCTTTTTCAATTGAGGGGCCACGAATTCAAACAATGCGAAGGGTGGAACCTGTGTCGTCGATGCGGCAAAGCGCTTCTCATGGCGGAGGAGCTCGAATTTCTGGCCTTGAACCTGCAGACATGAGATCCAGACACAAGATGGGGTTTTGTGACGCTGCTCACGGTGCAAAGGGCGCCTGAGAGCTACATTGATATTGGACGCACCGGACAATCTCCTCCTTCCCAAGCCCGTTCGCGGGCTTGCTTTTTTTTGGCTCGAGGCCCGGGACCCGAGGCTCGAGCCACGAGCCCTGAACCACGTGCCTCATTTCGGGCGCGGACGCGGGATGAGGGTCACTGCTACACTTCCCGCGATGATGGAATCGACACTGGGTCTCGAACAGGTGCCGCCCGGGCGCCAGATCTACTCGAACCGCACGCTCAACCTGCGGACGATCCGCGCCATCGGCTACGACATGGATTACACGCTGGTCCACTACCACGCCGATGTGTGGGAACAGCGGGTCTATGACCGGTTGAAGCAGCTCTTCGTGGCGGACGGCTGGCCCATGGAGGAACTCGTGTTCGACCCTGGGCTGGTCATCCGTGGGCTGGTCATCGATACCGAGCTCGGCAATATCGTCAAGGCCAACCGCTTCGGTTACGTCATGCGAGCCTCGCATGGCACCCGCGCCATGAGCTTCGAAGAGCAGCGTGAAGTCTACCGCCACACGCCAGTCGACCTCTCGGAGCCGCGCTTCGTCTTTCTGAACACACTCTTCTCGCTCTCGGCGAGCTGTTTCTACGCGCAGCTGGTGGATCTCTACGACCAACGCGTTCTGCCCGAGGTGCACGGCTACGAAGGTCTTTTCCGTCACGTCTCCGCGCGCCTCGACATGACCCACATCGAGGGCTCGCTCAAAGCCGACATCATGGCCGACCCCGAGCCCTACATCGTCCTCGACCCCCAGGCTCCCCTCGCGCTGCTCGACCAGCTGCAGGCCGGCAAGCGGATGATGTTGATCTCGAACTCCGAGTGGCCGTACGTGCAGAAGATCATGTCATTCGCATATGACCGCTTCCTGGCCCCCGACCGCAGCTGGCGCGATCTCTTCGAGCTGGTCATCGTCGGCGCCCGCAAGCCTGGGTTCTTCAGCTACAACCTGCCGCTGTTCTCGATCGCCGACGAAGAAGCCGGGCTGCTCCAGCCGGTGGCGGGACCGATCCCGGGCCCCGGTGCCTACCTCGGCGGTGACGCAACCAAGGTCGAGGAGTACCTCGGGCTCTCCGGGGCTGCCATTCTCTACGTCGGCGATCATATCTTCGCGGACGTCAAGATGTCGAAGTCGAGCCTTCGCTGGCGCACGGCGCTGATTCTGCGAGAGCTCGAAGAGGAGCTTGCGGCGGTCGAAGGATTCCGGGACACCGAGAACAAGCTCGTCGCCTTGATGGCGGAAAAAACCGAGCTCGAAACCGCCCACAGCCGTGCCCGACTCGCGCTGCAGCGGCTCCACCAGGGCTACGGCGAGCAGCCGGACGCCGCTCGCGAGGAGCTCGAGGACGAGATCGCGCGAATACGGTCCGCGACACTGGAGCTCGACGAGCACATCGCCCCGCTGGCCCGCGAGGCGGCCGAGCTCGAGAATCCGAGCTGGGGCGCCCTGCTCCGCGCCGGCAACGACAAAAGCCACCTCGCCCGCCAGATCGAGGGATCGGCCGACATCTACACATCGCGGGTGTCCAACTTCCTTTTCGCCACCCCCTTCGCCTACCTGCGAAGCCGCCGCGGCTCCATGCCGCACGACCCGATCACCTGAAGGCAGCGCGTTGTCGTCCGAATTCACGGTCGCCGCCGTCAGCTTCCTCAATGCGAGGCCACTCATCGAAGGACTCGAGGAGGAAGCCGGGGTCCAGCTGATCACCGACGTCCCCAGCCGGCTGCTGGAGACATTGCTCGAGAATCGCGCCCAGGTGGCGCTGTGCCCGGTGATCGATTTCCAGCTCTCTCCGACCGAGCTCTTGGTCGTCCCATCCGGGGGCATAGGGTCTGACGGCAACACGCTCACTGTCAGGGTCTTCAGCAAGGTCCCGATGGAAGAGGTCGGGGCTGTTCACACTGACGGGGACAGTCACACATCGGTCGCCCTCCTCTCCGTGGTCTTCGACGAGGTATATGGGCGGGTCCCGAAGATCCAATCTCTCGTCAGCACTGATGTCAACGGGACGACCGACCCGCCTGACACCGTGCTCCTCATCGGTGACAAGGTGGTCCGCAATCAACCGAACGAAGCCCTCTACCCCCACCAGCTCGATCTCGGCGAGGCGTGGGGCGCGATGACCGGTCTACCCTTCGTCTTCGCTTGCTGGATGGCGCGCGCCAACGCCCTTCTCGACGGTCTCCCCACGCTGCTTGCCAAGCGCCGCGAACGCAACCGGGAGCGAACGAAAGAGATCGTCGCCAAATATGCCGGACCCTCGGGTTGGCCCGAGGAGCTCGCGACCCGGTACCTGGGTGAGATCCTCCGTTACGAACTCGGCCCGCGCGAGCTCGAGGCAATCGAGGTCTTTTGGGATCGCTGCCACGCGCTCGGGCTCATCCAAGCTTTGCGTCCTTTGAAGCTCTACGGCGGCTGATATCTCATTGCGGCGTGAGTTCAGAGCTGAGAGTCAAGGGTGAAGGCCCCCGTATCGACGTCAAGATCAGGCTTTCTCTTGACTCTTCACTCTGAACCCTTGGCCGCTCGCGCCCACACATCACAACGGCAGACCGAAGCGGCCGATGATGAGCTTTCTCGCGCAGGGGTGTACTAAACTCGCGCCGTGCCTGCCGAAGCCTCCTCCGATGCCAGATCAGCGAGTCAGAGCATCGGCCTCCTGTTGGGCCCCCTCCTGTTTCTCTCGACCCTGTTTCTGAACCTCGATCCATCGAGGCCCGAGGTCACCCGCATGGCCGCGGTCGCGGTTCTGATGGCGACCTGGTGGATCACCGACGCCATTCCGCTGTCGGCGACCGCTCTGCTGCCGTTGGTGTTGTATCCCGTGCTGGGCATCATGAAGACCCGGGAGTGCGCGCCGATCTACGTCAACAGCACGATCTTCCTCTTCATCGGCGGTTTCATGATTGCCCTGACGATGGAGAAGTGGCGGCTCCACAAACGCATCGCGCTATGGATCATCCGGCGAATTGGCGGCGGGCCATCGCGCATCATTCTCGGTTTCATGGTCGCGGCCGCATTCCTCTCGATGTGGATCTCCAACACCGCCACCGCCATCATGATGGTGCCCATCGCCATGGCGATCATCCTGCAGCTCGAAGAGAGGTTCGGGCTGAGCGCATGCCATCCCTTCACCGTCGCGCTCATGCTCGGGATCGCTTACGCCTGCTCGCTGGGCGGCATGGCGACCCTGGTCGGAACGCCGCCGAACTTGTCGTTTGCAAGGATCTTCGAAATCAGCTTTCCGAATGCGGAGCCCATCGCATTCGGCCAGTGGTTGCTCATGGCCTTTCCCATCACCTTGATGCTGCTGGCCATCGTGTGGCTCCTTCTGACGCGGGTGTTCTTCCGCTTCGGAAAATCGTTTGCGGTCGACCGCGAGGTCGTCAAACGCCAGTATGCGGCGCTCGGTGGGATGTCCTTCGAAGAGCGGGCGGTGCTCGCGATCTTTGCAGCCACGGCCTTCGGCTGGGTCTTTCGAAAGGACCTCGTGCTGGGCGTGCTGACCCTCCCGGGATGGTCGCGACTGTTGCCCAACGCGAAGCTGATTGACGATGCCACGGTCGCGATCGGGATGGCGATCATCTTGTTTTTCATTCCGACGCGCAGCCGAAACGCGACTGATCGCACGGTGATGGGCGTCGACGTGTTCACCAAGATCCCGTGGCACATCGTGATTCTGTTCGGAGGCGGCTTCGCCCTCGCTCAAGGCTTCCGGGTCACCGGTCTTTCAGAGCTGATCGGAACCCGTTTCGCCGGCCTCGAAGGTGTTCCGCCCTACGCCATGATCACGCTGGTCTGCGGCGGTCTCACCTTCCTTACCGAACTCACCTCCAACACCGCGACGACCGAGATGATCCTGCCGATCCTCGCGTCGGTTGCGGTCGCCATGAAGGCCAACCCGTTGCTGCTGATGATCCCGGCCACCCTTTCGGCCTCGTGCGCCTTCATGATGCCGGTGGCCACTCCTCCGAACGCCATCATCTTCGGCAGCGGTCGCATCAGGATCGCCGAGATGGCACGGGTGGGTCTCGCCATCAACCTGATCGGCGTGTTGGTCATCTCGCTGCTGTTCTATTTCCTCGGGACTGCCGTTCTCGGCATTGACACTGCGGCTCTTCCGCCCTGGGCGGAGTCTGGATAGCCCGACGCGGAGGCCCGCCCCTTCGCCGGCGGCTACCTTCGCCTCCCCCCGTCGGGCCACCAGCGGTACATCTCGAGGTCGAGGGTGCCGTTGGCACGAAATTCCACCCCCTCCTCCTCGAGGAGCGAGCGCTGAAGCCCCTTGGGGAAATCTGGAAGCCGATCTGTAGAGCAGCCGCCCGAAGCGTTGACCACCCGCTGCCAAGGGGTGCCGTCCGGGCACCGGTGCATCATCCACCCGACCGCTCGGGGCGACAGCCGGCTCTCCATCAGCTCCGAGATCTGACCGTAGGTCATCACCCGCCCTCGAGGGATCCGCCGCACAAGCTCGAGGACCTGCTGCTGCGCGTTGAGGCGCTCGCCTTGAATGTCGCCGTGGAGACGCTTCGGTGCCATGCCTCAAACCCTAACATTTCCGCATCCGCGTCCGCTGGGTCGGAATTTTTCGGGCACGGACTCGGACGCGGACGCGGACTCGGGACCGATCACGCTAACATGGCGCGGTGTTTGCCAAGGTCGCCATCCCGAAAAGCGCCCCAAATGCGTTGACCTACTCGGTACCGAAGGAACTCGAGTCATTCGCCCTTCCGGGCGTCCGGGTTCGCGTCCCGCTGCGCAAGAAGACCGTGACCGGCATGTTGATCGAGACCACCGACTCGACCGATCTCGATCCCGGGTCCATTCGGCCCATCGACGAGATCGTCGACTCGGAAGCTCTTCTCCCGGAGCACCTCTTCCACCTCGCAGACTTCATCGCTTCCTACTATCGCTGCCCTCTCGGCGACACCATGGCCACGATCCTGCCGCCAGGGTTGCTGCGGGCGGACGGGGAGACGGCGCGGCTGACGACCAAAGGCGCAGCCGCTGATCCGGAAGCCCTCGCGGGGAAACGAGGGGCGGTTTTGAGCGTCCTCCAGACCTCGACGAAGATGCGCGTGCCGACCCTCCTCGCGCGCGCCGGAGCGGCCGGCCGAGGACCGCTCGATGCGCTGGTCGAGGAAGGTCTCGCAACCGTCGCCAGCCGCCGCAGGGACCGCGGCGCCGAAGCAGAGGTGGCGGCGGTGCGGCTGCCGGAGGTGCCCATCGAGGACCTTCTCGAGCGCTGCACCCGAGCCCCGCGGCGCAGAGAGGTCGTGAGATGGCTGGCCGAGCAGGGCCGACCAGCCCTGGTCGCCGAAGTCTGCACCGAGGTCGGATGTTCCGCATCGACGCTGCGCGCGATGGACGCCGCCGGCCTGCTCCAACGATT
Source organism: Candidatus Sulfomarinibacter sp. (assembly GCA_041560205.1). GTDB lineage: Bacteria > Acidobacteriota > Thermoanaerobaculia > Thermoanaerobaculales > Sulfomarinibacteraceae > Sulfomarinibacter. The sequence continues at coordinate 31,489 of JBFFBV010000027.1, forward strand.
CACTCAGCCGGCGCCACGCCGACCCAGGTGGGTTCTGAAACCGGAGGAACCCCGGCACCGACTGACGGACGAGCAGCAAAAGGTCGTCTCCGCGGTTGGCGAAGCAGTGAGGAGCGGGTCGTACGCACCCTTCCTGCTCGAGGGCGTTACCGGTTCCGGCAAGACCGAGGTCTATCTCAGGTGTCTGGAGGAGGTCATCGAGCGCGGACGGAGCGGTCTCGTGCTGGTTCCCGAGATCGGCCTCACCCCCGCCGCATCGGGGGCGATCGAGCGACGCTTCGGGTCCCAGGCTGCGATTCTCCACTCCGCACTCTCCGACGGCGAGCGCTGGCGCGAATGGCGCCGAATCCGCGAGGGTCGGGCCAAGGTCGTCGTCGGCCCGCGCTCCGCCCTCTTCGCCCCCTTCGGCGATCTCGGATTGATCGTGGTGGACGAGGAGCACGACGCCGCCTACAAGCAGCAAGAGGCTCCCCGTTACCACGCCCGTGACCTCTCGCTGGTCACGGCACAGCACCTAGGGGTACCTGTCATCCTGTGCTCGGCGACGCCCTCGGTCGAGGCATCGGCCCTCGTCGAGCGTGGCCTCGCCCGCCACCTCCGGCTGACCCGCCGCGTTGCCGGTGGCGAGCTGCCTGAGGTCGAGCTGGTCGATCTCCGCGGCGAGGCGCCGGAGCCCGGCGAGCAGGGCCGCACCCTGTTCTCGCGCCGCCTTCGCGACGTACTCGGCGAGACCATCGAAAGGGGAGAGCAAGCGATCCTGCTGATGCAGCGCCGCGGATGGGCGCCCATCTACCTCTGTCGTGACTGCGGCCACCGCATCCAGTGCCCTTCGTGCTCCGTTTCACTGGTCGTTCATCAGCGGTCGGGGGACCTTCGCTGCCACTACTGCGACCACCGAGCCCGAACGCCGACGGCCTGTCCGTCCTGCAGCGGCAACCTGCTCGACGCGGTCGGCGCCGGCACTGAAAAGGTCGCCCACCACCTCGCGCGCCTGTTTCCCGGCGTGAAAAGCGCGATCCTCGACCGCGACACGGTCCGGCGGCGATCAGGGCTCCAGGACACGCTCGGGGCCTTTGCGTCGGGGGCGGTCCAGGTGCTGATCGGTACTCAGATGGTGGCCAAGGGCCACCACTTTCCCAACGTCACCTTGACCGGCGTCATCTCCGCCGACGCGATGCTCGGCCTCCCGGATTTCCGAGCCGGCGAAAGGACATTTCAGCTTCTCACCCAGGTTGCGGGGCGGTCCGGGCGAGGGGAGCGCCCCGGCAGGGTGGTCATCCAGACCTACTACCCCGATCATCCTGCGGTGCGCCTGGCGTGCCGGCATGATGTCACCACCTTTCTCAAAGAGGAGCTCGTCTTCCGACGCAGCTTCGACTATCCGCCGGTGACCCGTCTCGGTCTCGTGCGCTTCGAGAGCAGCAACGAAGGCCTCTGCCGGGAGGCGGCCGACGCCGCTGCTCAGATCGTGTCTCCCGCGCCCGAGAGGGTCCGTCTCCGCGGCCCTGCACCGGCCCCGCTCGAGCGCATCCGAAACCGCTGGCGCTGGCAGCTTTTGATCTCCGCGGCGAATCGCGAGCTTCTTCGCGAGCTCCTGGAAAGAATCGAGGCGATCAAGATCCCCAAAAACGTCCGTCGGATCATCGATGTCGATCCCGCATCAACGTTGTGATATTCGACTCGCTCGGAAACCTACCCAGGCAGGTTAAGGGTAAAGGGTCAAGAGTAAAGAATCGGAAATCAGGCGCGGCACAGTTGACTTCACACTTAACTCTTAACTCTTTACTTTCTTTGACTTCGGCACTCCGGGAAGGAACGAGCTCCGCTCTGTTATTCTTCTTCGACGATACCGGAGGAACATGAGCGATAAAGCCCTCGGAGAATGGCTGGTCGAGCACAAGCTGCTGAAGCCCGACGGGCTGCGGCGGTCGCTGGAGATCTACAAGATGACCCAGAGCCGCCTCGACACCGTGATCCTGGATCTCGGGCTGATGTCGGAGGCGGCGATGCTCGAGGCCCTCGGACAGTTCCACAGGACGCGCACCGTGTCCCGCGCCGAGTTCTCCGCCGCCGAGGCGGCCGCGCGGATGGTCTCGCCGCGCGTCGCGCTCAAGCTCCAGGTTGTCCCCTTCCGGCTCGAGGGCAAGACCCTGTCGGTGGCCGCGCTCGACCCCGGAGATCTCCTCGTCGAGGACGAGCTGGGCCTCATCACCGGCTGCATGGTGGCGAGCTACGTGACGCTCGAGATCCGGCTGTACGAGGCCCTCAACCAGCTCTACGGAATCCCGCTTTCCGCACAGTACGCCTCGTTGATCAATCGTTTCGACGGAGAGGGTGCGGCGAGACCTCGCGCCGCTTCGGCGTCTTTTCCGCCGCCGTCTCGACTGTCGAGGGCTCAGCAGGAAGCGGCTCTGAAAAAGGCCTGGCGACCGAAGGACCACGCCACGCACCGTTCTGTGATCCACGAAGAAGAGCTCGAGATGAGCGACGAGGACCTCAAGCTCTTCCCATCGCTCAAGAAGGACGAAGAAACGGCGCCGGCTGAGGCGCCCGCGCCGCCGGTGCTTCGGAGAGCCGAGCCTCCCGCAGCCGACCTGCCGCCGGAAGAGAGGTTGGCGGCCACCGCAGAAGCTCTGCAACACGCCGAGATGCGCGATGACATCGCCGACGCCCTGCTCGGATTCAGCGCGCCCCTCTTCAAACGCCGACTGATGCTGGTCGTGCGAAAGGACACCGTCATGGGGTGGCGGGGTGAGGGCGAGGGTGTCGAGCACGACAGGGTGCGCTCCATTTCGATTCCGCTCGGCGAGCCGTCGGTTTTCGTCGGCCTCACCACGGGAACCGAGTTCTGGCTCGGCCCGATCCCAGAGATGCCGCACAACCTCGAATTCATCGCGGGGCTCGGCGGGGCGGCCCCGAGGGACTGCTTTATCCTCCCTGTCAAGGTGCGTGACAAAATCGTTTGTTTTCTGTACTTTGACAATATCGATGAGAGCGTCAGCGGCTTGCCGATGGCGGATTTCCGGCGATTGGCGGCAAAAGCTGGCGTGGCGTTCCAGGTCTATCTTTTGAAGGGCAAAATCAGAACACTGTAATGTTGCCTAAGAAATCCTGTAGAAGCACGTTTTCAAGTTGAAAGAAAGCCGAGTCTGGCGAACCTTTTCGTGGAATGGATCGTAGAACATGAGCGTACGGAGACCGAAGGAGGCCTCAAGGTGAAACAAACGACCACACTACTCGCAGCAGCTCTGCTCGTCGTGTCCGCCGGCATCGGATACGCCGCCGAGCTCGACGTTTCCGCGTTGCCGACCGAGGTCACCGGTCCTCCGGTGGTCGAGGGCGACGTCCTCGAGCTCGACCTCATCGGCGCCTATCAGATGGCCCTCGCGCGAAATCTCAGTCTTCACGTCAACCGCTACGATCTGGCGGTCGCCGACTCCGGCGCGCGAGGAACGAAAGGTATCTTCGATCCGTTCCTGTGGGCCAACTTCAATCTGGATTCAACGACTGCACCGACCTCGAGCATCCTCGAAGGCGCCAACGTCTTCGAAAGCGACAACATGCGATTCGGTCTGGGCGTCAGCCAGCTGACGGCGATCGGCACCGAGATCGGTGCGTCCTGGACCTCCCTGCGAGGAGAGACCAACAGCGAGTTCTACTTCCTCAACCCGCGGTGGGACGCGTCCCTCAATCTCACCATCTCGCAGCCTCTGCTCAACGGCTTCGGAAAGGTCCCCACCAAGGCCTCGATCATCATCGCTGGAATCTTGCGCGAGCAGACCGCCGTCGGCTTCGAGGTGGAGGTGATCCGGCTCCTCGCCGACGTCGAGCTGGCCTACTGGGAGCTGGTCGCGACCCGCCAGGCGATCGCCGTCACACAACAATCGTTGGATCTCGCCGTGCAGCTCCTCGAGGAGACCCGACAACGGGTCGAGGTCGGGACCTCGGCGCCGATCGACATGGTCCAGTCCGAGGCGACCGTCGCCAACCGCAGCCAGGAGCTCATCTATGCCTACAACGCGGCCGCCAACGCCGAGGACAGCCTCAAGGGATTTCTCGGCTTCGATCTGCCCCACGAGTGGCTGGTTCGAATCGAGACAACGGACCCCTACGAAGTCGAAGCTGAACTCCCGGACCTCAACGAGTCGATCGAGATCGCCCTCCAAAAACGCCCGGCCATCATCCGGCAGGAGCTCGAGCTGGAGCGCCTCGACACCAACGTCAAGGTGGCGAAGAACGCCGCCCTGCCGACCCTCGACCTGACCGGCTCCTACGCCTGGGGCGGCGTCAGCGGTACGACGACGATCGAGGATCCCGACACCGGAGAGCCGATCACGGTCCGTGAAGGCTGGGGCGATGCGGCCGAGCAGGTCTTCAATTTCGATTTCCCGAGGTGGACCTTCGGTCTCACCTACTCGGTGCCGATCGGGAACCGCCGCGCCGAGGAGGCGCTCGTCGCGCGACGCTACGAGCGTGACCGTTCGGCCGTCGAGCTCGCCTTCCTCAAACAGGAGATCACCCGCCAGGTACGCTTCGCGGTGCGCGCGCTGGAGGATGGCGCCGCCGCCATCGACGCCGCGGTCGCGGCGCGTCGCCTCGCCGAGCGAAACCTCGAGGCGGAGGAGACCAAGTTCGACAACGGGCTCTCGACGAACTTCCAGGTGTCCGAGATCCAGCGGGCGCTGGCGGACGCACAGTTCGCCGAAATCCGCGCCCGCGTCAACTACCGCAAGGCGATGGCGACCTACTACGCGGCGACCGGCACTTTCCTCGAAGCCAAAAACGTCCAGATCATCGACACCGAGGAGGCGGCCGACGAGAACTGAGTTCGGATACCAGATACTCGATACGAGAACCCGGATACCGCCCACCCTCCCCCAGCGGAGGGTGGTTTTTTGTTTCACTGTGATGCCTCATCTGGCATCTGGTATCCGGTATCCGGCATCCGGGTGGATGGGTGGGTGGGATACAATCCCCCGCCATGGACTTCAAGTTTCTCCGCCAGCTCTCCGGCACCCTCTGGTCCGCGGTCGTGATGGAGCTCTTCGAGCGCCTCGCCTACTACGGAATGGTCATGGTGCTCGGCATCTACATCGTCGACCGCCTCGGCGTGCCGGCCGACACCTACGGCCTGGTCTACGGCCTCTTCACCGGCGCACTCTACTTCCTGCCGGTGCTCGCGGGCGCGCTCGCTGACCGCTTCGGCTACAAACCTGCGCTGGCCGTCGCCTTTGCGACCCTCGCCGCAGGCTACTTCCTGCTCGGCTCCTCGACCGATTTCACGATCATCTGTGTCGCCCTCGGCCTCATCGCGGTCGGCGGCTCGATCATCAAACCCACCATCTCGGGAACGGTCACGAGAACCACCGAGGAGGGCAGCACCCGCCCTGTCGGATTCGGTCTCTATTACATGATGATCAATGCCGGTGGGCTCATCGGCCCGGTGGTCGCCGCCCAGGTCCGCAACCGAGCCGAGTTTCACTACGTGTTCTGGGTTTCGGCGGCCGCCTGCGCGCTGATGTTGGTGCAGGTAATCGTCGCATTCCGCGAGCCGGTCCCGGCTGAAGAACGAAAATCGGGGAAGACATTCGGCGACATCGTGCGCGAGATCCTGATGGTGCTGGCCAATTGGCGCTTCGTGCTGCTGCTGGTGATCTTCTCCGGTTTCTGGGGCATGATCAACGTCCTTTTCGGCTTCATGCCGCTGTACGTGGAGACCTTCACCGATCTCCGGGCCGCGGAGGCCGCGATCGACAGCATCGTGCCCATCACGAAGGTCGCCGGCCACTGGCTCAACCCGGAGGTGCTGATCTCGCTCGACGCCCTGCTGATCGTGCTCTTCCAGGCGCTGATTGCCTACCTCACGCGACGCTGGCCGACCCTGCGAACCATGCTCGTCGGCACCACCATCGCAACCGTGTCCTGGGTCTTTCCGGCCACGTCCCCGGCTGCGACCTTCATCTGTCTCGGGATCCTCGTGTGGTCGATCGGCGAGATGATCTGCTCGCCGCGCTTCTTCGAGTACTGCGGCACGGTCGCGCCGAAGGACCAGGTGGCCCTCTACCTCGGTTACTCCTTCTTCGCCATCTTCATCGGCAATATCTACTCGGGGCCCTGGGCGGGGTGGCTCTACGAGCGCTTCATCCGCCTCCCCCACGAGGCAGGTCTCGAGACGCAGCCGTGGGTTTTCTTCGGCGGGGTGATGCTGATGGGAGCTTTCTCGATCGTCGGTCTGGCCATCTACGGTTTCTTCGTCAACCCGGAACGCGCGCGGCGTGATACGGAGGAGGCCGCGTGATCGAGAGCATCACAGATCTCTTCACCAATCCGAGCTATCCGAGCATCCACGTGGTCGCCATCCATTTTCCGATCGCCTTCGTCTGCCTGGCACCTTGCTTCGACCTCGGGTGCCTGGTCTTCCGCGACCGGGTGTGGCTGGACCGCGCCGCGACCCTGATGTATGTGATGGGCACCGTCGGAGCTGGCGTGGCCTATCTCACCGGCCGACGCGCCGCCAGGGCATTGGCCGAAATCTCCCCCGCCGCCGAGTCGGCCCTCGCCGACCACGAAAACTTCGCAGTGCTGACCCTGATCGCACTCGCTATCGTTTCCCTCGCCCGCCTCACGGTGAGCTGGCTCTCCCGCGACGACCGTCGGATAGGTGTCGGGATCTTTCGTCTCGCGGCCCTTCCGGTGGCTCTCGCCGGCCTCATCTTCCTCGGCTTCACCGCCGACCGCGGCGGACGCCTCGTCTACGGCCACGGTCTCGGTGTTCAAGCGGAGGCGGTCGAACAGCTCGCGCCCTAGCTCAGCGGATCCCGAGACCGAAGCCCCGGACACGCTGACGATACTGCTCCGCCAGGCCAAGAGCACGTTCGCGCGCTTCGCCGTCGGAGACCTCGGCAAAGGACTCCATGTACTCGGCCGCGCGGGCGAATCGGCCCGCCTCTGCGTGCGCGAGCCCGAGGTTGAAGAGGAGGTCGTGCGACTGCGGGTTGATCTCCAATGCGCGCGTCCACGCGTCTACCGCGCCGTCCGCATCGCCGCTTCGAGCTCTGATCATGCCGAGCGCATTCCAACCCTCAAACGAGCCCGGGTCGGCTCGGAGACCTTCTTCGAGGAGATGGCGCGCTTCGGCCAGGCGACCCTCGACCGCCGCCAAAACGCCCAGATTGATCTTCGCCTCGCCGTTCGAAGGATCGGCCTGAAGGGCCCTCTCGAACCAGCGCCGGGCGTCCGACCACTGTTGCCCTATGCCCGCAAGTCTCCCAAACATCACCATCGTCTCCGGTTTCGAGCTTTCCTCGAGACCCGACATGACGCCGACTGCTCTGTCGATCTGGCCGGCCGCGATGTAGACCTGCGCCAGCCGAATGCGAATCGCCTCGTCACGGATCCCTTCCTCGACGGCCGCCTCGAGAACCTTCAGCGCCTCCAGCGGACGCCCCGCCGCAAAATGGACGTCGGCGAGCACCATGCGCGGACCGGCGCGGCGCTCTTCGATGGACATCGCCTCGCGGGCTTCGGCCTCGGCGGTCTCCAGATCTCTTCTCGCCAGCGCGATCCGAGCAAGGAGCTCGTGCGCGGCCGCAGGATCATGGGTGAGGGCGAGGTCTGCGTGCGCCGCCGCATCGTCCAGCCTGCCCATCTCGAAGAACTGGGTCGCGGCACCCATGCTCAACCTGGGGGAGCCCGGGTTCGCTTCGAGGCCTCGTGCCAGGGTCTCCACCGCCCGATCGGGGCGACCCATCTCGCGTTGCGCGCGAGCCAGGTACTCCCAGGCGTCCTCGAGCCCCTGGTTGTCCTCGAGAATCTCGAGGAAGGCCATCTCTGCGGAGTCGTAGTCACCCCCGGACATCGCCCGATAGGCGAGACGGAGCTCCCGCATCACGTGGACCCGGGTCTTCGGATCGGGCAGGTCCTCGTCGTCGCTCACCGATGCACCACCGAGGTACCCGAGCGCCTCGAGCCGGCGCCGTGTCTCGGCATCGGTTGCCCCGGGAGCCACCAGGGTCCGGTCAAAACCCGCCAGGGTCTCCGTGAACTCCTCGACCAGAGTCGCCCGATCCGTCACCAGGTTCTCGAGCTCGCCCGGGTCCGAATCGAGATCGAAGAGCTCCGGATCGGGTGAATCGATGTAGTGGTTGGAGCCGACGATGAGCGATGCGAGATCGCTCCATCCGCAGTGGAGGCGTGGGAAAAAGGTCTCCGAGTAGATGCGCCTGTCGCCAACGTCGGTGTCTCCTGCGTCGATCAGAGATGACCCGGGAAGGCCCTCGTCTCCGGTGATTCGAAGTGCCGAGGTGATCGTCGGGTACACGTCGATCAGCTGGACGGGACGGGCGACCGTGTCGCCGGCTCGCTCCGAGTTCGGGAGCTTGACCATCAGCGGTACCTGGAGCGTCGTCCGGTACAGAAGCAGGCCGTGCTCGTCTTCGCCGTGCTCGCCGAGCCCTTCGCCATGATCCGAAAGGAGGAACACCATGGCCCGGTCATAGACACCGAGCGATCTGAGCTCCTCCAGAAGGTCGCCGACGATCGCATCGGCCGCAGCCACTTCGCCGTCGTAGGCATCGTCGTAGCGCGAGGCAAAGGGCTCCGGCGGATCGTAGGGCGAGTGCGGTTCGAAGATGTGGAAGAAGAGGAAGAAAGGCCGGGCGGCGGCCGACCGCAGCCAGGGCCGAATGGATTCGAGGGTCTGATCGCCTGATCTTTGAATCCCCTGGAGCCCCATCGATGTTGTCACCTCGATCTCGTCCTGAAAGACATCGAAGCCCTCGGCGATTCCGGTGGCCCGCCGCAGGACGAAGGCCGAAACCGCAGCGCCGGTGGCGTACCCCGCCTCCGACAGCCGCTGCTGGAGGAGCATTGCGCGGCCCGCGTCCACCGTGTAGCCGAGGTTGTCCCGCACGCCGTGATCTGCGGGCAGGGTCCCCGTCAGGAGTGACGCGTGCGCCGGCAACGTCAGCGGCACGTGCGTGTAGGCCCGCTCGAAGAGAATGCCATGCGAACGAAATCGGTCGATGGCGGGAGTTTCGACGCCTCCGTGGCCGTAAGCCGGCAAACGGTCCGATCGCAGTGTGTCGATTGAAATGATGACGATCGGCGTCTCCGGCTCGATCCGGAACGGAGCTTCAGCATGTCGACCGCACCCGAAACCGGCGAGAACCACGCAGACGAGGGACCACGCCGACCAGGTTTTCGCTTCCATGACGTTTTTCAGAATTCCAGGTTCCCCGGTTATCCTGAGCTACTGCTGGTAGCTCAGGAGGCCCTTGGCGATCTCGACATCGGGATCGTCCGGGGCCAGCTCGACAAACGTGCTGAGGTGCTCGCTCCCCTCTTTGACCTTCCCCGTGTTGTAGAGAGCCATACCGTACATGAAGTGGGCGCGGGCGAGCTCGGGGTTGGCCTTGAGCACATACTCGAGCTCGAAGGCCGCCTCGGCCGGCTTGTTGTCGTTGAAGAGCATGCCGGCGTGCTCGAAGAGCACTGTCTCCATCCACTGCGGGTCGAGCTCGGCAAGGCGATCGAGCCTGTGTCCCCCGGTCTCCATTTCGCCGGTCAGACGAGCCGCGTCGTAGCCGAGCTTGAGCGCCCGAACGTTGTCGGGTTGACGCTGCAAGGCCTGCTCGATCATCGCACTGGCTTCGGCCGGCGCGCCCTGGGAGAGATACATCTGAGCCAACGCCACGTAGGCAGTGACCATCTCCGGATCGAACTGCACCGCCTGCTGAAATTTCGAGATGGCACCTGCCGTGTCTCCGGCGTTGAAGGCATCGACTCCCTCGTTGAAGATGCGACCCGCGGCTGCTTCGAGGTCACCGATCTCGCGCAGTGCCTTGGCCGCTTCGTCGGCCTTGGCTTGATTACCGCTGAGGCGGTAGGCGTCGAAACGCAGCTGCATCGCACGCACATCCCCGGGGTCGATTTCGAGAGCGGCCTCGGCCGCGGCAGCGGCCGATTCGTAGTCCTCCTGGAGGACCGCAACGGCTGCCAGCGCTGTGTGAGGCGCAGCCAGATCGGGATCGATCTCCGCAGCCGCACGATACCTTTCGGCGGCGAGCTCCAGGTCGCCGAGCCGTTGCGCCTCAACGCCCTCGTTGTAGGTGCGGACCGCCCTGCCGCCACCATCATCAGCCCCACCGCCGTCCTGGGCCGCGCCCGCGGGAACCAAGGTCCATTCCTCCCGCATCGTGCCGCCGATCATCAGCTGGAGGATCTGATTATGGGTCTGGTAGCCCTCCTTCTCGATGCGGAGCTGGTACCGCCACTCCACGTTGCTGAACGCAAGGGTCACCTTGCCCTTTTTGCTCGTTGTCTTGAACATTTCGAAAGTACCCGAGTCCGGCGTCGTCACGGTGAGCGTGGCGTCGGGAATCGGATTGCCCTCGGGATCGACGACCGTGCCCGAGATACGCGCCATCTGGGCAAAAAGCTCCGGTGCGGCTCCAAACAACACCACTGCGATGCAGATCAGACCCACCAGCTTTGACGAGAACCTCATGTTGCCTCCTCGGCGTCGCAGACGCCCGGTCATGGTAGCAGAACCGGACTCCGGCGCGAGGCAAAAAAAACCCGGCGCCGAAGCGCCGGGGCGGATGATCAGATCTCGAAGATCCTTAGAAGCGGAGTCCAACCGAGAACCGGAAGGTCCGCGGCAGCTGATAGTCGAACGAGTTGACCGGGTTGCCGAAGTTGGAACCGAAGTCCCAGTTGACGCCCTCCACCGGTGTCTCGGTGAAGGGGTCAAACGCCGCACGCCCGGAGTTGGTCGGGTCGAGGATGGTCGTGTTGCCATCGATGACCGCCTGCTCGTTGAAGACGTTGAGCACCTCGGGCTGCAGGAAGAGCTCGAGCTGCCCGCCGCCGATGTTGATGAAGAACGAGTAGTTGATCGCGATGTCGGTCCGGGTCACGTCGTCCCAGCGGAAGGAACCACGATCGACGTAGAAGTAGCCGACGAATCCGGGGCTCCCGGCGTAGCCGAGATCACCCGGGCTGCCCACGTACGGGATCGAGTTCACGGACCCGTCGTTGGCGTAGGGCTCGCCGCTCCAGTAGTTGAACAGGAGACTGGCCGACAGATTGTGGTGGGTGCTCGAGATGACATCCCAGATGCCGTAGGCACGGAGCTTGTGGCGCTGGTCGATGCCGAGGTACCCCTCCGGTGTGTTCCACTCCGGATCCTTGTACTCGGTGTACTCGAGAATGCCGGAAGGCACGGGGCCCGATCCACCGGTCTCGCCGTCCCAGTTGCCCTCGGACTTCGAGTAGGTGTAGGTGGCGCCGAAGGTCCAGCGCGAACCGAGGCGGTAGTCGAAGCGGGTCATGAGCGCGTTGTACTCACGCTTCAAGCCGGCATCGTAGTTGACGTAGTTCGCCACGTCGATGAAGCTCGAAGTGTTCGGGATCTGAGCCGAGCGGCCCGGCACGATCTCGGACGCGTAGAAGTCACCGAACTCACGGCGGACGAGGTCGGCTCGGATCACGCCGCGCGAACCGAGGCGCAGCGAGGCGCCGATGGTGAACTCGTCGCCGTAGGGCGAACGGAGACCACCGGCGACCTTCGGCGAAAGCCCCGGATAGTCGTACCACGCCGCAGCCGACGGGTTGGTCGGCCCGCCATAGACGTTGAGGAACCAGTCCATCATCGCCGTGATGGCGTCGAAGTTCGTCGGGTACTCGGGAGTTCCGGCGACGATCGTCGGGCCGAGGTAGAAGAAGCCAGCCCAGGTCGGCTGGCCGCCGGCCGCACCACCGTCGGCGATGGTGTTGGCGACAGCGGTCACATACCGGTTGGCGCCGGCCGTCACGATGAGCTTGCCGTCGCCCATGACGTCCCAGGCCGCCGACAGACGCGGGCTGATCCGCGAGTCGTCGATCGTCTTGGTGCCGGACGCGTCGGTGCCGTCATTCTTGTCGTAGCGCAGACCGACGTTGACGGTCCACTTGTCGGAGATGCGCCAGGTGTCGTTGATGAAGGCCGAGTTGGTCGTGAAGCTCGTACCCTTCGAACCCTCGAGCACGCTACCCCAGATGATGTAGCCACCGAAGTAGTCGATCACCGTGTAGGGGTTGCCCGGCTCCGAGTAGTCCTGCTGGACGAACGGCGCCCAGATGTAGCCAGTGGCGGACTGCCAGTTGTCGGCGATCCGGATGTCGTCGAAGCTGTCGAGACCAAAGACGATGTCATGGGTGCCGCCCGCGTTGACGAACCAGGAACCCTTGACGTACCAGTTCTCGTTGTTGCGCATCTCGTCGGTGCACTCGGGGCGCGCCGAGGAGTTGCAGAAGATCGGCGCGTTGAAGGCGACACCCTCGAGGAGGTCCCACGTCGGGGTCGCGCCGAGGCGCGAATCGTCACCGCCGCCCCCGGCGAAGGTGAACTCACGCTCGGAGTAGAGAGCCTCGGCAAAGAAGCTGTCCGAGAACACGCCATTGTAGGTGAGGGCCCATCCCTCGAGCGGCAGCGAGCGCGACGGGACGAGGTGGAGCTCGTCGGCCGCGGTGAAGAAGTTGTAGTTGGTCTGGGTCCGCTCCTGCTTGACCCAGCTGCCCATCACGCGGTGGCCCTGGTTGATCGCCCAGGTGAGCTTGGCCTCGTAGCGATCCTCCGGAGCCGTGGTGGTGTAGGGGACGCCCGCCTCGGGCTGGCCCGGCGTCGTGATGTTCTCGGTGCCGGTCTGCTCGAGGCTGCGACCCGCCAGGAAGAACCACAGCTTGTCACGCCACAGGTAACCGCCGAAGGTGGCCTCGTAGATGATGTTGGTGTCGTCAGCCTGCGAGGTGGTCAGCGGGGTCTCGCTTTCCCAGCTCTCGTTGGCGAAGTTGGCGCGGAACGAGCCTGAGAACTCGTTACCACCGGACTTGGTGACCATGTTGACCACACCACCGGCGAAGCGGCCGTACTCGGCCGACATGTTGCTGGTCATGGTGGTCGTCTCGAGCACCGCGTCCTCGATGTACATGCCGGTGAAGGGCTGGCCGCGCAGGTTCTCGTTCATCACCACACCGTTGAGGGTGTAGAGACTCTCGTAGGACTGCGCACCGGAGATCGAGACGTTGCCGCCCGGGCCGGTTGCCGCAGTACCCGCTGCGAGACCGACCGCAGCGCCGAGCGTACGGCCGACTGCGAGCTTCTCGAGGGTTTGCAGCTGAATCGTCTCCGAACCCTGGGCGCCGGTGCTGACCTGCTCGTACTGGCCCGTGACGACGATCTCTTCGCTCACCGCCTCGGGGTACATCACCGCGTCAAGGGTACGCGGCTGGTTGGTCGAGATCCGGACGTCGTACTCGAGTGTCGTAAACGACGCGATCTCGAAGCGGACCTTGTAGTCACCGGCGGGCAGGAACGGGATCTTGTAGTCGCCCGTTGCGTTGGTGACCGTTGCCTGCTGCCCCTGCAGCGCCGGTGACGACACCGTCACCTGCACGCCGGGCATCGGCTGGTCCTGATAAATGACACGGCCCTGGAGCGAGCCGGTCTGCGCGTAGGCCGTCCCCGCCGTCGCGAGCGCGAGGATGGCCACCGCATAGACGAATAGATGGGACCTTAACCTCATCCGTACCTCCATAAAGTTTGGTTGATCGATGTGAGCCGGCGCGCCTCGAACGCGAGATGGCATCGCCGTCTCAGACTCCTCCGTTATTCCTCTCCCTACCTCCTTCCGTGAGATATCATACGCACATCACATTGAAATGCAATATCAATACCAGCATCGAGGCCTGTGGCAGGCTCGCAGCATGAGTTTTTCTACCCGAAGCATCCGGATTCTCGGATGGTCATCCAGTTGTTCGGATGCATCGTCATCACCTTCCGGGAACCGCCCGCGTCAGCGACGTGTAGGAGGATTGGCGCGTGATCGGATCGAGCAGACCCACGACGACCTTGTGGGTACCCTCCTCCATTAACAGCTGGAGTTCCGCCACATAGGTTTCGTGGCGTCTCGTGTCGTAATCTTCGGGGGGCATCCGGATTTCGAAATTGCGGCGTTGGACATCCGACTGCTTGCCCTCGAGGTTGCGGTTCGAGAGGAAGAGCTCCACCCGGCCGACGTACTCGTCGCCCTCCGGCAGGAGCGCTACCGAATCGATCGGGAAGCGAATTTCAACCGGGAGGATCCAACGGTCGTCGTCGGCGGGACGCGACGCGCCCGCCTCGATCTGCAGGCCCATCTGGTTCGCGTCGATGTCGAGCATGAGACCGCTGACGACCGTGTCCTGGACCGAGGACTCGAGCGATTTCTCGACAAAGGTCCGGCGGTAAACAAGCTTGTAGTCGGGGTGGTTGGGCAGGTCGACCTTGATGCTGTGGATCTTGTCGGTGCCACTGGCCGAGATCGTGTAGCCGAGCGAGTAGTAGGTGAAGAGGTCGTCGCGGAGCTCCTCGAGGCCTTCTGTCACGTCGTTGGTGTCGATGACCGCCCGACCGCCAGTGCGCTCGGCAATCAGCTGCAGAGGCTGATGGTGGTTGACGATGTAGATACTGGCCGCGACTGGATCGACCGGCCGCGTGTACTCGGCCGAAGCCCCGGCGGTGCCGCTGACGCCGCTGGCGTCGATCATGTAGAAGGTCACCCCCTGGGCGTTGGCGGTCGAGGCCAGCTGGTCGTAGAGGCGGCCTTTGTCGAAGCGGGCCAGCATCGGCAGAATCGATCCCCTCTGGAAGATGTCCTGGTACCAGGCGAGGAGATCGCGCGCCGCCACCATCGGCAGGCCGCTCGAGACGTGAACGAAGATCTTGCGACCGGGAAGCCCGGCGAGGGCGGTCGTGATCTCGCGCACCGCGGCGATCGAGTAGCCGAGCTCCATGGTGATCTCCTCGCCGTAGTTGCGGATCCTGCTCTCGAGGTCGATCGCCTCGCGCTGCATCTGGTCGCTTTCACCCGCGGCCCTCTTGTCCTCCATGGCGTGAAAATCGTGGATCAGACGCCCGCGCTGCGTGTCCCGATTGGAACGAGCGCCGGTCAGACGGCGCAGACCCCTGAGGGCTTCAGCTACCTCCTTCGGGTCGTTTGTGAAGGGCTGTGCGATGCGCACCGATCGTTCCGCCGAGACCACCATCACCTGCACGTGCGGCTGCATGATCTCGCGCAGGAACCCCCGCACCTGGGTCAGCACGCGGTTACGGTCGAACTGACGGATGTTCTCGTTGTCCACGTAGAGCACGAGGTGCACCGGTTGGATCCGGGCCGCCAGGTCCGCGATCTCGTCATCTTGGGGAGACGGCGTCTCGGCCTCCTCCTCGGTCGGAGGCGTTGTGAGAACCGGGGTCGGCTCCAGCTCCCGCCGCCGCATGATCTCCGCGATCACCTCCTGCGTGTAGGCGGCGAAATGCGTGAGGTTGCGCTCCTGCCCGTCCTGCTTGAGGACGAAATCGTCCTTCGTCAGTCCCGTGACGACCTTCCCCGCGCGATCGCGCACGAAGACATCGATGTTGACCACGGTCACCTGCACCTCGTCAACAAAGGCCAGCCCGCCGATCACCTCCTCCTCGTCGCTCTCCTGGCCGACGGCCCAGAAACCGAACGCGAGGATGGCGATCATAGCCGGCGTGACCACTCGGCCCACCGCTGAAGTCCCCCGAGAACTCACGAGTCGTCTTGTGAAAGTCTGCATGAAGTGTTCCGTCGCCTCGATCGACGGCCTTATGGTGCCTCGACGGCGAGGGTGAACGGAACGACAGCCTCGGTCTCTTCGAACTCGACGATCATCCTCCAATCACCCGGCTGGACCCCGTTCGGGATCGGAAAGTAAAACATGCCGACGCAGAACTCGTTCTTGTTGAGCAGCAGGGCCAGACGCGCCGATCTACCCGAGCCCGGCAGTGGGAAGAAGTCGATCCGGCAATCGCGCCGGCCACCGCGCGTGAAATCGAGGGGGTCGGTCGCGATCGAAGCGCGGCGCGCCGTTGACGCGATCTTCGTGTAGTCGGCGTTGAACTGGCGATAGCTCGGCAGCGTCACGGTCTTGCCATCAGGGCTACGGACCGACACCATCTCGCGCTCCACCTTGGTCTGGCCACCGGTCATGCCGCTCAAGCCCATGCTGAGGACTAGCCACTCCTCACCGAGGTTGTTCGCGGCGAACTCCGAGTCGATGATGATCTCGATCACCGCATCCCGGTAGCGGACGATGTGCCGTCCCGGCTGATCGATGAGCGGCTCGGTCACCGGATTCGGCATGGCCGGCGTCGTCGACGCGCACCCGGCGGCCACGGCGCCGAGAGCGCCCAGGATGATGAGTTTTGACCATTGAAGTCTCATCGTCGTCTCCTTTGCACCGGGAAGGATACATCAGCACCCGCCGAAAAACTCCGGAGTCATCAGGAGTTTTGAAT
>JBFFBV010000028.1:0-45360 GCA_041560205.1 Candidatus Sulfomarinibacter sp.
CCGCATGACGGCTTCGTTCATGTCGCGGAAGGTCTTGGTGACGTTGCGGACCTTGAAGAGATACTTGAAGGGATCATCGACCCGGTACTGGGCGATCCATTCCACATCCGCGACGTTGAGGTCGCCGGTGAGCATGAGCGATTCAGACCGAAAGTCACGGTCTGAATAGCGCGTTCGGACTCCCGCCTCGGCGGTTTGGAATCCGAACTCCTGCTTGAGCTGGCGTTGTACGGGCACCTTGAGCACCTGTTCCATAGGCGCTGGCAGCTTGAAGTTGAGCCCCGGGTCGGCGGTGCGGGTGTATTTTCCGAAGCGGAGGACGATACCGACCTCCTCCGGCTGGATCGTGAAGACGACGCTGAACGCAAGCGCCAGTCCGATCAAAACCAACACGCCGATGAGGATGACCCTGACCGGCGGTTTTCCGGGTCGGAAATTGCCGATGTCGATCACTCGCGGTTCGTTGGAATCCATGCTCCTCCCCTTTCGAATCGGGATCAGGCGGTAATCTTCATTTTTTCGAGAGACACCATACTCGGGAGTGTACCGCAGATGCATGAGGAATGAGAAATGAGGAATGAGGAATTATCCCCCGCCCACCCCACGTGATGATCAGAGCCGCGGGGGAGGGTGGTTGGGAATTCCTAATTCCTAATTCCTAACTCCTAATTCACAGAGGGATTTACCCGTCCTGTTCGTTGTCGTTGGAGCCGTCGGTGGTGGCGCGAACCATGAGCTCCCCGGCATCGGCATCGAGCATTATTCGGGTTCCGGGTCCGACCTCGCCTGAGAGCACCATTCGCGCCAGCGGGTCCTGGACCAGACGCTGAATGATCCGTTTGAGCGGCCGCGCGCCGAAGTCCGGATCGAAGCCCTCGCGCGCGAGGAGCCTGGCGGCGGCCTCGGTCGCCTCGACCGAAAGTCCCTGGTCGGCCAGCAGCCGGTTGAGGTTGGCGAGCTGGATGTGGACGATCTTCTCGACGTCCTCCTCGGAGAGGCGGTGGAATATGAGAGTCTCGTCGATGCGGTTGAGGAACTCGGGCCGGAAATGCTGCTTGAGATCTGCCTCGACCAGGGTCGTCATGCGATCGCGCTCCGATTCCGGCAGGTCCTGGATGACCTTGGAGGCGATGTTCGAGGTCATGATCACGACCGTGTTGCGGAAGTCCACTGTACGACCCTTGCCGTCGGTCAGCCGTCCCTCATCGAGGAGTTGGAGCAGGACGTTGAAGACGTCGGGGTGGGCCTTCTCGATTTCGTCGAAGAGCAGGACCGAATATGGCCGCCTTCGCACCGCTTCGGTGAGCTGACCACCCTCATCGTAGCCGACGTAGCCCGGAGGGGCGCCGATCATCCGTGCCACCGAGTGCTTCTCCATATACTCGGACATGTCGATCCGGACCATTGCCCGTTCGTCGTCGAAGAGAAACTCAGCCAGGGCGCGCGCGACCTCGGTTTTGCCAACCCCGGTCGGGCCGAGGAAGAGGAAGGAGCCGATCGGCCGGTTGGGGTCCTTGAGCCCGGCTCGAGCTCGGCGCACCGCCGCCGCGACCGCGGTGACGGCGTCCTCCTGGCCGACCACCCGCTCGGCGATTCGGTCTTCCATGTGGAGGAGTTTCTCTTTTTCGCCCTCGAGCAGGCGCGACACCGGGATACCGGTCCATTTCGAGACCGAGCGCGCGATGTCCTCCTCGCCGACTTCCTCGGCGAGCATGGTGCCGTGCTCGGACTGGTGTGTCTTGAGCGATTCCGACGCCTTCTCGAGCTCCTGCTCGAGGTGAACGAGCTCTCCGTAGCGCAGCTGTGCAGCGCGTTCGAGGTCGCCGTCGCGCTCGGCGCGGTCGGCCCCTTCCCGCGTCTCCTCGAGGCGTTCCTTGAGTTCCTGGAGCCTGGAGATGAGCTCTTTCTCCTTCTGCCACTGCGCCTTGAGGCCGGAGATCTGCTCCTTGAGAGCGCTCAGCTCCTCCTCGATGGCGGCGCGCCGCTCCTTCGAGCTCGTGTCCTTTTCCTTGGCCAGCGCCCGTTTTTCGATCTCGAGCTGCAGAGCGCGCCGATCGAGCTGGTCGATCTCGGTCGGCATCGAGTCGATTTCGATTCGGAGCCGTGACGCGGCCTCGTCAACCAGATCGATCGCTTTATCGGGCAGGAAGCGGTCAGTGATGTAACGGTTGGAGAGGGCAGCCGCCGCCACCAGAGCCGTGTCCGCGATGCGGACGCCGTGGTGGACCTCGTACTTCTCCTTGAGGCCGCGCAGGATGGCGATCGTTTCCTCGACCGACGGCTCGTCCAGCATCACCGGTTGGAAGCGGCGCTCGAGGGCGGCGTCCTTCTCGATGTACTTGCGGTACTCGGTGACGGTCGTGGCGCCGATGGCTCGGAGCTCGCCGCGCGCGAGCGCCGGTTTGAGGATGTTGGCGGCATCCATCGCCCCTTCGGAAGCGCCGGCGCCGACCAGGGTGTGGAGCTCGTCGATGAAGAGGATGACCTCGCCGTCGGAATCCACGACTTCCTTGACCACCGCCTTGAGGCGGTCCTCGAACTCGCCACGATACTTGGCGCCGGCGATCAAGGCCCCCATGTCGAGGGAGACGATACGGCGGTTCTTGAGGATCTCCGGGACGTCGCCGGAGGCGATGCGCTGGGCCAGGCCCTCGGCGACCGCGGTCTTGCCGACCCCGGGCTCGCCGATCAGGACCGGGTTGTTCTTGGTGCGCCGGGTCAGGACCTGCATGACGCGGCGGATCTCGTCGTCGCGTCCGATCACCGGGTCGAGCTTGCCGGCGTCGGCGAGCTCGGTCAGGTCACGGCCGTAGTTGGCGAGCGCCTCGTACTTGTCCTCCGGGTTGGCATCGGTGACCCGGTGCGAGCCCCGCAACTCCTGGATCGCGGTCAGCAGCGACTCCTGGTTCACGCCGTGCACCTGAAGCGCGCGTGCCGCGGCTGAATCTGGCACCGAAACGATGGCCATCACCAGGTGCTCGACCGAGACGTACTGGTCCTGGAACTGGGGAGCGAGCTTCTGCGCTTTGTCCAATACCGTGCGGAGGCCCCGGGACGGCTGAGGCTCGGCGCCGCCTTCGGCCGACGGCAAACGATCCAGTGCCTCCATCAGCTCACCCTCGAAGCGCGAGGCCGGCACGCCGACCTTGGCCAGCAAGCGTGGGACGACACCCCCCTCCTGTTGCATCAGGCTCAGCAAGAGATGCGTCGGTGTCGTCTCGGGATTGCCGCGTGCGGCGGCCGCCTTGAAGGCCTCCTGGAGGGCTTCCGAGGCTTTCACCGTGTAGTGACTCTGCCCGCTCATGGGTCGTGTTCCTCCTTGATAAGTCCCGTGGGACCTGGACATAAGATAAAACTTTAGTGTTCAATTGTCAAGTATTAAGTGTCATGAATCTGATAATAATTTTATCAAATAATTGCGATCTCCTCACCTTTTGCGGACTCCCAGGCAAGTGAAGGGTCAGAAGGTACGAGTCAAGGTTGGCGAGACGGCGAAAAACGGTTCGTGCGTTCCACAGCTCTGGGTGGGTGGGCTTCACTCTTCACTCTTGACTCTTCACCCGCCGGGCACGGGTCACGCCTTGAAAATCGAGCCCCAAGCCTCAAGCCTCCAATCCCTCAAGTCCCCATGCCCTCATGCCCCCACGCCCTCACGGAGTACAATACTCCCCGACGGAAAAGGAGTCTCGAAAGCATCGATGGGTGAACAGGACGTTCGAGAGCAGTCGAAGGCCGAGGAGATCCGGGTCTTTCTCAGGCACCTCTTGAAGGACGTGCGCGCCTTCGAGCAAATGCTTCAAGAAGAACGCTTCGAGACCGGAGTGCGCCGTATCGGCGCCGAGCAGGAGCTCTTCCTGGTCGATCAACATTGGCGTCCGGCGCCAATCGCCACCGAGGTCCTGGAGGTGCTGGACGATCCCCACTTCACGACCGAGCTCGCCCGCTTCAACCTCGAGTTCAACCTCGACCCGCATCTCTTCGGCGGCTCGTGCCTGCGCGACATGGAGTGGCAGCTCGGTGAGCTCCTGGGAAAGGCTCGCGAGGCGGCTCAGAGCTGTGGCGGCGATGTCGTCTTGACAGGAATCCTTCCGACCCTCAAGAAGACCGACCTCGAGTTCATCAACATGACGCCCAACCCGCGGTATTACGCCCTCAATGAGGCCATGAACCAGCTCCGCGGCGGCGCCTACGAGTTCTACCTCCAGGGGCTCGACGAGCTCCATCTGCACCACGACTCGATCCTGGTCGAGGCCGCTAATACCAGCTTCCAGGTCCACTTTCAGGTCTCGCCCGACGAGTTCGCGCCGCTGTACAACGCCGCCCAGGCGGTGGCCGGGCCCCTGCTGGCGTCATCGGCCAACTCGCCGATGCTCTTTGGCAAACGCCTGTGGACCGAGACCCGCATCGGCCTCTTCCAGCAGTCCATCGATACGCGCCGAAGCACCCCGCACCTGCGTGAGCAGACGCCGCGGGTCAGCTTCGGTCGGCAGTGGGTGGAGAATTCGGCGTTGGAGATCTTCCAAGAGGACATCACCCGATTCAGGGCCATCCTGTCGACGGAAATCGAGGACGATCCGTTCCAGGAGCTCGAGGACGGGCGGGCGCCGAGCCTCAAAGCGCTGCGTCTCCACAACAGCACGGTCTACCGCTGGAACAGGGTCTGCTACGGGATTTCCGATGACAAACCTCATTTGCGCATCGAAAATCGAATTCTCCCGTCAGGACCGACCCCTCGGGACGAGATGGCGAACGCCGCATTCTGGTTCGGCCTCATCAGCGGCATCCTCGAGCGCTACGGGAACATCGCCGAGCACATGTCCTTCGACGATGCCCGCAGCAACTTCCTGGCCGCCGCCCGGCACGGCATCGACTCGCAGTTGGTATGGTGCGGTCGCGATCCTCAGCCGGCGGAAACGCTGATCCTCGAGGAGTTCCTGCCGCTCGCCCGCGAGGGCCTCGAGAAGCCCGGTCTCGACGCCGAAAACATCGATCTGTACCTCGGCGTCATCGAGGAGCGGGTCCGCTCGCGGCGCACCGGCGCCCAGTGGCAGCTGCAGTCGATGGCGGAATTGACCGACCAGGGTCCACTGGCGGAACAGCTCTCGGCCGTCACCGCGGCCATTGCCAGCCGCCAGCGGGACGGCGAGCCCGTCCATACCTGGGAGCTGGCCCGGCTCGAGGAGGGCGCCGGATGGAAGCAGGGCTACGCGACGGTGGAACAGTGCATGGACACCGACATCGTGACGGTCAACGAGCACGAGCCCGTCGACCTGGTCGCGAACATGATGGTGTGGAAGAACGTCCGCCACGTGATGGTCGAGGACTCCGAGAACCGTCTCGTCGGTCTCGTGTCGCAGCGCAAGCTGCTCAGCCTCGTCGGCACCTATCACCCTGAAGAGCGCGACGATCCGATGCCGGTGAGCGAGGTGATGCAGCGCGAGCCAGTCACCGTTGGTCCCGAAGCGCCGACCGTGGAAGCGATCGCGATCATGCGCGAAAACGGGTGGGCCTGCCTTCCAGTGGTCAAGGACGAGCACCTGGTCGGCGTGCTGACCGAAAGCCAGCTCATGAAGATCGCGGGTGAGCTGCTCGAACAAAAACTGCGCGAGTGATTCCACCCACGTCCGCAGGGTTTGAGGACTTGTGGACCTGAGGGCCCGCCAGCCCGCCCCAACGGCCTTACTGATGACACCTGGTGCACAACACCCTCAGGCCCTCGCGCCCCGATGCCCTCAAGCCCCGGACTGGCGGGTGGGCGGATAGGCTAGAATCGTTGCGCTCAAACCGATAGGGGGGCTTTGATGGGGGAGAAGTCTTTCGTTCCGTACGTTCCGGCGGAGACGACCATGCCGGAGCTGACTGTCAAGGCGCTGCTCCTCGGCGTCGTGATGGCGGTAGTTCTCGGCGCCGCCAACGCCTATCTGGGGATGAAGGTCGGCATGACGGTGGCGGCCACCTTTCCGGCGGCGGTGGTGTCCATGGCCGTGTTGCGGATATTCCGGGGCAACATCCTCGAGGAGAACCTGGCCCGGACAACTGCATCTGTCGGTGAGGCCTTGGTGGCGGGTGCGGTCTTCACCATCCCCGCCTTCGTCATAGCCGGTGCCTGGACGGAGTTCAACCTCCGCGACGCGATGCTCATCATGGGTGTCGGGGGGGTGCTCGGAGTCCTCTTCGTCATCCTCCTCCGGCGGCCGTTGGTCGTCGAGGCGGAGCTGCCGTTCCCCGAGAGCGTGGCTGCGGCCGAAATCGTCAAGGCGGGCCAGAAGGGCCAGACGGGTGCGGGCCTCGTCTTCGGGGCGATGGGCATCGCGGCGGTATGGGAATTCATCAAGAATAACGCCGGCGTCCAGGTGATTCAGGACCAAGCCCAACGCTTTGTTCACTTCGGTCAATCGACGATCGATATCCTCGGCCGCAGGATCGAGTACAGCGGCGGCATGCTGCTGTCGACACCGGAGGCCTCGCCGATGGTCATGGGCGTCGGCTTCATCGTCGGTCTCCGCATCTCTGCGATCGTCTTCTGTGGTGCGGTGGCAGGTTGGTTGGTCCTCGTGCCGCTGGCCATCTTCCTCAACCCGGCGCTGGCGGCGATCGGCGCCGAGGTCGGCTACGCAGATCTGGCGTGGGATGTATGGTTCCGACAGATTCGTCCGCTCGCGGTCGGTACCATGATCGTGTCAGCCTTCTACACCCTGTACACCCTCCGCGTTTCGCTGATGAACGGGATCCAGAAAGTCATGGCCATGTTCGGCGTCGAGAGTGCCTCCATCGATGTCGAGCGCACCGATCAGGACCTCAACCTCAAGTGGGTGCTGACGGCCATCGGCGTGATGGCGATCCCGATGTTCCTGCTCTATCGCTACTTCTCGGGTTCCACCGGCGGTGCCTTCGTGCTCACGGTGGTCATGCTCGTGCTCGGCGTTCTCTTTGCCGCGGTGGCCGGCTATCTGGTCGGACTGGTTGGCGCCTCCAACAACCCGATCTCTGGCCTCACCTTGTCCGCTCTCGTCATCTCGGCCGTCCTCATGGTGATGATGGGAGTTACCGGATTGGCCGGGGTGGCGGCGGTGCTCGGCGTTGCCGGCGTGGTGTGCTGCGCCGCCGGTGTCGCGGGGGACATGATGCAGGACTTCAAGGTCGGCCACATCCTCGGCGGGACACCGTGGAGGATGCAGGCCGGCGAGATCATCGGCGTGGTGGTTGCGGCTATTGTGTTACCGGTGCTGCTGATGGTGCTCAACCAGGCTTACACCATCGGTTCGGCCGAGCTGCCGGCACCGCAGGCAGGCCTCATGGCGCTCATGGCCCAGGGCATCGTCGGCGGTGAGATGGCGTGGCCGTTGGTCATCGTCGGCATGCTCCTCGGTGTGGCCCTGATTCTCATCAGTGCCCCGGCGCCGATGCTGATCGCGGTCGGCATGTACCTCCCGTTCTCCACCACGGCAGCGGTGTTCGCCGGCGGTGTCATGCGTGCCGTCCTCGATTGGATTTTGAAGAAGAAAAAGGCATCGGAAGAACAGAAGACACACGCCGAAAACTCGGGCATTCTGGTGGCTTCGGGCCTCATCGCTGGCCAGTCCTTGATGGCCGTACTCCTGGCTTTCGTGGTGTTGTATGAACAGGCCAAGCTCGGGATGGCGGAGACCGAGCACCTGCTGCCCCACCTCGCGCACAGCTTCTGGGGCGGGCTCCTCGTCTACCCGTTGCTGCTCGGTCTGTTGGTCTGGCTGCCGTTGAGCCGGGCTCGTGGCGCCAAGGGCGGTGCGTGAGGTGGGCGGCGGTCGAGTTCCGCGCGCCGTCGATCTGCTCGAGCTCACCCCCGTTCGCTGTGCACCGTGGCTCGAGCGCGAAGATGGCCGCGTCGTGATCGACCGCCCCAGACCACCGGTCGATGGCCTTCGCGGCCTCATCCACAGAGCCGGTTGGATGCTCTCCCCACGCCGGGTACGACTCGACGAGATCGGCAGCTTTGCGTGGCGCCGTCTCGACGGCTCGACCAAGGTGCGGGCCCTCGCCGGAGCGATCCGAGACGCCTTCCCGGACAGCTGCGACCAGCTTGAAGAGAGGCTTGGGCAGCACCTGCGCGCGATGCGCAGGCTCCGCCTGATCTCTTTTTCGGAGTGGGACGAAGGATTGCGCTGAGACCTTTGTGATACAAACGACGGCGTCATGAAGGTCTCTCTCGTCGTCGTCTGCCACCACTCGTCCGAGGTCCTGCCTTCCTGTCTGGAGAGCTTTCGCCGCGAGGCTGCCGAAGCCGGTGTCGAGGCGGAGGTCATCGGGATCGAGCACTCTGAAGACGCCGACGAAATCGCCAGGGCCGAAGCGGCCGGTTTCGATCGGCTCCTCGAGCGCCCGAACCGGGGTTATGCCGCCGGTCTCAATGCGGGTGCCGCGGAGGCCGCGGGAGACGTGCTCCTGCTCGCCAACCCGGACATCTCCTTCTTGCCGGGAAGTGTTGCAGCTCTTCTCGAAGGTGTCGAGAGGGACTTCGATGTCGTCGGTCCCCAATTCGTGTGGGACCGGGATGGCACTGTGTTCCTCCCGGCGGCGGAGGACCCGGCTCCCGGCGCCGAGCTCAAGCGAGTTCTTCGACGGCGTTCACCGCGGCTGTGGACCGCGGGCCTGGGCCGCACCCTGGACGAGACATGGCGACTGTGGACGAGCGAGAACATGCTGCCGGTCGCCGGCCTGCGCGGTGCGTTGCTGACGGTGAAGCGCGAGGCGATGTCCCGGTTCGGCCCCTTCGATGAGGGCTACTTTCTCTACTACGAAGAAACCGAATGGTTGTGGCGGGCGCGCCGACGGGGTGCGCGCCTGGCGCTCGCGGCCGGGGCGAAGGTCCAGCACCAGTGGGGGCATTCGACCGGCCGCAGCGGTCACGGAGCCGACAGCGAGGAAGCCTCGAGACGGCGATTCGTGGCTCGGAATTACAGCGGTCTGTGGCGCCGCATTCTCCGTGCGTGCGGCGGGAGAGGCCGTGATCCGATCGTGATGGATCGGCTCGCGGATCAGGCGTCGATCCCCGAGGTCGAGAGCGATCTCTGGCTGGCATCTCCATTCCCCCACCTCATGCCCGCGTTGGGTGCGGTGCGGTCGTCAGCGATGCCAGCGGCCTTCCTCGAGTTCTGTCGAACCTGGCGCTGGGTGGTGGCGTCAGCGGTGTGTGAGAAGGGTGATTGGCGAATTGCGGGCGCCTGGACCTGGGGCCGATGATGGAACCAGCTGCCGTCGTCTTCCGCGCGTACCGAGAGGGCGACGAGAGAGCAATCCTTCAGATCGCAAATGAACGGCACGGAGTCGGTCTGTCGCTGGAGGAGTGGCGCTGGTTGTTCCCGTTCGAAGAAGACGGCCGGCTCATCGTTGTCGGAGAGCAGAACGGCAAGGTCGTGGGGGTGGGCGCAGGCTCGCCGATCCGCGTCACCGCGCATGGCCGGGAATGGTCGGCGATCGAGCTCCGACACGTGATGTCGTCGAATCCCGCTGACGTGCCCCGGTTGATCGAGGCGTTTGTCGAGACCTTTGCTTCCGGCGATCGATTCGCCCTGGTGATGGCACAGCCCGGCGTGGGCGCGTGCGCCGACTCCGGATTTGTCAGTGCGAAAAGAACGCGCACGTCCGTTCTCAAGCGCGTTCGGCCCCGCGTGTCCCTGCTCGACCGAGTTTTCTACCAAGCTGAACCGGCACGCGACTGGGAGCCGCGCCTCGATGGGCTCTGGCGGCGGGCGCGCAGGTCCTACCCGGTGGCGGTCGTGCGAGATGCCGACCGTGCCCTGAGGCGGTTCGCGGCCCATCCGACGATGCGCCACCACCGGTTTGTAGTCCGTCCTCGGTACCTGAGGCAGGCAGTGGCGTTCGCGGTCTTCACAGTCGACGCGGATCGGTGTGTTTGGGTGGATCTCGTCTGGGATCATGACCACCCCGGCGCGCTGCGGCGGCTGGCTCACGTCTCGGGTCGTCTCGCTGTCCAGCTCGGCGCCGATGGTGAAGAGGTGTGGCTGTCGGGCGACGACGACGCTCGCTCGATACTGATCCGTCGCGGTTTCACCGTCAGCGAGTCGTCGACGGGGCACGGGATCGCGGCCCGATCCGTCTCGCCGGAGCTCGAAGCCGAGCTTTTCGTCGAGCGAGCCTATCTGACCCTGGCCGACGTTGGAGGGGTGCTGCCGTGAAGCCTGAGGTTCGCCTCTTCCGTCCCGGCGACGAGGGCGCCATCAACGACGCCTTCAACCGCGTCTTCGGCAAGCAGAGGAGCATCGAAGAGTGGGCATGGAAATATCGGGCCGACGATCTCCCGTGCCCGGTCGTGGCCGCGTGGGACGGCGAGTATCTCGCGGCCCACAACGGCGGCATCGTCGCCGAGTTCCAGATCGAGGGTCGCCGGGTGCTGGCGGTGCAGGGGGCGGACACCTTGTCCCTGGCGGCCGCCGCAAAGCGGCCCGAATGGCGTGGCTCCTGGCAGGAGGTCATGGACCACTTCGCGGAGATCGCGGCCGAGCAGTTCGGAGCATCATTCCTCTTCGGTTTCACGGGGGGACGCGCCATCAGCCACATGGTCGCCCGTGCGCGTTGGGACTCGGTCCCTCCCCGCCGAATCCCTCTGCTGACCAGACGCCGCCGGCCGGCGGGGAGATCATTGGCGTCGAAGCTCTTCATTGCCCGTCTGATCGACGACCATGACCCGGCCCTCGACCGACTGTGGGAGCGCGCAGGCCGGCGTTACTCGGCGTCGGTCGTTCGTGACAGCGAGCACGTGAGGCGCCGACTCTGTAACCATCCAACGGTCCGCTACCACCGCTTCCTCGTCAGGCCGCGGTGGTCTTCGGCACCGGCCGCCTTCGTGGCGTTCCGCACTGATGGTAGGGTCTGCCGGTGGGTCGAGCTGGTTTGGGATGGGCGACCGGGCGCCCTCGAGCTGGTGGATCACCTTTCGCGCAATCTGGCGGAGCAGACCGGCGCGGAGCATGAGGAGCTCTGGCTCGACGGCGACCCCGAGGCCACGCGGTGGCTCGAGCTCTTCGGCTTCGAGAGTCGGCCTGACCCGAGCGGGGTGGTGCGGGTCATCCGATTCCTGGACGAAGCCATCGACGCCGAGGCGTTTGCGCCCGGCCGCGTCTACACGACGATGGCCGATGCGGATCTCGTGTAAGAGCGTCGTGTCGCTCCGGGGATCAATCGCGGCGCCACGCGCCTGAAGCGACCCATCGGAGTGCCTCCTCAGCTGAATCCGCGGCCTTCTCACTGGTGAATCGGCGTGCAACCGCGAAACCCACCCCGCGGTGGTGGCGCCAGGAATCGGCGTTTCCGAGAATGTCCGACGCCGCCGAGGCGAAGGCCTGGTGATCGTTGGTCGGCACGAGGATTGCCGCCTCCGATGCAAAGCCCCTGAAACACGAGATGTCGGAGGCGACGACTGGAACCCCGGAGGCAAATGCTTCGAGGACCGGGAGTCCGAAGCCCTCCTGCTCCCATGATGGTGCCAGGAGAAGATCGCATCCCGCGACCAGCGATGCGGCGCGCTCGGGTTCGAGATGACAGTGGTATTCATCCGGCTCGAGCCGCGACCGTTCTTCGCCGGAGAGCGGGTACTGAGACAACCGGACGAGCCGAAGATTGGAGCCGTCACGGCGCATCTGCTCAACGGCGTCGAGCGCGGTTGCGACGCCTTTCCAGTCGCCCTCCCACGGACCGACGACCAGAATTCGCGGTACCGGCGCTGGATGCCGTTTCATATTCGAGTTCTGTTCGGCGTGCCAGAAGGGCTCCAGAGGCTGGACGACCAGGCGTGAGGGCCGACCGAATTTCCGTGCGAGGAGACGGCCGAGATGGGGCGACACGACGAGCGCCGGGATCGGATGCCGATAGGCTTCGACGATTGCCGAGTGATCTGCAGTGTTGTGGGTGTAGGTGGCCTCGAAGCCCTGGCAGTAGTGGGCGACCTCGTGGCGCGCGATCGTGATCGCGGGAGCAATCGTCGTCCAGTAGGTGGCGACGGTGACATCGGCCTCCGGTGTGTGTTCAGGGGTGAACTCCTGCACGTGCAGAAAGTGAGCGTCCACGCGCATCCATTCCGGCCGCCGTCCTCGGGAGAGGATGGTGATGTCATGGCCCCGCGTCGTCAGCAGGTTGGCCTGGTTCAGGACGACTTTGACGCCCCCGAAGAGCACCGTGTCGTCGAGCAGATACACCACGGACAGGGGCTTCGGCGAGGTCACCAGTCTCCGGTGGGGGTCAGCGCCTCAAGGCGTACCGGCAGTTGCTGCAAATGAAGTCCTCCGGCGGGGCCTCGACCCCGTAGACCTGACGGCGTGCCCGGGCATAGCCCTCGCTGTCGAGAATCTCGCGCAGCGATCGGCTCTCGAGGTTGCCGAGCACCCAGCTCTCGTCATAATCCTGACAGCACAAGACGATGTTCGCCGCGGCGGTGATGTGGACGTGCTCGATGGGCCGTGAACCCATGTAGTCGCATCCCGCCACACGGAGATCGCGCCCCTGTGCCCGCAGGCCGACCTCCAGATATCCGGCGCGGTCGTTGGCCTCGAAATCCTGGACGATGAAATTGGAGCCCTCAAAGTGCTTCGAGATCGCTTCGAATTCCTGTGCGTGGCGTTCGGGATCCGCACCGAGAACCACGACCACCATCTCGTCCGCGATCGAAGTGTCTTTGGCGTAGTCCAGATTGGCCAGCACCCGTTCGAGATGGTTTCGCCCCCGGTCCTGAGCGTACCGCTCCGGGTCGAGGGTCGAGAGGTTGACCGAAAAGTAGGAGATCCCACCCATCTCTACCAGCGCGTCGACCTTGTCGGGAGTCAGCCCCGATCCGTTCGAGAGCACGGCGGCCGGCAATCCGGCCTCCTTGATCGTCCGAACCTGATCGACAAAACGGCGATCGACGGTGGGCTCGTTGTACTGGATCATCGCAACAGTCTCGATCGGCTCGTCCAGGTCGGCAATCTCTGCAACGATGCGTTCGTACAACTCGGTCGGCATGAAGTAGGGCTCGCGGGGGGCTATGGACACCGGGCAAAAGTAGCAGCGCTGGTTGCAGACCGAGTGGGCCTCGAGAGAGACCCAGCGGATCCGATACCGATGCGAGAGGTCCTCGTCCTCGCGGATCAGCCATCCATCCGCCGCGAGACGTCGTTGATTCTCATCCAGCTCCGGTATCCTTTCGCCCTCCAGGATCAGATGGCGAAGGCCGGGGTAGTTCGGGTCTTCGACGGCGATGCCACCTCCGGTGTGGGGGTTGAGGATGACGTGATCGTAGAGGTGGAGGTACGGGCTCGCTATCCACCCGACGGGGCGACTCGAAGCCCTCATCGCCGTTCACCGACGTCGCGCCAGGTGTGAGGAATGGCGACGATTCCGAAGGGGTATTCGTCGTATTCGACGGTGAAGGCGTCCTCGAGAATGCGGGTGTCATGGATGTGCAGCCCGTCTTCTGCGAGCAGGAAGACGTAGAGCTTGAAGCTCTTCTTGACGAGGGGCAGGGCAGGGATCTCGAGCCGCACCGTGTGGCGGGGACGGCCGCTCCAGGGCCCGGCTTCGCTGCGGTGGGAGAGAAACGAGGCCACCTCCACTTCGTCGGGGCGGTTGAGGCCGACCGCGAGGTGAAACGCCATCTTCGCGTCGTCGCAGGTCCAGTCGATCTCGAGCGCGAGCGGGCTCGCGTGCCGGTAGGTCGTGCCCGTGATCAAACGGACGTCGGTGATCCGGGCCGGGGACGTGGGCTGTGCTTCAACGATCTCCTGCGCCGCATCGCTCTCGGCGCTCTTGGCGTCCAGGAAGGCCTCGTACCGAGGGACCACCTGCTGAGTGGGTCCGAGTTCCTCGATGAGTCCGTCGCGCAGCCACAGGGCTCGCTGGCAGAATGCGGAGATGTAGTACATGGCGTGTGAGCAGATGAGGAGCGTGCCGCCCTCGGCCACATAACGGCCGAGCCGTTCCATGCATTTCCTCTGAAAGTAGCCGTCACCGACCGAAAGCGCCTCGTCAATCAGCAGCACTTCCGGCTCGACCTGCGTGGCGATGGCGAAGCCGAGTCGCATGACCATGCCGGTCGAGTAGGTTTTGATGGGCTGGTCGATGAAGTGGCCGAGTTCCGAAAACTCGATGATATGGGGCGTGCGCTCCACAACCTGCTCGCGTTCGAGACCGAACATCGCCGCGTTGAGGACGATGTTCTGGCGGCCCGTGAGCTCTGCGTGAAACGCGGAACCGAGCTCGAGAATCGAGGCCACCGTGCCCCTTCGGCGCATTTCGCCGGACGTGGGGGCGGTGATGCCAGCGAGGATCTTGAGCAGCGTGCTCTTGCCGGCGCCGTTCTCTCCGATAATGCCGAGGCCCTCGCCGGGCGCGACCTCGAAATTGATTCCTCGAAGGGCGCCGAAAGGCCTGTGCCGTGGCCTGCGAAACAGACCCTCGACGAGACGATCCAAAGGGCGGGCATACACCCGGTAGGTTTTCGCCAGATCGCGGACGGCGATGATCGGATCGTCCATCACGACCTCAGATCTCATCCGCAAAGACCGGTTTGAGCCGGTGGAAGACCCAGGTGCCGATGACCATGGCCAGCGCGGCTGCGCCCACGAGCGGCGTGAGCGTGGAAAGCGGCGGCATCGAACCGCCGAGGAGCGCCTCACGATACAAAGCCACCAGCGGCGTCAGCGGATTGGCCGCCAAATACCCTGCAAACCGGTCGGGCACCAAGGTGATGGGGTAGACGATCGGCGTGAGATAAAACCAGCCCTGGAGCAGCATGCTGTTGATCTGGGCGGTGTCCCGGAAAAAGACGTTGACGGCGGCGGCCAGGAATCCGATCCCGGCGGTCAGCGCGATCTGCAGGGGAACTGCGATCAGGAGAATCCACAGACCGGAAAGCGATAGCTGCCCGGTCACGGCGAGCACGACCAGAAAAAGAGCCAGCGCGATGGCCTCGTGGAGCAGCGCGGCCAGCACCACGGCCCACACCAGCAGCGCCGACGGGAAGGACATCTTCTTGACCAGCGCGGCGTTCTCCGTGATCGAGGTGGTGGCGCGGATGATACCCTCCTGCACCGCCATCCAGGGGAGGAGCCCGCAGAAGAGGAAGATCGCGAAGTTGTCGGTGCGTTCACCGATGCCGGGTGAGACCTTCATCACCGTGCTGAAGAGGAAGGTGAAGAGGGCCAGGCTCCACAGCGGCTGCACGAATGACCACAGAAAACCCATCACCGAGCCAGCGTAACGGCCCCTGAAATCGCGGCGGGTGAACTCGCCAAGCAGGAAGATCGTCTGTTTTACCATCTTTTCGACGGGTCCGAGGACCCGTTTCGGGGGAGTTTAGCAGCCTCGGTTTTGCCTTGGCGGGATTGCCGGTACCCTCTGATGTATACGGAGGCTCATGCTCGACCATCGGGCGGGCTTGACGGGGCTTCGCGACCCAACCACACTCTCTCCGATGTCCCTTTACGCTTGGACCATCCTGCCCCTGCTGCTCGTGCACCTGTGGTTCTTCAAGCGACACCGGGTAGTTTTTCGTTTCCAGCTCCTGCTCGATGTGATTCTCGCCGTCGTCGTGGGCCCAGCCCTGGTCGTCGGTGGTGACCTCAACCCGGTCAGCGCCATCCAGGGACGGCCGCCGTTTCGCAACGTCGAGTGGTCGAGCGCAACCGGTTTTCAGCCCACCCAGGGCGATCTCGTCCTTCAGTTCCACCCCTGGTGGGAGGCGACCGGTCGGCAGCTTCGCCGGGGCGAGCTTCCCCGAATCCAACCCGGGGTTGGGGGCGGACTGCCCTTGCTGGCCAACGGGCAAACCGGGCTGTGGGCGCCGGTCATGCTGCCGGTGTGGCTGCACGGGCCCGAGCGCGGCACCACGATCATGGCCTTTTGGAAGCTCGAGCTGGCTGGGCTCGGGGCCTTTTTTCTCGCCCTGAGGGCGTGGCGCCTACGCTGGGTCGCGGCCGCGGTTGCCGGAATCGGTTGGGCGGGTGCGCCCTATCTGGTCGGGTGGCTGTTGGTGCCGTTGGCGTGGGCGGTCGCAGCGCTGCCCTGGTTGTGGTGGTCAGTGTGGTGGGTCGGAAGAAAACGCACGACGGGCGGTGGAGCGGTATTCGTGGGCATCCTGTTTGGATGGCTGATGGGTGCGGGCCTGCACCCGGAGACGGCCGCGATCGCGTGTGGATCGGCCCTCCTCGCCGCACTGTGCTTCCACCCCCGGCGATGGTGGCGCGCACTCGTCGTTGCCGGAGTGGCCGGTCTGACGACCGTCTTTCTGGCGTGGCCGACGCTCGGCTACATCACCGCCTCCTCGAGAGCTGCCATCGTTGCCGAAGCTCAGGTTAACCGTGATGGCCTGCCGTGGACGATACAACGCGATGTCGCACGGCAAATCGTGGTCCCGGCTTCGATGGGACATCCCGGGCGCGGAGATTGGCGGCCTTCGTATCCGCATGCTCCCGGCGCCGCTGGCGTCGGCGGCCTGTTGCTGGCCTTGCTGGCAGGTGGTCGAGCACTCCGACGTCACCGCCGAGTTGCAGTTGCGGCAGGTGCATCGGCGGCGCTCGGTCTCGTGCTTCTCGTGCGCATCCCACCTCTCGACGCGCTCCTCGTGCGAGTTCCTCCGATCGAGCAGATGACGCTGCCCCGTTTCGGTGTGCTCATACCGTGGGGCCTGATCGTCCTCGCCGCGTTGTCTTTCGACGGCGCGCTCCGGGGACAGCTGCGGTCAAGCGTGGTGCGGCTCGTCCCTGCTTTTCTGGCAACGGCGTTCGCCCTGCTGGCCACGCCGTGGGTGCTCGATCCGATCGATACGGCGCTCGTGACGATGACCGTCGCCTTGGCTTGGATGATCGGGCTCGTGCGGAAGTGGACCCTCGTGCCCGCGCTCGCGGCGCTCGAGCTGGCGCTGCTGGCGATCGGCATCAACCCTGTGGCCAGCACCTCCGACCGTCTGCCGCGCCCGGCACTGGTCGAGCGACTGATCGGGCTCGAAGCCGCGAATCCCTGTCGAGTTGCCGGGGTCGACCGTGCTCTGGCGCCCAACCTCGCGTCCCGCTACGGGTTGCGCGATCTCCGCGGCTTCGGTCCGCTCCGGCCCGCGCATTTCGCCCGTCTCATGGGTGTCATGGGAGAGCCGGCGACCATCCTCGGTGGAGCCCTGCAACGGCTGCCCGCCGGTCTGTGCGGCGCCTGGGGTGTGGGATTGGCCGTGAGCCCTCCGAAACGCGATCTCCCCGGGTGGCGGCGCGAGTACGCCGATCGCGACGGGATCATCTGGTCGAACCCGCTGCTTCTGCCCGAGGTGCGAGTCGTGGGGAAGGTGATCGAGGAACCGGACGACACGCTCACCCTGCTCGAGATGGTCGAGGTCATGGACTTCGAGGACACGGCGCTCGTCGGTCCCGGGGCATCGACCGTTGCGGCCGGCGAAATGGCCCTCGATCTGTGGCAGAGGACTCCGACATTGGTCGAGGCTTCCGTCGAGTGCGACGGACCCTGCCTGGTGGTGGTCGCGCAACCCTGGGCTCCAGGATGGGGAGCTGCCGTTGATGGTGCGCGGGTTCCGACCGTGCGCACCAATGTTGCCGGGCTCGGTGCCGTGGCTCCAGCGGGACGCCGCACAGTCGTCTTCGAGTACCGCCCCTGGTCGTGGCGGAATGGGGTACCCTGATGGCGATGGTAAAACCCCCTGAGAGCCGACCGGACCTTTCGATCGTAATCCCCGTCTACAACGAGATCGACAACCTCCAGGCACTCGTCGATCGTGTTCGCGCGACCCTCGAGGAGACGAGACTCTCCTGGGAGCTCCTGGCGGTCGACGACGGCTCGACTGACGGCTCGGGCGAGCTTCTCGATGAGCTGGCGGCGAGCGACGATCGCATCCGTGTCCTGCATTTTCAGGAGAACTGCGGCCAGTCCGCCGGGCTCGATGCCGGTTTTCAGCACGCGCGCGGACGGCTGGTGTCGCTTCTCGACGCGGACCTCCAGACCTATCCCGAGGACTTGCCCAAGTTGATCGAAATGCTCGAGAGCCAGAAGCTCGACGCGGTGGTCGGCATCCGCGCCGAGCGGCACGACTCGGGGTGGAAGAGGTTCAGCTCCCGCTTTGCCAACGGTGTCCGCAACCGGCTGACGCGCGAGGACATCCAGGACACGGGTTGCCCAATCAAGGTTTTCCGGGCCGAGGCCATCACGAAGGTCAAGATCTTCACCGGTATGCACCGCTTCCTGCCGACCCTGCTGCGGATGGAGGGCTTCACCGTCGAACAGGTCCCCGTGCGCCACACCGAGCGCACCTCCGGTACCAGTAAATACGGTACTTGGGACCGCGCCTTCTCCGGACTCCGCGACGCCCTCGCCGTGCGCTGGATGCAGGATCGCCGCATGAAGTGGAAGCTGCGCGACTGAATCCGCTCCCGCTCCCGTTCCCGAAATGCCCGCCCACCGCTAACCGGGTCTCAGCCCATTCCGGTGAAGCGAATGAGCCCCAGAGGGGCGACAGATGGATAGCCCGGGGTGTCAACCCCGGATCTTGCGCTACCGCTTGGTAGATCCGTTGGCACCAGCGTCCGAAATCAGCGGTCAGGTTCAGGGTCAGAGCCAGCGCTCAGGGGCAGGAGTCAGGTTCAGCGACCGGGATCAGGGGCAGTGGTCAGGGTGTGTGGGGACGTCTTGGTCACCTCCGGGTCGTTCAAACAGGGGAAGGTAGCCGGTGGCCATTCGATGTCAAGGGCAAGCCGGTCGAGCCGCTGCGTAGCACCCTTGACATCGAATGCCTCACCGGCTCGAAGGGGCGCATGAACGACCCGGAGGCGACCATGTCCAAGGCCCACACAAACACCAACCTCATTGCCCTCGACGAGGCTCTCGAGGCTGCATCCGCAGCCATCACGCTGGTGGCTCGAGTTCCATCGCCCCTGAAGTCGGTTGCCGATCAGGCGATTCGATCAGCAAGCTCGGTTCCAGCCAACCTCGCCGAAGGCTACGGACGTGCTGGCCGAGATCGGACACACCTGTGGAGGATTTCCTACTCCTCGGCCAAGGAGGTCGACAGCCATCTGAGGCTTCTCGCCGAGGCTGGAGTCGTCAGTCGAGCGAAAGCTGAAAAGGCACTCGCGACCTTCGATGAGGTTCGCGCCATGACGTGGCGGCTGCTCAACCCGAGGACCAGACATACGGCTTTCACTTCGTTGCGGTACCATTCGCCGATGCCGGAGGATCGACTGAGCAGCCCCGGTGAAGCCGAGCGCCTGACCGCCTTCCACGAGGCGGGGCACGCGGTGATGGCCGAGCTCTGCGGGAGGCTGCTGACCGAGGTCGAGATCCTCGGCGACCGTGAGCACACCGGAAGCGTGCAGTCGCGGGCCTTCCCTCCGAACAAGGAGGGCGAGACGGAGGACGTCGAGCGCCACCTCAAGATCATCCTCGCCGGCACGATTGCCGAGATGATGGTCTCCGGCAGGGAAGACTGGGACGAGGCCAGCGAGGACCTCGATGCGGCAGTGCGGCTCGGCATGCGTCTGGTGGACGATTGCGAAGACGTGCTCCCGCTGCTCGAAGACATCCGGATCGACGTCGAGGCCGATCTCAGGCGGAACTGGTCGGCAGTCGAAACCCTGGCCGGCGAGCTCCTCGACCGCAAAAAGCTCACGGGCTCCGAGACGCGAAAACTCGTGACGCCTCTTCTCGTTCGCTAAGGCGCGAGCTCCGGACGGCACCGGTGTGGCATGCGTGCCACCTTTCGCCCGCGCCTTGACCCCGGCCCGCCTCATTCCAGCCACCGTCACGATCTGTCATGGGGTTGGACAGAACTCAGGGAGGTCGATATGCGCTCTTTTTCCCACGCCACGATGCTCACCATCAAGCTGGTCGTCGTCGGTGTCCTCGGTCTGGCGCTGTGGGTCCCGAACTCGGTCGTCGGTCTGCTCGTCCACGAAAGGGCTGAACGTCGCGACGAGGTCGTCGGCGAGGTCTCCGCAACCTGGGGCCGGGCACAAACGGTGGAGGGGCCGGTGCTGTCACTCCCGGTACTGGTCTGGGGCGAAGACGAGCTCGGAAGGCGCGCGCGGCGAACAGCGTGGGTGCATCAGCTGCCCGAGCAGCTCGACCTCCGCGGGCGCCTCGAACCTGAGGCCCGATACCGGGCGATCTACGAGGTCGTCGTGTATCGGGGGAGCCTGAGCCTGAGCGGCAGCTTCCCGGCCCTCGACCCGTCGCGGTGGGGGGTCGATCCGGAAGATGTCCAGTGGGACCGCGCGGTGCTGACCTTCGGCGTTGCCGACCCCAAGGGCCTGCGCGAGGTGCCGAGGCTCGTGCTCGGCGGCGAGACCCTGGTGCTCGAGCCGGGTGAGGGGCGGGGACCTTTTCCGGATGGGCTGGGCGCCAAGGTGCAGCTCGAGAGTCGTGGCGACATCGACCGGAACGGATTGCCCTTCTCGATCGAGGTCGAGCTCGCTGGGAGCGAAGGCCTGCAGTTCCTGCCGGTCGCGCGCGAGACGGATGTGCGGCTCGAGGCGCCGTGGGCGGATCCGAGCTTCGACGGTGCTTTCCTCCCGGACGAGCGGACGATCGACGACAGCGGGTTTCAGGCTTCGTGGAGGGTTTTGTCGCTCAACCGCGATGTCCCGCAACACTGGCTCGAGGACGCCGTCGAAGGTGATGTGCAGGGCGGCGCGCTGCACGACGCGTCCTTCGGGGTGGAGCTGCTCTTCCCGGTCGACGCCTACCAACGGACCATGCGGACCGTGAAGTACTCGCTCCTCTTCTCACTCCTGACCCTGCTCGGTTTCTTCGCGGTCGAGGTCGGTGGGAAGACCTCGATTCACCCGGTGCAGTACATCGTCATCGGCTTCGCGCTGTGCATCTTCTACACCTTGCTGCTCTCGCTCTCGGAGCTGATCGGCTTCAACCCGGCCTTTGTGCTTGCCAGCGCCGTCATCGTCGCCCTCATCTCGGCCTACATGCACGCGATCGTTCGTTCGCGCACGCTGAGCGCCTTGTGTGGCGGTCTGCTGATCGTGGTTTACAGCAGCCTCTTCATCATGCTCCAGCTCGAGAACCTGGCGCTGCTGATGGGGACCGTTCTTCTCCTCGTCCTCTGCGCCATCATCATGCTGCTCACCCACCGGCTGAACCGGAACGGGGCCTGAGGACCTCGGCGAGGGCCGCGAAGAGGCGGTCCGTCGCGGCTGAGAAGACCTCCTCCGGTGGGAGCAGGCTGAGGACCAGCCAACCGTCACGGGCGAAGCCGAAGGGGGAGCCCGGGTAAACGGCGACCCCCTTTTCGACGAGGAGCTTCAGGCACAGCTCCTCCTCGCCGACCACCGAGGGGATTTGCAGGACGGCGCTCCAGCCGCCGCCCACCGGACCCACCCGTGCGGCGGGGTGCTCGGACGCCAGACGACGAAGGACCGCCAGGTTCGCACGGCAACGATCGGCGATGGCGTCTCGAAGGGGTGCGGCGTCGGCAAGCAGCTCGGGCGCCGCCAGCGCGACCGGGGTCGAGACCGAAAGATAGGCGTCAGCGACGTAGTCGAGGCCGTCGAGGACCCGGTCGACGCCCTCGTCGGGACCGCTCACTGCGATCCAGGACAATTTGAGCTGGGGCAGGCCGACGCTCTTGGAGAGGCCGCCGAGGGTGCAGCAGAGGCAGTCCTCGACCGACGAAAAGCTCGAGTCGCTGCCGGGGCCGCCTTCGATTGGGTAGGGCAGAAACACCTCGTCCGCGATCAGCGCCCAACTTCGCTCCCTGCAGAGGCTGAGCAGTCGCTCGCGATCTTCAGGGTGGATAAAGGACCCGGTCGGGTTGTTGGGGTGGACCACGACGACCGCTCGGATGGGCACGGAGAGCCCCTCGAAGGTGGAAAAATCGATGCGCCATTTCGTCTCGGGGTCGAGGGAGTAGGCGGGCGCCTCGATGCCGTCAAGGCGCGCAAGGTGGTCGAGCAAAGGGTAGGAAGGTGCAGGAACCAGCACCCCGTCGCCCGGATCGCAAAAGAGGCGGAAGAGGAAGCTGTAGGCCTCACTGGTGGAGGCTGTGAGGAAGATGTGGCGGGGATCGACCTCGGCGCCCTGAGTTCGGAGCTCCTCTGCGACGGCGAGCCTCG
This sequence comes from Candidatus Sulfomarinibacter sp., assembly GCA_041560205.1. GTDB lineage: Bacteria > Acidobacteriota > Thermoanaerobaculia > Thermoanaerobaculales > Sulfomarinibacteraceae > Sulfomarinibacter. The sequence goes on from JBFFBV010000028.1 coordinate 22,089, forward strand.
CCACCATCGGACCCCGTGGGTCGGCTTCGTATCGTAAGCCGCGCGGGTCGGCAAGCGGTTCCAGGAGTCCGCTCGGGTACGGAAGATCACACTGCGTCGGGTTGCTGACGGTGAGGTCGAAAGGCACCCCGCCGAGACGCGCTCGCGCTTCCGCCAGCCGGTTGGGCGACAGATCCTCGGGAACGCGCCGGGAACGGTGGACCATGGCGAGGATTGTAGCCGTCAATCGCGATCTTGCACGACCCTCCAAGGAGTGCCCCCCCTGACGATGTTTGGCCCCGATGCGACACTAGCGTCGGAACGACGCGGTCCAAAATCGTCAGAGACGGCACGTTTTTCGGCGCGCCCTCCTCCGGTCGCCCTCTCGACTCGCACCCGAAAGCTCGCATCTGATTGGGGGGCAGATAGAATCGCAGTGTGCCGAACCTGACGAAATCCCAACAGCGAGAGCTCGAGGCGACGGGCTGCGAGGTGCGCACCGACATGCTCACCCGTTGTCTCTACGCGGTCGATGCGTCGATCTACCGCGTCCAGCCGGCGGCGGTCGCGTTCCCGCGGTCGGCGGAGGAGGCGGCGGCAATTCTTCGGGCGGCGGCCGAGAACGGTGTCGAGGTCACACCCCGTGGGGCGGGCACGGGCCTCGCAGGTGGCGCGCTCGGCAGCGGTTTGGTGATCGATTTCGCGCGCCACAACCGCCGGGTTTCGGAATTCGATCCGGACGGACGAACGGTGCGAGTGGGAGCGGGCGTGGTGCTCGATCAGCTCAACAACGAGCTGGCACCGCACGGTCTGTGGTTCGGCCCCGACGTCGCGACCTCGTCACGCGCCACCCTCGGCGGGATGATCGCCAACAACTCTTCCGGCGCGCACGCGCCCGTCTATGGGACAACGGCAGATCACGTGTCGGCGGTCGAGATCGTGCTGACCGACGGCACGATCGCGACAGTGGGTGGAAACGGTGGCCTGCCGAAGATCACCGATGCGGCGGACGCCATCGTCGCCGAGTACGCCGGGGAGATCGCCGATCGTTTGCCCGAGGGCGTGGTCAAGCGCTGGCCCGGCTACGGCCTCGATCGCGCGCTGCGATCTCCGAGCGATCTGACGCAGCTGGTTGCCGGCAGCGAGGGGACGCTGGCGGGCATCGCGTCGGCCTTGCTCCGGGTGGTCCCGCGGCCGCGGGAGAGATTCCTGGGCGTCGCCTTTTTTCAATCGGTCATGGAGGCACTCCGGGCGACGGTGGCGTTGGCCGATCTCGGCGCCGCCGCGATCGAGCACATCGACCGCTCGGTCCTCGATCAGACGGCGGGCAAGCGGTCCTTTGCCGCAGCCCGTGAGCTCTTGCGGCTCGACGACGCGCCGTGTGAGGCGATTCTGCTGGTGGAGTTTTTCGACGACGACACCGGCCTCGAAGAGCTCGATCGGCGAAGCGTCGGAGAGCGCTGCCTCGCCCTGCGGGGTGCCGGCCAGCAGGAGTTGGTGTGGAGCCTGCGCCGCGCCGGGCTGTCGCTGCTGACGAGCCGTGCGGGACCCGCGAAACCCCTGGGATTCATCGAGGATGTCTGCGTGCGTCCCGAGACACTCCCCGAGTATGTCGAGGGCCTGCGACAGATCCTCGACCCTCTCGGGCTCGAGGCCTCGTTCTACGGCCACGCTGCCTCGGGTGAGCTGCACGTGCGGCCCGTCCTCGATCTGCATGAGGCGGAAGATATCTCGAAGCTCCGCCAGGTCGCCGATCAGGTGTCGGAGCTGTGCCGACGCTTCAAGGGCTCGCTCACCGCCGAGCACGGCGTCGGGATGGCGAGAACCGAGTACGTGGAGGGCCAGATCGGCCCTCGGCTCGTGGAAGCGAACCGCCGCATCAAAGAGCTCTTCGACCCCGCAGGTGTCATGAACCCGGGCAAGATCTTCGACGACGGTCGCTACCGCGTCGACCACGACCTTCGCCTCGGTGAGGGCTCGGAGATCGCCCTACCCTTCGAAGAGGCCTTGGCCTGGATCGGCCGCGACGACGGGTTCGTCGCCAACCTCGAGCAGTGCAACGGATGTGGCGGCTGCCTCAAGGCGGCGCCGACGATGTGCCCCACATTCGCGATCACCGGCGACGAGGCCTTGTCGACCAGGGGTCGGGCAAATACGATCCGCGCCGCTCTCGAAGGCCGTTTCGCGGGTCCGTCCCGGATGGCGGCGGCCGAGCTCTCCGAAGTGTTGTCGAGCTGCCTTTCGTGCAAAGCGTGCGTCACCGAGTGTCCGTCCAACGTCGACCTGGCGCATCTCAAGGCGGAGCTGGTCCACGCGCTGCACGGGCAGCAGCGTCCCAGACTGGTCGATCGTGTCATCTCGAAGGCCGATCTCCTTGGCCGCCTCGGCACCCTCGTGCCGCGTGCCTCCAACACAATGCTCGGGTGGCGCCCATTGCGGCACTTGGTGTCGCGCGCCCTCGGCCTCCACGCCGACGCACCGATCCCACCTTTCGCCCGGCAGCGCTTCGACCGGTGGTTCCACAATCGACCGACCGTTTCCGACGGCGATCGGAGGAAGGTCATTCTCTGGGACGACACCTGGGTTCGCTACCACGAGCCCTCCGTCGGCCGGGCGGCGGTGGCGGTGATGGAGGCGGCCGGTCTCGAGGTGTCGCTGGTCGAGGGCCGGGTCTGTTGCGGCCGGCCGGCGGCGAGCCGCGGCCTGCTCGACGACCTCCGCCGGGCGGCCGAGCACAACATCGGCATGCTCCACCATCGCGGCGAGTCGATCGTTTTTCTGGAGCCCTCGTGCTGGTCGGTCTTCGTCGACGAGTACCGGCAGCTCGGGATCGAGGGTGCCGACGAGGTCGCCGAGCGTTGCGTCCTCTTCGAGGATTTGGTGGCCGAACTCCTCGCGAGCGGGGCGCTCGAGTCGGCGGTGAGCAACGAATTGGGGGAGGTCGCGATCCACGCCCACTGCCACTCGAAGGCTCTTTCGGACCCGAAGGCAGGACTCGCTGCTTTGGAGAAGCTGCCGGGAGCGGCGCCGAGGATCCTCGAAACCGGCTGCTGCGGGATGGCCGGCGCCTTCGGGATGCTCTCGGACCAGCGCGAGCTCTCCCACCGGGTGGCGGTACCGCTGCGTGCCGCGATCGAGGCCTTGCCGCCTGAAACGGCTGTCGTGGCATCAGGCACCTCCTGCCGCCACCAGATCGCGGACCTCACCGACGTCACGCCGTTGCATCTGGCTGAGTATCTGGCTCGGCACCTGGTGGGGTAGATCATGCCCGCGTCGATGCGTCCTTCTCTGCAGGCGCTCGCCGAGAGGATGCCAGGCACGCCGATTCGCTGAGAGCAATCGTCGTGACTCGACGTCGAGGCCTGAATCGGGAGCCAGGCACCTCCGGTCAACGCGCTGTTCTCGCATTGTGCCGGGGATTCCTTGGGTGGGTGGGTGGATCGAGCATCCAGCGTCAAGCATCCAGCATCCGTGGAACAAGGGTTTGACGCGGCGGTGACACCAATCGAGAACCGAATCAGGGTCTTCCACGTTTGAAGGGTTGGACAAGGCCCCGAAAGGGCCGTCCGACGAGTTGATCAAGCCCACCGGGGCGTGGCTCCGGCTACAATCGGTGGGACGCCGACGGGAGGATCGATGAGAATAGCGTACTTCGAGCCGCTGGGCCGGGCCTGGGAGAGGATGAAGAGCATCCTGTGGCGTCCATTCGACCTCGCGAAGTGGCTCGTACTCGGTTTCTCGTGCTGGCTCGCGAGCCTCGCCGACGGTGCGGGTGGGGGCGGCTGGAAGTGGATCGCCGACGACAACGACTTCCCCGGTCGGCAGAACGTGCACAACGGCCACGGCAGCTATGGTGACTGGGGCGATGCGATGCTCTGGCTGCCCCTGGTCTTCATCATCATCATGGCGATCGCGGCCATCCTGGTCCTGGTGCTGTGGTTGTCCTCTCGGGCCAAGATGATCTACCTCGACAACGTCGTCCACAACCGCGCGCAAATCGTCGAGCCGTGGCACCGGCTGCGCGATCTCGGCAACTCGCTCTTTCTGTGGCGCCTCGGATTCGTCGTCGCCTGCGGTCTGATCGCACTTGTCCTGTTGCTGATCTTCTTCGCTCCGGCCGCAACCTTGTCGTGTTCTGACGCCCTGGCCGGGCTGTCCTACGCGGCGATGATCTTCGGCGTGATCATCATGATCTGCTTCGGAATCGTGGCGGCCTTCATCGGGCTGATGCTCGAGGCCTTCGTGATCCCGATCATGTACAAGTTCGACCTCAAGGCGACCGAGGCCTGGAGCTACTTGCTGCCCTGGCTCAAGACGCGCCCCTGGCAGTTCGTGCTCTACGCCATCTTCGTCGTGGCCCTCATCTTCGTCTTCCTCTGCCTGTTCGCGGTGATCTGCGTGCTCACCTGCTGCATCGTCGCGCTGCCCTACGTGGGGACGGTCATCCTGCTCCCGTTCTACGTCACCTACCGGCTCTTCAGCGTCGAGTTCCTCGCGCAGTTCGACCCGGGCTTCGACCTCTTCACTCCGGTGGAGCTGCCCGCCGAGAGCGACTAGCACCCAGCACGTCGCAGGCAACGAGGGCTGCAAACAGCGCCACCATCAGCGTTCGGAGGCGGCCCTCGCTCACTCGGGTGATGAGATGCTCTCCCGCCCGGCTGACGAAGAACTCGGACGGATCCTGGGCGTTCTCGACCTCGGCCCGTCGGCGTGGTCCCCACTGGAAGCTCGACTTCGCGAGGGTGGTGCCATAGGAGTGTTCGAGGATCAGATTCTGGCGCCAGGCTGTCGTCATGTGGTAACGGTGGGCGGGTAGATCGGTGTCGCGGGCCTGTTGGAGATTTCGATTGCGGGAGAAGAGGTGGACCCGGACCTCGTAGCCAAAGGGGTCGTCCACCGGGGACACGGCCGATCTCGCCATCGCGCCCTTGCCTTTGGCGGCGTCGAGCTCACCGGCGACCTCGGCCGCCCGCTCGAGGTCGCTCCGCGCCAGCTCTTCGACCGGCAGCCGCGAGCGAAAAACGGTCCGGTCATCGACGGTGTGGCGGAAGCCGTACTCGCAGATCGCGTCGACTCCCGTGGCCAGGCGGTCAGGCAGCGGGACGTATGCCGCGATCCGGGCAAGGCGCTGGGGCGTCGCCGCCAGACACATGGTGAGCAGAAGGACCTCGGCCGCGGCCAGGCGGCAGACAAGGCGCCCGGATGACCAACGGACGGGCGTTGACGGACGCGGCGCCAGCCGCCAGACGGCGATCTGGGAGAGGACCACGGCCCCGCCGTTGAGCACGATGTCGCGAAAATCCCAGAAGCGATCGGGCACGAGCCACTGGATCACCTCGTCCACCGTTCCGACCAACACCCCTGCCAAGGTCACCGCGAGGTAGATGGACCGGTCGGGGACACGAGCTTTGAGCGCCCAATACAGCAGTATGCCGAGGGCACCGTACTCGAGAAAATGGACCGCCTCCTCCGGTTGGCCCATGAGACGGAGCGTCCAGATGACGAATACGGCGGAAACCCCCACCAACCACGCGACGTCGCGACCGCCGAAGCGGCGCGAAGATCGACGCAGAAAACGAATCGCCAAAGCCGCCGCCACGATCACCACGCCCATCACCGCGTATCCGATGATCTCGGCGGGAAGATGCGCGACAAAGAGCTCACGGACCCGCCGCACGAAGGGGATGGTGGCGTAGATCAGCCCGATCCAGATGGCGGTTGCGAGCCGTGGGTCGAGATCCCGAAACCTCATGGCGAGCATCCTAACCCGACCCTCTGGGTGCGGAACAACCACCGATGGGCATGAGGAGACAACGAACGTCGCCTGGCGCCCGCTGCCTCAACGGCCCTCTGCGATTCTCGGGTATAGTCCAGGGCGATGCCCTCGGTCGTCCATCTCGACACCTCGCGCACCTGGCGTGGCGGCCAGCTCCAGGTCTTTCTGCTCCACCGGGAGTTGATCGCGATGGGCGTGTCGAGTGAGCTGGTGGCGAGTCGAGGCGGGGCGCTCCATCTCCGCTGCGTCGAGAGCGGGCTGCCGATCGATCCGGTCGGTCATCTGCGAGCCTGGAATCCGATGGCCGTCGCCGCGATCTGGCGGCGAACCAGGGGCGCGGAGATCGTGCACGCTCACGACTCGCACGCGGTGACCTTGGCGGCGATCGTCCGTGCCGCAGACCCAGGCCTCGCGTTGGTGTGTCACCGTCGTATCGCCTACCCGCCGAAAAGGGGCCTGAACCGACGACTCAAATACCGCCGCGTCGATCGGTGGATCGCCGTGAGTCGGGAGATCTCAGAGAACATGAAGCGCGCCGGTGCGACGCGCCTCCGAGTCGTTCCCTCCGCGGTGGATGTCGACGGCCTGTTCCGGCGGGCTTCGAAGGGCGCGCCGGATCGGCTGCGTCAGCAGCTCGCAATCGAGTCCGGGAGACCGGTGGTCGCTTTGGTGGGCGCTCTGGTTCCTCAGAAGGGTCACGACACCCTGATCGACTCGGCACCAGCAATCCTGACCGCGGCGCCGGAGACGGTCTTTCTCTGCGTGGGTGAAGGCCCGCTCCGGAGGCGGCTCGAGCGACGTGTTCACCAGGCTGGGATGGAGCGGTCCTTTCGTTTCACCGGTTTTCGACGGGACGTCGAGGCCGTCATCGGGATGTCCACGGTCATCGCGGTGCCGAGCCTGGACGGCGAGGGTTCGAGCGCCGTGATCAAGGAGGCGATGGTCTTGGGCACGCCGGTGGTGGTTTCCGATCTGCCCGGCAACCTGGAGGTGGCCGGAAGTAAGGCGGTGTCGTTTCCGGCCGGAAACCCCGGAGGCCTGGCGAGGGCAGTGGCACGTCTGATCGGGCGTCCGGAAGACGAGAAACCCAGTGGACGGCATCCTCAACAATGGCTCCCCACAACGATGGCGACCGGTGTCCTCGCCGCCTACGAGGGCCTCGAAATCCGAGGGACCGTCCTGTCAGAGTCGGTATGAGCGTGCAGGTGCCGGTTTCGGCGGTGGTGATCACCCGCGATGCCGAAGAACACCTCGACCGCGTGCTCGGTGCACTCCACTGCTGCGAGGAGATCGTGGTCCTCGATTCGGGTTCAGGCGACCGTACCCGTGAGATCGCCCTCGAGCACGGTGCGCACTGGTTCGAGCGCGCCTTCGACGGCTACGGTCCTCAAAAACGCCACGCCGTGGTGCGTGCCCGGCACGACTGGATCTTGGCCGTCGATGCCGACGAGGTGCTGGATGCAGAGGCCGCGGCGGCGGTCACGGCCATCGAATGGAATCGCCAGGACCCGTCACAGTGCTGGCGAATCCGTCGCCGGCCCTTTGTCGGCGGCCGGGAGATCCGCCACGGCCACTGGAACCCGGACTGGGTGCTTCGGCTCTTCCACCGCGCCCATCACGATTTCTCCGGCGCCACCGTTCACGAATCGATCACGCCGACCGGCGCGGTCCGCACCCTGCCGGGAAGCCTGGCCCATTACAGCTATGGCGATCTCGGTGAGGTCATTCGTATGGACTACCACCGCCTCAAGGCCGAGGCGTACCGCAACCAGGGTCGTCGAGGGGTTGGACCGGTGCTGGCGGCCCGCGCGAGCTGGGCCTTTTGCTACTCCTACATCGTGCGTCGCGGTTTCCTCGACGGCCCGGCGGGTGTCGTCGTCGCGCTCGCCGGAGCGGTCAACGCGGTCATGGGTTTGGCACTCGCAAGCGAAGAAGGACCCGAGGACCTGAGGGCTCAGACTTTTTAGCGCGTGCCGCTTACTTCGGCAAACTCTCACGCCCTCAAGCCCCCATGCCCTCAAGCCCCCTCCGTGACCGCGACTCAGTCCCAGCTTTGTTATGCTAGGGCGCGATATTCGAGGAGGCGCAACCATGGGTGACTCGAAGGGCGCGGGTTCCGGTCTCGGCATCGTCGGCTACGACACCTACGAGTTCGTCGTTGCCGACGTCGAACGCAGCCACCGTTTCTACACCCGGATGATGGACGTTGCCGAAGCGGCACGACTGGACGAGCGCGAGGCGGCGAAACGGGGCGAGGACGCGGTGATCTTTGCCGCCGGCAAGGTGCAGTGCGTCTGCGTGACCCCGCGCGAACGGGGATCGGCGGCCGATCGCTGGCTCAAGAGGCACCCCGACGGCGTGCGGGTGGTCGGCTTCCGGGTGAGGGACCTCGAGGCGACACGCGCTGTTCTGACCGAACGGAATGCCACCTTCGCCACGGACGTGTGCAATACCACCGACGGCGAGGGCCGCCCCTACCGTTGCTTCGATATCGCCACCCCCCTGGGAGACGTTCGCTTCCGCTTCGTCGAGCGGGCGACGGGTGCGCTGCCGCCCGGCTTCGCACCGGTCGAGGCTGGCGAGGAGAAGAACTCGAACGGATTTCAGATTATCGATCACATCACCTCCAACTTCCTCACACTCGAGCCGCACGTGACGTGGCTGCGCGACGTGATGGGCTTCGAGGAGTACTGGCGGGTCCACTTCCACACCGCCGACATCAACCCCGACTCCGGGGGCTCCGGGCTCGCGTCAATCGTGATGTGGGATTCCGAATCGGGGATCAAGCTGGCCAACAACGAGCCGGTGACGCCCCGTTACGAGTCGAGCCAGATCTACACTTTTGTCGAGGCCAACCAGGGCCCGGGGGTTCAGCACGTGGCCTACCATGTGCCGGCGATCTCCACGGCGGTCGGCCAGCTTCGCGGCGCCGGGATCGAGTTCCTCGACACGCCGGCGACCTACTACGACATGCTCCCGGAACGCCTCGTCCGCCAAAAGGTCACGAACTTCGATCACGAGGTGGACGAGCTCAAGCGTCTGGGCATCCTGGTTGACGGCGACGATGACCGCTACCTCCTGCAGATCTTCATGGTCGAGGGCGGTCTGATGTACGACGACACGGTGGCTGGACCGTTTTTTTACGAGGTCATTCAACGTTTCGGCGCGCGCGGTTTCGGCGAGGGGAACTTCCGGGCACTCTTCGAATCCATTGAGCGGGACCAGCAGCAACGGACAGCGGCCGAAAAGCAGCTCGATGCGGGTGCGGGCTCATAGGCTGCAGTTTTGAATTTTGAGTTCTCAGTTTTGAGTTGCCCCCGCCCGCCCGTCGGGTCCAGGTGGGTTGCGAACATCAACTCACAACTCACAACTCAGAGCGCGACACTTGAAACGACACAAGAGTGAGAGGGCCGACGAAATGATCCATCGCTTACAACGAGGTGTGATCCCCAACAAACCCCACACCGTGTTCGAGCCGGAAGGCGCGCTTGTCTACGAGCACTGCTTCACGCGCGCGGGCTTCGAGTCGGTCTACACCATTCTCTGGCACCGGCGACCGCCCCATTGGGTGGAGATGGAGGAGGACCTCGGCCGGCACCCGGGCTGGGCCGAGGGCCTTCGTTCGGGACCGCTCCGCCGGAGCCACTACGAGAGCGAGAAGCAGGGAGGGGGCGGCAGCCCGCTGCTCGCGAGACGGCTCTATTTCACCAACTCCGACATCGGGCTGTGGATCTCCCGACCGACCGAGGGCGAGCCGACCCTCGTAGCCAACGCCGACGGCGACGAGCTGACCTTTGTCCACCAGGGCTCCGGGCGCATCGAGTCCCCGCTCGGGGTGGTGCCGTTTCAGCAGAAGGACTACGTCTATGTGCCGCAGGGCCTGCCGCACAGATGGCAGCTCGACGGGCCGGCACTCCTGGTGACGATCGAGGCGCGCTCGCCGCTGCGGATACCCAAGCAGTACCGTGCCCCCGAAGGCCAGCTGTCGATGTATGCCCCCTACACGCACCACGATTTCGTCGAGCCCGAATGGCCGGACAGGGGACCTGAAAGTCTCGCCACACCGCGCCGCCTGATCGTCCAGTCGGGTGGCAAGCTGACCGCCTTCGAGATGACGCACGACCCTTTCGACGTCGTCGGTTGGGACGGCCAGGTATGGCCCTTCGCCTTTCCGATCCTCGCCTTCCAGCCGAAGACCGGGTCCATCCATCTCCCACCAACCGTCCACACCACGTTTGCCGGCAACGGCTTTATCGTGTGCTCGTTCGTGCCACGGGTCGTCGATTTCGGCGAGGGCGCCATCCCGTGCCCCTACCCGCATTCTTCACCGGATTGCGACGAAGTTCTGTTCTATGTCGAAGGCAACTTCACGTCGCGCAGGGGCGTGGGACCCGCTTCGATGACCCTTCACCCGAGGGGGCTGCCGCACGGCCCGCACCCTGGGACCTACGAGGCGTCGATCGGCAGCAACCGAACGGACGAGCTGGCAGTGATGGTTGACACCTTCAAGCCGCTGCTGCCCACCGCCTTCGCCGAGGCCGTCGAAGACATCGACTATAACCAGAGCTGGGTGCGCTGACCCCCGTGCCGGTTTCCGTTTCCGTGCCCGATTTCGACGAGGCGGCACGGTGACCGGCTGCAGGGAGTCTACCGCGTCCGCAAGGCCGAGCTGCTCGCCGCGCTCACCGAGCTCGGGGTGCCGATCGACGACCCGGCATTCGCCGATTGATCCAAACAAAAATCGCATTCCCGCCGTCTCATGGGTGAAAGCTCCACAGCCTTTTTGCGACCTTGTCGCGAACAAGACGGGTCGTAGCAGCGTATGATGTGGTGATGCAGCGATCGCAGCGGCGTCTGACGCTGACGTTGGCGCCCGGGATTCTCGCCTTCCTCATTGCCGCCCTGTCGGTTGCGGACATGTTCCTTCCGCATCCGTACGACGGCGTCATCCTGGAGGCCGATGTCGCGGGAGCTCGGGTCGTGCGTTCGGTGGTTCCGGGCTCCGGTGCCGATCTCGCGGGCATCCGACCTGCCGATGTGATCGTCGGTATCGACCGCACCTTTCTCGAGGCAGAGCAAAAGCACGCCCAGGAAATCCTCAACGAGCACAACATCGGTGACACGGTGTCCTATCTCGTGCGTTCCGGAGGCAGCATTTTCGAGGTCGACGTCGAGCTCGGGCGCCGGCGTATCGGGGACACCAGCTACCTCTACGTCGCGCTGCTCGGCTTCCTCTTCTTCGGGGTCGGGACCTTCGTCGTCCTGCGGCAGCCGCGCATGCCGGCGGCCCGGGTCTTCTACACGATGTCGAGCCTCTTCATGCTCTTCCTGGTGTGCCGGCTGCGGCCGGCCTCCTACTCGTGGGTCGATAACTTCACGGTCACCACCGGCACCATGGCCCTCCTCTTCCTGCCGGCCGCCTTTCTCCACTTCTTTCTGATTTTTCCGCGACCGATCTGGGAGTGGCGCAGGGACCCGATCGCCGATACGCTGGGCTGGATCCACCGCGTCAGTGCCAAGATGCTGCCCCTCTACCTGCTGCCGCCGGTGGTCTACCTCGGAACGAATCTGTGGTCCGAGTACACGGGGAGATCGCTGGCCCTGATCAGCGGCGCGCCCATGACCAACTGGTGGGTGATGGTCGGCTACATGATGCTGGGCCTCGGTGCCCTCTATCTCTCCGGCCGCCATCTGCCGGACGTCGCCCAGCGCCGGGGTGCCGGCCTGGTCTTTGTTGGCACCCTTTTCGGCGTGGCGCCGTTCATCGTGCTCGCGGTCGGTTTCCCGACGCTCTTCAGGACCGAGCGCTTTTTGTTCTACGGCGTGGTGCCCCTGATCCTGGTACCGATCACCTTTGCCTACGCCATCATCCGCTTCGGTCTCCTCGACATCCGCGTGATCCTGCGCAAGAGCCTGTTGTACACGGTGACGACCGCGATGGTGACGGCCGTTTACGCCCTCGGCATCGCGTCCTTCAATCTCCTTTTCAGCGGTACCAAGCTGGCGGCTTCCCCCTATTTCCCGGTGATTTTCGCCCTCGCGATCGTTCTACTCTTCGAGCCTCTGCGACAACGGCTCCAGGGCCCGGTGGACCGTTTCTTTTTTGCCGAGCGGTTGCGACTCCAGAGGGCGATGGTCGAGATGGGGGAGGCCTTCACTCGAGAGGTCGAGATCGGTCCGGTCGTGACGCAGCTGGTCGATCGGCTGCCCGAGCTGATGGGCCTCCACTTCTCGGCCCTGTATCTGACCTCTGACCGCAGGCTGTTGCGGCAGGCCGGCCCCGACATCTTGCCCGAAGAGCTGCCGATCATCGGCATCCTTCACGACCAGCTCAAGCGCCAGGGCTCACTGGTGAGGCTGGACGAGCTCGCTCCGCTCCGCCTGCTTTCGCCCGAGGTCGAGGCGCTCAGCTCGAGCCTCGGCACGGCCGGGGTGGAGCTCGCGGGTCTCCTGGCAACCACCCGCCGATCGGTCGGTGTGATTCTGCTCTCGGGCAAGGCTGGCCAGACAGCCTTCGAGAAGGAAGAGCTGCAGCTTCTGCGTGGCCTCCTCAACCAGGCGTCGATCGCCCTCGAGACGAGCATTCTCCTCGAAGAGAGGACCCGTCAGGCGGAGTTCGAGCGGGAGCTCAAGATCGCCGCCTCGATCCAGGCCTCCCTGCTGCCCGAGGCGTTGAAAGCTCCCGAGGGGTGGCGACTGGCGGCGGTGTGCCGGCCGGCACGGGAGGTTGGAGGGGATTTCTTCGCCGAGCTGCCTGGGCAGAACGACGGAGAACGCGTCATCGTCTACGGTGACGTCTCGGGCAAGTCGATCTCGGGAGCGCTGATGATGATGGCGGCCCACGAGGTGCTCAACTCGGTGGCCCTGGCGAACCCGGAGCCAACCAGGCTGCTCCACCTCGCGAACGAGCGCTTGTACGCCCTCCGCGGCGCGCGCGGGAAATCGGAGATCCGGGGGGGGAGCTTTGTCTCACTCGGGTACCTCTGTTTCCGCGATGGGGAGGGCGCGTTGTCGTATACCCTCGCCGGTCAGCCACCGCCGTTGGTGCGTCGTCGGTCGGGAGAGGTCGAGTGCCTGCTGATGCCGGATCACCGGGTGCCTCTCGGTGCGCTGCGGATCGGTGGCCATCAAATCATGGAGGTCGATCTGGAGCCGGGGGACCTGATCGTCGCCTACTCTGACGGGCTGGTCGAGGCGCAGTCACCCGAAGGGGATTTCTTCGGCGAGGACAGGCTCATCCAGGTCCTCGAGTCGGCGCCAACCGATCCCCAGGATGTCGTTTCATACCTCCTCGAGGAGATCGAGGACTTTACGTGCGGCCACACCCCTTACGATGACGTCACCCTGCTCGCCGCCTGCTTTGAGCCAGCAGGGCGGTCAGCCTAGCGTTGGACCTGGGCCATGAAATCGAAGGGCTTCTCGGTGTACCCGGGCGGCGGATCGTAGGTGCCCGCGGGCGGGTCGATCTCCTCGATCGAGATCGCCTTCTCCGAAGTGCCGACCTCGTTGCCCATCATGGTCATCACGCCCTCCTGCTCGACCACGAGACCTTCGAGCTTTCCCAGCTCCTCGGCCGCCTTGGCCATTCCCGGTTGCAGGCTGTTGAGATGGACGTACATTGATTTGTAGGCGGCTGGATCGAAGCTCGCGACCTTGGTCACCCACATCGTCGATTCCATGCTAAACATCTGCGAGGACATGGTCATGTCGTATCGGCGCGTCTTCCACTCGCCCACCTGTTTGTACTCGTCGACCGGGGTGACGGTGACATCGAACTGCAACATCGCCAGCATCTGCTGCATCTCGGGCGGGACCAAGACGCTGAGATCGACCGGGAGATCGAGGACGTTATAGGTCTGGCTCGTGTGATCGATGACGTAGAGCTTCATGAGGTCGAGACGCACGATGGTCGCGGTGCCGCCCTGATTCATGTGCATCCTGTCCTTGCCGATCCATGTTGTCTGTTCCTTGTCATCCGGCGCTTGGCTTTGGCCCATCATGGTGAAGCCGTCGATGTGGGTCAGCTTGACGATCTTGGTGTCGGCGGCGGCGCTGCCGGCTGCCAGGAGCACGACGATGAGAGCGGCGACGGTTTTGCGCACGAGCATACGGACCTCCTATTCGGGCTGCGTTCATCGAACCCAGTCATGGTAGCCCGGGACAAGGATCGGGTCTACTCCTGTCGGCGCAGGGCTGCACAAAAGTCCGAAAAACCCGTGACCGTCTTCTCGAGACGTTCGGCAGTGTCCAGGTCGGCGATCGAAGCGGATTCGTCGAGCACGCTGCCGATTCGGGGGATGAAGCACCGCCTGCCGAAGAGATGGGCGTGACGGTACTGGAAGACCATCTCGAGGTGTTCGACGGCCCGCACCCCGCCCCAACGACCCGCCGACAGGCCGACAAAGGCAGCGGGTTTTTCATACAAGCTCTCCGGGAAGCGCAACATGTCGATGAAGTACTTGAGAACCCCCGGAAACGAGCCGTTGTACTCGGGCACAACCGAAAGCAGGCCGTCGGCCTCGATGACGGCCTCCTGAAACACGGCGAAGTCATCGGGTTTGGTGGCGTAGCTCGAACCTGTGAAGAGGTCGGTTGGGAGCTCGGCAAGATCGATCAGCGTGGTTTCTTGACCGTTCTGGTGAAGCATCTCCTGGATGACAGCGGCGAGCTTTCGGGTATTCGAGTCCGGGCGATTGGTGCCGGATATGACGGTGATCATGGGTCCCCCTGAGAGTGGCGGTGTGTATCTTATGCCATCTCCGCACACGAAAACGTCGCGCGCCAAGCCGGCGATTCCATTGAAGGGTCGACATTGCGCGCTAAAATGCGCGCCGGAGGACGCATGTTCATCAAACGACTCTGCCATTCGACATTCGTGGCAATACTCTTCACCGCGGTGGCGTCGGCTGCCGCCGGTGTGGTGCATCACGATCTCGAGGTCCTGATCGAACCCGCAGCGCATCGCCTCCAGGTGGTCGACCGCGTCGACTTCGAGGCTGCGGTGACGGCCGATGGGTCTGGAGCATTCAGGTTCGTGCTCCACGCCGGGTTGAGCCCGCAGGTGACGACCCCGGGTTGGAGCTTGGAGCGGCTGGAAGGGCCGGTGGAGGCCGGATTTTTCGGCATCAACGCGACCACCGACACCGTGTCCGAAAAGGTGCCGTTAGAGGCATTTCTGCTCGTTCCGGAAGAAGGGGCCTCGGGTCCTGTCGAGCTCCGATACAGCGGCCAGATCCACCACGAGCTCGCCCAGCAGGGCGAGGAGTACCAGCGCAGCTTTTCGGAGACCCCCGGCATCATCGACGAGAGAGGGGTGTTCCTGGCGGGAGCGAGTTTCTGGGTGCCGACCTTTGGCGACGGTCTCGTGGCCTTCGACCTCTCAGTCGGTGGCCTGGCCCCCCCGTGGGACGTGGTCTCGCAGGGTCGACGCGTCCGCCACCGTGTCGACCCCGAGGGTGTTCGCACCACTGCGTGGCGGCTCGAACAGCCGACCGAAGAGGTCTACCTGATTGCCGGACCGTGGCACGAGTACGGTCGCCAGGCCGGCAAGGTCGAGGTCTACGCCTTTTTACGCGACGACGATCCGGCGCTTGCCCAGCGCTATCTCGACGCGACCGCCCGTTACCTCGAGCTCTACGAGGGGATGCTGCCGCCGTTTCCCTACGCGTCCTTCGCGCTGGTCGAAAACTTCTGGGAGACCGGATACGGGATGCCGGGTTTCACTCTCCTCGGCCCACGTGTCATTCGTTTTCCGTGGATTTTGACCTCTTCCTATCCGCACGAGCTCCTCCACAACTGGTGGGGCAATTCCGTCTACGTCGACTTTGAAACCGGCAACTGGTGCGAGGGCCTGACCGCGTACATGGCGGATCATCTCTTCGCCGAGCAACGGGGCGAGGGCGCGACCTATCGCCGGGCCACCCTCAAGAAGTACACGGATATGGTGTCGGCGGGCGAAGATTTTCCGCTCGCCGAATTCGGCTCACGCCGGTCCGCAGCCTCGGAGGCCGTGGGTTACGGGAAATCGCTGATGCTCTTCCACATGGCCCGGCGATCGGTGGGCGACGAGGCCTTCCTCGCGGCGCTCTCGCTCTTCGACCGGGAGCACCGCTTCAGCCGGGCCTCGTTCAGCGATCTCGCGGACGCCTTCACCGACGAGACCGGGGGAGACTGGGTCCCATACATCGAGGAGTGGGTCGAGCGCACGGGCGCGCCCCAGTTCGAGATTCGGGAGGCGCGCGTCGAAGAGGGTGCGCCGGGAGAGGCGCCGTGGCGCGTCGCCGTCCACCTGCGGCAGGTGCAGGACGAGGATCCCTTTCCCGTGACCGTGCCGGTGGCGGTGACAGTGGAGGGTCGGGAGGAGGCGGTGTGGGCAGAGGCCGGTTCGTGTGCCAGGGACTGCATCGTCGAGGTGCCGTGCTCGTCCCGTCCTTTGAGGGTGGATGTCGATCCCGAATTCGACGTGATGCGCCGCCTCGACCCGCTCGAGGTGCCGCCCGCGCTGACAACCGTATTCGGCGCCGACAATCCTCTCTACGTGCTTCCCTCGGCGGCCTCGCAGGTCGAAAGAGAAGGGTGGCGTGAACTGGCGGCCGATTGGGCACAACCGGGCGAGCCGCGAACGGTGCTCGACTCGGAGCTCGAGGCCCTCCCCGACGAGCCGACCTGGGTGCTCGGCTGGGGCAACCGATTTGGACCGGAGGTCGCAAATCGACTGAAGGATCAGAACGTGACGCTGGACGGGGAATCGGTGGCCATCGGTGAAGAAGATCTGCCCCGTGACGATCATTCGCTGGTGCTCGTGGCGCGTGCCTCGGGCGATTCGACAGCGGCCGTCGGGTGGGTCGCGGGAGCTCCTGTCGATGCGATCCCCGGTCTCGCGCGCAAGCTGCCGCACTACACCCGCTACTCCTATCTCGGCTTTCGAGGGCCGGAGCCGGAGAACACGGCCAAGGGGATGTGGCAGCCGCTGTCTTCACCGTTGGTGCGCAATCTTACGGACGGCGATTTGCCGGCCCTCAAGCTGCCCGCGAGAACGCCACTGGCGGAGCTGCCGCCGGCCTACGATGCGGCGGGGCTCCAACGAACGGTGGCCGAGCTCGCCGATGAGGAGCTCGAAGGTCGGGGGCTGGGTTCGATGGGGCTCGCCCGTGCCACGAATCTCGTGGAGGACCGATTCGAGGCCGCGGCCCTCGAGCCCGCCGGTGACGGCGGCTATCGTCAGAGATGGACCTGGATCGGCGGCGATCCGGAGCGCGAGATGGAGCTCGTCAACCTCGTCGCCCGCGTGCCTGGCCGCGATCCGAAGCTGGCCGACCAGCCGGTCCTAGTCATCGCCCACCTCGACCACCTGGGTCGTGGCTGGCCGGATGTGCGGTCGGGGAACGAAAACCGGGTCCATCCGGGAGCGGACGACAACGCGTCAGGTGTGGCGGTGTTACTCGAGCTCGCCAAAGCGATGGCTGCCGAGCCGCCGCGACCGCGCCCGATCCTGTTCGCCGCAGTGACCGGCGAGGAGGCGGGGTTGCTGGGCTCGCGCCACCTGTTGGATTCGATGGCGCCCGACATCAGGCCCTTCGCGTGTGTCAACCTCGATACCGTCGGCCGCTTGGCGGACGGCAAGCTCTACGTTCTCAACGCCGAAACGGCCCGCGAGTGGCGGTTCATTTTCATGGGCGTGGGTTATACGACCGGCGCGCCGGTGGCCGTGGTCAGCGAAGCGCTCGACGCCTCGGACCAGGTCGCGTGCATCGAGCACGGGGTGCCGGCGGTCCAGCTCTTCACCGGCCCGACACCCGACTACCACCGCCCGTCGGACACGGCGGACCGAATCGACGCCGACGGAATGGTCGTCGTGACGGAGGCGGCGCACGAGGCGGTCGGTTATCTGGCCGAGAGGACCGAGGCGTTGACGGTCACGATCGCCGCGTCCGAAGGTGCCGGGGAGCCACCGCCTCCACAAGCGGCTCGGCGCCGCGCCAGTCTCGGAACGATGCCCGACTTCGCTTTCGAGGGACCCGGTGTCCGGGTCCAGCAGGTCATGCCGGGCTCTGCGGCCGAGGAGGCCGGGATTGAGACAGGTGACGTCATCCTTGCCATCGACGGAGAACGGGTGTCGGACCTTCGTTCGTTCTCGGGGCTGCTCAAGCAGAGGTCACCCGGCGATGCCGTGGAGGTGACGGTGGAGCGCTCCGGCGAGAAGATGATCCTCGAGGCCGTGCTGGGCGCCCGGTAGATGGGCTCCTTTGGTAGGATGGGTTCGCCGGCCCGCCGCGGCCGCGAAAGGGGAGAGCAATGATCACGTTCAGCGAGACCGCGCAGCAGAAGGTGCGCGAGTACATGGACATGAGCGAGACCAAGAGCCTCGGGGTGCGGGTGGTTGCCCATCGCTTCGGACGCCATCAGTTCCGCTACGAGTTGGCGCTGGTGATGGACGGTGAGAGCTCCGAAAACGACGTCGTCGTCGATCAGGAGTCCTTCCAGGTCTTCATGGACCCGAAGAGTGCCGAGTCGCTCGAAGGCACGACGGTCGACTTCGTTTCCGACGTTACCGGCACCGGATTCATGTTCTCAAACCCGCAGGCCGAGGTGCACTGGGACGACCCGCTCGCGCAGCGAGTTCAGCAAGTGATCGACGAGCGCATCGCGCCATCGCTTGCCGGGCACGGCGGGTGGGTCGAGCTGCTCGGCGTCGAAGGCGAGACCGCGACGATTCAGTTCGGCGGCGGGTGCCAGGGCTGCGGCATGTCCCAGGTGACCCTCAAGGAGGGCATCGAGGCGGCGATCCTCCAGGAAGTGCCGGAGATCAAACAGGTGCTTGACGATACCGACCACGAGAGCGGAGCCAGCCCCTACTACTCGCGCTGAGAACCCTCGGCGGCGTCCCTCCTCGTGCTAACGTGAGTTTGATTCACGTTCGGGAGGGATGACATGACGCGACTCGTCGATCGGCTCGTCTCCGAGCGGCTCGTCATGACGGTCATCGTGCTCAACGCGACAGCGTTGGTGTTGCACGAGATGGCTGCGAGAGGATCGCTGAACCGCCGGGTTTGGTTCTGGATCGATTACGCCTGCGTGATCTTCTTTCTCGTTGAGGTCGTGATCAAAATGCGTCGGGACGGCTGGCCTCGGTACTGGTCGAGCGCCTGGAACAGGTTCGACTTTTCGGTCGTCCTAGTCAGCCTGCCGGCGCTGCTCGGACCGTTCCTCGACCTCAGCCAGTTCGCCTTTGTGCTGATCCTCAGGCTCGGTCGTCTGTTCCGACTCTTCAGGATCCTGCGCTTCATCCCCAACCTCGACCACCTCGTGATCGGCATACGCCGAGCCTTACGCGCCTCGGTGGGGGTTTTCCTGGCGCTCCTCCTGATCAACCTCATTCTCGCGGTGATGGCTACCCTGCTCTTCCGCGACCTCGACCCCGAGCACTTCGGCAACCCGATCTCGTCGGGTTACTCCATTTTTCAGGTCTTCACCGTCGAAGGCTGGAACGAGATTGCCGAAAATCTCGAACGTCGGGCCGCCGAATCGAGCGCCGTGAACCCGAAGCTGTTGATTGCCGGCACCCGTGTCTTTTTCGTCGTCGCCGTACTCATCGGCGGAATCCTTGGTCTGTCGCTGGCCAACGCGGTCTTTGTCGACGAGATGATGATGGACAACACCGAAGCCCTCGAACGCAAGGTCGATACTCTTACCGAAGAAGTGCGACGACTCCGCGACGACCTGAGAACTCAGTGAGAGGCGCGTTGAGGCTTCGACGATACCGGTGCCACCCTTCGCATTGTTTGCCCGGACGGCGTGACCGGTCTGATGGCGTTCGAGTCAAACAATGCGAAGAGTGGCACCTGTCACACCGAAGCGAGAAGCCCTCTCAAGGGCGCTAGATCCCACCGCCGTTTTCGAATTTTTCGGTCCTGGGGCGCGATTGGGAGATGGTGGCGCCAGGTGGGACGTCGCGGGTCAGCCAGACGTTGCCGCCGATCACGGCCCCCTTGCCGATGGTGACACGGCCGAGGATGGTCGCACCCGAGTAGATGGTGACCTCATCCTCGATCACCGGGTGCCGATCGATGCCCTTGATCGGGTTGCCGTCGTCGTCGAGCGGGAAGCTCTTCGCTCCGAGCGTGACGCCTTGGTAGATGCGGACCCGGTCGCCGATGATCGCGGTCTCGCCGATGACGACGCCGGTCCCGTGATCGATGAAAATGCTCTCTCCCACCCGCGCTCCAGGGTGAATATCGATGCCGGTCTTGCTGTGGGCGTGCTCGGTGATGATGCGCGGGATCAGAGGGACCTCGAACTGGTAAAGCACGTGGGCGATGCGGTGACAGGTCAGGGCGAGGACTCCCGGATAGCAGAAGATCGCCTCGGATGGGCTCGACGCCGCGGGGTCGCCCTCGTAGGCGGCAACCGCGTCGAGCGCCAGCTGCCGCCGGATCTCGGGGAGCCGGCGCAGGAAATCGACCGTGATTCTCTGAGCCTGGCCGAGACAGGCTTCGGGGGTGCGATCCACCTGATCTCGCTGACAGGCGAAGCAAAGCCCACGGTGGATCTCGTCAACCATGATCAACGACGCCTGATGGAGGTTCGAGCCCATGTGAAAGCCGAGGCTCTCCTCGGTGACGTCGCGATTGCCGACGTAGCCGGGGAAAATCACCGACTGGAGGAGCTCGATCATCTTGACGACCTCGCTGCGGGAGGGCAGCGGATGGCCGGTGAAAGTCTTCCTCAGCGGTGTCGCCAGTTGATCGGCCTGCTTCTGCAGCTCGCCAACGACCTCGGCCAATACCTCGTCGACGGTGCCGACGCCGTGTTCGTGTCGTTCGGGCTCGAGGACTTCCAGCTTTGCCATGGTGTGCTCCCTCTTTGACCAACACACGATTCTACGCCGTTAGTCCCATGACGACGTGGAGAACCGGTTTACCACCAAGACGCCAAGAACATCGAGGGTCTCCAAGGGTTTCTCTCGCTCATCGGGATCCAAGACAGCGTGTGATGCGGCGCGGCGGCACAATCCGGGCCCCACATCCCGGAAACAATGGATCTTCTTGGTGTAATTGGTGGTGAATCAGTGAGCAAGCGAAAATTCGAATCTGCAATTCGGAAATCAGGCACCCGCCGCGGGCTGCGCCATCGGGCAGGGAGTCGGGTTTTGGTGGAGCCGGCGACCTAGAACATCCCGCCTTTGCGGGGACCGGCCATGGCGCTGCGTTCGGCCGAACGCTTGCGGTCGTCTGAGGCGAGGTGGCAGGCCTTGTACTTCTTGCCCGAGCCACACCAGCACCGGTCGTTGCGACCGAGAACGGGGATCGCCTGCTGCTCGGTGCCGAGAACGAGTCGTTTGAGACTCCTGCGAAGATTCATGCTGCCATCCTCCGCGGCCGTGTGGCCGCTCAAAACGCCAGAAGTCTATCAGAACAGCGCGATTCGGTCAATTATTGGTGTTATCGGCCATCCGCGCCAAATCATAAAAGCCCAGGGCCTGCGCCGCCAGTTTCCCGACCTCGGTGTTGTCGAGCACGCCTCGGAATCGTTCCGCCCCGGGCCCGAAGGAGAACAGCGGCACCCACTGGGATGAGTGCTTACCGGTCGCCCATCGGACTGTTGCGCGGCCCTCCTCGTAGCCTCCTCCGACCACCGCGAGGGAGCCGGTGTCGTGGTCGGCCGTCACAACGACGAGTGTTTCACCGGCGTCGCGGGTCATGGCAAGAGCGGCGGCCACGGCTTCGTTCAGCTCACGCATTCCGTCCATGACGCTCACGATGTCGTTCGAGTGCCCGAGCTCGTCCGTGATCTCGGTCTCGACCAGGAGCAGGAAGCCGTCAGGGTCCTCTCCCAGCAGCTCCACGGCACGACGAGTGGTCTCTGCCAACGACGGTCCGTGGCTGTTCCCACCCACGGGTCGCCGGGGGAACAGTGCGAGCAGGGGAAGCTTCGCCGATTCCATCGAATTCTGGTCACGAATCACCTGATATCCGTGGTCCTGCCCGAGCTCTTCGGCCCGTGACACGAGATTGAGGTATTCTCGATTCCTCCTCGCCTTATCGAAAAGGACCCAATCGCCCCCGATCATGAGGTCGGTTCCGGATGCGAGCATCTTCTCGAAAATCTCGTGGTAGTCGTCCCGCCATCCGGCGTGAACAGTGAAGCTCGCGGGGGTTGCGTCGACCAGACCGGAGGTCGTGATGACGCCGGTCGAGCGGCCGTTTGCCCGGGCGACCTCGAAAAGGTTTTCCACGGACGTACCGTCCTCGAGCACCCCGACCGCCTTCTTCCGCGTTTTGAATCCGGTCGCCATCGCGGTCGCCGTGGCGGCCGAGTCCGGGGCGAGGTTGTCGGTGGCCCAGGTCCGCACCAGCGCGACGTGAGGTGTGGCGGTCATTTCAAGCGCGAATCCCGGGCGTTCGAGGAGATCGGATGCAGCGCTGACGGCTCCGATACCCATGCCGTCGCCGATAAACAGGATGGCATTTCGGGCGCTGAGGCCGCTGCCCTCGCTTTTCGCCGGATACGCGAGCCCGGTGTTCGCGACGGCCGTTGGTGCCTGGAGTGGATACGAGGTGCCCGATTGCACGCGCAGGACGAGGTTCCCAACGGCCAGCTCGGCCCCTCCGAAGAAGGAATACACGAAAAGCACAACTGCAGGTACCGCGATGGTCGTCAGGACGGGGATCAGAATCCGAAGTCTCATGCGTTCTCCCGCGAGGGATGGTAACCGCATCCGTCGTCCTGAGCGAGGAATTTCCTGGCCGTGATGTTGGTAGTATGTGGTGCACCGCGACATCCTCGCGATGTCAACGGCTGCGGAGGCACGATCATGTACTTCGATCCCATGTATTTTCTATTCATCCTGCCGGCGTTTGTCTTCTCGTTGTGGGCAAGCTGGCGGACCAAGGCCAACTTCAAGAGGTTCTCGAGGGTGCCGGTCTCGTCCGGTATGAGCGGGGCGGAGGCGGCCCAGAGAATCCTCGACGGCGCGGGTATCCGTGACGTCTCTATCGGACGGTCGCGCGGACTCCTGAGCGATCACTACAACCCGGTGAAGAAAAACCTCGCGCTGTCCGACGGCGTCTTCGACTCGCGCTCGCTGGCCGCGGTTGGCATCGCGGCCCACGAAGCGGGCCACGCGATCCAGCACGCCAAGGGGTACGGCCCGTTGAAGCTGCGTTCGCTGCTCGTACCGACCGCCAGCATCGGCTCCAACCTCGGCTACATCGTCATGTTGATGGGTCTCCTCTTCGCCTCGCAGAACATGGTGATGGTGGGGGCGGTCCTGTTCTCGGCCGTGCTCCTGTTCCAGGTCGTGACCCTGCCGGTGGAGTTCGATGCCTCGAACCGCGCCAAGGCGCTGGTGGTGGAGAAGGGTATCGTCGGTATCGACGAGCGGCGGGGCATGGACAAGGTGCTCAACGCGGCGGCGATGACCTATGTTGCGGCGGTCGCCTCGTCGCTGGCCACCCTGCTGTACTTCCTGGTTCGCTCGGGCCTGCTCGGCGGCAGCCGGGACTGACCCCGCCCGCC
>JBFFBV010000029.1:0-44268 GCA_041560205.1 Candidatus Sulfomarinibacter sp.
CAGGCCCACCACCAGCAGCTCGATGATTGACTCAGCTCAGGAACTCGGCGAGGAGGCTGGCGATCGAGATGACGTCGAAGCGAGGTTCGTCCGACAACTCGACCGATCGGGGGTGGCTGTCGGTGCACACGATGTGGGTGAAGAGCTCGGTGTCAACGAGGCGCCGGAGGGCCTCGCCAGGCAGGACGCCGTGGGTCGCAACCGCGGCGGTGGAGCTCGCGCCCGCCTCGAGGTAGGCCCTGGCGGCACCGATCAGCGAGCCACCCGTACGGATCATGTCGTCATAGATGACGACCTTGCGCCCCTGGACGTCGGCATTCATCGCCGCCGCCTCGGTGGTGCCGTCCTCGTGGCGGCGCTTGAATATGAACGCTCCCTCGACACCCAGGTCGTTGGCCAGCGACTCGACCCACTTCGCACGGCCGGCATCCGTAGCTCCCAGCACGAAGTTCCCCCGACCGACGCGCCGGATCTCATCGAGAATCACTGGCCGAGCCGAGAGGTGGACCGGTCGGAGCTGCCCGGAAAAGTAATGAGGAATGCCCTCGCTGTGGAGATCCATCAACACCACCCGGTTGCCGAGACCGGCCGGCGGGATCGAGGAGAAGAGCCGGGCGCGAGTTTTCGCGACCACAACCTCGCCCTTCTTGGTGCGGCGCTCCATCGTCTGATAGCCGAAGAACGGCATCACCAGGGTCAAGGTGCGAGCGCCCGCGCCGACCGTCGCACAGGCGAGATCGTAGAGCGTCAAGGTGTCGGCATCTTTGATGGACCCTCCGAGCACCACCACGTCTCGGCCGTCGCTTTCGGATCTGATGCGGAGGTATCGCTCACCGTCCGGGAAGGAACGGGTCTCCAACTCCCCCGCCTCGCAATGGTCGTAAGTACACAGGCTTTCCTGGAGGTAGCGATAACTCTCGGTCGCAAAGACGAGAATACGGCTGGTCACGATTCAATCGTAACCCGAGACCACCTCAGCCCCCTAGTCGATCTCCCCAGGCCGGGGGCCCCGATCAGGCGTTGAACGCCGTCTCGAACGCGAGCGCGATCATCTCGTCGAAGGTGGTCTGCCTCTCGTCGGGAGTCAGCTTTTCACCACTCTTGATATCGTCGCTGACCGTGCAGATCGCCAGTGCCTGGGCGCCGAGCTCGGCGGCGATGGCGTAGATTCCCGCCGTCTCCATTTCGATACCGAGGATGTTGTTCTTTTCCATCAACTCGAGCTGGGTGGAATCCGCGGCATAGAACAGGTCCGCTGAAAAGACGTTGCCGACGTGGAATTCGAGACCCTTCTTCTCGGCGACCCGCACGGCATTCCGCAGGAGGTCGTAGCTGGCGATCGCGGCCAGATCGTAGCCTCCAAAGCGTTGTCGGTTAACACCGGAATCGGTCGAAGCACCCATCGCGATCACGACGTCTCGGAGTTTCACTTTCGGGTGGACGGTACCGCAGCTGCCGACTCGGATGATGCGTTGCACGCCGTAATCGCGAATCAGCTCGGTGCAGTAGATCGAGGCCGACGGGATCCCCATACCGTGCGCCATGACCGACACGAGCTGCCCCTGGAATGCGCCGGTGAAGCCAAACATGTTGCGGACATCGCTGACCTGGCGCGCGTCCTCGAGGAAGTTCTCGGCGATGTACTTCGCCCGTAACGGATCTCCAGGCATCAAAACCGTTTCTGCGAAATCACCCGGATCCGCGTTGAGATGAATCGTGGCCACCGTTTCCCCAATCGTCCAGTGTTGTTGCCTCAAACGGTTTCGGCCTCGGAACGATTCCTTCCGCCTTCCTTCGCCCTGTAGAGGGCGTGGTCTGCAGTCTTGAGGATGACCGAGAGATCGACACCTTCGAAATCGTTGACCACCGCAGCGCCGAGGCTGATCGTGACCTCGATTTCGCCCGCATCGACGACAACCGGGTGCTGTTCGCAGGCGCGGCGCGCCCTCTCCATGACCTCGACCGCAGTCTGCTCGTCCCCGGGGTAGAGGATGATCAGAAACTCCTCGCCGCCGATGCGCCCGAGCATGTCGGCCGAACGCAGCGTCGAGGCCACCCGGCGGGTGACCTCCATGAGGACCTCGTCACCCGCCGGATGTCCAATCCGGTCGTTGACCCGCTTGAAGTGGTCGATGTCGATCATCACCGCTGAGAGCGGCTTCTCCTCGCGTTGCGCCCGGGCCATGTCCCGCTGCAACAGATCGAGAATCGACCGCCGATTCCAGAGCCCGGTCAGGCTATCGCGGGTGGCCTCGGTCTCGAGGGCGTCCCTGGCATGGCGGAGCTCTTCCGTGATGTCGAGCAGCTCCTGATAGATCCGGCCCTTTTCGAGCGTCACCGCGAGCTGCCCGGCGATCTGCAGAAAGAGCGCCTGGTGCGCCTCGTCGTAGGTGTTCTCCTTCATGCTCGAGAAAAAGAGAAAACCGACCGGCTGACCCTTGACGATCAGGGGGCAGGTGAGGCTCGATCGCATGCCTTCGTCGAGGATCCGCCTCGTGGAATCCGACTGGGGGTTCCTTTCGAAATACTCGCCGAGGTTGTTCAGAATACGCGGCCGACCTGTACGGATGATTTCCTCGAGGCTGCTGCCGGAAAGCCGCGCGCTGTAGCCGAGGGGCAGCTTGATCTCGGGCGCCTCGGATCGCGCCCAGTACGCCCGCACGACGGCCATGCCGTCCTCGAGCAGCGCGAGGCCGATCCGATCATAGGGTATGAGCGAGAAGAAGTTTTCGTAAACCTGATCGAGGACCTCGTCGATCAGCAGGCCTTCGTTGACGCGCTGCGTGATCTTCGTCAGCATCGCAGACTGCTCGGACTGTTCCTTCAGCGCCTCGGCGAGATCGCGGAGAGCTTCACCGAGCTTGGAGACCTCGTCAGTCGCATCGACGGGGATGTCGATGTCGAAGTGGCCCCTTCGAAGCGCCTCTGCTGCCTGGCGGTAGAGGGATACCCTGACGTCGTTCACGCATTCTCCAAATGGCGTTGGACCAATTCTGTCGTCATCGAGATCTTAACCTAACCTCGAGCGCTCGCCTGCGCTCTGCTCTGGGAGATGGTCGGGTCGACTCGGTCGGTGCCTCGAGTCTCCGCGCGAGCTTTCCAAGGGCCGGTTGACGCCTCCACTCAGTTGGCCGCAGGGAGGTACCCGACCAGAATCCACACGAAGAGCGTGAGAAACAGGATGAAGAACACGGCCGGCATCAGCGCCGACAGCACCCGCGGTTTGGCGCCGCCGAAAAACCCGTCCATTCTCAGCGCGCCCTTGCGCGGATAGTTGATGGTTTCCTTGCCATCCGGGCTCTCCAGCGAGGTCATGTCCTTGTTGAAGAGCGCATCACCGGTGAGGATGTCCTCGCCGACCCCACCGAGCTTCCGCTCGAGATGGCGGGCCTGAAAGTACCGCAGCTTCAGCCGCAGCTGCAGGCGCATCGAGTAGGCGACCCAATAGGCGCAAACGGCCATGCCGATGACGATGCTCATCAAGACCGCCGCCGAGCTGATCGTGCCCACCGTCTGAGCGGGCCGGTCCCCCAGCCGGACGACCTGGAATATACAGGCGAAGAAGATCGCGATTTCGAAGAATATGAACACCAGCTCCGACCACACCAACCGGGACTGGTGCTCGTTGATGGTGTCGGTCAATCGAAGATAGATCTTCAGGGTCGTGTCGCTCGCTCCGGTGGTCTCTTCCATTCTGTCTCTCCTTGTTGAATAACTTGCTCTTTTTCAGTAACTTCCAGATTACTCCGTCGAGCGTTTCCTGTCAATGTTTGGGATCTTGAGAATCGTCGACCTTCGATTCATAAGGAAGGGGCACCCTTGTCCCTGGACGCCTTTTCAGCGTGGTACTCTGGAGTGAGAAAGAACGATTCTCATTTTCACCAAAGACGGGAGGTCGAGCTCATGGCGCGAAGTCGTGTCCGCGGAATGCTTCTGGTTGTCGCGTGTTCGATTCTGGCATCGCCGATCTGTCTGGCACAGGTCGTCGGATCGATCAGCGGCGTCGTCGTCGCTCAACGGGACGACGGGAGTGGAAACCAGGAGCTCGTCGTCGCCGTTCCATCCGCCTGGGACGGCCAGCCTCTCGACGGCGTGACCGTCACGCTCGACACGAAGCAGGCGAAAAGGGCCGTCTCGAAGGAGCTCCCGGACGGCTGGAACATGGATCGCAAAAAGGACACCCTGAACTTCAGCGGGCCCAAACTTGCGAACGAACCCATCATCCCGATTCGGATCGGCCTCGACGGCCGAGCGAAGATCCCGGCGGTCGATCTGGGCCTTGTGAGTGGCGGACGCACTGTGTGGTCGTCCCCGTTTGTTCCCATCGAATGGCCGCCCGTTGGACAGCCGCTACCGATCACCGATCTGGTCGAGCTGCCTCAAGTCGTATCGCCAGGAGAGACCGCTTCCTTCAGCCCCCTCGACCCGAAGAAGACCCCTCCGGGCGGCACATGGACCATCAATGACGAGCCCACGGTCTGGAACGGTGACTTCGAGGAGCCTGCCTACGAGTACACAGCAGGCCTCGACTGGAAATCCAACCTCGAGCTCGAGCTCGAGTATTCGGACTACTGGGGCGAATCCGTCGTCGAGGGCGTGGACTACGACACCGAGATCAATAGCGGTGAGCCAGGCATCGATGTGCAGATCACCGATTGCACGCCACAGGTCCTGACTGGAGGGCGCTTCTGTGTCTGCGGGAGCTTTCCCGACGAGACCTCCAAATTGGGTGTTCTCCTCAACGGCACGCCGTTGGGTGCACCTGTCAGCGCCTCGTCGAGCGTCCTCAACTTCGTTCTCCCGGATTATCTGGCGCCGGGAGAGTTCACGGTCAGCGGACATGGCGATGCGGGCTTCGATTCCTCCGACGAGGCCAAGGGCATCCACATCGAGGTCGGTGGCTCGATCGACCAGGAACTGCTGATGAAGGGGCAGTCGACCCCGCTCCACCTTTGGGTCGCCGGCACCGGCCAGCCACTCAGCCTGTACCTCTGGAACAACTCCCCCACCATCGTCAACCTCGCCGGCGGGCAGTATCAGGTCGTCACAACTTCGGGCGGAGACCCCAATGACGTCCAGCGGATCGTCCACGCCGTTTCACCCGGGAACTTCCTCATCAACTACGAGCTTTCGCTTGGCTCGTGCCCTTGCGGTGAAACCAACGAGTGGCCGCTCACGTCGACCACGACCACCAGCGGCGACCCGTGCGACGAGCTCCGAGGCAATTGTGACGCCCTCCTCGCGCGGGCCGAGGCCTATGCGAGCTGGGCGAGGGGCCTCCGCCGACAGGCCGACCGCGCCGCCAACGACGAGGCGTGGCAGGACCGACAGGCCGAGTGGCTGGAGGACGACTCGGCGCGCGACAAGGGCTACGCCGAGACATTGCGAGGTCAGGCGGAGGAGTGGCGCCAGCTGGCCGCGGACGCGCGCGCCATGGCGCGACGCAACCGGCAGCGCGACGCCCGACAACCGGACAGCGGTTGGGATCGGGAGGCGGAGATCGACGAAGCCACCGCCGCCCGCCGCGACGCTCACGCCGCCGAGCTCGAAGCCGAGGCCGACCGACTCGAGGGCCGCTCTGACGACCGCGCCGACGCGGCTGAAGATCTCCGTCAGCATGCGGCCGCTCTCGAGCTCGCCGCCCAGAACGCGGAAGCGCTGGCGCGAGCGGCCCGCGAGGCCTACGAGGAGTGCATGTCACAGCTCGAGAAGGTCTGCCCGACCTATCGCGAAGAAAAGATCGCGATCTCGATCGACGAAGGGGACGACCCGCGGGACACCGGCGAAGATGAAGAGGAACCGGCCTACTGCGGCCCCGACGTGACCGCTGCCTACATCGAGGCCCTCCGTCTGACCCACCAGCGCATGCAGAGCGTGCCGGACTCCGAAAAGGGCATCTACGACGGCTTCTACTTCTTGAAGACCAACGGGTGGAACATCGACCAGTGGCCGGCGCCGCCGCGGACCCAGATCTCGGGCGGTGACTACTGTCCCAGCGGCCCGTGCGACAGCACCGGCAACAACGTGGGCCAGTACTGTTACACCCTCTTCGGGCACTGCGTCCCGAGGCACGTCCTCAACGACATCATGTACGGCTTCGTCGCGGATCAGGTCTACGTGCCGTCGGTCGTCCAGGACGTCGGCGCCCACTGGGCAGAGGCGAAATTCAACCTCCCCGACAAGGACGATTTCAAAGACGGATGGAAGGGCGACATCAAAGCCGTGCTCCAGTTCGCCGATCCGGAGATTTCGCAACGCTCCTACGAGCTCGGCGACGAGCTCTCGGAGGAGTTCGACTGGGGCAACGAGATGACCGCCGACGAGATCCAGGCCGAGCTCGAGGACGGCTGGGTGGGGTTCATGGACGAGCTCAAGAGCGCCTACCCGTGGCTCGAGGAGTGCGTTCCGTGCCCTGAAATCACTGAATTCAGCGGTTGGGACCCCGACTGGTCGACACGACCTTGGTTCTACAGCGGGAAGAAGCGGGACCAGGACGGCAACGAGGTCGAGGGGGAATGATTTTGCTTCTCGGACTCGCTGCGGTGCCTTGGCCGGAGAACGATAGCTCGGTCTCTTCGTATATCTATCCCGGAAGAGTCGTCGTTCTCGGACACCAATTCGCTTCAACGGATCAACAGCTTTCGCCAGAGGAGAGGCAGCCATGAAGATTTCGAAACGTACAGCCGGTGACGTCACGATCCTCGAACCCAAGGGCAAGATCATGATCGGAGCCGGCGATGTCGTCCTCCGCGGCGCTCTCGAGGAGGCGGCCCAGGGCAAGGACGCGAAGATCCTCGTCGACCTCAAGGGCGTCAAGAAGATCGATTCGTCGGGCATCGGCGAGCTGATCGCTGCCCACAACACGGTGACCGAGGCCGGAGGCTCGATCAAGCTGATCAACCTGCCGTCCAAGCTCCACGGAGTGCTGGAGATCACCCAGATCGTCTCAGTCTTCGATGTCTTCGACAACGAGACCGAGGCACTGGCCTCGTTTTCCTTCGACTGACTCCGGCTCCCGACTCGCGACAGCGTCTACGGAGCCATCCAGCGGCGCTTCATCCAGCGAGCGGTGCTCCGAAGGTCGAGACCCTCGGCAAACCGGATCATGTAGGGGATCTTGTCGACGGCGTCCATCGGGATCGACACGTCGGGCGGAAAGACCGGGGCGAGCCGGTGGTACCTGTCTCGAAGCACCTGCGAGCACTGGTAATCGGCGATCCCCGAGATGCCGTCGAGCATGAGGCTGATCAGCGGCTTGATCCACTGGGCATAACCCCAGTCCAGGGTCTTCCCCCGGATGTAATAGAGACTGGTGCCCGTTCCCAGTGAAAGCAGGATGACCTCGTCGATCGGCGGGGTCGGACGATACCGCGTGTCCTGCGTCTGCGCCAGTGCACACATCGAAGGGTTGTTGGCGTAGACGCCACCGTCGATGTAGCCGTCGACCGAGGGGAAGTAGGTCGGCGCGGCGGCTGTGTACATTCCGACCTTGTACGCCAGCTGGTTCCGATCGTTGCCCGCGCCAGGAAAATTGTGGAAGAGCTTCGGTTTCCAGGTCCGCTCGAGCTCGTTCGGCTTCTCGTTGTCCATGTCGAAGGCCGTGATGAGGACTCGTTTGCGGAGCTGTCCCAGCGTGGTCTCCTCCCCCAGGACCCGCTTGAAGACGCGACGCATTGGCGCGATCTTGTAGTCCGCGCCGCGCAGCTTGCCGAGGTCGAGGAGGTCGTCGAGCCATGAGTCGTCGAAAATATCGGGTCCGTCGTCGACGTAGAGATCACGGATCTCATCGAGCTGGAGGCCGCGCGCGATACCGAGCGCGAGGAGCCCCCCTGTAGAGGTCCCGGCGATCAGGTCGACCGAGTCGAGAAAGCCTTCCAGACCCGGTGTGGTGTTGAGGCGCTCCATCAGCACCGTTGTCACGATCCCTCGGATGCCTCCGCCGTCGATCGAAAGTATGCGGTAGGTGGCCATCGCAACCTCCCCGAATGACCCGATGGATGATCACATGATATCGAAGACGACTCCGTACGGCGAAACGGATCAATCAGGCTTTCCCATGTAGAATCCCTCGAAGTCGCGATCGCGGTCTGCAGCCGCGCAGGAGGTCCCGAAACGATGAGCGAAAAGGACGCGTCGGTCCCGCGCAACTCCCTTCTTGCCCGCTTTCTGACCGCCATCGAGAGGATCGGCAACGCCCTCCCCCACCCGGCCACCCTTTTCGCCATCTTCGCCTTCGCGCTCGTCCTCCTCTCCTGGCTGCTGAGCAAGATCGGCGTATCTGCGATCAACCCGACAGATGCGTCCATGGTCTCGCCCATCAATCTGATCTCGCGTGAGGGCCTGCACTGGATCCTCGAGAAGACGATCGACAACTTCACCGGCTTCGCGCCGCTCGGGACGGTGTTGGTGGCGATGCTCGGTATCGGTGTGGCCGAGAAGAGCGGTCTGATCGGCACCGGCCTTCGCCTCATGGTGCACGCAGCGCCTCGTCGGCTCCTGACCTTTGTCATCGTCTTCGCGGGGGTGATGTCGAACATGGCCTCGGACATCGGCTACGTGCTGCTGGTGCCGATGGGGGCAATCATCTTCATGTCGGTCGGGCGCCACCCGATCGCCGGTCTTGCCGCTGCATTCGCCGGGGTCTCCGGGGGCTTCAGCGCCAACCTCCTCCTGGGCACGATCGATCCGCTGCTGGCCGGGATCAGCCAGGAAGCGGCGCGCATCATCGACCCGAGCTACACGGTCACCCCCGCCTGCAACTACTACTTCATGGTGGTCTCGACCTTCATCATCTCCGCGGTCGGCACATGGGTCACCGAGAAGGTCATTGTTCCGCGCCTCGGCGATTTCGAAGGCGAGGCGACCACCGATGGCGACGAGCTCCAGAAGCTGACGGCCCCGGAGAAGCGCGGGCTGTGGTGGGCCTTCCTGGTCAGCCTCTTCCTGTTGGTGCTGGTGCTCGTCGGGCTCGTGCCGCAGAACGGGATCCTGCGGGACGCCGAGACCGGCAGCGTTCTTTACTCGCCCTTCATGCACGGCATCGTGACCTTCATCTTTCTCGGTGGCCTGCTGGCGGGTCTTGCCTACGGCGTCGCGGCCGGAACCTTCAAGAACGACGCCGACGTCGTCAAGGGCATGAAAGAGTCGATGGAGTCGCTCGGTCTGTACATGGTCCTCGTCTTCTTCGCGGCTCAGTTCGTGGCGTACTTCAAGTACACCAACCTCGGCATCATCTTCGCCATCAAGGGCGCCGACCTCTTGAAGGCCTCGGGTCTCGGACCGATCCCCCTGATGCTCGGTTTCGTCCTCCTGGCTGCAGCCATCAACCTCTGCATGGGCAGCGCCTCGGCCAAGTGGGCCTTCATGGCGCCGGTCTTCATCCCGATGTTCATGCTGCTCGGTTACTCGCCAGAGCTGGTCCAGGGCGTCTACCGAATTGGCGACAGCACGACCAACCTCATCTCGCCGATGATGTCCTTCTTCGCCCTCATCGTGGCCTTCGTCCAGCGCTACGAACCAAAGGCGGGCATCGGCACGGTGATCGCCACCATGCTGCCATATTCGATCGCGTTCCTCGTGGTGTGGATGCTGTTGCTGATTGCCTGGATGCTGCTCGGCCTGCCCCTCGGGCCCGGCGCCTCGCTCTATCTCTGATTTCTTCCTGCCCCTTCTTGACAAGCGGAGCACCGTGACTCATATTATGTAGTGCATCGATATATCGAAAGTCGATATATCGAAAATCAAAATAAGAGAGGGATCATGAGCGAATTCCAGCTCGAGACCCAGAATCTCGCCCGCAGCTGCCACGAGGCGCTGATTCTTGCGACCCTGGCCGACGGGCCGCGGCACGGCTACCAGCTCGCCCTCGAGATCGAAGAACGCAGCGGCGGCACCTTCCGCTTCAACCACGGGACGCTCTACCCCATCCTCCACAAGCTGGAGTCGGGAGGATTCATCGACGGATCGTGGGACGAACCGGCGGGCAAGCGAAAACGACGGCAATACGAATTGACGGATGGCGGTCGAGAGCACCTCGCTCGACTGAGCGATGCCTGGACGGTGTTTATCGATGCTTTCTTCAGCGTCATCGGGAGGAGCGAGTCATGAGCCGATTCAACGTATTCCTGCACCGCACGGGGGAACGCCTCGCGCTCCCCAAGGCGACCCGGAGCCTGATCCTGGTCGAGATCGCCTCCGACCTCGAGGAGCTGTTCAACCACTACGTTCAGCAGGGCCTCAGCGAGGAGGAGGCCGCCGCCCGTGCAGAGGAAAAGGTCGACATGTCCGACGAGGCGCTGGCCGAGCTGGTGCGGATCCACTCCGACGCGCGAAGCTGGACCGATCGCATCGCACGAAGGGTGCAGCCGCTCTGGGAGCGCTTGGCCCTGGCGCTGATTGTCCTCTTTTTCGTTGCCTCAGCGGCTCTCGAGTCGGACGCGAGGCCCTTCACGTATCTGACCGGGTTCATCTGGCCGATTCTAGCGATCTTCCTTGTACTCCTGTTCTTTTTCATCGTTCAGATGGCGCGCTTTTCGGATCACGAGAGCCCGCGCCGTCTGCACGACAGCCTGGCCACGCCTCTGTTTCTCGGCACCGCGAGTTTGGTGGTCGGCTTTGCCGGCACGGGGATCGAGCTCTATCGCACGTTCAAGCGGATGGCGTTCTCTCCAGAGCACGCCGCTCCCATGTTCTCGAGAGCCGTTCTCGGGTGCACGGCCACACTGGCGGTCGCCCTGTTGGTCGCACTCGCCGCCGGCGTCGCCTGGTTCGTTCTCGCCGGGAGGGTCGCAAAGATCGAAGATCAAGCCGCCCAGGTCTACATGGGGGTGAAATGATGGTCTTTCCTCGCATTTTCATGGAAGGCGGGCCGCTCATGTTCCCGCTGGTGCTCATCACACTCGTGATCTGGGGGATCGTGCTGCGCACCCTCTGGCACCTCTTCGTCCGTGGAGGATCCAACGCGCAGGTCATCCAGAGCTGTCTCGACGGCCTGCTCTTCTGGGGTGCTTTCGCGGTCATCATCGGTATCCTCGGCTCGGCGGTCGGATACCACAAGGCCATGGCGGCCGTCGTCAAGCGCGGCCTGGCCAACCCGCCCGCCATCTGGATCGGGTCGGCCGAGGGCCTGGTTTCTTCGATAGCCGGTCTGCTGGTGCTCGCCGGCGCGGGTGCCTGTTGGTACCTTTTGCGATGGCAGTTCTTGAAGGGCCGCCATATCGCCCGATAATCCGCGACCCTCGCCGAAGGATTTTGCGACCGGGTCTTGACAATGTGTTGGACTGACCGTATATAAGTAACCGAATGGTTACCAATAGTGATCGACTCGACCAGACCTTTTCGGCCCTCGCCGACCCGACGCGACGGGCGATCCTCGCCCGGCTCGCCGAGGGCGAGGCCACCGTCGGCGAACTGGCTCGACCCTTTCGGATTTCGCGGCCCGCGATCTCGAAACATCTGCGGGTGCTCGAACGAGCTGGTCTCGTGCACCGGGCCCGAGACGGACGCCTCAGCCGGTGCGGTCTCGACGCATCACCCATGCGGAAAGCGGCCGAGTGGGTCGAGGCGTATCGGAAGTTCTGGGAGAGCCAACTGGACGCGCTCGCGCGCTATTTCGAAGACGATCAGGAAAAGGAGAAGCAAGAATGACGACGACGACCGACACCTCACTGCGACTCACGCGGTTGATCAAGGCAGATCCCGCAAAGGTGTTCGAAGCGTGGACCGACCCGCTCCAGCTCACGCTCTGGTCTGCCCCGGAGGGAATGGATGTCGAGGCCGACGTCGACCTCCGGATCGGCGGGCGCTATCGGCTCCGCATGAAGGGTTCCGACGGCACGCTCTTCAACGCCGTCGGAGAGTACCGGGAGATCGCTCCCCCACACCGGCTCGGTTACACCTGGAAATGGGAAGAGCCGGGCAACGACCACTACGACACCCTGGTCACGGTCGAGTTCAACGATCGTGACGGCGCCACCGAGGTCGTGCTGACCCACGAGCTCTTCCCCGACGCCGAGATCGCCGGCAAACACTCGGAGGGCTGGACGAGCTGTCTCAACCGGCTGGAGAAGGTCTTCGAGGGCTAGACCCGCTCCAGGGCGAAGCGGAAGCCGAGCACCGCCGCGCCGGCAGCGCACAGCAGCCCGGCGGCAAAACAGATCAAAACCGTTTTCGAGAAACGCCACAACGGAGCGTCATCGGGGTGGCGTTCCAGTTTTCTTCCGCGCCGGACCACGACGACGATGCAGAAAAGGTTGATCGCAACCGCCGCCCCTCCACATACGATCTTCACGACGTGGAGTGTCGTCACTGAATCGATCGTCATCGCGAGCAGAACGCCCGTTGCGACCACCGCCAACACCAGAGGCAGCTCGACCAGGATGTCGATCCAGTAGTGAAATCGGATCGCGGCGGCATGGAGATCCCGCTCGCGAAATGGATAGACCTCGATCACGGCCTCCGTCGCCACGACCCCTCCCCACAGCGACAGCATGACGAGGTGGACCATCGCCAGGACATCGAGCGATTGTGGATTCATCGGTCGCCCTCCCCTCTGGGGAATGCCATATCATACTGCGGCGTCGTTCAACGACATCGGGCCGAGGAAGTTGTTGGAAGAGGATCGGGCCGCGATACGTTCCGCCAGAGAGGAGTTCGGATGAGTTACGAGTTTTACAAGATCCTGCACATCTTCTCGGTTCTGATGCTTTTCACCGCCCTCGGCACGGCCGCCGCCGGTGAAGCCGCCGGAGATCGCCTTCGGCGCCTCGCGGGCGTCGCCCACGGCGTGGCGCTGGCCCTGATCCTGGTAGCCGGCTTCGGCCTCCTGGCGAAGCTTCGCATCTTAGGTTCGATCCCGGGTTGGGTCCTGATCAAGTTCGGCCTCTGGTTCTTGCTCGGCCTCGCTCCCCTGGGGTTGCGCCGGCGGCCCGAGTGGCGGCCCTGGATCTGGTCGCTCATGCCGATGCTCGGCGGGCTTGCCGCCTGGCTCGCTGTGAAGAAACCCTTCTGATGAGCCACGGCCTACCAGGGAAGCTGCTTGCCGTCGTAGCCCCAATAGGTTCCTGATTCCGCCGGCGTCAGACGGTCGATCACGGCACGGATTCCCGTGATCGATTCAGGCGCCTCGAGCGGCGCCTGCGGCCCACCCATGTCGGTCTGCACCCAGCCGGGGTTCATGACGATGCAGATGAATCCTTCCTCCCTGAGCTCCGCCGCCAGCGACCTGGTAAACATATTCAAGGCCGCCTTGCTCTCGCGGTAGCCGTAGAAGCGGCCGCTCGTGTTGTTCTCGATGCTGCCGAGGTTGCTGGTGATGTTGACAATGATCTTCGCGCTCCCCGCGCGGAGATTCGGCAGCAGGGCCTGCGTCACGCGCATCGGACCGACGGTGTTGACCGCAAGGGTGCGGGCGATGTCGTCGAAGTCGATCTCGGGCACCGTCGTCGCCATCGGAAAGATCCCTGCGTTATTGATGAGCAGGTCGATCGGCACCCCTTCGAGCGTCGCGGCGAGTCGCTCGACACTCGCCGCGTCGGTGACGTCGAGCTGTACGACGCGCGCATCGAGGGCTTCGAGTTCGGTTGCCGACTCCGGACGACGTGAGGTCCCGATGACATGCCACCCGGCCTCTGAGTACTGGCGGGCAAATTCCAGGCCAAGACCTCGGTTGGCGCCGGTGATGAGCACGGTCTGAGCACGCCCGTTGGCCTGTTCCGAATCACCCGTCGCAGCGTGCACGTTGGCCGGAACCGCAACCAAAGATAATGCGAGGACAGCCGGCCCGCACGCGGTTTTTACACGCTTCCACCCGAGAATCGCTTCCAGTTTTGACATCGTTGTTCCCCCAGACTTCGCTTTCGCGACAGGGTGTTCCCCGTGCTCAAAACGCAACCCCTGAAAGCGTTTCTGCATTCCCACAGCACTCTGCCTGAGTGCTTCAAGGGAACCCATGAGCACATTTCATCGGACCCATGAGCACATTTCATCTCAAAAGCTGAACGTCTGTTCAGCCTCGTCGTATAGGGGCGTCAGGAATCGCGCACATCGATGGAGTCGAAGTCAGGACACCGGCGTGAATTCCCGAGTCGAGTGAAGGAAAAGGAGGAAGACATGCGAAATCGAAATCCGTACGCCGTCCTGTGGGTAGCTTTGCTGGTCCTCGCCGCGGCGGCCACCGCCACGGCACAGACCGACGGGCAGCTCGTCGGGAGGGTGATCTACGAAAACCAGCCGATGCCCGGAGTGACCGTCAGCGTCCAATCTCCGGCTCTTCAGGGCACGCGGTCTACCGTGACCAACGCGATGGGCGACTACAAGTTCGCGGCGCTGCCCGCCGGTGTCTACAACGTCACCTTCGCCCTCGAATCCTTCGACACCCTCGAATACGAGGTCAGGATCTCGACCTCCCAGAAACGGGTGCTCGATGCGGTCATCTTCCCGGAGGCCTACACCGAGGAGATCATCGTCCAGGGCCAGCTCGAGTCCGTTTCGACCGGAACCCAGGGCTCCGAAACCATGGCGCAGTCAACGCTCGAGAAGCTCCCGGTTCAGCGGACTGTCCAGCAGGCCGTCCTCCTGGCCGCGGGTACCTCGAACAACGGACCACGAAACGCGATCACCATTTCCGGCGCCCAGTCCTACGAGAACCTCTACACGATGAACGGCGTGGTCATGAATGAAAACCTTCGTGGGCAGCCCTTCGACATGTTTATCGAGGACGCGGTGCTCGAGACCACCACGATGACGAGCAACATGTCCGCCGAGTACGGCCGATTCGCCGGCGGCGTGGTCAACATGGTCACCAAGTCCGGCGGCAACGAGTTCTCGGGCTCGTTCCGGGCCAACTTCGAGAACGAGGCCTGGAACGGCGAGACCCCGCTGACAACCGGCCAGGCGGACGAGATCAACACCATCTACGAGGCCACCTTCGGTGGGTACGTTTTCCGCGACAAGCTGTGGTTCTTCCTCGCCGGACGCAGCAAGGAGGAAAGCGCCACCGACCAGATCGTGACCCTCGGCCCCGGTGAGAACATCCCGTTCACGACCACCAACCCTGAGGACCGCTACGAAGGCAAGCTCACCTGGGGCATCACGAACGGGCACCGGGTGATGGGCAGCTACATGATGATCGACGAGGTCCAGACCAATTACGCCTTCTACATCCCGGCCGACGAGGGTCACGTCATTCCCTCGCGGTCGCTGCCGCTGGAGGCCTGGTCCTTCACCTACACCGGCGTGCTCTCGGACAGCCTCTTTGTCGAGGCCCTGTTCTCCGAGCGCAAGTTCACCTTCGAGGAAACGGGCGGCACCGATCCGCGACTCGGCGCGAGCCTGGTCAGGGACTACCAGTACGGCATCGGTTTCAACGGGCCCTTCGGCTGCAGCCCGTCCGAGGACACACCCTATTGCACGGACGAGGGGCGCAACAACAAGAACTACTTCGCCAAGGCGTCGTGGTTCCTCAACGCCGCCGGCACCCACGACATCGTCTTCGGCTACGACCACTTTGACGACATTCGGATCGCCGACAACTGGCAGTCGCCGTCGGGCTATGTCTGGGCGCCCTTCAATCCGCAGGATTACACGGAACCCGGCCACCCGCTGCTGGTCATCGAACCCGGCCTCGGTTGGGTCTTGTGGGCGGACGTGCTCCAGCCTTCCGAGGGCTCGAGCTTCGTCACTGACTCGCTCTTCATCAACGACACCTGGCGCATCTCCGACAAGTGGACGGTCAACCTCGGCCTGCGCTACGACCAGAACGACGGCACCGACTCGAGCGGCACCCAGGTGGTGAACGACTCCCGGATCAGCCCCCGACTGTCGGCATCGTGGGATGTCAAGGGCGATGGCTCGCTGATCGTCACCGGCGGCGCCAACCGCTACTCGATGGCGGTCAACCAGATCGCCGACGGCGGTGCCGCGGGCGGCAACCCGACATGGGCCGGCTACCTCTACGCAGGGCCGACGATCATCGCCGGCACCCCCGAGTACCCGACCAACTTCGACGCCCTCGATGCCCTGTTCGACTGGTTCGTCAACGTCTATGGCGGCCCAAACAACATGGAGCTCAACGGCTGGATCGACTACCCGGGTTTGACGCCGGTGATGGGCGATGCCTTGAACTCGCCCTACGGCGACGAGTTCACCATTGGCGCGTCACTCCGTCTCGGCTCGCGAGGAGTCGTTCGGGCGGATCTCGTCCATCGGCGGTACGGAGATTTCTATGCTTCCGAGATCGTACCCAACCGTACCGTCGAGATCCCTGGAACCGGCACCTACATCGACGAGGCCCATTACGTGAACTACGACGCGGGCCTGAAACGCGAGTACAGCGCGATCCAATCGCGATTCGACTACCGTCTCGGCTCACGCTGGTCCTTCGGCGCCACCTACACCTACTCCAAGACCGAGGGCAACCTCTTCGGCGAGAACGTCGGCGCCGGACCGATCGCCGACGACATCCTCGAGTACCAGGAGTACCACGACCCGGCGTGGAGCGCCCCCGAGGGCTGGCTCCTGACCGACAGCCGCCACAAGCTGCGCGGATGGGTGGTCTGGGACGTGATCTCGAGCACCCACCACAACCTCTCGCTGAGCCTCCTCCAGAGCTTCTGGACCGGCACGCCCTACAGCGCATCCGGCTCGGTGGACTCGGAGCCATTTGTCGGTGACCCGCAGGACCTCGGCTACGCCGGCAACCCCAGCTCCCAGACCTACTACTTCTCCGACCGCGGGGCTTTCCGGTGGGACGACATCTCGCGCACCGACATCGCCCTCAACTACTCGTTCTTCATCAACATCGGCGGCGGCCAGCTCGAGCTCTTCCTGCAGCCAGAGGTCATCAACGTGTTCAACCAAAACGGAGTCATTGACGGTAACGTCAACGTTCTCGACGCCACGAACTCCGGCTTGGAGCCCTTCAACCCCTTCACCGAAACTCCGGTCCAGGGTGTGCACTGGGATCTCGATCCGGATTTCGGTCAGCCCATCAACACGGCCGACTATCAAATGCCCCGAGAGTTCCGTTTCTCGGTCGGCCTGCGCTTCTAAACGCCTCCATACGAATCTCTGATTCGTACCTCCGGCCCCGGTGAGCGAGCACCGGGGCCACTTTTTTTCTTGGGACGGACTCGCTCCGGCCGCGCGATCACTTCCAGCCGCGGGGGTTGTCCTCCAGCTCCCGGAGACGCGCCTGGAGCATCAGGCCCATGCGCGCGAAGGTCTCCGGGTGGCGCTCCGAAACGTCGTAGGACTCGCTGGGATCGAGCTCGAGGTCGAAGAGCCACGGCCCTTTCTCGGCCCAGAACCCGAGGGCGAAGTCGGGCGGGTTGCCGAAGGGCAGGCGATGGCGGTCGTGGTACTTGAATCGGCCCTCGCGGACCGCACGGAGATGGCCGACCTGGTGAAACCACAGCGGGCCTCTCGGTTCCGCCTTCCCCCTCCCGAAGCGCGGCACGAGGTTTTCACCGTCGATCACCCGGTCGGGAGGGGCAGGAATCCCCAGGAGCTCCAACACGGTCGGGAAGATGTCGATCCCGCTGACAAGATCCCGATCGACCCTGCCGCGTGGAATCTTCGCCGGCCAACGGAGGATGAAGGGGACCCGCATGCCACCCTCGAAGACGTCGAACTTGCGACCGCGAGAGCCGCCCGGGCTGCCCTGGAACCACGGACCGTTGTCCGAGCTGACGATGACGAGAGTGTTGCGAGCGACACCCGATCGCTCGAGCGCATCGAGGACCTCGCCGGTGCTCCAGTCCAGCTCCTCGACCACGTCCCCGTAGAGTCCTGCTGCAGAGGTTCCGAGTCGCTCCTCGCTGACGCGGAGCGGAATGTGGGGAAAGGTATGTGGGAGGTAAAGGAAGAAGGGGCGCTCCTTGTTCGTCTCGATGAACGCCACAGCCTTTTCGGTGTATCGGCGAGTCAGCGTCGACTGGTCGATCGGGTGCCACTCTTCGATGACCTGATCACTCCACACCGCCGGTTTGCCCTGATCGTTGGAAAAGAGGAGCCCGTAGAACGACTCGAAGCCCATGTCGTTGGGCAGCGATGGTTCCTCATCGCCCAGGTGCCACTTGCCGACGATCGCCGTGGCGTAGCCGGCCGCCCGCAGGACGTCGGCGAGGGTGATTTCCTCGGCTGGGAGGCGGCGGTTGAGGCCGCCGAAACGGATCATCCTGTCCTGCCACGAGCCCGGAACCTGGATGACGTGATCGAGTCCGGAACGGACCGCGTATCGTCCGGTCATCAGCCCCGCGCGTGAGGCCGAGCAGTAGGGCGATGGCGAATAGCCGTTTTCGAAGAGGAGGCCTTCTTCGGCCAGCCGGTCGAGACGCGGCGTCGCGATGGCCTGACCACCGTAGGCGCCGAGGTCAGCCGCCCCGAGATCGTCAAAGAGGATCAGGACCACATTCGGACCGGCCGGGCGTTCGCTGGTCGTGTCCCATACCTTCTCGAGGTAGTTCCTTTTGACGGCGAGGTGTTGCTCGTCATCATCCTGGCTGTAGAGAATGATCCGACCGGCGACCACGACGAAGACAACGGCCATGACCACGGCAATAACGAAGACCAGCAGTTTCAACGCAAAACCCGCCAGCTGGCTGATCCTGCGCGGCGCAGCGGTCGGTGGTTCTGTCAATTGCATCTCTCCTTCAATCCTAACCCGCGCGCTCCATTGACGGCCCTCGGACAAGGGTCTACGGTGAACGGAAACCAGGAAGCGGGAGAAGTACGATGGCCGAAACCCACCAACCCATCCCCGATCGCGACGCCACCTTCGAGACCTTCGGGCGTCACGTCAACGCCGGCAAGGTGGCCATGTACCGGCAGCTCGGTCTCGACTTCGTGATGGGCATGCGCGATGGAGCGAACTTCGCCGACGCCTGGTCGGACACCAGGCTCATCAACTGTCACTGCAACGGTGGGGTGTTCAACCTCGGCCATCGACACCCGCGAGTCGTCGCGGCGCTTCGGGATGCTCTGGACACGCTGGACATTGGCAACCATCACCTCGTCTCCGGTTGGCGGGCAAGGCTGGCGGAGCGTCTCGCCGCGACAACCGGCGGTCGCTTGCCCGGGGTGGTCTTCGGAGTGGGCGGCGGCGAGGCCATCGACCTCGCCATCAAGGTAGCCCGAGCCGGGACCTCCCGCCAGACGATCATCTCGGCCCGTGGCGGTTACCACGGCCACACCGGCCTCGCGATGGCGGCCGGTGACCCTGAATACCGCGATCTTTTCGGGCCCAACCCGCCCGGCTTCGCGCAGGTTCCCTTCGACGACCTCGACGCCCTGGAGTCGGCGGTTGACGACACCTGTGCCGGAGTTCTCCTCGAGCCGGTTCCGGCGACCCTCGGCATGCCGATCGCCGCCCCGGACTACTTCCAGGGAGTCCGGACCCTGTGCCGGGAGCGGGGCGCGATGTTGATCGTCGACGAGGTTCAGACCGGTCTCGGGCGCACCGGGAAAATGTGGGCGCACCAGCACGACGACCTCGAACCGGACGTGGTCGTCACCGGCAAAGGATTGTCGGGTGGCCTCTATCCCATCGCCGCGACGCTCATGACCCGCGAGCTTCACTCCTTCTTCGACACCCACCCCCACATCCACATTTCAACCTTTGGCGGCGCCGAGCTCGGCTGTGCCGTGGCGCTCGAGGTACTCGACATCGTCGAGAGCGAGGGCTTCCTCGGCCACGTGAACGAGCTCGCCGATCGCTTCCACACCGGCTTGGTTGATCTCCCCTTCGACCTCCGGCAGCGCGGCCTCATGATGGGTCTCGCCTTTTCCGAGGACGGCGCGGGCATGACAGCCGCCGCAGCCCTCTACGAGGCAGGAATATTCGCGGTATGGGCCGGCAACGACCCGAGGGTGCTGCAATTTCTACCGCCACTCGTACTCTCCGATGCCGAGGCCGACGACCTCATCCACCGCGTCCGCACGGTGTTCAGGTGACGGGGGTGGGCGAAGGTCACGGTCTCGCGGAGCTCGAACGACGGGTCGATCACGCCCTCACCACCGGCGATGAGGGCGAAATCGAGGTCCTCGGTTATGGAGAGATATCTTGCGTTCTCGGCTGGAACGACGGTGAGGAAGGACTCGCCGCCAAGAGGCTGCCGCTCTTCGACTCGTCCGAACGACTCGATCGTTACCGCCAGAACTTCGACACCTATCTCAAACGGCTGAGTGAAGCGGGCGTCATGGTCGTTCCGAGTCGCCTCGAAAGCACCCAGGCG
This sequence comes from Candidatus Sulfomarinibacter sp., assembly GCA_041560205.1. GTDB lineage: Bacteria > Acidobacteriota > Thermoanaerobaculia > Thermoanaerobaculales > Sulfomarinibacteraceae > Sulfomarinibacter. The sequence continues at coordinate 20,232 of JBFFBV010000029.1, forward strand.
ACACATGGACGCATCGCGGCCTGGTGCTTGCAGCCGCTTCTCGATGCTTCCGCGCTCGCGACGAACTGGCTGAAGGACGCCGATCGGGATGGAGCGCGCCGCATCATCGAGCTCATTGCCGATCGGATCATCGCTACCGTCGGCCCCGAGCTCGGGCTCGATGGGCAGCTCTCGAACTGGGCGGTGGTCGACGACGAGGTGCTCTACTTCGACGTCACGACACCCATGATGCGTGATCGGGGGGGCCGCGAGCTCCTCGACGTCGATCTCTTCATCGCTTCGCTGCCCTGGGCGCTCCGCGGGCTCGCCCGCCGCATCGCGCCGAGGATGATCCTCGACACCTACTACCGGCCACGCGAGGTCCTGCGCGACCTGGTGGCCAACTTCATCAAGGAGGGTGTCTTCGATCGGATCGGCCTCGCCCTCGAGATCGTCAACCGAAAGATCGAGCCGAGGATCGGTGAGGCCGAAGTGCGTCGTTACTACCAACAGGACGCCCGAATGTATTCGATGCTTCAGGGTCTCCGGCGTGTCGACCGGGCATGGCAGCGTCGTGTTCGTCGGCGCCAGTATCCGTTCCTCCTCCCCGGAAAGGTGGAACGACATGTGTGACACCGTCGTGGCGGTCGACGACGGGCGGGTTCTCTTCGCCAAGAACTCCGACCGCGACGCCAACGAAGCGCAGATCCTCGAGTGGCACCCGCGCAAGCGGCACGAGCCCGGCTCCCCGCTCCGGTGCACCCACATCACCGTGCCGCAGGTCGAGGCAACCGCCGCGGTCCTCCTCAGCCGACCGTTTTGGATGTGGGGTGCGGAGATGGGCGCCAACGAGCATGGAGTCGTCATCGGCAACGAGGCGGTATTCACCCGCGGACGGGTGGCGAAGACCGGTCTCACGGGAATGGACCTTCTGCGCCTCGCCCTCGAGCGTGCCGACAGCGCACGCCGCGCAGTCGAGGTCATCACAGAGCTCCTCGAGCGTCACGGCCAGGGGGGCGGCTGCGACCATGAGACCCGGCGGCTCCGCTACCACAACAGCTACCTCGTCGCCGACCAGGGAACGGCATTCGTCCTCGAGACATCCGGACGCGAGTGGGCCGCCGAGGAGGTCCGAGGGGTGCGTACCATCTCCAACGCGCTCACCATTCGCGATTTCGCGGCGAAGAACAGCGATCGGCTGGTCACCCGGATCGCCTGTGGTCGAAGGCGTCAGGCGCGCACCGCGGCTCTCGCGAACACGGCAACTCGCCCGGTCGATTTCATGCGCCTGCTGCGCGACCACGGCCATGGCAGGGAAGGGCCACGGTACGCCTGGTTCAACGGGTCCCTCGACACAATCTGCATGCACGGTGGCGGCGGCGCAGTCCGGGCTTCTGTCAGCACCGCCTCGTGGGTGTCGGAGCTGTCGCCCGGCGGAATCCGCCACTGGGCCACGTGCACCGCGGGTCCGTGCACGTCGATTTTCAAACCGGTCCGGGTCGAGCGGCCGTTGGACCTCGGTCCTGCTCCAACGGACATCGCCGATGCCGAAAGCCTGTGGTGGCGGCACGAGCGCCTTCACCGGTCGGTGCTTCGCGATCCGAGTTCACTGCTCCCCTTGTTTGCAGAGGACCGCGACCGCCTCGAGTCGCGTTGGCTGGCGGACGGGGCCGATCCTGGCGAAGCCTTTTCGGCCGCGGATCGGGCGCTCGAGGACTGGACCGACCGGGTCAGATCCACGCCCGTCCGGGACACCCGACCGGCGTGGGCACGGCGGTACTGGCGGGTGCGAAACCGGCGTGCCCGTCTCTGAGCGCACACTCGCCTTGTGGGCAGGTGCTCATCCACAAGACCTTTGCCGGCGCGTGACTCTCCAGCGCTCGGTCGAAGTCGACCTCGGTCGCCCGGCCGAGTTCGCCGAGGTCTTCGAGGTGTTCACGGAGTCACGCACCGTTCGAGTCCGTCAGCCGAGAAAGTGCCCGGCGCGTCCACCGGGAAGTGAACGCAGCCGGACGTGAGGAGGCGTATGACTCCGTCGGTTGCGCGCACGGGCTATCGACCGGCGAACGCCTTTTGAACGATCTTTCGTACGAGGGCAATGCGCTCCTCTTCGTCCTCCGGGATCAGGTAGAGACCGGCCTGGGCGGCGCTGGCGTCGGGCACGTTGTAGGCAACGGCCTCGACCCTCGCCGACTGGAAGGCCGGGGTCGCCAACACCGGCCAGATCAGGATCCAGCCCCACTTCTTCCGGCAGGTCGGATCCTCGGTCGTTCGATTCGGGTTTTTCGGGATCCACCGGATCTCACCGATGGCGTTGCCGCCCATCTTGCGGGTGTCTTCCATCAGGACCCACAACGAGCCCTCGGCGATGTCGGTGCACTTCTCCCACAGGGCGCCGCCCTCGCGGGCGGAGACCGGCCCGAGGCGACGGCCCTCCCAGCCGACCGCGGCCACCTGGACGTCTTCCTCGTACTGGTCGTAGGAGACGTAGGCCCGGTGATACGAGCAGCCGATGGCTGACCACGCCAACGCGAAACATGCCGCCAGGAAAAATGTTCGTGTCATCACGTCCTCCCTTCGCGTTCGATCACTCCACCGGGTCCACTGCAGGTGATGTGCCAACTCGAAGAACTCATCAATGAGCTACCAGGAGCGGATATGCAGACCGAGCCACGCACTCGAGACCGAAAAGTCCGTACCCTCGTGAGGACATGCGTGGCCCGGAGGTGGCGGTCCTCAGTGGAGATTCAGCGAGAGCAGGTCGCGGAGCGGAATGCGCTCTCGTTGGAGAGCCCTTTGGACCGGCTCGTTGTCTCGGCCGCGCGCGATTCGGTCCAGATATTGCGGGAGATATCCGGCCCGTCTCAGGATGCCGCGGGCCGAAAGATCTTCGACCCCGTCCAGGATGTCCATCGTGATTTTGCCGAGCAGCAGGTGCTCCATGTTTCCGCCCGAGGCCCAGTGCCGGAGGATGCGCTCGAGCTGGGACACGTACAACCAGTCCTTGGTGAAACCGCCACCTCGAAAGACCCTGAGGCAGATCAGAAAAGCCTCGTCCTCGTCGAGGCCGTGCCCGGTGGTCAACGCCTCGAAGACCTCGCTGAACTCGGCTCCATCGACCATCGCCGCGACTGCAACGACTCGTGCGGCGAGGGCGATCATACGTCCGGGGAACATCAGACCGTTGGCGATCTCGGAGAACACTCCCAGGCTTTCCTGGTAGGCCAGCGTCCCGCGCGGGCCGATCTCGAAGAGTCGACAGCGTTGGCGGCGGCCGTTGAGAAAGGTGAGCACGTGGGCATCGATCTCGTGCACGGCGTCGCTGAGGGCGGCCTCGCGCGAGAACCGAGAACCTTCCTTGAGGTGGATCCGGTTCTCGTGGACGTACATCTTCGCGCTCATCGCCCCGTCGACAACGACCTCGCAGTCGAAGTCACGATATCGCCGGCGGTATGTCTCGGCATGCTCTTCGAGGAGCTCGCGCACCTCCTCCGCTTCGAGGATTCTGTCTTCCTCCCAGCTCGTCCGGGTAAGGAGGTCCTCGGCCTCCTCGACCATTGCGGCCGGCGGCCTCCCGAAGAGGTCGAGCGAACGGTCCAGAAAGTGGGAGTTTCCCCGAGCTTCGAGCATGGACACCGTCTGATCGAGCTCCCACCGCTTGTCTTCGTAGAGATCGCGCAGGACATCGTCCCCGATCTCGTCAAACGGCGCGTGCTCGAGATGTCGACGCGCGTCGGGCGCCGAGAATTCCAAGGGACCGTACTCGAAACGCGGCTGCCTCTTCGATTGCCGTCGATCGAGGAATCGCGATGCTTCACGCGCTGCGTTGAGCGGCGCCACGTGGTAGAAGAGCCGCATTTTGCTCGAGAGCTCGACCAGCGTCTCGTCGACCTGATTGACAGCTTCGTCGATGTCCGCCAACACCTCACTCCGGGAGGACGAAGGCTGGGGCCATCCCGCCACCGACCGAGACGTTGATCACCGATTCCCTTGACAGGCGGACGAAGGAGCCCGCGTAGCGACCGCCGAAGAGGTAGGGGTTGAGGTTCACCTTGCGTGGCTCGAAGAGGAGCTCTGGCCCGGCGACCGGGAAGAGCTCCTCCGGAATATCCACGTAAGCCTGAATCGTCCACTCACCGAAGGCCTCCGCGGCGAGGTCGAGGCGCTGCTCCCAGGCGTCCTGCCCGGTCTCGCAACCGATCATGACGTCCCGCCCGCCATAACCGCTGGTCGGCTTGATCACGAAGCGCTCTCTCGACCTCCGCGCCAAATCGAAGATGTCGTGGCGCCGGCCCTCGAAGTCGACCTTTTCTTCCCTGAGCACCCTCGTCCACGGAACGTGAGCGCGCCGCACGGCGTTCTGCTCGTCATCGAAGAGCCGGTCGAAGCGGGCGTCGGAGAGCAGCGCCAGACACGCCTTCGACCCGGACACCTTGGACCGGAAAGGGTTCACGACGCACACCAAGCCCCGGCGATAGGCCTCGAGAAAGTCCCGCACCCCGGGCTCCTCACGCTTCTCGTGCAGCTCGCGGATGATCGCCCGCCGGTAGACCAGGTTCACCGCCGTTCCGTCTGCGTAAAGTGTGTCTCCCCGGAGCTCGAACTGCCGGGGATCAGCGACCACCGCCGGCACGCCCCGCTCTTCGAAGCACCGCTGCACGACCAGGAACTCGGGCCAGGCACCCGCGTCGTTCCAATCGACAATGGCAGCAATCGGCTTGTCCGCCAGGCCGAAATCCGCGTAGGCATCCAGGAGGCTGTCAATCAGCAGACGACGACAGTTGGAGGTGCCGAGCTGATCGATCCACTCGAAGCCGCTCATGATCGGCGAGGCGAGAAAGACTTCCTCGTGGAGGTCGGTCCACACGACCCCGGCCGGGCTGTCGGAGTTGAACTCGAGAAACTTGAGGTCCTCACCTTTGAGGAAGGAATCCGGGCGGGCGACGACGACCTGCCTTTTGAGACCGGTGCCGAGGAGCGCGAACTCCTCTTCGTCTGGAGGGAGACCGATGGTCTCACGCACCTCGGGGTCGACCATGTACTGCTCGATCAGCCGTTCGGCGCAGTCGAGCAGCACCTGCGACGCCCGGCGCACCAGATCGTTCTGGGCCCGCGATAGGAAGACCGGCCGCAAAAAGGTCGCGATTTCCTTGCCCCGGAACTTGATGTCCGCCTCCAGCTGCTGCCGGTAGATTGCGTCGAGGAGCGCCTCGCCCTGGTCGGCGTGCTCGCGCACCCATTGGTGGCACTCCTCGATGGCCTGATCGATCCGCATCGCCCTCCATCCTCCTGGTGTTTGAAATACTGTACACGACGGATCCAGTTTGCGGGCGGGGATAAACCCCGCCCCGACGAAAATCTCCGCGGCTCGTTGGTGCTTTGGATGCCCGTTCCTGGCGCTCACGCCCCTGGCTAACGATCTGTCGCCCCTCCGGGCTTCCGCTGCTGGCGTTCCCGTACATCTGGAAATCCTGGCCGAGCCCAAGCTCCTACTTCAGGATGTCGAACAGGTAGGTGTACTTGACGATCACGCTGCGGTCTCTTCTGGTCCACCCCATCTCGCCCAGGTGAAGATCCTGGCTTTGATTCCTGTAGAAAAAATCAGGATCGTGCCTTGACAAAAGTAACTTAAAGGTTACATTTTGAGATACATAAGTTATAAAAAGAGAAATCAACGGCACTCAACCGTACGCGAAAGGGCGTCGGGAGGGAGGAAATCAGCTCTGACATCGAAACGATGGAACGGAGGCGGCTGAGGCTCCTCGAAGGCTACCTGCTCGGCTTGGTGGCATGCCTCACCCTGATGATCATCCGCACCGTCCAGCGCGCGGTCGTAGCGGAACCTCCACCCCTCGGCGGGTCCGTACTCATCGGGATGGTGCTGTCGTTGGTGCTGTGCGTCTCCTGCGTGGCGGCCTACGGCGCGCTGGCGTCGAGGATTCGCCGCGATCCCGAGCTGGCCCAAGCTCTCGACAACGAGCTTGTGCGCTCATACTTCACCCGATCCCGGATGGTGGGCTTCGGAGCGGCGGCAGCTACCGCGTTGATCTTCGCGTTTCTTTCAGCCTTTTCACCGGTGTTCGACGATACCGTCATGACGGCGCTGACCACCGTCATCGTCGGCCTGACCGGACACCACCTCGCTTTCTACTGCAGGGTGCGCTTCTCATGAAAGCCCGAGCGCTGCGAAACACGCTGAAGGTTCATCGGGCGATGCGCGACTGGACCCAGGAAGAGCTTGCCCGCCGCGTCAACGTGACCCGCAAGACGATCAACACCATCGAAAAAGGCAAGTACGTGCCATCGACTCATCTCTCACTGATGATCGCGAGGGCCTTCGGGGTCACTGTGGAGGAGCTGTTTCAACTCGATGACCAGGACTCTGCGGCCAGCAAAGAAAGCGCCTCTTAGCCGTCAATCTCGGACCGCGCGAAGCATGGGAAGGCCGAACTGCACCCTGGTATCATCGCTCCATGCATCCACTTGAAAAAACAATCCGCGATGCCGAGGGCTTCGTGCTCATCGGGGACTCCGCCGAGGAGCGCTTCCCTGGATTCTCCTACGACGCCTACACCCGGATCGGAAAGCGCTTCCACTGTCTCGATCTCGGAGGGCTGACCGAATCGCGCGGACCGACCAAGGGCGGCAAGGTCTACACCTCGGTCGACGAGCTGCCCGAGGACCGGGACGACCTCGCCATCATCTGGGTCAAGCCCAGGTCGGCGGCGCGGGCCGTCGAGGTCGCCCATTCGGCGGGCTGCACACGGGTCTGGTTCAGCTTCGGCACCGGCCATCGAAATGCCGTGGCCAGGGCCCGCGAGCTGGGGATGGAGGTGGTGGAGATCGGCCGCTGTCCGGTCTACTACCTGGCTGAAAAGCCGATAGCCTGCAAAGCCCACACCCTGTTGGTGAAGGCTACGGGCGCCTATCGCCTTCCTCCGCAGACCGACTCCGACGGCACGCGGCGCGAGCACTGGTAGCCGCGGATTTGACCGCACGATCTTCGTCTGGCGGAAATCCAGAAACGAAGGAAGGCGTCCGTTGGGACGTCATCCGCTCCGACCTGCGGTCGTTTTTCCGTCAGATGCCCGGTCTCTTCCGCAACGACTCCTCGGCGGTCATGCTCGTCATCGCCAACGTCTACCCGGTCATCGACATGCTTTGGAAGGGCGAGCCAATCGGTTCGATCCTCGTCATCTACTGGATGCAGATGATGATCATCGGCTTCTGGAACTGCCTCCGCCTCGTCGTCGTCGCGCGTTGGTGGGCCGTCCTCATCGTGCCGATGTTCGTCCTCATCTACCTCTCGATCGTCAACATCTTCGCCTTCATCGCAGGGGGGCTTCTCGACGACCAGATGCGCGGCACCGAGTGGGTGGAGAACTTTTCGCTCTGGAACTACTGGCTCCCGGCGTTGTTCTTCTTTGCCACCCACGGCCTTTCGTTCTGGGAGAATTTCATCGGCGACCGCGAGTACGAAAAGATCGGCTGGGAAGACCAGGTGGGGAAGCCGTTCCTCAGAGCGATGCCGATGTGGGTCGCGGCGCTCGCCGGCGGCTTCATCGGCGGTTTCTTCAACACCGCCGCCGTGGCCGCGCTTTTCGTCCTGCCGGTCAAGACAGCCTTCGACCTCATCGGTCATTTCGTCGAACACGACGCACTGGACTTCGACGAGGTCACGGAGAAGGGCTTACAATCCTGAAAAACAAGACATCCCATTGGAGGGAGATCCGATGCGATATTCGATGATCCTCGCGGCGTTTCTCGTAGCCTGCAACCCTGCGGCCGACGTTGCCGAGCGGCCTTTCGCCCTGCCCGACGGGACAGTCGTCGACCTCAGCCACACCTACGACGGCGACACGATCTACTGGCCGACCGCAGAGGGTTTCGAGATGTCGGCGGACTTCGAGGGTTTCACCGACAAGGGCTACTACTACACCGCGAACACATTTTGTACCGCAGAGCACGGCGGCACGCACATCGACGCCCCGATTCATTTCGCAGAGGGGCAGAAATCGGTGGACGAGATTCCTCTCGAACAGCTCATGGGTGCTGCGGTCGTCATCGACGTCGTGGACCGGTGCGAGGGCAATCCGGACTATCAGATCTCTGTTTCCGACATCGAGCGCTGGGAAGCGGTCCACGGGGAGCTCACCGACGGTGTGATCGTCCTGCTCCGCACCGGATACGGAGTTTTCTGGCCGGACCGGGTCCGCTACATGGGGACCGACGAACGCGGCCCCGACGCGGTGGCCAGGCTCCACTTCCCCGGTCTTCATCCCGATACGGCAAGGTGGCTCGTCGCCAACCGTTCGATCAACGCGATCGGCCTCGACACACCGAGCATCGACTTCGGGCAATCGACCCACTTCGAGTCGCATCAGGTGCTGTTTGCGGACGACATCCCTGCCTTCGAAAACCTCAGCAATCTCGCGTCGCTTCCGCCCGCAGGCTTCGTGGTGATCGCCATGCCGATGAAGATCGCAGGCGGCAGCGGCGGCCCACTCCGAATCGCCGCCATCGTTCCGCACAACGATTGAGATCCGGGTACCGCCAGTGACGGAGGGGGCGGTGAAACCACAAAGGTACGTCAATCTGAGCGCCAATTACGTTGGAACTGCAAAGACGCCAAGGGCGCAGAGTTCATCGCCAAGAGAACGTCAGAATATCTTCTGTACGTCTTCTTCGCGGTCTTCGCGTCTTCGCGGTTCCAAAGTCGATGCCGGTGGCAACAGCAGCCCGCTGCGGCGTGCCGGTCAATCGAGCGAGATGCCGTAGTAGCGAAAGACGTTGGCGCACGGGAGGCAGCGGCGCGCGTGACGTTTCCACCGCCGGGCGTAGCGCGACTTCGGAGAGATCATCGCCAGCATCTCAGGACTCACGTGGGCGCCGGTCTCGGGGATCTCCGGCACCCGACGGTGCCGCACCGTGAAGTCCGGCTCCGCCATCCGGCTGATGATCTCGTCGAGAGCCCGACGGCCGCCCGGTTTCGCGTCTCCCTCGCCCATAATTCGTCGATTCTCCGCCATCGAGTGTACCGCGAAATTCGAAAATCGGCTTCCTCGACCTTCGTGTCGGGCCCGACCAATTCCTCGCGGCGCCGCCGGTGTCTGCCCGCCCAGCCCGCAGCTCCCTCCCGCTTGATGGTTCTCCCGACATCTGGTATCTTACCGATACTGAATCTCAATGTCGAAAACCGACGTCGCTCGGCCGCCGCCCATGGCGCCGGGAAACACCAACCGAGGGCCGACCACGCTCTCACCAACCGAGGAGGATTGAAAATGAAACGTTGGATCTCACTTGCGACGCTGATGATGATCGTCGGCGCATCCTTCGCCGCCGCGCAGGACGAGGCGGGTCCGATCACCTGGCTCTCGTTCGAGACGACGAAATCCGGCAAGAGCCGCAACCTGATCGGCGCCACGATCACGGACGACGGACCGATGTACGACGAGATGCTGGCCAACGGCACGCTCTCGTCCTGGGGCATCGCCATCCCTATCACCCACAGCGCTCGCGACGACATGAACTACATGCTGTGGGCCACCATGTCCGACTGGAGCAAGGTCGGGGAGCTCGAAGCTGGTTTCACCAAGCTCTTCGCGTCGCGCACGCCCGAGCAGATGGCCGAGATGAACAAGGCCTACCACGATGCCGTGATCGAGGGCTCCCACCACGACCGGATCATTCGCCATCACGTTCACAAGGTCGGGGATCTGACCAAGCAGCAGCCCAAGTACTTCCGCATCGGCTATTACAAGGCGACCCCCGGCAACGAGGCCAAGATCACCGCCGCCTACAAGGAGCACTTCCAGCCGATCTATCAGAAGCTCCTCGACGATGGCGTCATCACCGGCTACGGCCTCTCCACCCAGGAGATCCACGGCGTTGGAGACTGGACACACATCGGCTGGTACACGATGGCGGACCTGGGCGCGATCGACAAGGTCCAGGCGGCAACCGAGAACGCCCTTTCCGAGGAAGAGGCCGCAGCGATTGGCCCGATGATGGACCCGTCGGCCCACTGGGACCAGGTCCTGCTGATCGTCCACCTCGGAGGGACCACGCCCGAGATGTGAGCATCAGAGATCGATTGCCAGGAATTCAAAGGGGTGCGATCCGTCGCGCCCCTTTGTGTTCGCTGTCCGCCCGTCACGGTCAGGAACGCGTGAGGGCTGCAACGGTTGAGATACCATCGACGGATGAACGTGACCACGAGCTTGCTCCTGATCTGGATCTGTCTCCTGTTGGCCGTCCCGGCAACCGCCCAAGAAGGGGAGGAGCCCGAGGAGCCGCAGACCTACAAGGAGCAGTACGAGAGACACAAGAAGCAGGCGAAAAAGGCTCTCGAATACCCGTGGTTTGTCGGTGGCCTCGCCGGGCTGGCCTTCGGCTCCGAGACGAGCTATATCGAGCTCTCGCCAATTGCCTCCTACCGGCTCTCGCATCTCTTTCAGCTCGGAACCCGCCTGACGTTCCGCTATCGCAAGGACAAGCGGTACGAACCTGACGTTTCAACCTCGGACATCGGCGCGGCGGTCCTCGGCCGCTTTTACGTATTCGACCCGATCTACCTCCAGGCGGAGGTCGAACGCCTCAACTGGGATTACCTGATCGCGACGGAGGAAGGGATCGAGGTCGTCGAGGACACCTACACCGGACTCTACGCGGGATTCGGTTTCGTGCAGGGTGCCGGCAGTCGCACTGCGATGTACATGTCCTTCCTCTGGGACTTTGCCTACGACGACAACGAACCGGGTCCGAACACCAAGCCCTGGCTCATTCGAATCGGGATCGGCTATACCTTCTAGACCGAAGGCTCAGCCCGGGTCCTCGGACAACTCGGCCAAGCGATCGACGGCATCGAGCAGCTCCGCGGACGGCGGCCTCTTCGTGAAGTCGACGTCCTGGCGCCAGTAACGGATGATGCCTTTGTCATCGACGATCACGGCCGTCGGGTGAGGGACGGACGGATTGTCCGGGTTGACGAGCCCCCACGCTTTGATCGCGGCCAGCTCCTGGTCGGAAAGGAAGGTATACCCGATGCCGTTCTGCACGGCATACCTCCTCAGCTTGTCCGCAGGTTCGGGGCTGACGGTCCACAGCTCGACGCCTCTCGAACGGAATGCCTCGTAGTTCTCCTGCAGCTCGCCGAGCTGCTTGCGACAGAAGGGTCACCACAGGCCGCGGAAGAACACCAGCACCGTTGGTCCATCGGCGTCCGCGAGCGACCTGGAGCTCCCGCCCGCAGAAGGAAGCCGCAGCGCCGGGGCGGCGCTCCCGACCTCGAGGGACGGGTCGTCGGCCGCGAAGAGAGGCAGTGACGACATTGTGAGGGCAATGGCGAGGGTTTTTTCGAATCGCATGATTTCCTCCAACGGTCTGTCCGCTGGAACCGGAGAATGCTCGAATCTCTTCCCGGGCCAAAGATGTCGGCGACCGGCAGCGAGGCCTCGCGACTGCTGAGGGTGGCGTCGAAGCGAGTCTTCGAATCGAGCGGCAGCCGAGATGCAATCCTGGAACTTCTGGCGCGCCGCGGTCTCCTACTGCGGTGAACGGGGCGGAAAAAGGAGTCAAAGATGTCCGACACGAAAAGGAGAGCTCACCCGAACCGGACCACAATCACCGTCGTCGCGACCTTCCTCGTGATCACGGCCCTGATTTCCGCCGCACCGACCGAGGCCCTGGAATCAGGGGTCTGCCGGATCGAGGTCCTGGTCGACGGCAGACCGCTGACCGAGTACCCGGCTCGCGGAACCACCTACATCGAGGCACTCAAAGGACGCGAGTACGTCCTGCGCCTCACCAATCTCGTCGACCGTCGAATTGCAGTCGCCCTCGCAGTCGACGGTCTCAACTCAATCGACGCCAAGACCACCGTCGCCAGCAAGGCCAGCAAGTGGGTCCTCGGCCCGTACGAGACCACCACCATCGAGGGCTGGCAGATCAGCAGCACCGACGCACGCCGTTTCTTTTTCACCACCGAGGAGAACAGCTACGGCACCTGGCTCGGCCGGGACGAGAATCTCGGAGTGATCGAGGCGGTGGTCTACAGAGAGCGCAAACCGAGGTGGTCGATCGGCGATCTCATGAAACAGCGATCGAGCGCCGCTCCTGCGCCCACCGAAGGCGCACGGCCGTCCGCTGAGGCTGGAAAGGCTGCCGGAGAGGCCGCCGACTCCGACGACCTCGCCGCGACCGGTATCGGCCGGCGGGTCGACCACCGGGTCCGACGGGTGCACATCGATCTCGAGGATCGTCCGGCCGCCAGTCTGAGGCTGCGTTACGAGTACCGCGAGCAGCTTGTCCACCTCGGAGTCCTGCCGAGCCCCGAGGAAGAGGATGCGCTCGCCCGACGTGAACGTGCGCACGGCTTCTCGGACTTCGAGTTCGCGCCGGACCCGTTCAGCCGCGGTCGATGATCAAACAGTCGTGAAGCTCGTCAATCTGGATCCTGTTCCCGATCCCGATCGCGGAGTGACCTTCCGACAGCATGCACTTTGGAACCGCAAAGACGCAAAGAAGAACTCAATGCATTTCTTTGCGAATTCTTTGCGCCGGTGGGAGGGCGGGCGGCTTTACGTCTTGGCGTTTTGAAATACCTTTTTGTAAGGGGTACTCACACAAGCGGTACACTTTCTCTCCCCTGCCGACTCGCGCACAAGTGCTGGGCTCACACCTCGATGCTCGATCCGGTGGGGAATGAATTCAAACGGTCCCCCATGACCTCTGCCAGGACGCCAAACGCCTTTTCGCCGGTGCAGTGGCCCGTGTAGACTGGGCCGTCCACCTTGTCCATCACCCGCCACCCGATCTCGCGGACCTCGCTGGGGCTCGCAGCCATGGTGTTGAAGTACGGCAGTCCGATCAGGTGGAAGCCGCCGAAGACGGCCTTGATCGGGACCTTCGGGAACTGGGCCCGGGCGGCATCGATGAGGTTGAGGACGCCGTGGTGCGAGCAGCCCGAGAACACCACCATGCCGTCGTCGTCGTGCACGACCATCATGAGCTCATGATCGAAAGGATCGGGGATCAGGGACCCGCCCGAATCCACGAAGAGCCGACGGTTGCCCCGCGGCCGTTGATGTGCCGCACCAATGGCGGTCAGAAGGTAGACGCCCGGCGCAACGACCCGCATCTCGTCGATGTATTCGATACGCCGCGCGAAGCGATCGAGGAGCTCGAGGTCCAGACCGATGGGCCGTTTGATGACGCCGAAGGCCTTGAAGTAACGGGCGACCGCTGGCGCGCGACGGAGGAAAACCAACGCCCGGTCGTTGAGCTCGAAGAAGCGTTCAAGGCCGCCGCCGTGGTCGAAGTGATGGTGGGAAAGGACCGCCACCCCGACATCTGCGATGTCGATCCCGAGGGCCTCCGCATTGCTCGCGAAGGCCGCCGTCGTCCCCATGTCGAAGAGGATCTTGGATCCATCCACCTGGACGTGCAGCGACAGCCCGAACTCGGGGCGGAGATCGTCCCGGTCCTCCACCTTGGTGTTCTCGATGAGCGCGGTAATTCTCATGCGGGCCTCCGCTCGTTGAGCCGGATTGTACCGCGTCGCTCGCTGGTCGGTGCGTCCGCGTCAGGACACGACGGCCAACTCGAGGAATCTGGGCAGAATGGTCATCGCCTCTGGGCTTGGCAATGCCTGATAGCCCTCGGTTTCGCCGAACTCCTTAATGTAGGCCACACAGCGCACACGGTTGCCCTTCTCGTCGAGCTCTGGATGGAACTGGGTCGCCCATATCGGCGCGCCCGGAACCCGCAAGGCCTGACATCCGCATCGCTGGCTGGTCGCGAGGTTTATGACTCCCGCCGGAAGCTCTTCAGCACGATCGAAATGACCCATCTGAGCGACAAAAATCTGCGGCAGCTGGCCGAAGAGTGCATCGCGGGCGCCTGCTTCGTTGAGCTCAATGTCGTACGACCCGAGTTCCGAGTTTTCGGGATCGCGGACAACCGTCCCACCCATGGCGTCGACCAGCAGTTGGAAGCCGAAGCAGCAGCCGAAGGTTGGAAAGCTCAGGTCAATCAGGGCGCGTAACAACGCGAGCATCGGTTCGAAGAAGTCCTGATCGCGCTCGACGACCGAGAAATCGCCAGATCCGCCGATGATCACCGCCTGGTAGGCGGTGACCTCGCCCACCGAGGGAACCCCGCCCATGACATTCCGGAAGTGCAGCTCATCGACCTCGCGAGCGGTTGCCGCAATGAAGCACTCGCGCTCGTGCTCGAGCATGGGATCCGACATGAACCGGCTCTGAAGAATCAGCAATCGCATAACATGCTTGATTTCCTCGACATGGTAGCGGATCTGCAGCCGATTGAGCAAACGACCTCCTGAAGTTGGATGCAGGATGAGGGCCGTCCGCCCACCCACTGGTCGCTCTTCAGAGTACCGGTGGATCCGGTGAGACCCGCATCCTGCATCAGGGTGCTCGGTCGGGCGGGGACATCTCGAAACCGGGAGGGAGGGTGGAGGCGGCGCTACCTTCCGCCGTTACGCGCCAGATCCTTGGCCAGCTTTTCGACCCCCTCGACCGTCAACGGATACATCGGGAAGATCCGACGGATGATCCTGATCGACGGCGCGTCCCACGAGTCCTCGCGCATCGGGTTGAGCCACGCGCAGTGGGCGAAGTGGTCGCGAATGCGCTCGAGGTAATCCGAACCGGGACGCTCGTTGCGTTCCGTCCAGTCGATCGCCCCGAAGCGGTCGGTGAGCTCGCCGGGGTACATGTAGGCGTCGCCCACCAGGACGAGGCGTGTCTCCCGGTCGTAACGCCGGAAGAGCTCGGCCAGCCGGACCTTCTCGGTGAACGCCGCGTTGCCGTAGACCCGCTCGTAAATGCAGTTGTGGAAGTAGACGTGGTCGAAGCGCTTGAAGTGGCGCGCCTGGTGGGCGGCCGAAAAGAGCGTGTCGACAAGGTCCTTGAAGGGCCACATCGAACCGCCGATGTCCATCGCCAGGAGCAGACCGAGGCGGTTCTCGCGCGGCGGTTTGAAGACCAGTTCGAGTTCGCCGCCCTCACGCGCCGTACGATCGATGGTGTCCTCGAGGTCGAGCTCATCAGCCGGCCCGGTCCTCTCGAGGGCCCGGAGCTTGGTCAGGGCGACGCTGAGCTGTCGGGTGTCGAGAACGCGATCCTTGCGGTGCTCCTGGTAGCGGCGCTCGGCGGCCACCTGAACCGCAGTGCCGGCGCCGTGATCGCCGCCGACCCGTATCCCACCCGGGTGGCCGCCGGAGTGGCCGAAGGCCGAGGTGCCACCGGTGCCGACCCAGTAATCGCCACCGTCGTGCCCCTCGGTCTGTTGGCGGAGCCGGCGCTCGAGCTCCGCCCGCAGGGCGGCCACGTCGACCGAATCCATCACCTTCAACCACTCGGGGTCGATGGCGAAGGGCTTGACCGGGTTTTCGAGCCACCTCAAAACCGCCTTCTCGATCTCCGCGATTTCCACCTCCAGGCCCTTGAAGTGGGCGGCAAAGCAGAGATCGAAGTCGTCCAGCTCGGCCTCGTCCTTGACCATGATGGCGCGGGCGAGCGAGTAGAACCCCATGAGCGAGGAGCCGTGCAGACCCCGGGCCAGGCCCTCGATCAGGGTGAGCCACTGCTGCGGCGTGACCTCGAGGCCGTGGCTGCGGAGTCTGTAGAAGAACGGGAGGAAGATCCCGGCGTGGTCCGTATCGGGGGTGGCTGACTCAGGCATCTTCGCTCGGCCATCGGCCGGCGGAGACCGCCAACGCTTTGCCAACCGCCCCGACGTCCTCCTCCTTCTTGATCAGCGCTCCGAGGAAGGGGATCTCCTTGGCGAGCCGCCCGGGCTGGACACCAGCCGCCATCAACGCCCCGAGCCAGTCGACCAGCTCGGAGGTTGACGGACGCTTGCGAAGCCCCTTCACCTTCCGCAGCCAATAGAAACGGGCCAGGCTCTGTTCCAGCAGCTTCTTCTCGATCTTCGGGTGGTGGACGCGGACGATCTCGGTCATCAGCTCTTCGTCGGGAAACTCGATGAAATGGAAGATGCAGCGTCTGAGGAACGGGTCCGGCAGCTCCTTCTCGGCGTTCGAGGTGATGACGACGATCGGTCGATGGACCGCACGGTGGCTGTCCCCGGTCTCGATCACCGTGAACTCCATCATGTCGAGCTCGTGCAGGAGATCGTTCGGAAACTCGAGGTCCGCCTTGTCGATCTCGTCGATCAGGAGCACCACCTGCTCCTCCGAGGTGAGCGCGCGCCCGAGCGGTCCGAGCTCGATGTACTGCCGGATGTCGGATACGTCGTGGTCACCGAAGCGGCTGTCCTGAAGCCGTTTCACCGTGTCGTAGACGTAAAGGCCCTCGGCGGCCTTGGAGGTGGACTTGACGTGCCACGGAATGAGCTCGAGCCCGAGGTCCTCGGCAATCGCCGTCGCGAGCAATGTCTTGCCGGTGCCCGGCTCGCCGCGCACCAGCAGCGGCCTTTCGATCGAGACCGCCACGTTGACCGCGTGGCGCAGCTCGGGCGAGGTGATGTAGCTGTCGGTTCCGCTAAACCTGCTGAAATCCTCGACCATCTGCGATCACTCCCACTGGGAACAACGTGTCAGGCGTCCTCGATGTTTCGTCTCGATTGGAGATCTTCACCACCGCTTGCAGATCGTACAGGCGTTGATACCGCCGACGCCCATGTTGATCTTGCCTGCGACATCACCCTCGGTCGGACGGGCCTCGTCCTGAACGAGCCGCTGGTAGTAGGGGCGGATCTTTTCGTGGATCTCGGCGCTCCCCAGGTTGACCGGAAGGAGCTCGCCCTTCGAGAAGCCCAGGTGCTGGGCCGTCAGCTCCCAACCCCCGCTCACCGACATGCCGTGCCCGAAGGTGCCTTTGCGTGCCGTAATCGCCATCGAACCCGGGAGGACCGAGAGGGTGTTCTGGAGCTCGGTCCAATCACCCGGAGTCGCCGTCGCGTGCATGTCCCAGGTAGCCACGTCCCCGGGCTCGATCTCCGCCGCCTCCAGGGCCTGACGGATCGCGTTTCTTGGCCCCTCCTCGGACGGGGTGATGATGTGGTCGGCGTCGGAGGAAACCCCGACGCTCAGGATCTCGAGACCGAGCGGCTCGAAGCCCCTGGCCATGAGGGACTCGGCGTCGCCGACGATCCAGATGCAGGCGCCGCCCGCAATGTGGGTGCCGCGCATCCCCGTGAACGGCTTGGAGACCCGGCCGTCGTGCGAAAGGACCCTCGCACCAAAAAACCCCCCGACCGACAGCGCGTGCGGTTCGGGATCGGTCATGCCGATCACACACACCTCGGCCTGACCAGATTGGATGGCGTCGATCGCCATCTTGAGGGAGACGCTGAAGCCGGCGCAGGCCGCGATCGGCGCGATCGCCGGCCCGGTGATGCGGCCGAGCATCGAGATCTGGGCCGCCGGGATATTCGGGATGTTCCACAGCAGGTTCGGGTCGACCGCGTTCCACGGCTCGACCGGGCACCCGTACTCCGCGTTGAGCTTGCGGCGGGCGGAGATCTTCTTGCGAATCAGCGGGCCCTTGCCGTTCTCGATGTCACCGGAAATGCTCTCTCCCTCGACATCCTTGAGCCGTTCGAGGTACCGGCGCAGGCCGTCCGATCGCGAGACCCAGAATGCGTCCCACTGTTCGCTGACCTCGTCGAAGCCCTTATTGCAGCATTCGGTCATCGATGGGTCATCCGGCGCCCCCAGCTCCTGCCTGAGACGCGCGCGATCGTCCTCGGTGGCCGCACGGTAGCTCGTGAGCTCGCTGTGGTGCTGGTCCTGGCACCAGAACCGGTTCCAAACCTTCTGCGCGCGGTGATACCGTAGGATGAGCTCGTACTGGAGCGGAAAATCACCGATGCCCGTCCCGACGTAGACATGCGCCCGCAGACCCAGATCCTGCAGCAGTTGCTCGATGCCCGGGTTCTGGTCGAGGGCCTGGATGAAGGCGCCGACCGCGTACTTGACGGTGTTGCCCATCTTCGAGTCGAGCTGCGAGTACCGGCGAGGCTCGAAGCGCCGGTCGATCCACTCCTTGTAGATCTCGAAGTCGAAATCGGGTTGGCCGACCAGGAAGTTGCTCGGCCCGAAGCCATCGAAGGGCTCGAGCCAGCTCGTCGCCCGACCGAGATTCTTCTCGAAGACGTCGACGTTTGGAGACTTGGGGGCGACGATCCCCCAACCGAATATACCGATTCTCTTCGCCATGGCGCTCCCCAGGGCGATGAAGCGTAGCAGCCAAATCCGCTTCCGAAAAGACGCACCGCGGCATCCGTCCTTCAGCCCTCACAATCAGACAGTTACGAGATGGATTCCTGACTTCAAAGCTTGTGTAACCGCAAAGTCGCAGAGAGCGCAAAGACCATCGCAGAGAATGACTCGAAATATTCTCCTGGCGTGTTCTTCGCGTGCTTGGCGTTTTCGCGGTTCCAACGTCGATGCGGTGGATGCGGCGTATCACGAATCGGATCAGCGAGAAAATAAACTGCAGCACTGTTATGTTGACGCCATGGATTCCACAATTCATCGTGTCGCGCGGGTCGAGCTTTTCCACGTCGCCGTCCCGCTGCCGGCGACCTTCAGGCCCGCGTGGATCCCCGGCATGCCGTCGAACGAGAATCGATTCACCCTCGTTCGCATCACCACCGACGACGGGGTCGAGGGATACAGCGCCGGACCCGCCATTGGAAGGGAGCGGGCGGGTCTCGGCGATCTGTTGGGGCCCTACCTTCTGGGCGAAGACGCCTGCGACATCGGACTCGTCCAGCAGCGCCTGAGGGAGATCGCCTATCTCGGATGGCGCAACTGGTGGATCGAGCCGGCCTTCTGGGACATCCGCGGCAAGCTCGCCGGCCGTCCGGTGTTCGAGATGCTCGGCGGGAAACCGTGCTCGGTCCGTCTCTACGCTTCGACCGGAGAGGTCAAGGACCCGGCTGAGCGTATCGAGGAGGTCGAGGCACGGTACGAGGAGGGCTTCCGAACCGTCAAGCTCAGGGTGCACGATCACGACGAAGCCGTCGATATCCGCCATGTCATCGAGACCGCCAAGGCGGTCGGAGATCGCATGAAGCTCTCGGTCGACGCCAACCAGGGCTGGCGGGTAACGATCATCGGGGATTCGCCGTTGTGGGATCTGGAGCGGGCCAAACGATTCGCCGACGCGTGCGCCGACGTCGGCGTCGCATGGATCGAAGAGCCGCTGGCGATGGACCGATACGACGACCTGGCGGCGCTCACCGAGTACAGCCGCGTCCCCATTGCCGGCGGCGAGCTTCACAGCTCTGGGCTGCCCGAGCTCAAGATGATGGTCGAGCGCAAGTGCTACGAGATCTTTCAGCCGGACGCGATCTTCACCGGCGGCATCGCCCAGACCATGGGCCTCGTCCGTCTCGTCCGCGAGCACGGCCTCGCCTACTCGCCCCACACATGGACCAACGGCCTCGGCTTCGCGGTCAATCTGCAGCTCTTCGTCGCCAGCGGCTACGCCGACGAGCGCGAGCTCGAGTATCCGATCGCCCCGCCCGGGTGGACGGTCGAGGCCCGCGACGGCATCCTCGAAAAACCCTTCGACCACGATCGGGGAATGCTCGAGACACCGGCGGTTCCGGGACTGGGGATCGAGATCGACAAGAAAGCCCTCTCCCGCTGGGGCCGACGATTCTTCGTCATGGATCGCAAACGTCTCATCTGGTTCTCGCTCAGGCACCGCGGCCTCAAGGCTTCGAAGGAGATCGATCGCATCCGACGCCAGCGGCTGGCAAAGACGAGTGAGTGAATCGTTGTAACAACACTGACGCTCGAAGGTAGTCTCTGAGGGAGCGACGCACATCCATGACCTTCGAGCAGCTTTATTCAACCTACTTTTCGGACGTCTACCGCTTTTCCGTCTGGCTGACCCGCGACACCACCCGCGCGGAGGACCTGGCCTCGGAGACCTTCGTGCGCGCCTGGGCGCGACGAGACCGGTTGCGCACCGAAACGCTCAAGGGCTACCTGCTGGCAATCGCGCGCAACATCTTTCTCAAACAGCTCCGCCGATCCAACACGCACGACGAGCTTCCCGAAGGACTCGTCGACACGTCTCCAGATCCGCAGCGGACGGCCGCCGCACGCCTCGACCTGGACCGTGTGACGCAGGCTCTCGCTCGACTCCCCGAGACGGACCGATTGGCGCTGGTCCTGAGGACGGAACATGCGCTCCCGTACGAAGAGATCGCGAGGGTCCTCGATGTCTCGGTAGGCGCGGCGAGAGTCAGGGTCCACCGATCGCGCCGACAACTCCTCGCGGAAACCATGCCACTCAATGGAGGTGAAAAATGACCGTGACACGAGACGTGATTCTCGATCTTCTGCCCCTGTACTGCTCGGACGAGGCGAGCCCGGACACCCGCGCTCTGGTCGAAGAGCATCTCGATGCCGATCAGGATCTCGCCCGCCTGGCGAAACGGTGGAAGGACCGACTCCCGGAGTCACCACCGCCGCCGGTCAACCCCGACGCCCAGGTCCTGGCCTACCAGGAGGCCAAGAGACAGATCGCCAACAGGGTGATCACGTTGGCCGCCGCGATCGCCTTCGGCACGCTGATCGTTGCCGGAGTCGCGCTCACGGGGGCGATGTTCCTGTTGGCCCGTTAGGCGCAGTGGGCCGCGTAGCGATCGAGGACGCCGACCCAGCCGGACTCGTACGCGCTGCGGATCTCATCCGCGGTTTCACCCAGGATCTCCCAGCCGCGGTGCTCGAGCTCGACTCGGGTGCCGTCGGCAATTTGGGTGAAGCGCAGCTCCACTTCCTGGGCCGTCGAGGCGTCGCGGCCGGGGTGCCAGGAGAAGACGACCCTCTCCGGCGGCTCCCAGACGGTCACGGTGCCCCACAGGCTGATCGAGCCGTCACCGTGACTCTCGTAGATCCTGCCACCGTCCCGTCCCTCGAAGAAACAGGCCTGCGCCTCCGCCAGCCCGATCGAATGCGTGGCCAGCGGCCACCAGCTGTCGATCTCCTCCGTGAACAGCCGAAACGCTTCGGCCGCGGAGCAGCCGACCTCGACCGACCGGCGAACCGGCTCGAGCGTGTGTTCATCGTGCATTCAGCCTCCCCTTCTCTCCTCGACCGCGGCGCTGAATGTGTCCAGCACCTCGCCCCAGAAACCCTCGAGATAGGCGCGCAACGGCTCGAGGCCTCTGGTGTCTGCCGAGTAGAAGTTTTTCGTTCCCTCTCGCTTCTCACGAACGAGTCCCGCCTCCTTGAGCACCTTGAGGTGCTGCGACACTGCGGGGCGGCTGACCGGCAGGCCGGCGGCCAGCTCACCGACGGCTCGGGGCCCCCGGCGAAGCTCCTCGAAGATCCGCCGGCGCGTCCGATCCGCGAGCGCACCCAGAACACGTTCGTGAGCCTCCACTAATGGTAAGTATAAACTTACCATTCAATATTTCAAGAGACCTTCATCGACTTCCCCACTCCGGATCGATCATCGCGGCGGACGCGCCATCCCTGTCTGAACGGGCGGAATGCAGCACGCAAGGGATAGAATCGTATGAGCGGTCTCCTTTGCCGCATCTGGACTCTAACGGAGCCTTGCACCGTGACCATCACCGCCGACATCGAAGACCTGACGGTTGCCGATTTCATGATGGTGTTGGCCAACAGCCAGAAAACCGGCCAGCTCACATTCGAAAACGGTGACGACCGGCTCAAGCTCGCCTTTCGCGGCGGCGCCATCGTCTACGCCGCTTCGACCGGCATTCGCGAGACGGTCGGGGCGATGCTCGTCCGTCGCGAGCTGATCAGCGAGGAGCAGCTCGAGACGGCTCTGAAGCGACAGAAGGAGACGGAGGGTGGAACACTGCTCGGTCAGATCCTCGTCGAGATGGAGGCGGTGACGGCCGAGGACCTGACCAAGGTGGTCTACCTCCAGTTTCAGAACGTCATTCGCGAAGCCCTGGCGTGGTCTGAAGGCGTCGGGATCTATGAGCCGATGGACATTCCGGATCTCGGAGAGGTTCGCCTGGATCCTCGGGAGATCATCCTCGAGACCGGATTCCGCGCCGAGCAGATTCTCCTCGGCGGCGCGGCGGAACACGACGAGGAGAAACGTGACGACGAGCATCCGGACTACTTCGAAGCCGTGCGCGCGGTGCTCGCAAACTTCAGCGAGGAATCCATCGCCGTGACCTCGGAAATGGCGGCGTTGATCCTCGAAGATGCCAACAGGCTGGTGCGGCGCGCCATTCTGTTTCTCGTTTACCCCGACACCTTCAGTGTCGTCGGCGCCTTCGATTCCGAGGATCGCACGGCCTCTCTCTCGATGGTTGGCCGCCGCATCGAACGTCTCGACCGCGAGGACTCGGTGATGTCGTGGGTGATCTCTGAGGGCCGCAGCTACCGCGGCATGCTCAAGGACGGTGAGGGGAATCGACCCCTCACGGATCTCCTCGATGACGAGACGCCGCATGAGGTGATCGTCATTCCGGTCATCGTCGACCGCAAGGTGGCGGCCGTCCTCTACGGCGACAACGGTTCGGACACCAGCGCGATCGGCCACATCGGCGACCTCGAGCGAGTCGTGGCCCGGGTGGCGCGCGAGATGGGCGGGAACCGCGACGAGTGACCTGGCGCACATTCAACGGCAGCGGGTGACAGTAGCTTGCCGACGAGGTTTCAGATGCGATGGACCAACTCTCTCGTTCGCTCGGCGGTTGTCTGTGCGGTCGCGTTCCTCATGGTCGCGACCCCTCGACCCGGTGAAGGGCAGACCGCTGCGGGCACACTGCGGCCGCAGATCGTTGTTTCGGACGCAGCCTCAGGCTGCCCGTCCGTCGCCGGCGCTTTCGTCACCTTGCTCGACCCGGGCAGAGGCATGTTGCTGCTGTCGGCGGCGCCGTTTCCCGGCGGCCACGTCGCAGGCGATGCCCGCGGTTCGACGATGACGGTGACCGTGCCCGGCGCCGAGTGGCGTCTCGACCTCGTAAGCTCGAGCCAGGGACAGGTGCCGCTATGGGGAGCCCGCTATCCGTTCCTGGGAGCCAGGGGATTCGGCTGCGTTGGCTTCGACAAGCAGTTCTGGTCGGCCGAGGGAGACCTCGTCACCTACATGCGCTGGTTGGTCGAGGAGGTCTACCTGGACCTTCCGGCGGAGGAGCGACGGCATCGACCCGACTTCCGGCTCGCCGATCGTCATGTCAGCCTGCGGGTCGATCGGCCCGGCTATGGTCCCTTCCGGCTCTCCGGAAAAGAGGGTGCGACCCTCGCGTGCCGCTACCAAGACGCTGCTCGAATCTACTTGCTCATGCCTTTCGTGCTCGACGAAGGCACGGGCCGGGTGGCCGTCAAGATCGCCTATACCGACGGCGAGTACTTCGACACTTCGCAGAAGGCAACCGTCGGATGGGTGATCGCTTCGCCGGAGACCCCCGGCCAACTGACGGAGCCGGCACTGACGGTCTCCGTCGAGGGCGTCTCTAGCAACGACTGATCTCTCGCTTGACGGTGAACCGCGAGCCACCCTTTCATGGCGAGCGTGTATGATCCTGTCCAGCTATGCCCGAGATATTCGATCAGACGCAGCTGGGCGGAATCCAGCTCCCCAACCGACTCGTGAGGTCCGCCACCTGGGAGGGGCTCGCAAGCGCCGACGGACGGATCACCCCCGACCTGATCGACATTCACGAGCAGCTCGCCGAGGGCGGCGTCGGGCTCATCATCTCGAGCTATATGTACGTCCGC
Organism: Candidatus Sulfomarinibacter sp.; assembly: GCA_041560205.1. GTDB lineage: Bacteria > Acidobacteriota > Thermoanaerobaculia > Thermoanaerobaculales > Sulfomarinibacteraceae > Sulfomarinibacter. The sequence goes on from JBFFBV010000029.1 coordinate 43,930, forward strand.
CAGGACGGCAAGCAGGCCATCGGCCAGATCGGTGTCTACTCGGACGAGCTCGTTCCCGATCTCGTCGAGCTGGCGCGCGCGGTCCACGATCGTGGCGGCAAGATCGTGGCCCAGATCGTTCACTGCGGCGGCCAGGCCGACCGCCGCCAGTGCGGAGGGCTCCACCCGGTTGCACCGAGTGCGGTCGAAAGTCCGGGCTATCCCATGGTCCCGCGTGAACTGGACGTCGACCAGATCCACGACCTCGTCGCCTCGTTCGCAGCCGCCGCCCGACGCCTGCAGAAGGCCGGATTCGACGGCATCCAGCTGCACGGGGCGCACGGTTACCTCCTCGCCCAG
>JBFFBV010000030.1:0-42671 GCA_041560205.1 Candidatus Sulfomarinibacter sp.
GCCGCGGGTCTTCAGACGGCGGGACGTGGAGCGACTCCACGGCCACCGAGCGGCTGGTCGTCGGACCGGAGACCCGGCACACGGCGCCCAATGCGGCCAGCGCCGGCGCGGTGTCCGACGGGTGGACGATGTAGCACATGTCGCCGCCGAAGATGCAGTGGTACTGGTTCTGGCCCTCGACGGCGTAGCACATCTCACCGCCCTTGCGAAGGCAGTCGAAGTGGCCCCGGTAGTACCAGCAGCGGGGCTTCTGACAGATGTTGCATGCGATCGTCCCCTGGTTGCGGAGCTGCGGGCTGGCGACCTCGGCGGCCGCCTGGGCGAGCCCGGCGTAGGACGCAGCCACCTGGTCGGAAGCGGCGACCTCCGCCACGGTGGTCAGGGCGCCGATTCGCAGGCCGCCATCGTTGGTTTTGCGGATGCCCTTGAGCTCATCGATGAACGACAGGGAGACCAGGGTCTCGGCGCTGAAGACGCCTTCCCGGAGGCAGCCGAGGAGATCGGTGGCTCCGCCGTGGACCATCGCCGGCCGTTCGTTGAGCACGGCCAGGGCCTCGTTGACGGTCTTGGGTCGGACGTGGTTGAACTTGGGAAGCATCTCAGGCCTCCTTCCGCTGCTCGGCGATCAGACGGGCCAGCTGGGTCGGGTTGAGCGCGGTGTCGGTCACCCGGATGCCGATGGCGTGGCTGACCGCGTTCGCGATCGCGGCCGCCGTCGGAATGGTCGCCGGTTCGCCGAGGCCCTTGGTGCCGGTGTTGTTGAAAGCGATGTCCGGGACGTCGATCGGCACGCAGATGTGTTTGTCGGCGACGTCCATCATGGTCGGGACCTTGTAGTCGTGGAAGTTGGCATTGGCCATCTTGCCGGTCTGGTTGTCCATGATCCGCGCTTCGGTCATGCCCAGGCCAACACCCATGACGATGCCTCCGAAGACCTGGTTGTCGTAGGTCAGGCGGTTGAGGACCCGGCCCGAATCGTGGGCTCCGAGGAAGCGTAAGAGTCGAACCTCGCCGGTGTTGGTGTTGACCTCGACCTCGCAGAACTGGGCGGCGAAGGGGAAGGTGACTTTTCCCTCGGGGTTGGGATCGCGATAGCCGGTGCCGATGACCAGGCCCTGCCGGCCGAGCTTCTCGAGTTCCGTCACTGCGACAGTCTTTTCAGCGTCCGACCGGCTGGTGATCGTCATGCCCCGAAACTCCAGATCGGCCTCGTCGACCTCGAGCTGTTCGGCGGCCATCTCCATCAGCTGCTTTCTGACGCCGTAGGCCGCCGCGCGGACCGCGGGCGAGTCGGACGGGACCGTTTTGCTGCCGCCGGACGAGGTCGCGTACTGCGTGGTCGCGGTGTCGGCATGCTCGATCTGGATCTTCTCGACCTCGACGCCGATCTCCTCGGCAACGATCATCGCCGCCCAGGTCTTCGTGCCGCAGCCGATGTCGGAAGCGCCCATGTTGAGGTTGACGCTGCCGTCGGAGAAGAGCTTGACGATGACGGTCGACGGAGGACCACCGGCGTAGCCCCAGAAGCAAGCGGCGACCCCGACGCCGCGCCGGAGGCGGTCTCCGCGCTGCGGCTGCTTGCGCCCCGCCTTCCACCCGAACTCCTCGGCGCCCTTGCGCAGGCAGGTCGCGAGCTGGTTCGAGGTGTAGGGCACGCCGCCCTGGGCCTGGAGGTTTTCGGCGAAGTTCTTGAGCCGGAGGTCGATCGGGTCGAGGTCGAGCTCGTTGGCGAGCTCGTCCATCGCCTGCTCGAGAGCCCACGCGCACTGCGGGAACCCGGGTGCGCGCATCGGTCGGGCCTTGCCGGCATTGGTGTACACCGTCACGTCCTCGGTTCGCACGTTGTCGCATTTGTAGAGGTAAGCGGCCATGGTGCTGGTCGCGGCGTGGTAGGTGTAGGCGCCGGTCGAGCCGAGGCTTTTGTAGTCGATCGCGGTCAGGGTTCCGTCGCTCTTGGCGCCGATCTTGACCGTCATCGCGTTGCCGGGCCGATTGCCGGTGACGAGCATGCAGTCTTCGCGAGGCAGAAAGATCTTGACCGGGCGCGCGGTCATTTTGGCCAGCAGGGCGGCGAACACCGTGTACTTCCCAAGCTCGAGCTTGGACCCGAAGCCACCGCCGATGTAGTGCCCAATGACCCTCACGTTGGCCAGCGGCAGACCCATCGCACGGGCCATGCCCTCCTGGATGCTGTACACGCCTTGGTTGGAATCCCAGATGGTCAGCTTGTTGCCGTCCCACCTCGCCACCGATCCGTGCGGCTCCATCGGCGCGTGAATTTCGCAGGCCGTGCGGTAGGTCCGCTCGACGACGACGTCGGCCTCGGCGAAGCCGGCCGCGAGGTCTCCACGCTCGCGGACGGAGGGCTCGCCGACCATGTTGCCGCCCTCCTGGACGGCCGGAGCGGAGGGATCGAGGGCCGCCTCGTCGTCGATCACGAAAGGCAGGACCTCGTACTCGACCTCGATCGCCCGGATTGCGTCAAAGGCCTGCAAGGGCGTTTCGGCGGCGACCACCGCCACCTCCTCGCCCTCGTGTCGGCAGTGAGGGTCGAAGAGCCGGCCGGAGAACTGCCCGCGCCGTTGGTACCACCCCATGTCGGCGCCCGGGGAATCTCCTGTCAGCACCGCGCGGACGCCGGGCATCTTTTCGGCCTTGCTGGTGTCGATCTTCTTCACCATCGCGTGTGCGTGGGGACAACGCAGGATCGCGCCGTGCAGCATATCGGGCAGGGAGACGTCGTGCGGGTAGACGGCGGTGCCGCTCACGCGCTCGTAGCCGTCGACCTTGGGAACCCGCGTGCCGACGACCTCGGTTTCTTTCCAGGGATCCGGAAACTCTCCGGACCCGGGTGTCTCGGGAACCGGTCCGTCGATCCAATAGGGAGTCTCGTTGTCCATCACTTGCCTCCCTTCTTCTTTTCGGCGGCGGCGGCGACGGCGTTTTCGATGTGCGGGTAGGCGCCGCAGCGGCACAGGTTGCCGCTCATCCCCCGCCGGATTTCATCGGGAGAGGGAGCCGGGGTGATGCGGAGCAGCCCTTCGGCGGCCATCACCTGTCCAGGCGTGCAGTATCCGCACTGGAACGCGTCTTCGTCGACAAACGCCTGCTGGACAGTGCCGAGCTCTTCGCCGTCGAGCAGGCCCTCGACGGTTGTGATCTCGGCGCCCTCGGCCTCCAGCGCAAGGGTCATGCAGGCGTAGCGCGGTGCGCCGTCCATCAGGACCGTGCAGCTGCCGCATTCGCCGCGCTCGCAGCCCGCCTTCGTGCCGGTGATGCCGAGCCGTTCCCTGAGGACGAAGAGCAGGGTCCACCTGGGCTCCACCAGCAGCTGATGAAGTCGGCCGTTGATCGAGAGGGCGACCTGGACCATCTCCTCGGGGGAGGTGATCTCAGGCACCGCTCCTGCAGGCCGCGCGACGCCGGTGGCGGCCGCCACCGCGCCGGCGCCGACCGAACCGAGGAATCCTCGCCGGGTGACGCCTCCCTCCGGACGGTGCTTCGGGTCTCTGTTTCGACTCATGGATACCTCCCCACAACCCCGCCTGGGGTCAATTCAGATTGAGACTAAATTGCTATTAATAAAGCACATATAGAGTATACGACGATTTTTCGATAAAGGATGAGCGACTGCTACAGTTGCGGAGTGAAAAACGACGCGTCCGGTTCTGGCGTCATCATCGACTCGATTCTCGAGGCGGTGGGCAAGGCGCCGTCCGCAGATCTGATCGATCTGCGAATCGGGGCCTACTGGGTTCTGGTCCGTACCAGCCGCGGCGCCGGGTTGGCTTCGTCCCTGCGATCGGAGGCCCACCTCCACGGATCGCAGCCAGTCGCGGCCGCGGGCCAGCTTCACCGTTGGTCGCCGCTCGAGCTGTGCGAGCTGCTCCGCTCGGACTCGCCCCCCGAAGGCGCGATCGGCCTGGCAGCGGCGAACGCTCTCCTCGGTCAGACGGCGACCGGGCTGCGAGACGAGAAGGCGGTGGAGATACTCCGTGAACGGGGGCGGGGCCACAAGGTGGCGATGATCGGCCACTTTCCTTTCGCCGACGGTTTGAGGGAGCACTGCGATCAGATGTGGGTCTTCGAGCGCGGGGTCAACCGGCGCCACGAGGACCTGGGTGAGGAGGAGATGGAACAGCTCCTGCCCCAGGCCGAGGTCGTGGCGGTCACTGCGACGACACTGCTCAACCGGACGCTTCCGACTGTCCTTGCAGGCGTACGATCCGACGCCTTCCTGATGCTTCTTGGTCCGAGCACCCCGTTGACTCCGGTCCTCTTTCAGTTTGGCTTCGACGTGCTGTGTGGCACCGTCGTCGACGACCAGAAGACCGTCCTCCGCGCTGTCGAACAGGGCGCCGTCACCTCCCAGATCGCCGGCGTCCGCCGCGTTTGCCTCTGGCCTGACCGGTGATAATGACTGAAGACGTTATAAAGGTTGAACGTTCGAAGGTTTGAAGGTTGAGGAGTCGGCGGAATGACTGACAGTGAGGTGCCGCCGCGTGTCGCGGGGCTGATTCTTGCTGGGGGTGAAGGCAAACGATTTGGGGGGCCGAAGGCCTTTGCGGAGCTGGGGGATGGGCGGACATTTCTCGAGGCGTGCGCCGCAACCCTGATCGGCGCCGGGGCCGAACCCGTGGTGGCAACGCTTCCGCCGGGCACCGAGGATCCGGGCCTCGATGCCGTCGACACCCTGCCGCTCCCGGAATCCGGTCTGGATATGTTCGGCTCTCTACGCGTTGGTCTCTCTCACCTCATCGCGCACCCGGGGTGGACCACCGTCGCCATTTTGCCGGTGGACCATCCGCTCGTCAGGTCCGATACGGTGGCCGTTCTCTCCGGTGCAAACCGACAGGCCGCGGTTCCATCATTTAACGGCAAGCACGGTCATCCAATCTGCATCGATCGGGGGGTCGCTGAGGCGATCGCTGCGGAAGAACTTGGCGGACCAACCCTTCGCGAGGTCCTCAGGTCGGTTGGCGCCGTCGATGTCGAGGTCGACGATCCTGGGGTCGTGGCCAACTGCAACACACCAGAGGCTCTGCGGAAGGCGCTCGGTCGTCTGTCATCCTGAGCGAGGCCGTTCGACGGCCGAATCGAAGGATCCCCCGACTTCTCCGGAGAACGCATTGCTCAGAACGCTGTCCGACTTCGGGGGGTCCCTCGACGACGGCGTCACTGCCGTTCCGCCTCCGCTCGGGATGACACCGAGTCACGAATCCTTCGCCGCTCCTGAAGAGATCAACGAGGCGGCGGCCATTCGTTGCGGGGCGTCGGTGTCCTCGACGGGGGTGCGCATGGTGACGAACTCCTCGGCCGCGGTGGGGTGGATGCCGATGGTGGCGTCGAAGGTCGCCTTCGTGGCGCCGCCCCGGATCGCAACGGCCATGCCCTGGATGGTCTCGCCCGCATCGGGACCCACCATGTGCGCGCCGAGCACCCGGTCCGACACCCGATCGACCACCAGCTTCATCATCGTCTTCTCGTTGCGGCCCGACATGGTGTGGATCATCGGCCGGAAGGTCGAGCGGAAGATCTGCACGTCGAAGCCCCGTTCGCGGGCCTCCGCCTCCGTGAGACCGACGGTGCCGACGCTCGGTTGGCTGAACACCGCCGACGGCACGTTCGAGTAATCGACGATCGTCGGGTTGTCGTTGAACACGGTCTGCGCGATCGCCATACCCTCGGCGAGGGCGACCGGCGTGAGCTGGATGCGGTCGATGCAGTCACCGATGGCGTAGATGCCGGGGACCGAAGACTCGAGGTACTCGTTCACCACTACGGCGCCACGCTCGCTGAGCTCGACGCCGACCTCCTCGAGCCCGAGCCCGGCGGTGTTGGGAACACGACCGACGGCGACCAGGTGCTGATCGACCTCGACGACATCTCCGGTGTTCATGGTCGCGGCAAGACGGTCGCCTGTGTGGTCGATGCGTTCCACGGTTGTTTCGAACCGGAGGTCAACAGCCCGTTTCCTCATCTCCTCGGCGAGGGTGGTCCTGATGTCGTCGTCGAAGCCGCGGAGAAAGACCGGTCCGCGGTAGTTCTGGACGACCTCGGTACCGAGGCCGTTGAAAATACCGGCGAACTCGACCGCAATGTAGCCCCCTCCGGTGATGAGGATTCTCTCTGGCTGTTTTTCGAGGTGGAAGACCTCGTCGGATGTGATGCAGTTTTCGAAGCCCGGGATCGGGACCTTGAATGGGCGACCGCCGGTGGCAATCAGGATTCGCTCCGTCGTGAAGCGTTCGTCACCAACCTCGACGGTGTGGCGGTCGAGCAGCTTCGCCCTGCCGTTGACGATGTGGACCCCAGCGCTTTCGAGCAGATTCTGATAGGTCCCGTTGAGGCGCGCGATCTCCCGGTCCTTATTGGCGATCAGGGTCGCCCAGTCGAAGTCGGGTGTCGGCACGGTCCATCCGAAGCCGGCTGCGTCCTCCGCCGCGGCCGAGAACTGGGAAGCATAGACCATCAGCTTTTTCGGCACGCATCCGAGGTTGACGCAGGTGCCGCCGAGTTCCGATGCCTCGGCCACCGCGACCCTCGCGCCGAAGCCGGCCGACATGCGGCTTGCCCGCACACCACCTGAACCGGCTCCGATCACGAACAAATCAAAATCGTAGCTGCTCATGTTGCTCATCCTACAGGTACCCCATTTCGGAGAGGCTCCGTGATGCTTCCACGACTCCGGTGCCACCCTTCGCATTGTTTGGATTCTTCGCTTCCGACGCCAGAAAACCCTGTTGGCCGACGATGCGAAAAGTGGCACCTTGCACACTGAAGCGAAGAGCGCCTCAACGGGGAGTGTGCGGTCGAATTCCCACTTCGCTCACCGGGCTGAACAGGTTACCGGAAATCAGAATTCCAGAACGGTCGCCCAGCGGACCACTGCGGTCTCTCGGGCATAACGAGCTCGACCTCAAGGGTTCTTCATACAAGACGGTGTACCATCTGCCAGAGTGGCATCGCATCCGGCACGGTGGCCCCGCTTTCGACGCGTGATGCCGGGCGGAAAAACCAAGAAACACAGCGCTGAAGACAACCGTAGGATCTGGTGATGGATTATCGATGGCAGGAAACTTGCTAGGGTAGGGGCGTGCGACGGGACAACACCACGTTTCGGCGAGCCCTCGAGGTTTCGCTCCTGCTCCACCTGCTGGTGCTCTTTTTGATCGTGCCGCAGATCGAACAGGTGTGGCCCGCGTCAAATGCTTCGGCGGTCGAGCTCGTGCCCGAAGTTTCACCTGAAGAACAGCCCCCGCTCGAGTTCGAGTTCGTCGACCTGGCCGAGGAACGTGAGGAAACTCCGGTGTCGGATCGGGTCCCTCTTTCGGATCTCGATCGGCGTGCTCACGGGGGCGAGGGCGAGGCGGCTGACCGAGCCGCTGTGCAGGGCAACACGCCGCAGCTGGTTGAGGCCGATGGCGGCGAGCTCTTCGGCGCCGGGTCGCCTCCGCAGCGTCCCGGGGAACAGGTCCCGCAGGTTCCGCCGCCGGACGCGCCACGGGAAGAGCCGCTCGAGGAGCCGACCGAGGAGCGGCCCACTGAACCCGACACCGAAGGCTTCGGAGAGCCCGAACCCGAGCCGGAGCGCCGGGAACCGGCGATCAAGCTCCCACCGCCGGGCGCCTGGGCGCTTCCCCCGGACCAGGGAGGTATTTACGAGAGGCCGGACACCGACGGTGGAGCGGTGGACACAGGCGGCCTTTCGTTCGACACGCAGTGGTACGACTGGGGCCCATACGCAAAGGCCATGCTGGCCAAGATCCGTCGCCACTGGCGCATTCCCGAGATCGCCATGCTCGGCGTCCAGGGCGTCGTCAAGATCCGTTTCTTCATCGAGCGCGACGGGACCGTGACCGGTCTCCAGATCATCGACGAGTCGGGCAAGCCGCCGATGGATTTCGCCGCCCGCGATGCGATTGCCCATTCCTCGCCCTTCAAACCTCTCCCGACGGACCTCACCGGAGTGGATCGCGAGGGTGTTACTATCACCTTCTTCTACAACGCCCCCCGACGCCGTTGACGGCGATGGAACAAACCGATAGGAGCTTTTTGTGGTCGACATCCTGATATCCGGCGGACCCGTCATGATCCCCCTCGGCGCCCTGTCGCTGGTGGCGCTGGCCATCATTATCGAGCGGCTGTGGGTTCTGCGGCGCAGCAATTTTTTGGAGAATGCGACGGTTCAGACATTGTCGGGTCTGCTGGCGAGCGACAAGTTCCAGAGCACGATCGATTTCTGCCGGCGCCACCCGGGTCCCTTCACTGATCTCGTGACGGCTCTGGTCGAGAACCGGTATGCACCGTACGAGGAGCTCAAGGAGATTCTCGAAGACACGGGACGACTTCAGCTCATGGGGCTTCAGCGTGGCCTGCCCGCGTTGGCGACGATCGTCGCCGGGGCGCCGCTGCTGGGTCTCCTCGGCACCGTCATCGGCATGATCAAGATCTTCAGCGTGGTCGCGACGGCGGGCTCCGGAATCACCGAGCAGCTGTCATCGGGGATCTCCCAGGCGCTGATCACAACGGCGACCGGCCTCGTCATCGCCATTCCCGCCCTCTTCATCCACTCCTATCTGGAGGCGCGCGCCGTCGGGATTCTCTCCGACATCGAGGCCCAGATACTCGACTTTCTGCACCTCGTTCGAGAGCACTCCGCGGCAGACGACGAGGACGACTGATGAGACTCGTGCCGCTTCGCGGGGGCCGCAAACCCGAGGTCCAGATGTCGCCGCTGATCGACGTCATCTTCCTGCTCCTGATCTTTTATGCGGTGACCACCCAGTTCGTGACCGACGAGCGGCTCAAGCTCAAGCTGCCGGAGGCCGAGACTGCCGAGAGCGTCGGCGTCAACCAGGAGGAGAAGCCACCCGAGGTCAAGGTTGCGGTTGACGGCACGATTTGGATCAACGACCAGATCGTACCGGAAGCAGAGCTCGAAAATCAGATCCGTCAGCTCGTCGATCGAGCTCCGGACGAGGGCATCATCCTCAAGGGCGACCAGGGTGCTGACTACGGAATTGTCGTCCACGTCCTGGACGTCGCGCGCAAGGTCGGCGCCAAGGGAATTCAGATGAGCGCCGAACGTCCCGCCGAACAATAGTCTCGCTCCCGTTTCCGTCCCCGTCCCCGTTCCCGTTCCCGAATCCTGTCATCCCGAGCGAAGGTGGAGCGGAGCGACGCCGTAGTCGAGGGATCCCCCGAAGCCGGAGATCGTCGACGCTCGGTACTCTCCGGAGAATTCGGGGGATCCTTCGACTCGGCCCGCGGCGGGCCTCGCTCAGGATGACGTGAGGGCACGCCCTGCGTAGACGTCATACAACTCCCGGAGGCAGAGTCGAATGTTGCCTCGATGGCGCTCGAAGAGCTCGTCCAGCCTCGGCTCGAGCAGGGGCGCGTCGGCCGGTGCCAGCTCTGCGACGAGCTCGCGCAGGAGTCCGAGGTCAGTTCGGCACTCGATCAGGGTCGGCAGCAGGCGGGGACGATGCAGGGTGGCCACGAGCAAACCGGCGCGTCGCGTTGCGGTCATCAGGCGACGCCACCCGATCGGTCCGAGCTGCTCGGAGCTGTCGATCAAGACGGCATGCCGCGAGGTCACAGGTTTCGGCAGCTGTTCGCGGGCCCTTCGCCATGGCCGGCGAGAGCTTCCCGGAATCCGCACCATCACGGCGTCGCTCGGGAGTGTGAACGCCAGTTCCTCCAAAAGCGTCGTCTTGCCGCTGCCCTCGCGCCCGACGATTGCAGCGCGTCCCCCCAGATCCTCGAGCCGCCGGATCAGCCCCTCGAGGTCGAGTTCGCTGCAACGATAGGCGAGGCCCTCGAGGCGATGGCTGGCGAAGGGGTTGTCCGCCGGGCGATGGCGGGCGACGACGACCGCGCTCATGAGTGGTCCACCTCGACCGGTTGCGGTCCGATTCGCAGATCGAGGCGCTCCGTCTCGCCGCTGGGAAGGGCGACGAGCTCGATCGCCCACGCAAGAGTGATGAGCTTGCCGGAGAAGGAGTATGGGCTTTCTGGCGCTCGGATCGAGAACTCTCTGTGTCCGGTTGGGTTCGGTGAGTCGGTCCGCAGCACGCGGACGATCCCCACGTCTTGCGTGCCTTTGCCACTCGTGTACCAGAAGAGCCGGACTTCGATCGCCTCCACCTCTTCGTCGAGCTGCCACGTGGCCACGCCTTCGATGAGCTCGCCCGGCTTGAACCAGGAACCGCCGTCGGTCGTCGTGAGCGTGAGCACGTCAGAGGTCCTCGATCCGCATCGGTCGGATCGTGATCGGGAAGTTCTGCGAGACATCGGGCCAGCGAGCGATCTCGCCCTCGACCTTGATCTCCCAGATGATCTTGTTGGCGTCGGCGGAGAAGCTGTGCATGGAATCGGCGGGGAGGAGTTGCTCGGCCGTCCCCTGCGGGATCTCCCAATCGTTGCGGGTGTCGATCAGATCGTAGGTCGCAAAGATTTCTTTTTCGGTGATCGTGTCGGTCCCCCGTCGATAGGTCGCCTCTTCGCGGCCCTCGAGCAAGATCCTCACGCTGCCGAGCCGAGTGGCTCGACCGGTGAAGCGCCACTCGAGCCGAAGCGCGTCCCCGAGCCTCGGGCGGCCCGGCATCAGGGTGAGTCGCGGCCTGGGATTGGCGAGGGCGAGGAGGAAATGACCGACGAAGCCGAACGAAGCGAGACCGACGAGGACGAATGGAATGAGGAAGATCGTGAGGAACCAATCGGGGCTGCCGGCCTGCCAACCCTTCCATGCCTGCCACACGAAGATCGAGACGATGCCGTTCCAGAAGAGAGCGAAGAAGAGCGCGCCACCGACCTTGCCGGCGGGCCTGAGCTCTGGCTTGAGAACGAGCGGTTCGTCGGAGCTTTGCTGTTCCTCACCATCGACGGTCTCGCGTGCACTTCGTTGCTTCAGCTGCTTGCGGCCGTGGTTGGCGAAGGCCGCCCCGACGAGCACGAAAACGAGCGGTATCAGGCCGAAGAGCGCTTTGGGTCGAAGCGTCCGGTCGAGAACCGATTTGGCCGGATTGCCCGGGTCGACCCAACAGATAGCGTTGCGTGCGTTCCGGTATCTGTCGAGGGTTGCGCGGGCGCTGTTTCGGCCGGTCGAGAGGAAGGAGAAGAAATCGACCCTGTTGGAGCGCCACTCTCGGCCGCCTGCAAGGTAGGTGTAGTGAACGTCCGCCCGGTACGAGGTGCCGTCGTCGGTTGACCACGACCGCAGGCGGGTGCTCACGATCTCGCAGGGCGTTTCCTGCCATGTCATCGAAATGGCGAGCTTGACCGACGGCACGAGGCTCATGGGCACGAAGACGGCGCAACCGATGACAACGAAGAGCAGGCCGAAGCCGATCATGATCTTTTGGCCCCGACCGGACGCCGCCTGCTGCGAGATCGATGTGACCTCCGCACCGTCGTCTGCAGAGCTTCCGCGCCAGACGAACCAAAGACCGCCGCCGCCGATGGCGACAAAGATGAGCGGGAAGGGGATCACGAAGATCATCCACGGGATGCTCGTCTCGAGAACCGCGAGGTCGGGGTAGCTCGGGCTCACCCGGCAGGTCGCCCTATTGCCGGGATGGTATCGCGCGGCGCGGTCCCGGGCGCGGTCGAAGCTCGCTGTGGCGCCGCCGCTCCTGAAGAAGCGCTCGCTTTCGAATGTGCGGCCGCCGACCTCGTAACCGTAGCGAACCTGCGGTTTGTAGGGACTCTTGTCGTCGTCCGTGTTGGTGACGCCTGAAGCCAAGATCGTACAGTCGACCCTGGGCCAGAACCTGGGCGCCAGCTGCTTCCACGCCTCGCCGAGGATGAGCATGGTGAAGAGCATGCCCAAGAGGAAGAACAGGCCGAAGAAGATCGTGCCGAAGCCCTTCCCGGCGCAGCCGGATTGGGAACCTGAGGAGGTGCTGATGGAGATATTCATCGACAGAGATCCTTGAACGATTGTAACGGGAGGTCCGTTTGTCATCCCGATCGACGGTGGAGCGAAGCGACGCCGTGGTCGGGGGATCCTTCGATCCGGCCGTCGGACGGCCCCGCTCAGGATGACAGGTGTGGGTGCTTACTCGTGCGCGTGCTCGACCCCGGTGCCCATCAGGACTGCGATGTGATCGTCCGCAACGCTGTAGAACACCATTCGGCCTTCACGGCGCGCGTTGACGAGATCCCGGTCGCGCAAAAGCCGGAGCTGGTGGCTGACGGCCGAGACCGAAAGCTCCGCAAGAGCGGCGAGGTCACAGACGCACAGCTCCTCCGTCACCGTGAGGGCGTGGAGGATCTTGAGGCGCGTCGGATCGGAGAGGGCGGAAAAGAGCTGGCTCAGACGCTCGACGGTCTGGTCCGGTAACGCCTTTTTCTGGACGAACGCCACCTTTTCGGGATCGATTTCGCTGATGGAACACAAATTGGACGCGAAGTCTGTTTCCGCCATAGAGGTATTCTCGCCCATACGGAGCCTCGGGTCAAACTGCGGCATTTTGGCGTCGATCCTCGCTGGAGGGGTGGGCCATGGCCCCGCAAGAGCACACCCACTTTTTGTCATTCCGACCGAGCGAGCGAAGCGAGGGAGTGGAGGAATCTGTGGGATGGGAGGCCGTTTCGCGGATATCCCATGAATCCCTCGGCTCGCTTCGCTCGCTCGGGATGACCCACGTGAAATGAAGGGCGGCATCGCTGCCGCCCCGTTTGAAGATTCTGCTTGTGATGCCGCGCTCAGGCAGTGACCGCCTTGTGGCCGTAGAAGATCACCCCGGCCTCACCGTCCCACGAGATGCGCCGGAACTCGAGCCGGACCTTCATTCCGATCTCGAGGTCGGATGGATCGGCGAGGTCGCCGATCTGGACCATGACCCTCAAACCCTCCATGAGCTCGACCAGGGCGATGGGGAGCGGGGTCTGCTCGGTGAATCCCGCCGGCGGCACCCGCACGATGGTATAGGTGACGACGGTACCCTCGCGCGGGAGGACGATGTTCTCGAAGGTGCTCGATCCGCACTTTGGACACACCACCCGCGGCGGGTACAGAAGTTTTTCGCACTCGGTGCACTGTGTCGCCTCGAGGCGGTAGCGTTGCGGAAACTCACGCCATGCGCGTGCTGGAGAATCCATCAGACCACCTCCATGATGTGGACGATCGAGCTGCCGCCGGAGCCGCCCATGTTCTGGGCGAGTCCGACCTTCGCCCCCTCGACCTGTCGCTGTCCGGCCTCGCCGCGCAACTGGCTGACGATCTCGATCGCCTGCGCCACCCCGGAGGCCCCCACCGGATGTCCCTTCGATTTGAGGCCGCCAGAGGTGTTGACCGGGATCTTGCCCTGCATCGATGTCAAACCGTCCTCCACAGCCGATGCACCGAAGCCCGGATCGAAGAGGCCGATCGCCTCGGTCGCCATGATCTCGGCGATGGTGAAGCAGTCGTGGACCTCGACGACGTGCAGGTCTTCGGGTTTCTTGCCGGCCATCTCATAGGCTCGGGCAGCCGCCTTGCGCACCGCCCCGAGCTCTGACAGATCCTCGCGATTGGCGAGGGTGATGGTGTCAGTGGCCATCCCTGAGCCGGTGATCTTGATGATCGGGCGGTCACCACCGAGCTCTTTCGCCTTCTCGACCGTGGTCAGGACCATTGCCGCCGCCCCGTCGGTCACCGGCGAGCAGTCGAGGAGATGCAGTGGGTCCGCAACCATTGTCGACGTCAATACATCCTCGACCGAGACCTTGAGGTGGTACTGGGCGTGCGGGTTGAGCAGCCCGTTGGCGTGGTTTTTTACCGCCACCGCGGCGAGCTGCTCCGACGTCGTGCCGAAGCGCTGCATGTGGACCTGCGCCAACATCGCGTAGAGGCCCGGGAAGGTGATGCCATGGAAGCCTTCCCACTCTTGGTCGGCGGCGGTGCCGAGGGCATAGGTCGCGTCGGCGCCGTCGACATCGGTCATCTTCTCGACGCCTGAGACAAGCACGGTTTCGCAGAGCCCCGACGCGACCTCGGCAAAACCGGTTCGCAGCGCGAGACCGCCCGAGGCGCAGGCCGACTCGACGCGTGCTGCCGGCACTCCCGCCATGCCGAGCTCGTCGGCCAACAGCGAGGCGAGATGCTCCTGCCCAACGAAGAGACCTGGAGACATGCAGCCGACCGTGATGAGGTCCACCGAATCCACACCCGCATCCTCCAAGGCGGCAATCGCCGACTCCGCCCAGATGGTGCGCAGGCTCTTGCCCCACAGCTCTCCGAAATCCTGCATTCCAATTCCGAGAACAGCTACGTCGCGCATCGCCACCTCCTCACTCGGCCATGCGGATCTTGCCGCGGAGCTTGGCGTAGGTGCCGTAATCCACGTAGATCTGGTTTTCGTCGAGCTGCGGCCGGGTCATGGGTGCGCGATCGCGAACCACCTCGATCCGATCGGTGATCTTGAAGACGAATGAGTCCGACCCGGCACCCGAACCGAAGGATGTGAGCAACACGAGGTCACCCGGCTTCGCAACGTCGAGGACCGCGGTGAAACCCATCGGTGAGGCGCCGGAGTAGGTGTTGCCGAGCCAGGGGGACAGCCAGCCGGTTTCGAGCTGCTCCTGGGTGAAGCCGAGCTTCTTGCCGACCCGCATCGGGAACTTGCCGTTCGGCTGGTGGAATATCGCGTGCGCAAAGTCCTTCGGCTCGAGCCCCACCTTGTCCATCATGCCTTTGGCCGAGTTCATGCTGGTCCGGAAGTAGGCCGGCTCGCCGGTGAAACGGCTGCCGTGGCGCGGGTAGTGCATGTACTCGCGTCGCCAGAAGTCGGGGGTGTCCGTGGTCCACGAAAAGGTGTCCACCACCTCCGCCAAAAGCCGTTCGTCGTCGTCGCCGAAGATGAAGGCCGCGGCGCCGGCTGCGGCCGAGTACTCGAGGGCATCGCCGGGCGCACCCTGAGATGTGTCGGCTCCGATCCCCACCGCGTAGGTGACCTCGCCGGCCTTGACCAGCGACTGTGCGACAAACATTGTCTCTGTCCCGGCCTTGCACGCGAACTCGAAATCGGAGATGTGGATGTCCGGGGTGGCGCCGATGGCCTCGGCCACGATCGTTCCCGAAGGCTTGACCGCGTACGGGTGCGATTCGGAGCCGATGTAGAGGGCGCCGATATCGACCGGGTCGATGCCGCCCGAACGGGCGAGGGCGTTGCGCATGGCCTCTACAGACATGGTGACGGTGTCCTCGTCGGCGCCCGGGACCGACTTCTCGTGCAGCTGGAGACCGCGCTTGTAGGACGGGGCGTCCGCGCCCCACACCTTGGCGATCTCCTCGAGCTTGATTCGGCGTCTCGGAACGAAGGCGCCGTAGCCAACGATGCCAACGGTCATAGGTCCTCCAAGTGTTGAGATCAGATCGCTTATGCGATGACGCAGCGCGTCGAAAATCAGTCTACAGGGGCCGCAGAAGAGTGTAAAGAATCCAGAATCGCATCAATCCCGTGCCCGTGCCCGTTTCCGTTTCCGTGCCCGGAGAGAAAAGGTTTGCCGTACAATCCTGGGCGAGGCCGCACCAGGTTTTTTGGAGTACCCAGTGGATGTACGGATTCTCTTGATCGCAGCCGTTCTTGTTTCGACCGCCTTCCCGCTCACCGCTGCCGAGCCGGGCCGCGAGTTCAGCGCCGAGCTGGTCGGCGATTTTCAGCTGGGAGGTGGCAATCGAATGCTCGTCAACCTCCTCGTCGACCGATTCACGTCGGTCGAGGAGGCCCAGCAACTTGCCGGCGTCCTCGAAAAAGGCGGCCAGTTCTCCTTGCTTTCGGCGCTCAAGGGCCGCAGGGACGGGCGAATCCGGATGGGCGCTCTGGAGATGCCGCTCGCCTTGGTCGTGGCTGAGCCGCAGGGCAGTGGGTATCGCTATCTCTTTCTCACACCGCGGAAGATCCAGTTTCACGAGCGGGAGTTCGGCGAGGAGTCGCTCGACTACCCCTTCGGGATCGTCGAGCTCGAGCTCGATCGTTTCGGCAGAGGTGTCGGGAACCTCCACCTCGCCGCGGCGTTGTCGATCGACGCCGATGGGATGGTCGAGATCGAAGATTACAACGGGGCCGACGGCAGGGTCGAACGGATCAAACAGCTGCGATAGGATCAGCGCCGTCATGCAGAGTGCGATGGACTTCGAGGGTTCCCTGGGGGAGGCGAAATGACCCAATCAGATCAGGGCGACGGCAAGCTCAAACGACGTGATGTTCTGAAGCTCGGAACCGCAGCGGCTGCGGGATTCGTGGCGCACGGTGTGATGGCGGCGACGCCACAGAAAATGCCGAAGCTGCCGGTCAATCCCAGGACGCCCGACGCGATGCCGACCCGCAACCTCGGCAAGACCTCCTTCCAGGTGGGGATCTTCAGCCTCGGGGGTCAGGCGGCGATCGAGAAGGCCGACAACTTCGACGTCGCCGTGCCACTGATCGAGAAAGCGATCGATCTCGGCGTCAACTACGCCGACACCTCGGCGCGCTACGGCGGCGTCGAGCATCGTTGGAGCGAGCAGTATTTCGGCGAGGTCATGAAGCACCGCCGCTCCGAGCTCTTCCTCGCCACCAAGACCCACGACCGCACCCGCGACGGGTCGCTCAAGCTGCTCGAACGCTCGCTCGAGCTGCTCAAGACCGACCACATCGACCTCTGGCAGATGCACAACCTGTCGCGCATGTCCCAGGTCGACGAGGTCTTCGCCAAGGGCGGTGCGATCGAGGCCCTTGTCGAGGCGCGCGAGCAGGGGATCGTCCGCAACCTCGGCGTCTCGGGACACGCCGATCCCGACGTGCTCATCGCAGCCATCGAGCGCTTCGACTTCGATTGCATCCTGCTCGCTCTCAACGCGGCCGATCCCCACTTCCTCAGCTTCAAGGAAAAGCTTCTTCCGCTGGCTGTCGAGAAGGAAATGGGGATCATCGGTATGAAGATCCCCGCGCGTGGCCTGATCCTCTCGTCGTGGAAGGCGCCCGATGATCCCGACTCCCGCTACGCCAACACCGTACCCGGGAAGCTCGACATGCGTGAAGCCATGCGCTACGTGCTGTCGCTGCCGGTGAGCACTGTCATCGTCGGGTGCGACAACATCGCGCAGCTGGAAGAGAACATCGAGATCGCGCGGTCATTCACGCCGCTCAACGACGAACAGATGGCCACCCTCGAGGAACGGACCGAGCCTGTCCACAAGCAGGCCCTGTTCTTCCGCCGCAGGCGGGCGTAGGGTCCGATCATGCGGAGAACACTCGGAGCAGCATGTGCAGTCATCTGCATCGTGTCGTCATGTGCCGCCTGGGCCGGCGAAGATTCCTCGATGGACGCGGCGACGCTGGAGCGCTTCGCCGCCCTCGCCCTCACCTGCGTTCACCAGGAGTACCCGAACAAGATCGCGCACGTGATGTCGTCCGACGAGGACGTGGCGCCTCCGCGGAAGCTGACACCCGCCTTCTACGGCTGCTTCGACTGGCACAGCTCGGTCCACGGCCACTGGCTGCTGACGCGGTTGGCAAAGATGTACCCGGACGCCGCGTTCGCCGGCGCCGCGCGGGCGGCGCTCGAGAAAAACCTGACGGCGGAAAATCTCGAGGCGGACGCCGCTTATCTCGCTGCTGAGGGCCGCGCCTCCTACGAGCGGCCCTACGGCCTCGCGTGGCTGCTCTGCCTCGCCGAAGAGCTTCGCGATTGGGACGACGAACAGGCCCGTCAGTGGGCTGCCAACATCGCGCCTCTGGAATCCATGGCCGCCGAACGCATCCGTACCTGGCTGCCCAAGCTCTACTACCCGATCCGCGTCGGCGAGCACAGCCAGACCGCCTTCGCTTTCGGTCTGATCCTGGACTGGGCGGAAGCGGTCGGCGACGAGGAGATGGTGACCTTGATCAAGGGCACCTCCCTCCGCTTCTACCTCGAAGACGAGGCTTGCCCTCTCGGCTACGAACCCTCGGGTCAGGACTTCCTCTCGCCCTGCATCGCCGAGGCCGACCTCATGCGTCGTATCCTGCCTCCTGGACAGTTCGCCAGGTGGTTGAAGGGTTTTCTGCCGCAGATCCCAACCGGGGGCGGCGCCGAGTGGCTCCCGGTCGGGGTCGTCACCGACCGTGCTGACGGCAAGCTCGCCCACCTCGACGGCCTCAACCTGAGCCGCGCATGGATGCTCGAAGGCATCCTCTCGGGCCTCCCCGATGACGATCCGCGTCGAGCCGCCCTGCGCGCGGCGGCCGACGCGCACAGCGAGGCCGGTCTCGCGTCGGTCACGGGCGAGCACTACGAGGGCGGTCACTGGCTGGGGAGCTTCGCGACGTATCTCGTGACGTCAAAAGGCCGGTGAGGTGGAACGTTGATACGAGGCTTCGCGGTCCTTTCCGATTCAGATCGCGAGCGGGTATGGGGGCGTGAGGGGGTGAGGGCCCGCCCGCCCAACCCCCCCGGACTCACAACGACTCCCTCATCCCCTCGGGCGCGGTGCGGATCTGAAGAGTGGCAGTGAACCGTAAGCGCCCGTGGCACATCTGGATCGACACCGGGGGAACTTTCACCGATTGCATCGCGCGCGATCCTTCGGGTGAACTGCACCGGTGCAAGGTGTTGTCGAGCGGCGCTCTGCGCGACAGGGTGGAGGGCACCGAGGACGATCGGCTGCGGTTGAGTGGTGCCGCCGCCCTGCCGGATGCATTCCTCACCGGCATGGGTCTGGTGCTGCTCGGCGATGATCGGAGCTTCGAGATCCTCGAGCACGATGCGTCCTCCGGACTGATCAGGCTGGCCGGCGTGCCGCCGGGATTCGCACGACCGGGTACGCCGGTCGAGCTGCGGTCGGGTGAGGAGGCGCCGCTCCTCGCCGCTCGTATGGTCACCGGCACGCCTTACGGTGCATCGTTGCCGCCGGTGGCGATGCGGCTCGCCACGACCCGCGGTACCAACGCGCTCCTGACCCGACAGGGTGCACGAATGGCACACTTCATCACCGCCGGCTTCGAAGATTTGCTTCGGATCGGCGGTCAACAACGACCGGAGCTCTTCGCACTGCTGATCGAGAAGCCGGAGCCGCTGCCGGAGCGGGTGGTCGGTGTGCGCGAACGGCTCGCGTCCGACGCTTCGGTGCTCGAACCGCTCGACCGGGATTTGCTGGAGCCGATCATCGCCGAACTCCGCGAGCAGGGAGTGACCTGCGCCAGCATCACGCTGCTCCACGGCCACCGCAACCCCGTGCACGAAGAGCTGGTCGAGCAGATGCTGGTCGATGCAGGCTTCGATTACGTGGCGAGGTCGAGCACGCTCAGCCCGTTCCAGGGGCTCCTGCGTCGATCCGAGACCTGCACCGCTGACGCCTACCTCGGGCCCGTGATCACCGAGTACCTGCACGCGGTCGAGGACGGGCTCGGCACAAGAGAGTCGGGCGTCCACGTGATGACCTCTGCCGGGGGGCTGGTCGGCTCCGACGCCTATCGATCGATGGACAGCCTGCTCAGCGGTCCGGCCGGCGGCGTCGTCGGTGCGGCGCTGACCGGTCGCCGATGTCGCCGGGACAGGGTCATCGCCTTCGACATGGGTGGGACCAGCACCGACGTGTCCCGCTTCGACGGTGACTTCGAGTACGTCTTTTCGCATCGGGTCGGCCCGATCGAGCTGGCGGTGCCCGCGCTCGCGATCGAGACAGTGGCTGCCGGAGGCGGCTCCATCTGTCGCGTCGAGCGGGGAAGGCTGGCGGTCGGTCCGCAGAGCGCGGGAGCCATGCCCGGTCCGGCGAGCTATGGGGCGGGTGGACCCCTGACGCTCACCGACGTGAATCTTTTGTTGGGCCGGCTGGTCGCCGAGCGGTTCCCGATCCCGATCGATCTCGATGCGGCGGGGTCCCGCTTCGAGGAGCTGCGGCGAGAGCTCGGCGAGGCCGGACGCGACTCGGGCTCGGGCGAGGAGATCCTCGAGGGCCTGCTTCGGATCGCCGACGAGCGCATGGCCGAGGCCATCCGCCGTATCTCGATTCGCGAGGGCGTCGACCCAACCGGCTATGCCCTGGTCGCCTTCGGCGGTGCGGGCGGCCAGCACGCCTGCCGGCTGGCGGAGCTGCTCGGCATGGAGGAAGTCCTGCTCCCGGGCGACGCCGGCCTCTTGAGCGCCCTCGGTCTCGGTCACGCTGTGGTCGAGCGCTTTGCGCAACGGGAGATCCTGAGGCCGCTCGGCGAGGTCGCGGCTCAGCTCGACGACTGGCTCGGCGAGCTCGGCAGAGAGGCCGCGAACATGCTCGAAGCCGAGGGCGTCGGGGAGGATTTCGATGAGCCGCGCCGCATCGTCGAGCTGCGATATGTCGGCCAGGACGCCACCCTCGAGGTCGAGCCGGAGGGTGGCGGGGATGTCGGCCGCCAGTTCGAGGAGGCCTACTACCGTCTCTTTTCCTACCGGCCCTTCGAGCGAGGAATCGAGGTCGTCTCGCTCCGCGTCATCGTGCGCAGCCGCCGCCCCGAATCGGAGGCATACCCTGACGATCCCGCGTCAAGTGACATGCCCGAAGCGACGGCCTCGCAACGGTGCTACCTCGACGGCGGATGGCGAGATGTTCCTTGCCACGAAGCGGCCCAGCTGTCGCCGGGGGCGGAGATCGTCGGCCCCGCTCTCGTCCAGCAGGAGCACAGCGCGCTCGTCGTGCGCCCGGGCTGGCGCGCGAGATCACTTGGAGACGGTGGGTTGCGCGTCGTCTCTTCGGTGACATCGGAGACCGCAAAAACCGCAGTCGATCGCAGCCGTCCCGAGGCCGTCGAGCTCGAGCTGATGAGCCACCGCTTTTCTTCGATCGCACGCGAGATGGGGGAGATGCTGCGGCGCACCGCGATCTCGACCAACATCAAAGAGCGCGAGGATTTTTCGTGCACCCTGCTCGATCCGGAGGGACGATTGGTGGTCAACGCCCCCCACCAGCCCGTCCACCTCGGCGCCATGGGTCTCTGCGTCCGCCAGCTGGTCGCCCACCGGCAGCTTGCACCGGGCGATGTGGTGGTCACCAACCACCCGGCCTACGGGGGCTCGCACCTGCCGGACCTGACGATGGTCGCGCCGGTCCACATCGAAGGCCGGCTGCTGGGCTACGTCGCCTGCCGCGCCCATCACGCCGAAATCGGCGGCATCCGGCCCGGGTCGGTACCGCCCGACGCGACCTCGCTGGCTGAGGAAGGCGTTGTGGTTCCGCCGACGCTGTTGATCGAGGCTGGTGAGCCCCACTGGGAGCGGATTGAAGAGCTGCTGACCGGCGGGCCGCACCCGACCCGCTCGCTGGCCGACAATCTGGCCGACCTCCGCGCCATGCTGGCGGCGATCCTTCGTGGCGCCGAGGCCCTCTCGATGCTGGCCGGAGCCGTGGGCTTCGAGCACGTCGTCGAACACATGGACGCCCTGCGCGCGCAAGCGGCGTGGCAGATCGAGGAGGCGCTCGAGAGGATCCCCGACGGGCGCTACGTGGGTCGGCAGCTGCTCGATGACGGCACGCCGCTGGCCGCGACATTCACCATCGAGGGCAGGCGGGCGATCCTCGATTTCTCCGGCAGCGGTCCTGTTCACCCTGGGAATCTCAATGCGACGCCCGCCATCGTCCACTCGGTCACGATCTACGTCATGCGCTTGCTGGTCGACGTGGAGCTGCCACTGAACGAAGGCCTGCTCGAGCCGATCGAAATCCGCATTCCTCCCGGCCTGCTGAATCCGGAGTACGTGGCCGATCCGGAGCGGTGCCCCGCCGTCGTCGGAGGCAATGTCGAAACCAGTCAGCGGTTGACGGACACCCTTCTCGAGGCGCTGCAGCTCGCGGGCTGCAGCCAGGGAACGATGAACAACACGACCTTCGGCGACGAGGCATTCGGCTACTACGAAACGGTCGGCGGCGGCAGCGGGGCAGTCGAGGGACATGACGGTGCATCGGGTGTCCACACCCACATGACCAACACCCGCATCACCGATCCCGAGGTCATCGAGCACCGTTACCCGGTTCGGCTCCGCCGCTTCGCGATCAGAAAGGGCTCGGGTGGCGAGGGGAAATGGCGGGGTGGAGACGGGCTGGTGCGCGAGATCGAGTTCCTGGCGCCGCTCGACTTTTCGATCCTCAGCCAACACCGGGTGAGCGCGCCCTACGGGATGGCGGGCGGCGGCGACGGAGCGGTGGGTCGTCAGGTGATCGTCAGTGCCGACGGCAGTCGACGCGAGCTCGAGGGCATCGAAGGATGCGAGGTCGCCCCCGGCGATCGCCTGATCCTCGAAACCCCCGGCGGCGGTGGATACGGGACCGCGGAATGAATATGCATCTGTCGCCCCTCCGGGGCTTAGTTGATTCATTCGTGGCCGAATCCTGGGGCCTCCACCCACGGAAGGAGGCGCACAGTCAAGGGTGATCGCCGCGAAGATTGGTTGGAGGAGTTGGGCATGAAACGCCTGTTGAACGTTCTTTTCTGGTCGGTCATCGCCGCGGCGTTTATCGGGCCGGGCACGGTGACGACCGCCGCGCGGGCCGGGAGCGACTTTCGCTTCGCCCTCGCATGGGCGCTGCTGTTTTCGGTCGTCGCCTGTCTCGTGCTCCAGGAGGCCTCGGGCCGCATCACCGTGCTCACCGGTCGCGAGCTTGGCGTTGCGATTCGAAAACGATTCGCGGATTCTCGATGGGCCACGACCGTACCGGTCCTGGCGGCAGCCGGGATCATTCTTGGATGCGCCGCGTACGAAGCGGGAAATCTCCTCGGCGGCGTGGCCGGCATGCGGCTGGTTGTTGACGCTTCGCCGGCCGTTCTGACGCTGATCGCCGGCACGGCGGCGGCGTTGTTGCTGGCGACCGGAAGGACCAGCTGGATCGCGCGCATTCTCGGTGGGCTGGTGGCGGTCATGGGGGTGGCCTTTTTGGTGACGGCCATCCGCTTGGGTCCAAATCTCGGTGAGCTCCTGAGGGGCCTCCTGGTACCGAGCATGCCTGGCGGCTCGACGGTGCTCGTCCTTGGCCTCGTCGGTACGACCGTCGTTCCGTACAACCTGTTCCTCGGATCGGCGCTGGCCCGCGACAGCCGTCTCTCAGAGATGCGATGGGGCCTCGCGGTAGCGGTGATCGGCGGCGGCGTGATCTCCCTCGGAGTGTTGGTCGTGGGCTCTGCCCTCGGCGGCGGGCTCGAGTACGAGAGATTGGCTGCGGTTCTTGGAGAGCGGCTCGGGGGTGGGGCGGAAGCGTCTCTCGCAGTCGGGCTCTTCGCCGCCGGATTCACATCGGCCATCACCGCTCCACTGGCGGCGGCACTGACGGCGAGATCGTTGCTCGGCGAGGTGGACGACCCTCGGTGGGTTGAGAGCTCGCTCCGTTACCGGGCAGTGTGGATCGGAGTGTTGGTCACGGGCATGGCCTTCGGCATCGCCGACGTCAAGCCGATCCCGGTCATCATCCTCGCCCAGGCATTCAACGGCCTGATCCTGCCGCTGGTCGCGGTGTTCTTGTGGATGGCGATGAACGACCGAGAGCTCCTCGGGGAGGCGGGTATCAACTCACGCCTCCAGAACCTCGTCTTGGGCGCCGTGGTCGTGGTCTGCGTCATCCTCGGCCTGCGCGGTCTGTGGGCCGCCATCAGTGGCGCCCTTGAATTCCTTTCATGAAGGAGAAATCGCACAGTCGCAGAACGGACCTCACGATTGTCATCCTGAGCAAGGCCCCCCTGGGGCCGAGTCGAAGGGTCCCCCGAACTCACCCTCGGCAGCCACCCGTGGCCGTTGCCATGGGGTTCTCAGAGAGGGAGGGTGCTTGGCGTACGGCCACTGGCTGCGGAGGAGGAGTCACGACGCCCCTTGGGCGTCAGTGAGTCGGAGAGCGAACCTTCCAGAACACTCTCTTTCTTGACGGGATCCCTCAACCACGGCGTCGCTTCGCTCCGCCTTCGCCCGGGAAGACACCGAGGCGGTCCTCCTTCGTGCTCCTCTGCCCCCCTGCTCCCTTGCTCCCCTGCGTCTCCCTCGAGGGCTATTCAGTCGGTGACTGACTCCAGGCTGTAGAGCGTGTTGAACAACAGCTTGAAGGTGCGCAGGGGCTGGGCGCGGTGCTGGGCGCGGAAGCCGATCAGGATCACACGGCCCTTGCCGACCGAGAAGTCGACAACAGCGGCGCGCTTCTCCAGCCGCTCGCCACCTTCGAGGTAGCCGCTCAAGAGAATATCCTTGGAGTCGTCGGGGTAGCGGGCCACGACCTCGCGGTCGAAACGCGGATCCGGCACGCGGGTGCGGAAAGCGGGTGAGCCGGCGAAGTAGATGGCCTCCTCGGGCCGCATGCCAAAAGTCAATGGGCTCTCCATGTTCATCTCGACACGGAGCGTGGAGCCCGGGCAGTTGAACTCGTCGCGACCGAGCTTGTCGAGGACGTTGGTGACCGGGAGCTCGAAGAGCTCGATGAGGAACTCACTCGAGCCGTCGAGCGCGACCACGGTGCCGCCGGCCTCGACCCACTTTTTGATGTGCTCGCTGCCCTTGGTCTTCTTCGCGTCCTTTTTCTTCTGGCCGTCTCGGTCCGCATCCGGCGTGGTGTCGATGCCGCCGGCGTACCTGGGCGGCAGGGGCGCCCAGCGACCGCGGTAGCGGGTTTCCGCAGCGGGCTCGCCCTTCGAGATGATCGACGGGGAGACATCCGGAAAGAGGAGCACGTCGATCTCGTCGGTGAACTCACCTGAACGGATCTGCTCGTTGGACAGCGTGACCATCGGAAACTCGTACTGCTCGAGCACGAAGCGGGTCCAGCCCTCGTCCATGCTCGCGACCCAGGGCTTGAAAAGGCCGACACGGGCTCGAGCGACCGAGATCATTGCGGTCTCCGGGGGGCTCGCAAGAGAAACCACCGGAACGTGAAGATCGGCAGCGATGTCGACCAGCGTGTCGTGCCCGACGCCGTTGGCGGGCAGGTAGATGTCTCCTCGCTTTCCGTGATCCGAATCGGTCGCGAGGCGGCGCACGGTCACTCCATCGGACAGCAAGCGATTGATGACCGGGTAGACGCTGTCCGCCGAGGCCGGGAGGAGGTAGCCGGCGGAGGTCTCGCTGATCTGCGGACGCGGCCAATCGGCCCGGGTCATTGCCTCGAGGCTGGGTTCGACGGGCGCCTCCGCTTCGACGACCTCGACGCCCATCGACAGCGGCAGCGACCACGAAGCCACGTCATAGGGTTCGAGGATTCCGGCGTCGGTCGCGTTTCTGACCTCGGGATAGCGCTGCGTCCGGAGGATCGTCAGGAGAAACGGCCGATAGGGCTGGGCGGCGGGTATCACGACAGTGCCGGCGGGGTAGACCGAGTATCCGACCTGGAACTGCTCCGTGGCCCTGGCGACCTCGACTCCGTGGCGAAGCAGGAGTTCGACCAGCTTGGAGGCCGCCACCGGGTCGTGCTGCTCGGGCGGGACGACGAAGGCGTAGGGTGGTCGGGTCGAGCCGTTTTCGACCGACCAGCGGGCCATCCGATCCATGTTGGTGAGGATGGAGGCGCGGTTTTCCGCATTCGCCTCGAGGAAGGCCCAGGTGGCGACCAGCTCGTACTCGACGATGTCGCGCAGCCGCCACCAGCCTCCCGGCCAGGGTGAGGGGAAGTTCGAACGCCGGCCGTACTCCGGGATGCCCTTGCCGCCGCCGCTCAGCTCGCCGGGGTCGACGTAGATCGGGGAGGCGAGGCGGGCCGAAGCGACCTCCGTCAGGAGACCGGTGACGTTTTTCCACCACGCGGTGTTGCGGGTTGCCCCGGGCCAGTAGCTGTCGAAGATCATGTTGTGGCCGACGCCGGTTTTGCCCGCCTCCTCCAGCCGGAAGCTCATGTTGGTGCCGAGAATGTCGGCCTGGCGGAATATCAGCGAGTGGACCTCTTCGTTGAGGGGATCAGTCTGAGGCGGCACGAACATGCGCGGCCCGGTGGAGCCCATCTGGTGTTCGTCGAGGAAGGTCTGCGGAAACCAGCGGTGGTAGACGACGTCGTTGACGACCTGCGTTTCCTTCTGGGTGAGCATGTAGAAATCGCGGTTGTTGTCGTGGCCCACGTAGTGCTGGTACAGCCACGGCATGCGGCCGCCTTCGTACTCGGTGCCGAGCCACTCGTTGTACCAGTCGACGATCATGACCTGGCCGTCGGGATTGATCGACGGCATGACGATGAGGACAGCCTCGTCCATCCAGGCCAGCTTCTCCGGATCCTCGGTGGTCGCGAAGTCGTGGACGAACTCGGTCACCATCTGCGTGCTGCCAACCTCGGTCGAGTGGATCGTGCAGGTGACGAGGGCGATCACCTTGCCCTCGTCGACCAGCTGCTTCGATTCTTCCGGCGAAAGGTCGCCCGGTTTGGCCAGCAGCCGCGCGATCTCGCGCAGGCGCTCGAGCTTTTTCTGATTCTCGGGGGAGCTGAGCACGACCACCTTCATCGGGTTGTCGAGCGTCGAGCGTCCGGCATCCTCGATCGACACGCGGTCCGATGCGGCAGCCACGGTTTCGAGATAGGCGAGCACTTCGGGGTAGGGGATCAGCTTGCGGTCGGCCCCGACCTCGTGTCCGAAGGTCTCGGCCGGAGTCGGGATATCGGCGACCGCCGGGAACACGATCGTTGTGCACAGGATCAACGCAGCAAGGAAAGTTCTCATCTCGCCCCCTTCAATCGCCCAGGTGCGCCCCCCGGGGTCGATAGATTCTAGACCAGACCACGCTCGGCTGTGAGCGATGGCCCGGGGTTTGAGGGCTTGAGGGGGTGACGGCCTGCCCACCCACCCCCACGGACTCCAGGCCGTCGCTCCGGGTTGCTGACGGCCTGCGGCCGTCGCGGCTCGCCCCCACCAGCGAGTGACCAATGGCCGACCCCCATCCACCCTTCCTTCTCGGCCGTTGGTCACGGATCGCTGCTGGCGGCGAGTTGGAAACCACGATCCGGCCGAGTAAACTGCTGCGGTTTGGAGGATTGAATGGCTTCAAAAGACATGCGCGGCGGCAACTACGCGGCGGAGCTGCAGCCGAAAGAGGTTTACAAAGAACGTCGGAGGAAGCTCCTCGAACGCGTCGGCGAGGGCATGGTGGTCCTGTGGGGGGCCGGCGACGACAGGGGCTACGGCGACGTCGGCACCTTTCGCCAAAGCTCGACCTTTTTCTATCTGACCGGGGTCGAGCTCCCGAACGCCGTCCTGGTGCTGCGCCAGGGTGAAGGCGGTGATCTCCTGTTCCTGCCGCCGCGCAATCCAAACGTCGAACGCTGGACCGGCCCAAAGTTCGGCCCCGGTGAGGAAACCGCCGCCGAGCTCGGTTTCGGCGACGTGCTCTCGACCGATCCGAGCGAAATCGTGCTCGACGCTCGCCGCAGACCGGTACCGGGTTTCGAGAGCAGGCTCCACGGCTGGCTCTCCGAAGCGGGCGCGGTGCTGTGGACCGAGCTGCCACCGGTCAGCAGTGGCGCCGTTTTGCCGCCCACCCATCGCCTCCTGGCGAAGCTCCGCGATCGCCTGCCGACCTTTGCCGTCAAGGACGTCGACGAGCATATGACCGCGCTGCGGAGCATCAAGGACGCTGGCGAGATCGACCTCATGCGTCAGGCCATCGCGATTACCATCGAGGGTCAGCGTCGCGCGGCGAAGGCCCTGAAACCCGGAGTTGGGGAGGGTGTCATCGATGGCGTCGTCTACGCTGCCTTTCGAGAGGGCGGCGCGGAGGGCCTCGCTTTTCCGTCGATCGTCGGCTCCGGATACAACGCGACGACCCTTCACTATGACCAGAACGTGGGGACCTGTGACGACGGCGAGCTGGTCGTGATCGACATCGGTGCCCGCTACGGTTACTACTGCGGGGACCTGACCCGGACCTATCCAGCCAACGGACGATTCACCGATCGTCAGCGCGAGGTTTACGACCTTGTGCTCGAGGCCCACGATCGAGCTGCCGAGGCTATGAAACCCGGAGTCACCGTCTTCGATCTGCGCAAGATCGTCTACCAGGTGTTCGAGGAATCGAGCGTGAGAAACTCCGAAAGCGAGCCGCTCGGCCAGTATTTCATTCACGGGCTCGGCCACCCCCTCGGACTCGACGCCCACGACCCCGGGGCGGACGAAACGCCGCTCGAAGCGGGAATGGTGATCACCAACGAGCCGGGTATCTACCTCCCCGAGGAAGAGCTCGGCGTGCGGATCGAAAACGACTTCCTGATCACCGAAGACGGCGCGGAGGACCTCTCGGCGGCGCTGCCCAGGAACGCGGACGACATCGAAGCCCTGATGCGGGGAGAGTGACCGAGAATCCCCTCTCGCTGCCAACGGGAGGCGCTGTGCCGCTTCGGCGACACAGGTGCCACGACTATGAGGAGCGCGTGGCCGCTTCGACGACACCGGTGCCACTCTTCACATTGTTTGCCCTCAGGGCGTTGCTTCGTTGGGAGGCGACGAATTCAAACAATGTGAAGGGTGGCACCTCACTCGCCGACGCGAGACGGGCGAAAAAGCTTCGACACCATCCTCGCCGACGCGAGAGTCACGTGTCGCGTCGCCTACGGCGATATACTCCAGTCAGTGGATGAAGCTTCAAAAGACACCGGGCATCTGAAATCCTGGCTCCTCGCGTTGGCCGCGGTCGCTACCTGCGGACCGTGGCCCGGTTGGGAGCCGTCACCCGCCGCACTGGTTCTGGTGTGCGCGGGCCTTCTGATCCTGGCTCGCCCGGCCGGACGGCAGTGGATTCCGTGGTTCGCCGTGCTTACGGCTCTTGTCGTAGCGTCGTGGCCCGGTGGTCGCGACCTGGATCAGAGCCGTCTTGAGGTCCTCCTTGATCGCCACTGCCAGGACATGTTGCAGATCGGCGAGGAGCTGGCGACCGACCCGACATTGCAGCGCCTGCTCGAAGCGGCCGGTGAGGCTGTCGACCCCGCACGCGTTTTCGACGCACTCGACCGCAGCGCACTCGGTTCGCCGGGCCGCACCATCTTCCTGGCAGACGGCAGGGGGCAGATCGTCGCATGGGGCGGGAGCGGCTCGTCCTTTCCGTTCGACCTTCGTCCCCTGGGGCAGCGACAGTGGGGGGTCTCGTGGTCTGCAGGCAGCGCGGACCTGTGGTTGAGGAATCCTCTACTCGTCGAGGGCCGTCTGATCGGCGCGGTCATCATCTCCGATCGAGTTCTTCTGGAGGGACGCCGGGTGTGGGGTATGCGAGCCGCACGCGGCCGCGAGCTGTCGATCGGTTCCCACCATCCAGACTTCGAGATGATTCGTCCGTCCGTCGCCCCGGGCGTCGAGGTTCCGGTCGTGTCGTCGTCGGCGTCGGGTCGTCAGAACGGCGAAGCCCGCTGGCTCGGCTGGATGCTGCTGGTGATCGCGGCGACGATATTCGAAGCCCGTGTGGCGGTTGCCGCCGCTGGCGCGGGCTTGTCGTCGCTCTTTTTGGCTCAGGGCGGAGCGCCAAGTATTGCGACGGGTCTCGGGATTCTGCTGGCCGGGATGGCCCTCGGCAGGCTGGCGCTTCGCATGGCACCGCTTTGGGCGCGGATCACGGTCGGCAGTGCCCTGCTGGCAGCGTCGCTCCTGTCGGTGGCGGCCGACTGGACGGTTCGGCTTTCGTGGCTGCCCGAGCACCTGCTCCGCCCAAGTTGGGGTGGAGTGTGGATGGTGGCACTCGCCTGGCTGGTGTCGGGCTGGCCGGGTCTGGGCCAGGGCTCCTTCTCACTCGGCCGAAGACTCCAGGCGGCCGCATTGCTCGCGTTGCTCGGCCTCGCTGTGCACATGGTTCGGATCCCGGTAGACCTGGTGCGAGCGACCGGTACGCGCAGCCAGGTCGTCCTGCCTCGCGGCGGCATCGAGTTGGAGCGTGTCTTGCCGGCCTCCCCGGAGGCCTGCCGGCTGAGCGATCTCGCGCCGGTCATCGCGGAGCGATGGCGGCTCGGAGCGTGGCAGACCCCGTCCGAGTTGCTGCTGATCGACGAGATGGGCGTCGAAATCTCCAGGTGGGGTGATCTCGAACCGGCCGGCGGCAGCGTTCGCGTGCTCCGGGTCTGGCCACTCGAGGGTCTCGGACGGTATTCGCTGGAACTCGCGATTGCGGTCGAACCGTGGAGCCATCTCGGCGATTGGAAGACCGGTCAGCCAATCGATAACGCCCGGAACAGCCGAGTCTGGTCCGCCGTCTTGACCCGCACCGGGGAGGTCGTGGCGAGCCTCCACCCCGAAATCGAGGCGCTCGACGCGGTTTCCGCGGGGGAACTCTTCCACGCCGGCGGAGGCTGGACGAGGATCACGGTCGGAGATGCGCGTAGGCTGGCCCGGGTGCAGCGACGCGGTGAATGGCTGGTGCTCGCTGTGGCCAGCCACCCCTCCGCGGCGAACTGGGTGGTGCGGGCGGCGATTGCGCTGCTGTGGGCGCTCCTCGGGACCGCACTGGCGGTGCCGCCGACAGTGAAGAGGCAGCACCTGTCGACCTTCGGGGGGCGGCTTCGCCTTTTGGTCGCCGGCGGCGTGTTATTGCCTCTGGCGGTCCTCACCTTGTTTCTCCACCAGCGCATTGCTGGTCAGGAGGCGCGCCTCGAACACAGCCGTGGCCTCGATGCGCTCCAGGCGGCGAGGTATACGGCCGTTCACCTCGGTGGCGGTTTCGCTGTCGATGACCAGCTCGCGCGATGGTTGGCCGCGGGCTGGGGCGGCGAAGTGTGTCTGTGGGACGGTGTCCTGCCGGTCGCGGCCTCCCGCCCCGATCTCGTCGTCAGCGGAGTCCTGCCACAGCTGCCGGTGTCCGCCGCCTATCCGTCATACCTCCTCGGCCGTGACGATCCCGTCATTTTCCGCTGGGGAGATCTCATGGTGGCGGCGGGCCCGGTCGATGTCCAGGGGCACCGCCTTCTGCTCCACCTCTATCGCTACGATTCGATCCGCTCTGGAACCGATCTCGGGGCGGTGGACTGGCTCCTGACAGGCGCGCTCATCTCGGCCTTGCTCACGTTGATGATGACGACGCGGGGGGAGGAGCGTCTCAGCGCATCGCTGAGAGAGCTCGTCGTCCTCGCGCGAAGACTGGTCGACGGCGAGCCGGTGGGGCCGATGAGGCGACCGCGCGAGACAGATCTTGCCGAGGTCCTTGATGCCGTGGGTACGATGAACGAAGAGGTCCAACAACGAGAGCTCAGCCTGCGCCATCAGGAGGAGCTCCTGCGCATCACGCTCAAGACGCTCGAGCCGGCGGTCGTGGTCCTCGAGCCCGATGGGGCCGAGAGATTCGCGAATCCGAGCGCCCACCAGTTCCAGGAGGAGTACGGAGATCTGTTTCTCGAGCAGCTCCGCTCAGTCGTCGAAGATGCGAGCATCGGAGGTTCAGCGGCAAAGACGGTCCAGCCCGTCGCCGGAAGCGAGGTGACGTGGCGCATCGGGGTGGCCGGCGTGCCTTTCCCGGACGGGGCACGCGGTCTCGTGGCTGTCGTCGATGACGTGACAGATCTCGTCCGCGCGGACCGCCTGCACCAGCTCAACCAGATGGCGCGAATCGTGGCTCACGAGGTCAAAAACCCGTTGACGCCGATTCGGCTCTGGGTCCAGGAGCTGGAGGCCGCGATCAAGGATGGCGACCCGGAGCTCCCAAAACTGCTCGAGGAGGCCTGCGGCGAGATCGCCGAACAGGTCGAGCGCCTCCAGGAAACTGCGAGCTCCTTCTCGAACCTCGTGGCCCTCGAACGGTGGGAGCCCGAAGCGGTCGATCTCGCACAGCTCCTCGCCGAGCTCCCCTCGGCGGGCGAGGTCCTCGAGCGAAGAGGGATCAAGATCACCCACGAGGTCCAGCCGAATCTGCCTCCGGTCATGGGTGATCGCCAGTGGCTTCGCCGTGCGGTGGCCAATCTCCTGCAGAACAGCCTCGACGCCCTCGGCGACTCGCCCGGTGCCATCGTACTTCGGCTCGAGGCCGCGCGCGGTCGGGTCGTGCTGGAGGTGGAGGACTCGGGTGGAGGCGTACCGGACGAGCGCCTTCCCGACCTGTTCTCTCCTCACTTTTCGTCCACCACCGCCGGCACGGGCCTCGGTTTGGCTTTGGTTCAGCAGGTGGTCGTCCGTTGCCACGGGAGCGTCTCGGCGACCAACTCGGATCGTGGCCTCCGGGTTCGGCTCGAATTTCCGACCTCTTCGAGCCTGCGGGATGCACCGGCGGCCGGGTGAGACCTTTGTTAGGATTGAGATGATGAAGAGGGCGCTTTCGGTCGCGGTTGCTGCGGCCCTCGTCGCGGGATGCGGGGGTGGTGGTCCGTCCTTCCAGGATGTGGCGCCGTCACCGCGACGACTCGCGGTGTGGCTCGGAGACACGGGTCTCGACCTGGAGACTGCTAAAAGGATGCGAGCCGCCGGAGTCGACGAGGTCGTCGTCCGTCTGGGCAGCCTGAATCTCTCGGGACAGGCGCCGATCCTCCGGTTCGCCCAAGCTCCGCCGGTGGAGGGAGCGATTCCGGTCGGCATCTTCCTCGAGGTGCGCGAGCTTCGTGAAGACCTCGATCGATCCGTTGCCGAATCGGTATGGCGAGCGATCGAGTCCGAGCTCGATGGCCGTGTTCCCGCCGAGATCATCCTCGATCTCCACAGGTTGACGAGCGATTTTGCCGATTTCATCGGAGAGCTGACGGAGGTGTCCGGCGTCTCCGTGGTTCCGCTGCTCAGCTTTGAACAGCTCCAAAACGAAGAAGGGCTGAGGATCGCGTCGGTCGCGAGAACCTGCGTGGTCCCCGCCTTCGGGACCGATGGCGCGGACCTTCGGGGAGTTCGCGAGCTCGACCCTCTGCTGTTGAGGGAGAAGCTCGCACCAATGGCCGGAAGTGGCGCCAAGGTGCGGCTGGCGGTCGTGATGACACCGAGGACCGAACCGCCGCTGGTCGGCGATGGCGATGACCTCGACCTGCTGACCCGCGTCGGAACCGTCTCGACGAACTCGACCCTCGACCGGACCTTCAACTTCGAGCAGTCAGCTCGCTGGAGCGGGCGCGATTGGAGCGCTGGCGACAAGGTCGCCGTGCGGTGGGTCGACGCCGCACGCCTCAACGCCTCGTTTGCGGAGACGCACCGCTTGACGCTGCCGGAGGTCGCTGGGTGGGACCTGGTCAGCCTTCCGCCGCAGGAGAGGGCGCTCGGGCTCGGTCGCGAGACCTTGTTGAGATACCTCGAAGGAGCGGGGCCCGCGCCCAACGCGAAGGTCGAACTCCGGCGCGACGGCAGGACGATGCGCGTTTCCCTCACCAATCCCGGTCCATTCGTAACCGCCGTGACCAACCATGGGACCTGGGTGCAGGTGACGGTTGTCGATGGCTGGCTCCGAGCGCGCGACCGCGGGGGTTTCGACAGCCTGACGCTCGGCGAGGTGCGAGGCGGCAGCTGGCGCGAGGGCGATCTCGACAACTTCAACAGCGTCAGGTTTTCGGAGATCTACCTTGCGCCTGAGGAAAAGGTCACCAGCGGGTCGATGCGCCTGCCCTCGAATCAGTCACGGGTGACGGTCCAGTGGCACCTCACGCTTTCCGACGGCTCGATCGAAACCGGCGAGCTGCAGGATTAACGGGGCTCGCCGCCGCGCGTTGAGCATTCTCAGCGACGGCACGAGCGATCACCTCAGCTTTTCGAGTGCGAACGAGTGAATGTTACGGCCGTCGACGAGGTACTTGCGCTCGAAGCCGGTGGTGGGCAGGTCGACAAAAGCTTCCTCTGGATCGAGGGTCGCGAAGCCTCTGGCCCGAGCGAGGACCTCCGAGATGACCTCCGCATACGCCTCGTGATCCGACTTCACGAGCAGGCGGCCGCCCGGAACGAGGGCACTGCGCATCGCGGAGACGTTCTGAGAGCTCAAGAAGCGGCGTTTGTGGTGACGCTTTTTGGGCCATGGGTCGGAAAACAGGACGAAGAAGGTGTCGACCGTTTCTTGCTCGAGGAGGCGAAAGAGGAGGTCTTCGCCGGTCGTCCGGATGAGGCGAGTGTTCTTCAGCCCCCGTCGCGCCGCGCGATCACAACACAGGCGATGGTACTTGCCCGACCGTTCAACCGCCAAGATGTTGCGCTCGGGGTGAGCCGTGGCGTAGTCGTTCAGGAACGCGCCCTTGCCGGAACCGATTTCGACGTCGGTCGGTGCGATGCGGCCGAACAGCTCCTGCCAGCCGAGAGGGATGGAAACCTGGTCGAGGTCGACGTCGATCATCGAGGGTCGGTGGCGTCATCCAAGCCGAGGTGGATCATCTCGATGCCGAGCTCGTCGGCGAACTGCAGGACCTTGTCGTCGCGGTAGAACTCGCCGAAGTAGACGTTCCGGATGCCGGCGTTGACGATGAGCTTGAAACAGTTGAAGCATGGGGATGCGGTGACGAAGATCTGGGCTCCCTCGAGGCGGATGCCGTGGCAGGCTGCCTGGACAAGGGCGTTGGCCTCGGCATGCACCGTCCGGACACAATGACTGTTGTCCATCAGACAGCCGACCTCGGTGCAATGCGGGGCGCCGCGGATCGAGCCGTTGTAGCCGGTGGAGAGGATGGTCTTGTCACGGACGATGATCGCGCCCACGTGCTTTCGCGGGCAGGTCGAGCGGGTCGCGGCCTGCACCGCGAGATTCATGAAGTACCGCTCCCAAGAAACGCGTTCCTGCTCCATGACGCGCCGGAGTATAGCTCAGCCTCCTGATGCTGGATGCTCGATGCCGGATACTCGATCCGCCCACCCACCCCTTGTCACTTCAGCGAGAGGTTGTATCGATGCGATGCATCTAGCATCCAGCATCAGGCATCGAGTGTCAGCTCTGTGGCGGCGGTGCGGCTTGTGGTGTCGATGGTGCGTCGACAGGCGCAAGTGAGCCTTCCGTCACCCAGTGCTCGTAGAGGCGGCGGATTCGAAAGCTGTCGAGCTTGATCCCGCTCTCGCAGGCCGCAGGTGGTACGCCCTTCACGGCCTGGGTCCAGACCGCCTTGGCCAGCTTGGGGTCCGCGTCTTCCTTGACGTCGGATGGCTTCTTGCCGGTCGATTTGAAGCGGGCGTCGTCCGGGATCAGGGCGAGGGCGCGGTTGAACTCGTCGTAGCGACGCATTCCTTCGAGGAGCAGCGACATCATCGCCATCGACCCTTGCGGCGTCGGAGCGTCACCGTCGGTGAATTCCTCGTTGACGAAGACGAATCGCCCCTCCACGGGACGTTCGAGGAGCTGATAAACGGCGACGTCGTTTGTGAGCTCGCCGACCTTTGCCGAGATGAGGGTGCCGTCGGCGAGGCGAATCTCCGCGAGCTCGCCTCCGTCCTTGTCGAAGATCTTCACCGCCCCCGTCACCCTGGTGTCGGAAAGGTTTTGCAGAACGTTGGGGAGACCGAAGAGGGCCAGATCACCCGAAAGCGTCACGGAATCGTTGGTGGCCGCCGGCGCCTGCTTCTTGGCCACCGGCTGACCCATCTTGGTGAGGGCGGTGTCTGCGGCCGTGGCGAAGGGCTGACCCGAGAACTGCTTGGTGATGTCGGCCAAGACCGTGTGCACCTCGGTCGCGTTGGTTCCCGAAACGGACGCGATCAAGTACTCGAGAATCTGCGCCTTGCGCGGATTCTTGACCGAGACGCCGAGGAACTTCCTCGGCAGCTCCTTCTGGATGGCGTCGAGAAGACGGTTGAGCTGATCCGGGGTGTTCGACAGATCGTGCTCGCCGAGGGGGACGAGCCGGGCGTGGGTATCGCCGAGCTCCGGTTTATCCTTGAGTCCATGAGTGATGATGATCGACCTGGCCTCGTCGCTTTCGCTCTGCGACAGAAGCTTGATCGCATTGCTCAATAGCCAGCGGATTTCCTTGATGTCGAAGGTGAGGACGGTGTCACCCATGAGCACGTCCTCGAGCTCGCTGATGCGTGCGGCCAAGGTCGTGTTCGCGCGTGGGTGGTCGAGCTGCACCAACGACGCGATGGCCTCGCGCACCACCTGCATGGACCCCGTGATGTCGGAAACCCTGATCAGGAGATCGATCTCCCGCTCGATGTCTTCGTCGTGGACGCGAGGGATCGCGCGCATCAGGTAGACCAGGTTGCGCTCGACGTGCCACGGCTGACGCGGATCGCTGTTGACCGATTCCTCGAGAGCTTCGACAGCCACCTCGCGGGCCTCTTCGCCGTGGGCGCGAATGAGCTTGAGCAGCTGAAGGCGTCGTTCCCTGTCCTTCTCGGCCGTCAGCTTCTGGAGCAGCTCCCGCACCCGGAGCTTCGGGAAGAAGCTCATGAACCTGTGGAGAAGCAGGCGTTTGTCTGGATTGTCCGAAAGCTTGTATAGCTGCTGCATCTGGAGTTCGGGATAGCTCTCTTCGATCACCTGATTGGCGATCGAGGAATCCACCTCTTTCTGGGCGATCATTCGACTTGCGAGGTCGATCATGGTCACCGAGCGACCGAGGGAACCGGCGTTGAACTCCTGGATCGCGACACCGACCATCTCCTTGAATCGCGTGAGAAGCTCCTCGGGATCCTTGGCCAGCTTGACGACCTTGCGCATGGCGCGGGTCGCGCCGGCCGGCGGGTCCTTGTCGCCGACCTCCGAGTGCGGGGGTGGGGCCCAGTCGGGTAGGCCTTCGCTGAGGTTCTTGAAGAGGTCGGCGCCGAGGTCGCCGATGCCGAGATTCTTGAGCATGCCGAGCTGGGTCTCCAGCTCCTTGGTGCTCGCGGCTTGAGAGGCGAACTGTTCCACGACGTGTCCCAGCATTGCCTTCTGGCTGACCGCAGGTGCGCCACCGGCGGACGCGACCCCGGGCGCGGCGACCTTTTGCAGTTGATCGAGCATCAGGTTGAGTCGGTGGAGGGCAAGGGCATCCGCCGCCGCAGGAGCCGCCCCGCCGACTGCAGCGGATCCCGCGGGTGCATGACCCGGTGCGCCTCCCACTGCGCCTGGCGCCGCCCCAGGGTAGCCTCCGGGGCCTCCACGACCGCCGCCGGGCGCCTGCTTGTGAAGCACTTCCACCTTGCCGCCGCTGATGCCGGTGCTCTTTTCGAGATGCTTGAAGTTCTCTTCGAGTCCTTGTTTCTGTTCGGGCGGGCACAGCTCGAGAAGGAAGGGTTGGAGCTTGGCGAGAAACGCACCGACCTCTTCACGCGGGATCAGCTCGAGGATGCCGAGTTGATGGAGTTTCGTGGCCGCGTGGTAGATGAGCTCGGAGGCGGTCATGCTGCTGGCACCGCGGATCTGGTCACCGAGCCAGGACTGGATCTCGTGGACGACGATCTGGATGGGGACGCCGAAGAGCTCTGACGCGCTGTCGGCGAAGATCATCGGTGCGATCTCGTCCGACAGGTATCGCTTGAGGAGCGCCCGCTCCTCTTCGTACCCAGCGACCCCGGTTCCTTCATTCAAAGCTGTTCCCCCTCGAGAGCTCTCTTCGCGCCGCGTTGATCACCCGGATGGACCCACAGTGCGTACCTTCCCGGGATTGTGCCGGTGTCTGAACGATCTCCGGCGGATGGCGCAGGGTGTCAACGTCGCAACACCACTCCGCTCCATAGTATCGCAATTCCGCCGATATCGTTGGCGCTACTCGTAGGCCAGAGTGAGGTCACGGCCGAGGAGGCCCTGGAGAGGGGGAGGGCTGATCGCGATCGCTTCGCCTCGTTCGAGCGCGGCGTCGAGCTCGACGTCATGGTAGAGGATGAGATAGGCAACCCAGAGACAGCTCGCGCGCCAGGCGATGGTGCAGTGCAGCAGCACGGGCCCACGGTGCCTCTCGAGAGCCCTGGCGAAGGTCGACACGGCTCCGGTCGTGTAGGGGTGGTCGTCGCCGCCAAGGGGGATGTGCAGGTACTCGAGGCCAATCTCCTCGAGTACAGCGGCC
This sequence comes from Candidatus Sulfomarinibacter sp., assembly GCA_041560205.1. Taxonomy (GTDB): domain Bacteria; phylum Acidobacteriota; class Thermoanaerobaculia; order Thermoanaerobaculales; family Sulfomarinibacteraceae; genus Sulfomarinibacter. The sequence goes on from JBFFBV010000030.1 coordinate 37,757, forward strand.
TCGTCGAAGGGGACTCTTTCCCGATCGTCCATCTCGCGCGGGGTCCGTAGATTGACGACCGGCGAGCCGTCGAGCTCCTTGAAACGCCGGAAAGCCTCCTGATCGGGTTGTCCGGCGATGAAGAGGCGACCGTCTTTGAAGACCCCGCCACGGACGCCTTCGAATCCGTCGACGGACGTCGGCATGGCTTTGGGGTCGATGCCGAGTGGGACTCCGTCGGGCTGTTGCGCAACGGCGGTGGTCGCCGTGGCGATGACGGCGACCGCCGCGACGACGAATATCAGCCGTGGTGGTTTCACGCCCCCTCCTCTCGCCGGTTCTCGGCGGGCCCTGAAGGGGTCGATGAATGAGGGTCAGAGCGATTCGAGGAGCTCGCGTGCCAGTCCCCTGACGTATGCGAGGTTGAAGTTGAGCTGGTTGAAGCCGATCACCTGCTCGCACGCCGATCGCGCGCCTTCAAGATCACCGAGACCTGCGTAACAGCGCGCCTTGAGGAGCCAGATCTGCGGGTCCTGCTGGTTTGCCCCTTCGAGGTGGCTCAGTGCGGTCTCGAAGTCACCCTCGGCGAGCGCGATCATGCCGTCGAGCTCGTGTGTGCGCTGCAGCTCGAAACGCACGTCATGCGCCGCGACTTCTTCTCTGTAGGCATCGGCCAGCTCGGAGGCGCGGGCGGTGTCCCCATTCCACAGGGCGACTCGCGCCAGATCGTACTTTTGGTTCCGCGCGACCCCCTCTTTGACTTCGTCGGTGGCATCCGAGCTCTGCGCCATTTCGAGCTGGGCACCATATTTTTCGACCGCTTCGTCGGCGCGGCCCGCGCGGAGGAAGATGTCGCCCAAAACGTTGAGATCGCCCGACATGGCACCCCGATCGTCGGTCTCGGCCGCGATGTCGTAGCGGCGCTGGATCTCGTCATAGGCGTTCTCGAAATCGTTTTCGTGGAGGTAGCTGGCCGCGGTCCAGGTGCAGGCCTGGCGTCTTTCGGCATCGTTTCGCGCCATCTCCTCGATCCGCGCGAAGGTCGAACGGGCGTCCTCGTATCGGTCCATGAACATCTGGTTGTTGCCGATGCCGATATACGACGCGATGAACGTGGGCTCGATCTCGAGGGCCTTTTCGTAGCCGGCGATCGACTCCTCGTAGCGGCCCATCTTCATCAGGAGCTCGGCGTAGGAGTCGTAGGGATTGGGCTGATCGGGAATGAGCTCGGTATAGCGGACAAAAGCCTCCTCGGCGGCCGGATAGTCGCCGACGAAGCGCAGCGCATAACCGAGCGAGTTGTACGGAGGCGCGAACTCGGGGTTGATAGCGATTGACGCCCGGTAGGCCGAGATCGCGGCCTCGTAATTCTGCTGGTTGAAGAACAGGAAGTTGCCGATGGTGTTGTGGGCGCGCTCGTCTTCGGGGAAGAGGGCCACGAGCGCTTCGAGGTCGGATCGCTGAGATTGCGGGTTTCCCGCCACTCCGGCTTCGAATGCTGAAATGATCAAGCGTTCCCCTTCGCTCGCGTTGATGCTCGTGTCGACTGCTCGCCGAAGTGCGTCGAAGAACTCTTGATTTGTGGAGGCGGTATTTGCGACCCGCAGGTGGGCAAGGGCGAAGTTCGGGTCGGCTTCCACCGCTTTCAGAAAATATTCGTGGGCGTCTGTGACGCGCAGGTTTTCGAGGAGCCAGCGCCCCTTCAGGAATGCGTCCCGTGCCCTTTCGGAGCTGGTGGTGATGGGGATTTTGGTCGTGTCCACCTTCATCTCGGGCGGTGGCGAGGCGCCGCAGGCGGCCAGGCCGGTGACGACCAGGCTGAACAGCATGACGCGTACCAAGCTCACATACTTCATTTCTCCTCCTCAGACCTTGGTGGGGCGGAATTCCTCGGGCCGGAAGCCGTTCCCGGGCGGTCGAGCCGTCGTCGGGTGTCGAGGGCGGTTTCCTGGGTTTTCCAGATGTCGACAGCCACAGTCGGGTTCCAACTCTTCGATACGTAAAGACGCGCCCGCGGTTGCACTGAAGCGGTGTAACTTTTTGCCGGGAGGTCTCGTCTTTCACTGCGAATGAGGCGAGCGGACTTTGACGCCGTCGTGGCGACCCATGGACGAAAGGTCTTCACGCTCTCGGTGTATCTGCTCGGCAACCGGGAGGAGGCGGAGGACGTGACCCAGGAGGTGCTGGTCCGGCTGTGGCGCCGCGGCGGCGAGGTCGCCCCCGAAAGGATCGGCGCCTGGCTCGTCCGGGTGACGAGGAACGCCTGCATCGACGCCATCCGCCGACGCAAGCAGGACACATCGGTGGATATCGACGGCGTTGCGGCCACTGCTCTTCGCGAGAGTGCCCCGGGGCCGGAGGCTCTCAGCCATGCCTCCCAGCTCGGAAGGCGCATCCTCAGGTCCCTCGAAAAGCTCTCCGAGCCCGGTCGGAGCGTCGTCATCCTTCGGGAGATCCAGGGCCTCTCGTACCAGGAGATCTCGGATGTGCTGGAGATGCCGATCAACAACGTGCGCGTCACGCTCCACCGTGGGCGTCGGCGTTTGCGCGAGGAACTGAGGGAGGTGCACGATCATGTCGCCGCGTGCTGACCTCGAAATGTGTTCAGACGTTCTGGAGGGTCTCGAGGCGTGGATCGACGGGGAGCTCGGTGCGGAGGAGGCTGCGAGATTCGAGGCGCACATTGCCCAGTGTGCGTCGTGCCGGACGGAAAAATCCGAGGCTGAGGACCTGGTCATGGGGCTTCGCTCCCTGCCCGAGTTCGACGTCCCCACTCGCGTGCTGCATTCCGTTCCCGGTTTTGCCCGGCCGCCGATGTGGGCCCGCTTCGGCGCCACCACGACAACATCCATGCGCCGGCCGGCCGCGGCAGCAGCTGCCATCGCAGTCGCCATGCTGGCGATCGTTCTGGTCTCTCAGTGGCGCGGGCCGTCGACGCCGAAATACAGCGATCAAGAGATCGAGCGCGCCGCGCTGGAGGCGCAACTGGCGCTGGCCTACGTCGGGGACGCGGTCCAGCGGGCGGAGCTGAGCGTCAAGGAGAAGATCCTCGAGGACGGTACCGTCATCAGGACCGTCCGGGGATTCAGCCGTTCGATGAGAATCATTGGCGAAGCTGCATCCGCGGCCGCGGAGCTGCCGGCGACGCCGTTACCTCAATGAAAGGGAGTTGGGAATGCGAAAGATTTGGGTGCTGATCTGTGTGGTGTTGCTGGCGGGTGCTCAATCGGTGGCGGCGCAATCTGGAAATGCTCATCCAGGTTACTTCCCGATCGAGGAGTTGGGCATCTTCGGCGAGGGCGATCTGGAGGTCAACGTCGATCTCAGCGGCGCCATGCTGCAGGTGGCCGCGGGTGCGATGGAAAACCGGGACGAGAATCTCGTCGACTTGTTTTCGAAACTCGAGCGGGTGCGGGTACTGGTTGGCAGCCCGAAAAAAGTCGAAACTGCATCCGTTGGATCCATCATTTCAGATGCTCGGATGCGCCTCGAGAACTCCGGCTGGGACAAGATCCTCACCGTTGAAGAAGAAGACGAACAGGTGTATCTCTACTCGCTCGAGCAGGGCGAAGCAATCGCCGGCCTGACGGTGCTGGTCAACGACGGGGGCGACGAGGTCGTGCTGGTCAACATCGCCGGCAGCATCGATCCCCGGACTCTGGGCCGGCTGTTGTCGAATGTCGGAGATTTCGAACTCGACGAGCTCATGGCAGCCATCGATCAATAAGCCCAGGCCTGAACAAATGAACTGATGCGGGGAGCCTTTGCGGCCCCCGCGTCGTGTGTTGGACCTCAGTTGTCGATCAGCAGCTCCCGGCCGCCCAGTGTGACCACGAAATAGTCCCCGTCCCTAATCTCGAGGGCCGCCGGCTTGCCGCCGCCGGCGTATGGATTGTCATCCATGTCGATCGAGGTCAACAGGATCCGATTGTCAAACCGTGCCCGGATGAGTCGCTCTTTGCCGTCGCCCTGCCCCGTCACGATTCGTTTGACCTCGAAAGCCGCGAGGATCGAGTCCATCTTCGGTCCGAGCTGCTCCTCCGGCCACTTGGCAGCACCGCGAAACCAGAGCGGGCCCGTCTCGTCGATCAAGGACCACGACCCCCATTTGGTCAGGTCCTCGACCTGGAGGATATGCGAGACGCGCGGGTTTGCCGTCGTGCGTTTCCCGGCCCTGAGGGTGTTGAGGTACTCGATCTCGTCGACGATGACCTCGGTCATCTCGCGGGCCGACGAGGTCTGCAGGCAGAGACCCTTGTCGAACATGAAGGCCCGATACTCGTCGAACTTCTCGATTTCGGCCTTCGCACGGCGGTTGAGAGCGTCGGCTTCGGTTTCCTCGAGATCGGGGCTGATCCCACCGTGGATGAACAGAACATCGTCGATCTGGACGACCACGGGGAGCGTGCGGAGCCATGCACCGTAGACGCCTTCCGGCCGCATGGATTCGACGTACTCGACCCACCCCGGCGGGTGGAGTGCGAACCAGTCAGCCTCGGTGTCCGCATCCACCTCGAAGCTCGCATTGACGGCCTTTGCCCGTCGGCTTCGCCACGCGACCCAGTCCTCCCAGGCCTGACGTTGCCTGGCCTCGGATTCGGCGCCGGCAAAGGACGCGTAGGCCATGTAATTGACGTCACGAAGCACGCCCAGAATATTCATCGCCTCGTGGTTGCCCATGAGGACGATGACCCGGCCGCCCGCCGATGCCGCCTCTTGCTGGAGCCTCATGAAGAGGTCCAGAGCGGCTCGGACGCCTTCGCCGTGATCCACGAGATCTCCGGTCTGGATCAGGATGGTGTCGCCTCCGGACCAGTGGCCTTCGGCGTCGATCAGCTCGAGGTGCTCGAGGAAGGCGGTCACGGTGTTGGCCGCACCCTGGACCTCGCCGATGACGACGATGCGCGGCGCCGGAGAGGAAAGCTCGTCGGCGGCC
>JBFFBV010000031.1:0-41623 GCA_041560205.1 Candidatus Sulfomarinibacter sp.
AGGGCCCGCGAACAGTTCAAACCTTGCGGATCACTCTCCGGGGAAGTCGGGGGATCCCTCGACTACGGCGTCGCTTCGCTCCACCTCCGCTCGGGATGACACGCGAAGCGGTTAGGTCAAGGTGACTGTCGGCTGAGGTCGGTGGGGGCGCCGCAAGATTCGAAGAGGTCGCGGGCACGAGTAAGGTCATCCTCCTCGCCACGCAAAACCAACGCCCTCGCCAACTCCAACCGGCTCTCGAGCTTCTCGAAGATCTCGATCGCAGAGTCGAGGTCCCTGCGCGCCGCCTCATCATCACCCCGCACGGCATGCAGCCGCGCGCGCGTCTTGAGGGCCATGGCCTCCCAGTGCGGCATGTCGGCCTTGCGGGTGACTTCGAGGGTGGTTTCGAGGCGCTGCTCGGCCTCGTCGAGCCGGCCGAGGGCGATGAGGGACTCGGAGGCGAGCGGGCGCCACCAGTTCGGAAAGGTCGACTCGTCGGTGCCTTCGAGGAGCTGCGCGGCCTGAGCGTCGTATTCGAGGATCGCCTCGTGGTCGCCCTGGAGGCGGGCGATGAGGGCCCGCGCGCGGCGGCATTCGAGCTGGCCTTGTTTGAGGCCGAGGGTGTCGGCCCGTTCGATGGCTGCGTCGGCGAAGGGGATGGCCTCGTCGATGCGGCCCTGCTCGGCGACCATCAGGGGCTTCCAGCCGGCGAGGAAGGCGGCCAGGCGCTCGTCGCCCAGGCGCTCGGCGAGTTCGAGGCCGCCGTCGCAGGCGGCTTCGGCCTCGGCCAGGTGGCCGAGACCGTAGTTGGCGTTGGCGAGAGGGAGGTAGTTCCAGGCCAGGCGGTCGGAGGACTGCGACCTCTCGCCCAGCTCGCGGTGGCGGGCGGCGTACTCGAGGCTGAGGCGCCATTTGCCCTGCATGAAGGCGTTCTCCTGCAGGAACTCGTAGCCGAAGCTTTCGATGGCCGGGTTGTCCTGCTCCTCGCCGAGCTCGATGTTCTTCCGGCTCCACCGATTGCTCTCTTCGAAGTCAGCCAGGTGCTGGTAGGCGCCGGAGAGATAGCCGTAGATCCAGGCCCTGAGCATGATGTCGCCCGAGCGCTCGGCGGTCTCGCTGGCTTGCAGGAGGAGCTCGGCGGCCTTGCCGGACTGGCCGTGGTAGTGGTGGAAGCGGGCCTCGATCATGGTCGCGCGGGCGACCTCGGCCGGCTGGATTTCGGGGTCGAGGGTGGTCTTGGCTTCCTCGAGGTAGGTCAGGGCGCGGGCATCACCTATGAGCACGTAGGCCTCGCCGATCTTGCATTTGATGGGCGTTGCTTCCGCCGGGTCGTCGATTGCGGTCAGGGCCCGCTCGTAGGCGGCGGCCGCGTTGAGGGGCTCGCCCTTGAGGCCGAAGACGTCGCCCATGGCGGTGTCGATTGCCGGCAGGTCGTCGGTTCGCCCCATCGTCTCGGCGCAGTCGCGAGCCCGCTCATACAACCGTAGCGAGTCCGAGTAAGCGTAGAGGGTGGCGGCGTCGGCGGCCGCTCGCATGGCGTAGTCGAAGCCCTTGTCGAGGCAGCCACCCTCCATGAAGTGGTGGGCGAGGTCCGCGACGGCGACCCGCCCTCCCCTCTCGCGCAGCGCCTCGAGGCCGTTGGCGACGCGGGTATGGAGGCGTCGCCGCCGAATGGGGTTGAGCTCGTGGTAGAGGACCTCGCGGATCTTGTCGTGGGTGAAGATGACGGACTCGCCCGAGCGGGTTTCCAGGAGCTGGGCGGAGACGGCCTCGTCGAGGGCGTCGAGAAGCTCGTCCTCGGTCTGTTCGGCAACCGCCGCGAGCTCGGAGAACTCGAAGGATTTTCCGAGGATGGCGGCGGTGCGCAGGATCTCGGTGGTGGGCTCGGAAACGTGGTCGAGGCGTCGGCCGATCGCGGCCTTGATGCCCTGGGGCAGGGCCAGGCCGGCGTCCTTGTCGCGCCGCCGCCACTCGCCGTACTCACAGACGATCTGCTCCTCGTTGACCAGGGTCTTGACGACCTCCTCGATGAAGAAGGGGTTGCCCTCGGTCTCGCGGTGGATGTGGGCGCAGAATGCTTCGGAGATGCACTCGTCGCCGAGCAGAACCGTCAGCAGGGCCGAGGTGCTGTCGAGATCGAGGCGGCCGAGGTGGACCCGCACCGCCGCCCGCTCGCGGTTCCAGGTGTCGAGGGCTTCGGAGAGTGGATGGTTACGGTCGAGCTCGGTGTCGCGGTAGCAGCCGAGGATGAGGAGGCGCTCGCGGGGGGCGAGGCGGACGAGGTAGTGGAGCAGGCTCAGCGAGGCCTGGTCGGCCCACTGGAGGTCGTCGATGAAGAGGAGGACGCCGGACGGCTCGCCGAGGCGGAAGAGACAGCGGGCGACGCCGTCGTAGAGGCGGAGGCGTTGCTCGGCGGCCGACAGCTCGGGGCCCTCGGGGAAGGGGCCGATGCGGCTCGCCAGCTCGGGGGCGAGGCGGGCGATCTCGGCGCCCGAGTCGCCGACGGCCTCGCGCAGCTGGTCGTCGGAGCTCTGGTGGACCCAGGAACGGAGGGCCTCGACGAAGGGCAGGTAGGGGGTGGCGGCCTCGAGCTCGTAGCAGCCGCCGGAGAGCATGGTGCCGCCGGTGATGCAGGCGTAATCGACCAGCTCGCGGGCGAGGCGGGTCTTGCCGGAGCCGGGCTCGCCGGAAACCAGGACCATGCCGCCGCGGCCGAGGGCGGTCTCGGACCAGGAGCGGCGGAGGGCGTCGATCTCGGTGTCGCGGCCGACCATGCGGCCGCGGACCAGGCCGCCGCGGGCGGCGGAGACGCCGGCGGGTGCGGGCACGGCCGCTGCCTCGGGGCTTTGGGTGAGGACAGCCTTGACCTCGGCGGCGGTGGCGAAGCGGTCGTCCGGGTTTTTGGCGAGGAGGCGGAGGATGGCGTTCTCGAGGTACTCGGGGAGGTCTGCTCTGTAGGTGCGGGGCGGGACGACCGGGGCGTGCAGGTGCTGGGAGAGGACGGCGAGGGGGTTGTCGCCGTCGAAGGGCAGGCGGCCGGTGGTGAGCTCGTAGAGCATGACGCCGAGGGCGTAGAGGTCGGTGCGGCCGTCAAGCTCCTTGCCGAGGGCCTGCTCGGGCGCCATGTAGTTGACGGTGCCGGTGATGCCGCCCTCGCGGGTGATGCGGACGCCGCGCTCGCGCACCGCGAGGCCGAGGTCGACGAGCTTGACCAGGGGCTCGCCGTCGCTGTCGGCGATGAGGACATTGGCGGGCTTGAGGTCGCGGTGGACGAGGCCGTGCTCGTGGGCGTGGTGCAGGGCCTCGCAGAGATGGGTCGCGATCTCGATCGTTTCTTCGAGGGTTTCGGGTGTGCGCTCTTTCAGGCTCGGGCCCTCGACCAGCTCCATGACCAGATAGGGCATGTGCTTGTGCTCGCCGACGTCGTAGACGGCGACGACGTGCGGGTGGCTGAGGGCGGCGGCGGCGCGGGCCTCGCGGAAGAGGCGCGCCTTGGCGTCGCCGACCTGGTGCTCGAGGCCGAGGACCTTGACGGCGACCTGGCGCTCGAGGTCGGTGTCCCAGCCGCGAAAGACGATGCCCATGCCGCCGCGGCCGATCTCCTCGTCGAGGCGGTAGCGGTGGGAGAGGACATCGCCGACCACCGCCGTCGGCATCACATCGACAGAGTCGGTGGTGCTGTCGAGACCAACGGTGTCGGAGTCGTGGGTGCTCACGTTATTGCAGGGATTGTAGCGCGGCTGGCATTCCGGAGGTCTGTCGCCCCTCCGGGGCTCACCATTTTTTATGGCCTCGGTACCTGGGGTTACGGACGCCCAATGGGCGTCGTGACTCACCCCCAGGCTCAACATATGTCGCCCCCTTCGGGGGCTTTTGGCGTTCTCGTTCTGCTCGTTCCTGGGGCACACGTCGCTCCGCCTTCGCTCGGGATGACAAAAGAGAGGAGGCCGGGCACCTCGCTCAGGATGACAGCGGTTTGGGACGCCGCCCAGGTATGGCCGCGATCGAAATGTCAGAGGACTGAGTCCAGGAACTCCCGAGGTGTGAACACCTTGACTCCACGGTATTGGGAGACTTCGAGCAAATCTTTGTCCCCGCTGACGGTGTATTTGCATTTCCCTGCGACCGCGCATGCGATGAACTTGTCGTCATCCTGATCTCTTGACGCTGGCTCGGGGAGATTCGGCGGCTCGATGATCTCCGCGTGTGTGACGAGGAGCGCAAGAAACGGCGAGAACGAAACCTCGGGAAAACGGCTCTCCAGATGTTCCCCGACCCGCCGGTATTCCTCCAGAATCTCGGGAGAAACCACCAATTCGATCTTTCTGTCCCGCCAGGTTTCCAGGACGCGCGAAGGCATCCCGCCAAAGAAGACGCCTGAGATGAGTACATTCGTGTCAATGACGACCTTCATTTGCCGGCGCGTACCGCCTTGAGGGCCGCGGCGACGTCCGAACGCTTCATGCCGGCCTGGCGCGCGTGGCTGCGTGCCTCCTGAATGATGTCGTCGTATTCCGACATCGACGGCGGGGTGATCATCTTGAGAATGACAACATCACCCTCACCCACAACCACGAACTTCGAGCCGGGCTTCAAACCAAGGGCGTTTCGGATTTCTTCGGGAATGACCACCTGGCCCTTGGATGACATCTTTGTCGTTGCATCGGCTTTCACAGCATCGCCTCCTAATCTTACGAGTAAGAATATCGATCATTCTGCGGCGTTTGACAAGGCCGCCCACCCGGTCGGGGACGGGAACGGGGACGAAAGCCACCCGCCCATACAACGCTGTCATCCTGAGCGAGGCCGTCCGACGGCCGAGTCGAAGGACCCCCCCAAGTCAGAGAGTGTTCCGTGCTCGGCACTCTCCGGAGAATTCTGGGGATCCCTCGACTACGGCGTCGCTACCGCTCCGCCTTCGCTCGGGATGACAGAGAGGGGGACGGCGTCGCTAGCGCTCCGCCTCCGCTCGGGATGACAGAGAGGGGGACGGCGTTGTTTCCCTCCGCCTTCGCTCGGGATGACAAGCGCGCGGGACGCCGCCATCCCACCCTGTCGGGTTCGGTTCCTGCCGTGTTGACAAACGGAAGATTGGGACCAATATTATATCGAGAAACGATATATCGAGTTTCGATACATCGAGATTCGAAATATGACATCGGGAGCGAGGATTCGAGTCATGGAAGATCATCAGAGCCATCAGAAGGTCCTGCCAGGGCTCTCCAGGCCGCACATCGGCCGCAGAACCGGGGTGCTGCTGATGCTCGTGACCGTCGCGGTGCGGGTGACGTGGACAGCCGAAAACATCGGCTTGATTCCGGAAGCGGCTGGAAGCTCAGCCTCGCCGACGGTTCGCAGCCACTGCACCGCCTGCGCACGGTACTCGCGACCGGCATCTCGACGTGAATTCCAGCACCTGAAACCCTTCGTTGCCAAGCTCATGAACCCGAGTGTCAGACGGAAACTGCTTGCGGGTCTCGAGCTTGCCGTGCGGCGGGTCCGGGAGGTCCACGAGTGTCACGACCTCTTCTCCCGTCTCGGTTCCGACGGCGCTGAAAAGCTGTTCAAGGCGCTCTATTTCCCGGCCAATACGTATGGGGAACTTCACGTCTGCCGGCGTTCGGTGGCTTTCGTGAAAATGAGCGGGTCGCAGACGTGGTTGTGCCGCGGTTTCGCGAAACTGTCGGACAAACAGGCGGCGATCACGCTGATCCACGAGGCGCTGCACCACGCAGGACTCGAGGAGGGCTCGAAGGGGCCAACGCCCGCAGAAATCGACTGGATGGTGATGCAAGCGTGTCGACCGCGAGCTTCGCCCGCTCAGGGTGACTGAGCGAGATCGCTCGTGCCGTGAGGATGGCGAAGCTTCACCTGGTGGCGGCCGAGGTCGTTGTCGCGAGCGAAAGCTCTGCGCGGGTTCATCACTTTCGGTTCGACATCACCACGTCGCGATGGCTCGGTGAGGAGTCATAGGAGGCGGCGGACCTGCCCTTTTTCTTGCTGCCCTCCGTGGGCATACCATCCCCAGGCCGTCACAGGCAGACAGAACGATGGGCCACATGGAAGGCTGGCAGCATCATACGGACAGAAGAGTGGCTGCCGGGCGGCCTCGCTCGGGAAGACGCGGAGAAAATCGTCGCTCCGGATGACGGATGCACAGAACGAGCGAATCGTGTTTGGAACGACTTTCAGTCGCTGAAAATCTCGATTTCGGCTGGCAACTCGGGCCGGTCTGAGCTAAGCTGCTGCGCGAACGTTTCATTTTTTATGGATCGGTGCCGAATCGAGGGCGGAGGAGGTTGGGATGCGTCCCCCAAGTGTATTCTTCGCGTGCACCTTGGCGATCGCAGTGGCGGGAGCTGCGGCCGCACAGGACGATGTGTTGACCGATTTCTGGAGGAATGCGCGAGCCAAGGTGCAGCCACGATCGATGGCGGCGCAAAACTCGGTGGCGACCATCACTCGAGTCGGCCTCGAGTTCGGGACGACGACCCGCGAGCTGCTGGCCAAGGCGCAACCCGACGAATGCTTCACCTCCGTCGGCGGGCCGACGTCGGCGCCTCCCTGCGGCGGCGACTCACAGCCCAAGGTCAACCAGAGCTACGTGTGGGGCATGGTGGACGCCGGCAGCGATATCTGGTTCGGCACCGTCGCCAACACGCACTGCTTCGTGCTGTCGACGATGATCGGTCAAGCCCTCAGCGGACCGATCCCGCCGCTCAAGACCCCGTCCTGGGTGTGCGAGTTCGGCGGCGCCGTCTACGACCCGGTCGGCGATCAGCGACCGCCCGAGATCAAGGTCTGGCACTCGACCACCGGCATTCTCGAAGACAAGGTCCCGGACATGACCTCCGATGGCGGGGCGCTGCTCGCACAGGTGATCGGTCTTCGTTCCGCCGGCACCAGCGGCGGCGTGGTACTGCTGGCCGGGGTGATGGTCACTGGACAGGTCGGGATCTTCGCGTTTGAAACCGATGGCACCTACATCGGCGAAATGGAGATGCCGTGGACCGATGTCAGGCGATTCGCGGTCCTCAATGACGAGCTGTACGTCGGCGTCGGGACCGCGACCGAGGGTCAGGTGCTGCGCTGGACGGGCGACGTGGCATCACCGTTTGCCTTCGAGACGGTGGCCGCTTTCGCCGGCGAGCAGGCGGCGGAGGTGGTCGCGCACGAAGGCCGGCTGGCCGTCGGCACCTGGCCGATCCCCGGCGACCTGCCTCCGAACATCGGTGGGGTCCACATCAGTCCCGATCCCGGGGGCGACGGCGTTCTCGATTCTGGCGATGGCGCGTGGTCGAAGATCTGGTCGATTGCCGATTACGAGCCCGACCCGGTCAACAGCGCGGTCACCGGGGTCGGCGCGATGGCGTCCTACGGCGGCAACCTCTACTGGGGCACGATGCACCCTCCCCTCTTGTCGGCCGCGGCGAACTGGGGCGCCTACTCGTCTTTTTACGATGACGTCCAGGCGGCCGGCGGTTCGATCGGCCGGTTCGTGATCGCCGCGTTACTCGGCAACCATCGGGCGACCACATTCTGGATGGGGGAGAACGTCGGATCGAGCCCCGACATCTCAATGCTGTACGGGCTTCCCGAGCTGCCGGTCTTTACACCCGGACCGATGCCGCCGCCGCCGAGCACGCCGGTCGCCAGCGATTACTGGGTGATCATTCCGACCGGTTGGACGCCCGAGTGGGGTCCCTCCGGCTTCGGCAACGCCTACAACACCTACACGTGGGCAACGACGGTCAACAACGGCAGGCTGTGGGTCGGCACCATGGATTGGCTCTACCTCCTGCAGGACGCCATCATGGCGCTGGTGCAGGGAATCCTGGATTCGCGGGGCATCACCCTCGATGAGTTTTCTGGCATCATTCAGCAGGATTTCGGCACTTCAAATCTCCCGGAGGCGATATCGAGCGTTCTGACCGACGACATCGAGCTTCTGACCAGGGCCGGAGCCGATCTTTACTACTTCCTCGACCCGGACGGGCCGGCGTATCCGGAAAGCTGGGGAGGGATCGACAACTACACCTCGTACGGCGTTCGCAATATGGTCACGCTCGACGATGTGATCTTTGTCGGCATGGCCAACCCGATGAACCTGCTGACCGATCCCGCGGACAAGGTGCCCGAAGGCGGGTGGGAACTGATCCAGCTCGAGGACCTGCCGCCCAACACCAACCAAGGATTCCAAAAATGGGTGTTTTTGGATGACGGCACCCTGATCAGATTCTGCGAAGTTCAGGAGCCAGGTCACACGATGGGCATCTGGTTGCCACTGGCCGGCCTGCCGGCACTGATTCCACCACTGCCAGCCCACAGCCGGACCAACGAGGTGATGCTGGTGGCCACCTCGGCGCAGTTCGTCGCATGCAGCCCGGATGTGCAGGTCGAAATATGCCTGCCTTCAACGACCACGAACGATCACATCGTCCAGCTGCAGACGATGCCTGATTCCACCCCGGGCTGGGTGAACATCACGACCAAGCGCAGAGGCGACCTGGTCTGCGGCACGATCCGAACCGACAATCAGGACCTCATGGCGGATCTCGGCTACTGGGGTTACCTCGGCATCATCGGCCTTCAACAGCTTCACGTCATCCCCGACGCGGGCCCGCTGGCACACGCGCTGCTGGTGGTGTTGATCGCGCTCGCCGCGCTGGTCGTGATCAGGATGCGGGCGGGGTAAAGGGCAGGAACGGGAACGTGAAAGCCCAAGGGCGGGGCATGCCCCGCCCCTCCAGCAGAATGCGCCGGGTCACTTGTAGGGGCGGCACATGTGCCGCGCGGCCAGCCGTGGTAGATTCGCGCGACTGAGAGGTCTGTCGATGAAACCGAACACGCACCTGGACGAGACCCTGGTCGACAACGAGGCGTTATTCACCGATCCGTTCTTCCAGCGTTTCGAGCCGCGGCCGGCGCCGAGACCGTTGGAGCTTGCGGACGGCATTTCGAAGACCTATTCCTTTCCGACCTGCTATGCCGACGTGATGTGCGCGATCGGGATCTTTCTCTGCGATGACCGGCGGGCGCAGGCGATCCTGCCGCACCCCTCGATGCAACCGGTCAAGATGCCCGGCGGCCGGGCGGTGGTGCTGTTCTCCTGCTACCAGTACCGCAACGTCATGAACCTCGCCCCCTACAACGAGATCGCGATGACCATCCCGATCATGGTGAATGCGGGGTACGCCCCTCCCCTGCTGCCGTTGGTGATGGATTTCAAGAAGAAGGGCTACTACGTGTTCTCGATGCCGGTGACCTCGCTCGAGAACCAGATCCGCGGCGCCAAGATCTGGGGCCTCCCGAAGATCGTGGAGGAGGTCGAGATCTCGACTGAAGGCGACCATTGCACGACGGTCGCTCGGGATGCGGCCGGCGAAGCCTACTTCGAGCTGACGGTGCCGAAGGCGGGATCGAGCAAACACTTCGACGAGACCGCATGCCTCTACAGCATGCTCGATGGTCAGCTGTTGAAGAGCCAGTCCAACTTCACGGGCGACTTCAAGCTCTCCACCAACGCCAGCCTTCTGTGGAAGAAGGGGCAGCGGGCCGAGACACCAGCGTTGAAGATTGGGTCATCCTCGAGGGCAGATGTGCTGAGGGAGCTGCAGATCGAGGAGGTCGCCTTCCAGTTCCGCTATGCGGAGAGCATCAACGCCTGCTTCGACCTGCCGTTGCAACGTTGGTAGTTTTTGATTGCGCGAGGCGTCGAGTCGCCGGTAGGGGCGGCACATGTGCCGCCCGGCTGCTAGATCGTATGAATTCGCTCTCGCGCTAGTTCTTGTTGTTCCCTCTCTGGTCGTGCGGGACGGTGACGGTCGTCGAGCAGGTGGCGCTGTTCCCGGCCAGGTCCTGGGCGGCGTAGTCGAGTGTGTAGATGCGACCGGTGCCTTCATCCCACCGCTCGGTTCGGAGCCGGCCGGAGGTGTCATCCGTGCCAACTGCGAAGCCCTGAATGTCGTTGGGAAGGTCCTCGTCGTCGAGCCCTGCGTCGGGCTCGTTGCTGGTCGCTGCCGTCAGCCAGAAACCATCGGTACCAGAGGTCGCGTCGGAGAAAACGATGGTCACGTCCACGTCGACCAGTTTGTGATTGGGCGGCCACATCGCAGACGGATCGGCTGAGCAGGTGAACTCCGGCGGCGTCATGTCGAGGTTCAGCCCTTCGACCGTGTGCTCGGCCGTGTTGCCGGCCTGGTCGACGCACTGGCCGGTGAGGCTGAGGTTGGCTCCCTCCGTGGTCAGTGTCTCGGTGACCTCGGCCTCGACCACGCCGGACAGGGTGTCCGCGCAGCTCCAGGTCACGGTGATGGGCGCGTTGTACCAGCCGTGCCCGTTGGGTTGTTCGGGCGAACGGCTCACATAGGCAATGGTCGGCGGCGTCTTGTCGATCTTGACCGCCGGCGATTCCACGGTCGAGAAGTTGCCGGCGACGTCGTAGGCGGTTGCCGATCCGGCGACGGAGATGCCCTCGGTGGAGACCACCAGCTCCTCGGGGTCGATCCAATCGACACCCGAAAGCTCGTCCAGGGCCGTGACCACGAATGTGATGTCGTGGTTGTGCCACTTCTCGAGCTCGGCCGCGTACTCCTCGGGCGGCAGATTCGGGGCATGCTTGAAACTGAAGCCGACGAAGGGCGGCGTCATATCGATGTTGATCCCGCCGTGCTCGGCGAGTGTCGAATTGCCCGCCTGGTCGAAGAAGGTGTGGGTCGCCGTCATGTTCTCGCCCTCAGCGACGAACTGCACGGTGATCGGCGAACCACCGACAAGTCCGGAAGTCACATCCTCTGCCTCGAACACGACATCGACCGGCTCTTTGAACCATCCACTGGCCGGCACCGGGAGAGTGGTGTAGGAGTCATTGACCGTGGGCGGCGTGGCATCGCGCTGGATGGTCACGGTCGTGGTCACGGGGCAGACCGCTAATCCGGCGGTGCAGCTCACGTCCTCACCACCGGTGTCGAAATCGATCGTGGTCGGATCGCACATGTCGCCCCAGCCCACCAACACGTCCGAGAGGTACCACTCGCCGTTGCCCTCGGTTCCAACCACGTCGGCCACGACCCTGGGAACGGCCTCGCCGCCGGATTTATCGATCAGCTCCCACATCCGGATGTAGGCCTCGGCGGAGTACATCATGGGTTCGAGATCGTCGTCCGTCAGCCCGACATTTCTGAGGTCGGCCAAGAAGTCAGGCACCAGCCCCACGTGCGCGAGACCGTCCATGTTGAAGTCGAATTGGCGGGCGCCGGTCCACGACCTCCAGAACCACCCGAATTCTCCCACCGCCTGGAAGGGATACGTGAGAGCCGGATAATCTTCCGGGCGCTTGAGGGTGGCCGCCGAGCCGTCCTCGTTGACGATGTGATAGATGGACCAGTCGCTCTCGGGGTCGTACTTCTGGGCTTCGTAGGAGTCGTCCGAGCAGCGGTCGTCGGGGTCTCCAGGATCGCGAGGCGCGGTCTGCTGGAAGAAGCCGCCGAAATCACTCGAGAAAGAGATCCTGGGCAATCCATCCGCTTCGTAAAACGGTCCGCCCGACATCTGCTCGACGATGTATTTGTACTTGCGCGCATAGTCGAGGGTCGAGCTGCACTTGCCGTGCGGGTTGAGGGGGGCGACGATCCCTCCCAGGTCGCGGATCCTCCGAATCTGCTGAGGGGTCTTGTGGAGCTCGGTGCGCGAGTAGTGCCCGAACTCCATGGTCGGCTCGTCGAACAGGAAGGAGTGGCCCGAGATCACCGGATATTGGTTCAACTCGAAGGTGTTGAGAGCCTCCTCAATTGCCAGCAACGACAGGTGGTCGACATCGATGATCATTCCGTAGTCCATCAGTTTGTCGATCAGCGTCTCCCCCTCGTCAGACAGACCGTCGGCGTTGCAGTGGGCGCCCATCGGTGCCCAGTGATCCGGCACACCCGGGATCCAGCCGTACATGAGGTCGAAGATGAACAGGATCGCTTCGACCCACTCCGTCTGGTAGTTGTACTTCAGGCCATCCACACCTGCCGGATACACAGGTTCGTCAGAGCAGTCCCAGATGTCCATGAAATCACCGGTGACGGCGAAGTTGGCAATCGTCCAGAAGTCGTTGTAGAGCGCAGCACCCGAATACTTGTTGTTGTAGAGGTGGACCGGGAAGACGTGACGCACTCCCTTGCAGTAGTACTTCTCGACCTGTTCCTTGATGTAGGTTTCACTGCAGGAGCCGGTGGAGGGCTTGCAACCGAAGAGGCTGTCCGTCTCGATACCAAGCACCACCGCCATCTTGCCTTCCTCGATGACCTTCCGCGCCTCGGCTGGGGAGGTCACGATGCGGTACCAGCCGTTGCCCTCACCCTCCGACTCTCCGTCAATGAAGGCCTCGAGCGAGTAGGCCCCGTCGATCTGGCGGTCGATGTTGTACATGTCGTCGCACCACCACCATTTCTGGGGCGAGATGACGCAGGCTGCCTCGTTGTTGACTGCCAACGGAACAAGGAGGCGCAGCCCGCCTTTGTAGGCCCTTTCCAGCCACTTGTAGTACATCTGCTGGTGGGTGGCGGTGCTCCACTTCGGCCAGCCCTCGAAGGGCCCGGTCCCGCTCACCGCGTGGACACCTTCGAGCGAGTTGCAGCTCATGCTGAGACCGGCGCCGGGGATGAGGCACTCGGCCGGTTGATGGAGTTCTTTCGTGCCGTGCACCTTGAAACCGAGGGTCGGGTGGAAGTCCGGGATTCCGAGGAGTGCCGGCATGACCGGGAACTTCCAGGTCCAGTCGCACCACGGCAAGGCCTTGTCGATGCCGTCCTTGTGGTGGGTCTCGCCCCAGAACACCGCGCCACCGAAGCCGAGGTTGGAAAACTGGTGGGCGTGGACATCGGCGAAGCCGCGCACAGGCTCGCCCGGCGTCTGGGGCGGGACCGTTTCGACCGAGCAGTCGCAATCCGGCTCCTCCGAGTGCCCGGAATAGCCGCAGAGTCCCCAGACGACGCGGTGGTAATCGTCGCAGGGCTTGGAGCTGATGCAGATGGCCTCGCCATCCTGGCCGCAAGGAATGCACAGACCTGCCGGGGTGAACCGGCGGTTGGGGTCTTGATCGCACGCGGGCGGATCGAGCACGCAGATCGCCTGCCACGCACCTCCGCAGTCGTAGCACGTGTTGAAGATGTTGTTGGTGCGTGGTTCGCAGCCGAGGTTCGGCGGTTTGGGAATCCAGCCGGGAATGATGCATTTCCCGAAGACGCTGACCAGACATATCTTTATCCAGCAGGCGTTCTCCCCGTGACCACCACACCCTTCGGCAGGTTTGGCCGGAGCCACGACGGACAGGCAGACGACGAGTGCGCAGACAAGGGTGGTTGCGCGTTTCATGACCCGACCTCCTTCGATTCAGCGACCAACGCCACTAACGATTGGTCGCGGCGGCCTCCAGGACCGCTTCGATGGCCTTCTCGAAGGCGGCGAAGGGTTGGACACCGATCACCACCTCCATCACCTCTATCGACTCCACCCCGGGCTGGGTAAGCCCGAGGACGAAGACGGGCGTCAACGTGACCCCGCCTCTCGTGCCCTCTTCGACATCACGGTGAATGGTCGCGGCGTGAGTGCCGCTGGACAGGCAGTAGCGGAACAGGTCGGTGTCGAGCTCGAGATCTCCGGCGTAGGCGACAAATTGATCCGGCGCGTTCGCGGATTGATCGGCGAAGAGCAGGTCGTGCATCTCCCAGTACCTTCCCTGGTCGCCGGCGCAGGCCGCGGCCTCGTGGGCCTTCATCGCGCGCGGATGGGCTGTGAGGTCCGGGAAATTCTTGAAGACGTAGCGGACTGTCCCCGACCGCACGTATGTCTGGTCGACTTGCGGGTGAGTGTCAACGACGTAGCTTGCGCTCATCTGGCTCTGGTAATCGGCAAACACGACCATCGTGACCGGAGCGCTTGGCGAACCACTCGACGCGAGTCCAGAAATCGAGACATCGGTCGCCGGCGGTTGGCCGGCAACGGGCTCGCGGGGATTCAGAAGATTGTTGAGGGCAGACCGGAGCTCCGCCACTTCCTTCTTGAGCGCGTCGTTTTCGGCGCGGAGCTTTTCGATCTGCCGTTTGAGGTCCTCGGTCTCGGAGGTTTGCGCCTCTGATGGCATGACGATGACAGCCGTCACAAGGGTGGCCACCAGCAGGGCGACGAAGACTCGAGTTGCGGAATTGGGTCGTATTCGGCGCGCGGATACCTGAGCGGCATCGCTGCGGACGTCGCCGCAGACCGGGCGGTGGCTCCGCCCGAGCATCGTGCCCCTCCTTGATTTCATTTTCGGACGCCTTCCGGTCGGGCTTAATATGGTTCATCTCATCATGAATGTCAAAGATCAGTACGTATTCTCAAGAATAATACCTATCCTCATTCTTATATCGGCCCGGCCATTTTCGCTGTGCAGAGCTTACTGATCGGGCGTTGACACCCCCGCCCACTCGTCATGTCGTGATTCCGATGGAGCGCCGGAGGCGCGATAGGCGCAGGCCTCACCGACTTGAATCTGTCGCCCCCTCCGGGCGCTGACCATCTATATCTGTGGCACAGGTACCCGGGGCTTATGCCCCAGGCTCATCATATGTCGCCGCTTCGCGGCTTGAAGGTTATCGGCCTGCCCGGCCCGTCGGGAAAGGCCTCGGATTCCGCCCACCCACCCGGGCACGGAGACGGGAAAAAGAAAATATTTGAAATAAAAGAAGATATCTGTTATGGTGATGCGTCTGTTGCCGGCCAACGGGGCCGGCTTCTGTATGGGTGGACGCAGTGTTCACCACGATTTGCGAAACGGGCGCACCCCAGAGGGGCAGCGTCCAGGGAGATAACGAGAGATATGTCGAAGAAACTGTTTGTTGGAAGTTTGAGCTGGGACACGAACGAAGAAGGGCTGCGCAGCGCGTTCAGCACCCACGGCGAGATCAGCGAAGCCGTCGTGATCAGCGATCGCGACACAGGTCGTTCGCGTGGATTCGGCTTCGTCACCTTTGACGAGGACGAGGCGGCCGACAAGGCCGTTGCGGCGCTCAATGGTACCGAGCTCGACGGCCGGACCATCAAGGTCGACGTTGCCCAGGCGAAGCAGCGCTCCAATGGCGGCGGCGGTGGCCGCGGCGGTTACGGCAGCAGCTGGTAAGCCCCCCTCACACAAACACGAAACCCCTCCCCGCGGAGGGGTTTTTTCTTGCTCCGTTCTCGAGCCTGCGGCATCCGGCTCCGCCAACACAGGTCGCCCCGCCTCCGCTCGGGATGACAGAGTCGAGGAAGCCGGGGGACTCGCTCGGGATGGCAGTGAAAGGAAAACGCCTGGATTGCGTGGCGGATCAGGCGTGGACGAGGGCGGAGAAGCGGTTGAGGTTGGCGATCTTGCCGAGCAGCAGCAGGACCTCGCCCTCGCGGAAGATCGTGTTGGCCGGCGGTGCGACGAGGACCTTCTTGTCCCTCACCGTGTCGCCCGGCTCGACGATGCCGATGACGTGCACCTCGTGTTGCGCTCGAATGTCGAGCTCGGCCAGCGATTTTCCGATGAAGTGGCTCGGGACCGTCATCTCGATGACCGCGACGTCCGGTGCCAGCTCCATGTGCTCGACCAGGTCCGGCGTCATCAACCGCTTGACCAGCCGGTCCGCGATGTCGCGCTCGGGAAACACCGTCACGTCGACGCCCACCTGGTGCAGCGCCTCGGCCTTTTCGTCGGTGTCCACCTGGGCGATGATTTCGATGTCCCCGCTTTTCTTGCGCAGCATCACCGTCAGCAGGACCGCGGCGTCAAAGGAGTTGCGAAAGCCGATGACCACCGCGTCCACGTCGAAGACGCCGAGGTACTCCAGGGTCTCTTCGTCCATCGCATCGGCCCGCACCGCCCTGGTCACACGCTCGGCGATCTTCTGGACGATGCTTTGATCCTGATCGATCGCCAGCACATCCACACCGGTGCTGAACAGGCCGGTCGCGACCCGATACCCGAACCTGCTCAACCCGACAACCGCAAAGCTCTTGTGTGTCGAAGCCACTTTCGACCCCAATCTTCGACCGTGCCCTCAGCCGATCATGATGTCGGCCTCGGGCAGACGATAGTCGAACTGCGGACGCTCGCCGATCAACGATGCGGCGATCACCAACGGGCCCACGCGCCCGACGAACATCAGCATCATCAGCACCATCAACCCCCCGTCCGACAGTCGCGTCGTCAGTCCCATGGACAGCCCGACGGTGCTCAGGGCGCTGACGACCTCGAACAGGTGCTCCAGGAACAGGCCCCGGGTTTCCTGGTGGGGCAGCTCACCGAACTCGGTCGCCTGCAGAGCGATCATGCCGACGACCACGACGCATCCGTAGAGCAACATCAGTGCCATGGCCTTGGCCACCAGCTCCGGCGGAACGCGCCGATGTCTCACCTCGGTCTCCGGGCGGTTGAAGAGGTGGGAGCGGAGCAGGGCCGACAGCACCACCACCGAGGTGGTCTTCACCCCGCCGCCGGTCGACCCGGGCGAGGCGCCGATGACCATCAGCACGATGAGGATGACGAGCGTCATGTTCGTCAGGTGCGCTGTGTCGACGGTGTTGAAACCCGCGATTCTCGCGGTCACCGAGAGAAAGAACGATTGCAGGAACTCACCACCCGCGGACTCGGTGGCGAAGGTGTTGTTCCACTCGAAGGCGAGAAACAGCAGGCCGCTGGCGACGACCAGTAACAGGCTCGCACCCACCACCACCCTGGTGTGGACGGAGAGCTTGCGCCGCAGCCCTCGGACGGCCGCTACGGCCTGCTCGACGACATCCATGGCGGCAACGAAACCGATCCCCCCGACGACAATCAAGGCCATGACCGCGAGGTTGACGACCAGGTCGTCCCGGTACGCCGACAGGCTGTCGCCGAACAGGCTGAACCCGGCGTTACAGAAGGCCGACACCGCATGGAAGACGGCCAGCCAGGCCGCCCTGCCGACCGGGAAGTCGCCCAGAAACCTCACGAAGAGGATCAGCGCACCGAGGGCTTCGCTCGCCACGGTGAAGAGCATGATCCGTCGCACCAGCACGGCCGGAGACACTCGCGGATGCGCACCGAGGGTGTCGACCGTGACGATCGACCCATAGACCCCGAGACGGCCGCGCAGCGACAGCAGCACCCAGTTGGAGAGGGTCAGCACACCGAGGCCGCCGATCTGGATCAGGACAAGGACTGCGAGCTGCCCGCCGAAGCCCATGTCGCGCGACAGGTCGACCACGGTCAGCCCGGTCACGCACACCGCGCTCACCGAGGTGAAGGCGGAGGTGATGAGCTCGGTGTCCGCGCGCTACCCCGCAAGGCTCTGGAGCTGCAGCGCCACGGTCCCGATCAGGATCAGTGCCGCGAAGGTCACCACCGCCAGCAGGGCGGGCCGGAATCGCATTCAGCCGGTCCTCTCGAACTGACTGATCCGATCCTCGTTCCCCAGGACCAGCACCACATCACCCTCTTGAAACACCGAGTCGGCGTGTGGCAACTCGTCGATGATCTCCTCACCGTTGTCGCCCCTGCGCTTGATCAGGAGGAGGCTGACGCCGAATCGCCTCCGGACATCGACAGAGCCGACGCTGCGACCGAAAAAGCTCGCTGGCACCGGCACCTCGGCCATGCTCATGCCACGAACGCCGGGCAGGGCATGAAGCCGCGGGCCGGCGCCGACCGTACCGGCCATGGTCGAGGCCATGTCCCGCTTGAGGATTTCGGAATTGTAGGCTTCGATCACGTCCTGAGGCCAGAGCGCACCGACGACGCGGCCATTGTCCAACACCGGTGCGGTGAAACGGTAGCGCCCGAAGCGTCGCATGACCTCGTCCAGGGGATCGTCGGGCGTGAACACCGGGTAGCCGTCGGTCCGCATCATGTCCTCGGCGATCACCAGCCCCTGCACCGATTCCGGATCGGTCATCAGGGGACGAATGTCGTCGATGGTGATCACTCCGAGGAGTCTTCGTTTGGAGTCCGTCACCAACACCGAATCTCCCGGCCGTTCGACGAAACGGGAGATCACGGGCATCAGCTGGTCGGCGCGTCCGACCGCGGCGTACTCGTCGCGCATCGCGTCACGGACCGACAAGTGGGCGAGCACGTTGGCCGAGAACCCGCCCCGGATGTCGACCCCCCGCCGCAGGAGCTTGAGGGTGTAGATCGATGCCTTCTGGATCCGCGTCGCGAGCAGGGTGGCAATGATGCAGCTGATCATCAGGGGCAGGATGATCTTGTAGTCACCGGTGAGCTCGAAGATCATCACAATCGCGGTGATCGGCGCGTGGGTTCCGGCCGCGACCACCGCACCCATGCCGACGAGGGCGTAAGCACCGGGGCTGCCCGACAGCTCGGGCCACAGGGAGTGAACGACCGTGCCGACGGCGCCGCCGGCCATCGCGCCGATGAACAGGGACGGCGCGAAGATGCCGCCGGATCCACCCGAACCGATGGTCAGCGACACGGCCACGATCTTCACCATCACGAGAATCAACAGCAGCTTCCAGCCGAGATTGCCGGTCAGCGCCTCGTTGATGGCCTCGTAACCAACGCCGAATATCTCCGGGTAACGGATCGCGATCAGCCCGATGAGTACGCCGCCGATTGCCGGTTTCAAAATTGCGGGCAAGCGGAGTTTGTCGAAAAGATCCTCCGCCCCGTACAGGCTTCGGACAAAGGCCAGGGCGACGAGTCCTGCGATGATTCCCAGCGCACCATAGGCGAAGAGCTCGTTGGCGCTCACCAGGCTGTAGGCCGGCACCTCGAAGGCCGGAAAATCGCCGAGGAAGTGGCGGCTGACAACGGTTGCCGTCACCGACGAGATGACGATCGGCGAGAACTGCGTCACCCCGAAATCCCCGAGGATGATCTCGACCGCGAAGAGTGCGCCGGCGACCGGGGCGTTGAAGGTGGCGGCGATGCCCGCCGCGGCGCCACAGCCGACGAGAGTCCGCATCCGTCGTTCTCCGAGTCGCAGCCATTGCCCGACCGAGGATGCGATGGCGGAACCGATCTGAACGATCGGCCCTTCGCGGCCCACCGAACCGCCCGAAGCGATACACACCCCCGAGGCGACGAGCTTGGCGATGACGACTCGAGGGCGAATCCGGCCGCCGCGAAGCGCCACCGCCTCCATCACCTCCGGCACTCCATGGCCCTTCGCTTCGGCCGCAAAGCGGACGATGATCGCACCGACGATCAGGCCGCCGACCGCGGGTGCGACGACCTTCCACCAGCTCGGCAGGTTTCTGAGGTACTCGAGAGAGACGTTGTCCGTATGCCACGCCAGCAACTGAAAGAGGCGGATGCACTCCCGGAACCCGACCGCGCCGAGGCCACCGAGCAAACCGATGGCGATCGCCACCAGCACCATGTACGAGTGTTCGGTGTACTTCAGAAAGAGATGAACGCGCTCGACCAGACCCATCACGCCCCGAACCACCGGGATGCGCAGCTTTGTTTTCACGCCATCAGTTTACGCCCGCCACCCGCGAGCAGTCCGAAACCTCGCGTGGGAGAGTGCGTCGATGACCGCTGAAAGAGATCTCCCGAACGGGTCCATCGACACTCGCGACAGGGTGATGGCGGCCGCCCACCTCTATCGGGCCGAGATGCATCGCATGTCGGTGTGGCGGCAGCGCCTCGACGTCACCACCAACCGGGCCGTCATTCTCGCCACCGCGCTGACGACATTCACGCTTGGCGCGCCCGAGGTTCCCCACTACACGTTGCTCCTGGGTCTGGCGCTGGTCATCATCTCGATTCTGCTCGAAGGCCGGCGCTACCGCCACCTGCACCACAGCAAGTGGCGCCTGTATCTCCTCGAGTCGGGTTTCTTCGCCAACATGCTGTACCCTCCGAAGAAATCGCACCCCAGTCCCGACTGGAGCCGCCTGCTCGCGGCCGATCTGCGCCACTGCCACTTTTCGATCAGCTGGTTGACCGGCATGCGCTTGCGGCTGCGCCGCAACTACCTGCTGGTGATCGGTTTCATCTCCGCGATGTGGGTGACCAAGCTCTTCATCCACCCGACCCGCGTCACCAACCTGGCGGATTTCTACGCTCGCCTCCACGTCGGCGAGCTCATTCCATCGTGGCTGGTGGCCGCGACGGCGCTGGTCTTTCTCGTGACGGCGGCGGTGCTCGGTCTGACGTGCCCGTCGGCCGAAGAGCTGGAGGACTGGAGCGTCCACTATCACCGCAAGCGTGCCGAGGGGGCGAACGGCGAGTAGCCGAAGACGACCGATCCTCCAGGGTGCGGTCTCAGCTGGCGCGTCGCCCGTCCCGCCACGCATGCCAGGCGAGACGGGACGAGAGGAACAGCACCGAACCGACGGCGATGAAGACCGGACCGACGATCCCGTGCGCGACCGTGCCTCGGAGCACGCGCCCGCAGAGCATCATCAGGAGCACGAACCCCGGGTGCGCAGTGAGAGGAAGCCGCCGACGCAGCGCCCGTCGCCGCGAGCGCGGATTTGCTCGATCACTCCCCGTGCTGCGCGGTCGAGCACCGCCCGTGACTTCACGACGCCGACCGCGAGCGCAACGGCGGTGCTTGCGACGAAAAGGGGAAAAGAGCGCCGGAGGCGCGAGAGGCGGTGAGCCTGGGGCGTGAGCCCAGGCTCGACACATATCGCCCCTGCGGGGCTCATCCCATCGAGCCATTCGGGCACGGAAACGGGCACGGGAAAGGGCGGGGATCTTGCGCAGCCCCGGGGGCTGAGCCGGGCCACGTAAAACCCGCCCCTACAACGAACCGGATTACGTACAGGGGCGGCACATGTGCCGCCCTTGCCGTGGATGTGGCCGCGCACCACATTGAAAAGAGAAACCCCTGTGCGGGAGGTGGGCCATGGCGACGACGCGGCGTGAGTTCGTGTGCCGATCGGCGGTGGCGGCCGGCACCGTGCTGGTGCCGGTGGGATGCTGTTGGAAGGGATCCTGTGCGGCCCAGCCGGCGGCCAAGAAGAACGAACCCGAGTTCGAGCCCGGCTATGTGAAGCTCGGCAATGCCGAGCTGGCGAAACGTGAGGAAGCGCTGTGGCAGATCCTCGAAAGCTGCGAGATCTGTGCGCGCGGTTGTGGCGCGAATCGGTTGGCGGGCGAGACGGGGGTCTGCTCGACTCCGGCAAAGATCAAGGTGCATTCGGCGGGCCCGCACTACGGCGAGGAGCGTGAGCTGGTCGGTCGCGGCGGGTCCGGGACGATTTTCTTCTCGAACTGCAACCTGCTGTGCTGCTTCTGCCAGAACTGGCAGATCAACCACCGCGGTGACGGCGACCGCACGACGATGCCCGAGCTCGCAGACATGATGATGGCCCTGCAGCGCCGCGGCTGCCACAACATTAACGTGGTCACGCCGAGCCACGTGGTCCCGCACATCGTGAAGGCGACGCGGATCGCGGCCAACCGGGGTCTGCGTTTGCCTCTGGTGTTCAACACGGGTGGCTACGACAACCCCGAGGTGATCAAGATGCTCGATGGGATCGTCGACATCTATCTGCCGGATTTCAAGTACCAGGACGGGAAGCTGGCGGCGCACTACTCGTCGGATGCGTCGGACTACCCCGAGGTGGCGGCGGCGTGCATCCTCGAGATGCACCGGCAGGTGGGGGGCCTCGAGACCGACTCACGCGGCATCGCCACAAGCGGATTGATCATCCGCCACCTCGTGATGCCCCACAACATCGCCGGCACCGACCGATTTGTGCAATGGGTTGCCACGGAGCTCGGGAAGGACACCTACGTCAACCTGATGGCCCAGTACCGGCCAGAGCACAGAGCACTCGAGTACCCCACGATCAACCGTCGCCTGACGAAGGACGAGTGGAAGCAGGCGGTCGCGTGGGCCGAAGAGGCGGGACTGACGAACTTTCACACCTGAGGTCCGAATCCTCGTCATCTCGCTGTCATCCTGAGCGGAGCGGCTCGAAGAGCCGCAAAGTCGAAGGACCCCCTGAAGCGGGAGATGGTCCCGAGCACATCACTCTCTGACTTGGGGGAATCCCTCGACTCGGCCGCAGGGCGGCCTCGCTCGGGATGACAGCGTCTCCAGATGCGCAAGAGCGGGACATGTTTCGCCCCACCAATTACCGACACCATCTCGTTCCGGCATAGACGCCGCCCGCCCACCCCCTGGGCACGGACACGTTTTTTCGAAGAAAACGATAGGAAAACAAGAAGATATCTGATATGGTACAGCGTCTGTTGCCGGCCAACGGGGCCGGCTTCTGTCTTGGGTGGACGCAGGGTCCACCACGGTTTGCGAAACGGGCGCGCCCCAGAAAGGCAGCGCTCAGGGAGATAGAGAGAGATATGTCGAAGAAGTTGTTTGTTGGAAGTTTGAGCTGGGATACCAATGACGAGGGTCTGCGCAATGCGTTTGCCGCCCACGGCGAGGTCAGTGAAGCGGTTGTGATCAGCGATCGCGACACGGGTCGCTCGCGTGGTTTCGGTTTCGTCACCTTCGAGGATGACGAGGCCGCGGACAAGGCGATCGGCGCCCTCAACGGGACCGAGCTCGACGGCCGTACCATTAGGGTCGACGTGGCCCAGGCCAAGCAGCGTAACGGTGGTGGCGGCGGTGGCCGCGGCGGTTACGGCGGCGGCTGGTAAGCACCCCTCCATACACAACGAAAACCCCTCCCCGCGGAGGGGTTTTCTTTTGTCCAATCCACGGACTCGACGCGAGATTCGAGATCCGCCTGCCCACCCGAACAACGATGTCATCCCGAGCGAGCTCGCCCGATCGGGGACCGGGAGGAGTGGATCGGGGGCCTAGTTTTCTTCGTCGCGGGAGAGGCCGAGCTCGGTCCAGAGGAACTCGAAGTCGAAGAGGTTCATGGGCGCGGAGGAGGCACGGGTGCGTTCCTCGGCCTCGAGGAGCAGCGTGATCACCTCGGGTCGTTTGTCGGGCTCGTCGACGGCCTCGCGCGGGCTCATGTCGTCGAGCGCCGGCAGGGGCTCGTCGAGCCACTTGCGGTAGTGCTTCTCCAGGACCTCGTGGACGACCCGGACCTTCTCCTCGTCGGGTTTCTCGTCTTCCGCATCCCCCACCATCTCGATGCCGAGCTCGGCCAAGGCTTCGGGGGGCGGCTGCTCGGTGCGAATGTCCTTGAGCACGATGCGCTCACCGAGCACGCTCGCCAGGCCGGCGTTGGTCTTCGAAGCCCGGCCCAGGGAGTGGGCTAGGACGGTGAGAGTGTCGTCTTCGAGGGTGATCTCGGCCAGGACCTTGGTGCTGGCCTTGCTCGGCCCGAACCAGTCCCAGGAGTCGCCCGCGCCGCCCTCCCCTCGCCGATATCCCTGTTCGTCATCGAGAAGCTCGACAATCTCTTCGCGGGTACCTTCAGCAACGGTGAAAACCACCGTGCTCAGGATCAACGGCTCGCCGTCGGAGGTGGTGGCGGCCGGCAAGATGATCGAGGCGTCCTCGGTTTCGTCATCGGGGATCTCGTGCGTCCACTCGTCCTCGAGGTAGGCGCGCCCAAACTCCTCGGTGGCCTTGACAACCGCCTGCTCCCCCCACAGCTCGATGATCTCGTTGACGAGGTCGAGGTCCATGGAGTCCGGGGCGCCGTTTCCGAAACTGAATGACTCGGAAACGAAGCGCACCGCTTCGATCTCGTCGATCATCAACCACGCGAGCGGTCGGAGCTTTTCGAGCCGCTCGCGTGCCACGTCCTTCGAGTACCGCGGGAGCTCCTGACCACGCCCAGGGATCCATCTCGCGGGCAGGAACTGGTACATCAGGGACTCGACCTTCCACCTCTTCTCGTGGCGTTGTTCCGCCGAGCCTTCGTCGCCCTCCGGAAGCCACTTGAAAACCGGGGCGATATCGTCCGACAGCACGTCGATCTTCAAGGGGTTGGCACCAGCCCAATCGCCGAGGGCGTTGATGTCCGGTCTCTTTCCCGGCTCGTCGGCGCGAAGCATCGCCGCCAGGGTGGCGGCAACGGTCATCTCGGGCGAGGTCTTCTCCGGCACCAGGCCGGCGGCCACGACATCAGCCAGCACGAGGTGGAGGCCGAGGCGGCTCAGATCGTTGCTGAGGATCTCGGTCGGCAGCTCCACGAGCACCTGGGCGAGGTCGTCGGGCAGCAGCTCGGTTTCGGCGAGGCGGCGGCGCTCTTCGAGCAGCAGGTGCTCACGCTCGGAAACGGCGTTGAAGACGATCCCTCGCTTGAGGGCTTCGAGCAGCGCCTCGTCGTCGGGGTTTTCGAGGTGGGCCTGGCGGAGCTGCCGCAGGAGGTCGTCGAGCTCCGTCGTCCACCGACCGCTGTCGAGAATTCGCTGCGTCATTTCAAGGGGCGTGATGGGGGGCTCGACGGCGGCTTCCCGATTCTCCGTCGCTTCGTCGTCAGCCGGTGCCGCCGCCTGCTGCAAGGCAACCAGCAGGTTTTCCGCAACCGACGCGAGCTCGACCGTCCGCAGGGTGGCGACGAGCTCGGAGGCGACCTGCAGGCGCGGCTCTTCAGGCCACTGGATCAGATCTTCGATCGCGGACACCAGCTCGCGGGTGGCTTTTTTGAGGCGACGCTTGGAGACCTTTTTGTCGCTGTCCTGGAGGGCCTGGATCTCGAGCTGCTCGCCGGCGGCATCGAGAAGACGATAGACATCGCCCGTCGGTAGGGCGTCGGCCGGCATGCGCTTCAGCGCGATGCGCTCCATCAGGACGTGAAAGCCCCGCTCGGCCAGCCTGATCTCTGCTTCGTAGTCTGCGCTCATGGCTCCACATCGAGCGTAGCACTGACACCCCCGCCCACCCAGAATCTGGATGTTGGATGCTGGATGCTCGATCCACCCACCCACCCGTTCGAATACGCACAAGGGCGGGGCAAACCCCGCCCCTGCGATCGCGAGGACCGATTCGTAGTCAGGTAGGGGCGGCACCTGTGCCGCCCTCGCTCGTTGAATGACCCCGTGTCAGGACGAATGGCCGGCAACCTGAAGGATGGCATCGGCGAGTACTTCGGGGACTTCCTCCTGGAGGAAGTGGCCCGCGGCGGTTTCGACGACCGGGGCATCGGGGAAGAGCTTTCTGGCGCCCCAGACGGCGCGCCCGAGGATCGGGTCGCGCATGCCCCAGACCAGGCGGACGGGGCCCTCGAAGTCGTGCACCCAATCCTCGACCTCCCGAAGCGTGTGAATGGCCGGGCTGTCGAGGCTCGCTGGAACCAGCCGTGCCAACGCCAGCGGCGCGCTTCGATCTTTGATCCGCCGCAGCGGCCAGTGGTAGGCGCGGCGCTGGGCGGGTCCGATACTGCGGCGGTCACCTTGCGAGTACCGCAGCAACGGAATCGGGAAGTTGAAGACCCTGAAGAAGAGGTCGCTCACCAGCGACAGGTGCGAGAAACGGTGGAAGGGGGTCCTCCGAGGATGGCGGTTCGGGATCCGGATCGCGGTGTTGGCGAACACTGCCCCTCCGATCCGCTCGCGGTTGCGCGCCGCCATCACCGCGATGACCGGTCCTCCCCAGTCCTGGCCGACCACGGTGAGGTCGTCGAGCTCGAGGGCTTCGACGAGAACCGAGATCCGCTTGGCGTGGAAGTCGAGGGTGTGGATCTTGAGATCCCGCGGCTTCGAGCTGAGGCCGAAGCCGATGAGGTCCGGCGCGATGACGCGGAGCTTTTCGTTGGCGAGGATGCGAATCACCTTGCGCCAGAGATAGGACCAGGTCGGGTTGCCGTGCTGCAAAATGACGGGTGGGCCTTCACCCTCGTCGACGAAATGGATCGAGTGTTCGCCGTCCGAAAACACCCGCCGATTGAAGGGCAGCTCATCCTCGAGCCAATCAGGAAGAGCGGGCGGCGCCGAAAAGGCGGAAGTCATTACTTCATGTTCTCGATGGCGCTGTTCTCGACGTCGTGCGCAGCCTTGATCGCGTTGGCGAGGGTCTGGAATTGCCGCGACTGACTCTGGACAGACGTGTGGATGGCAAGGTCCTCCACGGTGTCGAAAAGGGCTCGGTGCTTGACACGGAGGCGCTCTGAAACCCTGACGAACTCCCTCAAGGCCTCGTCCACATCCTCGAGATCGTCCGCCAGACGACGGCCGTCCCGGATCGACACCGATTTCGCCACTTCGAGCGCGACGTCCATCGCCTCGGTGTAGGCTCGCTCCCACTCGGCAAACGGATTTTCAGTGACCGGCTGCTTGACCGTGAGCTGAGTTGTCTCGACCGGCTGTTGGGCCCGCACGGTCCAGACGATCGACAGAGCGGCAGCCGACATACCGGCGAGCGCCCACAGGCCGAGGCTCCTGTTCTTCATTCCACACCCCCAGTCCGTGAATCCACGATGACATCTCCGGGATTGCACACGCAAGCGGAATGTTCTGCGCCGGTGACGGGTTGCAGGCGGAGAGATCCCACGGAATTGAAGCCGGTCTTTTCGAAGGGCCATCTGTTAACTGTCGGGGTGTGCGTTGAATCCCAGGGGGGTTGGAGTGCACCTGACAAACCACACGGAGGAGTTTCATGCGTCGTTTCAGTTTCATTTCGATGGTGTGTGCAGCGCTGTTGTGCGTCGCGGCCGTGGCCGCCGCCGGGACCGAGGAAGAGGTCATCGCCCTGACCCGTGCCCAGTGGGCCGCAGAGGTCGCTCAGGACGCCGAGAGTTCGGCGGCAATCCTCGCCGACGACTACACCGAGTTCAATGTGAACTTCCCGGTTCGGATCGACGGCAAGGCCTTCAACAGCAGGCTTTCCGATGCCATGGCCGAGGGGGGCGGGAAGATGCTCGTCGGAGACATGGCGAACGCCAAGGTCCAGGTCTACGGCGACGTCGCAATCCTGAGCTACAACTTCATCGGTGTCGCCCAAAACGCGGAGGGCGAGACCTCGCCGTGGCTGGCGAAGTCGACCCGCGTGTATGTCAAACAGGGTGGCGAGTGGAAGTTGGTGCACGCCAACTTCGCCCCGGTTTCAACCGACGATTGATCGAACACGGGCGGGGATCCGGCTTCGCCCGTGGCTACGCCGGGACAAGTCATCCCCGCGCTCCAACATCATGTCATCTTGAGCGAGCAGCTCGTAACGGCGTAGCTGAAAGCGGAACCGCACGCGAGTCGAGCGATCTGTATGGGAGGTTCCGGGCGTTGTCAGGTTCGATCCCACGGATTCCTCCGCTCGTTCGCTCCGCTCACGCGGTCGGAATGACAACAGCGGGAACGGACTGGAATTTGGAGGGGCGGCACATGCCGCCCTTTGCCTTAACCATGTCCGAACACCAAGATTGCCAGGCGCTGGTGCGCCTGGCAGCCATGGACACAAACCGGAATTCAGGAATGACGCGTGGTTACGCCTCGAGCTGGGTCTTGAGGTTGGCGATCACGGCGTCGGCCTCGTGCTCGTTGAGCTTGACGACGACCTGCTCGGCCAGTCTGCCGAGCACCGGCACCGGCACCTTGTACTCCACCTCGAAGGTGAGGTCGGTGTCGTCACCGTGGCCGTCCATCAGCCAGGTCACGGTGCTCTCGATGCCCCTCTCATTCTTGCTCACGAGCTTCCTGTTGGGGACGACTTCGATCTCTTCCGAGTCTCCCTCGAACTTGAGGCCGGCCATCTTGTAGGTCCAGTGAAATCCCTTGCCCCCATTGGGGAGATCGCGGATATCGGAGACCTCCATCATGCTCGGCCAGAACTCCGGGAAGTGCTCTTTGTCCTCGAGGAAGTCGAAGACATCCTCGACCGAACGGTGAATGGTTGCCGATCTGCTGACTTTTGCCATGGCTACCCCCTTGCTGTTTCACGAGGTGGAGGCATTTCCACCCCGCCAACGCCTTCGGCAGCCCGGCCATCTTGGGATCCTGGCCGCGGTCATCCCAGCGCGGAGGAAGCGAGGATCCGTGGCTTTCCGGCGCCGGCTTTCGCCGGGTGTGGCTTTGTCGGTGCATCAAAGAATATGGGTCCGCGTCGCAGTATATTCAAGGCGGAAGAGGTCCTCTGATGATCTCCGTCACGATCGGGATCGGGATCGATTTCAAGCCTGGGTGCGGTACTTCTTCTGCATCTCGACGACCTGCTCCTTGAACTTCGGGAAGCGACGCCAGAGGTCCTTGTCGCAATCCGTCAGCTCATCGCACTCGATGCAGCAGTCGAGCTCTTTCTCGCGGGCGCACGCACGGACGGTACAGCGCTTGAGGACGATCCCCTCGGGCTTGTCGAGCTCTTTGCAGCCGGAGCAGATCGCCTGCTCTTCATCGAACTCGACGCCGAAGCGCTCTTCAATCTCCCACAGTTTCCACGCCTCCTTCTTGAGCTCCACATCATGCTCGAGAGTGCCCTTGCGGAACTTGCAGTCCTTCGGGCAGGTGTAGCCGCAGAAGTTGAGCTTCTTCGGGTCGATGGCTTCGTCGCCGGCGTGGGCGGAGAGTGGAAACTGCGAACAGAAGCACAGGCCGCACACGGCGGCACCAGTGGAAATGAAGGTCCGACGGTCGATTGGTCCAGTCGTCATCGTGGGCGCTCCTTCCCAATCAATGATTGCCAATGTCTAACGTCTCCACCGTGTCATGGTTTCAAAATGCAACTAGGTCTTGATATCTGAGAAATCGGGGTCCCGGAAAGGCACCGTGAGAGAGTTTCTCCGCGAAAATCCCGAAGAACCATTTGTTTGAGAACAAGATACCTGATATTGTGAGCGCTCCGTAGCCGGCCACCGGGGCTGGCTTCTGTATGGGTGGGCGCAGGTTCCACTACGATTCGTGAGGCGGGCGCGCGTTGGAACGGCCGCGCCCAGGGAGATGAGAAGAGTCATGTCGAAGAAATTGTTTGTTGGAAGTTTGAGCTGGGACACGACCGACGATGGTCTGCACGCGGCGTTCAGTCCCTACGGCGAAATCGCCGAGGCCATCGTGATCAGCGACCGGCACACCGGTCGTTCCCGCGGTTTCGGCTTCGTCACCTTCAACGACGATGAGGCTGCCGACAAAGCCGTCGAGGCACTCAACGGCACCGAGCTCGACGGTCGCACCATCCGCGTGGACGTTGCGCATGCGCGCGAGCGCTCCGGTGGCGGTGGCGGTGGTGGTGGCGGCGGCCGCTGGTAAGCACCAACCTGCCTAACTCGAAACCCCTCCCTCGCGGAGGGGTTTTCCTTTTCCACCGCCTGCCCGGATGCAAGATGCACGATACAAGGCCCAACCATCCACCCTGTGCGGCTGGCACACCCCCACCACAAGAATCGTGCTGTGGTTTGCAGGTACGGCATCTACGCCGTCCTTGATCGATTCAATGGGCACGAATGCTCAGAGATGCAAATACCGACGTGAATGGTCCGGCGTCGCCCTCCGGCTCTGTCCTGACGACCTTTCGCCGAGGGCGGAAGGTCGAAATAAATGATATCCTGTCGCATATTACGGGCTGATGATGAGTGAAACGAGCGAAGAGCTGACGTCTTATGTCCCGCCCGAGGTCTTCGACTACCCGGGCAAATGGCTGATCGCCGAGGGCGCGTCCGGCCCTGAGGACATCTTTCTGTTCTTCAACCGGATCGAGATCGGGAGGTACAACAACGCGCGGCGGCTCCCCGGTTTCCTGCTCGTCAGGGACCAGACGGTCTCTTCACGCCACTGCGTCATCACCCAGGATTCGGACGGCCGTTGCTTCATCCGTGACACGAGTCGCAACGGCACCCGCGTCGATGACCGTCGCCTGACGCCGAACCTGAAGACCGAGATCGAGCTCGGGCAGGTGGTGTCGGTCGGCAAGAGCCTGAAGCTGCGCCTCGACGGCAAGGCGCCCGAGGAATTGGGGCTCGAGCGAGGGGCCAGTACCACCCAGGGAGTGACCAGCCAGACGCTGGTCACGGTGTTGGTCGCCGACATCCGCAACTACACGGACCTTGTTCGCATGGCCGACTCGACCCAGCTCCAGGAATCGGTGAACAGGGTCTTCTCTCGCTTGGAGACCGAGGTCCAGGAGTGCGGCGGCACGCTCAAGGAGTTCCAAGGGGACGCCCTCTTCGCGTTCTGGGAAAAGGGCCAGAACGGGTGCCATGCGACCGAAGCCTGCCGCGCCGCACTTCACCTCAAGAAAACGGTCTCCCAGCTGGCTTCCAACCCGGCCGTCTGGAGCGTCGCCGGTCACCCACTGCAGATGGATTTCGCACTTGCCACCGGTCTGGTCACGATCTCCGGGTATGGAAACGACGGTGCGTTGAGCCTGTCGATGGTTGGAGAGTCGGTGGTGCTGGCCTTCCGTATCGAGAAGTTCGCCAACAAGAAGACCGGGCCGATCATTGTCTGCCCCATCACCCGCAACCTCGCCGAAGACGATTTCAAGTTCAAAAACCTCGGCAAGCACAAGGTCAAGGGCTTTGACGAGGAGCACACGCTGTACGGACTTGTGAAAGCAAAGCGATAAACGCTAACTGGTGTGGGTACGCATAAGGTTGGGAATCACCCCCGGACGCCTTTTCAATAACGTGCAAGAACGAGATAAATCCCGCCCCACAACACGACGCGGCAGGTGCCCTTTAGGGGCTGGGCAGGCCCGCCCTTGTGCGATCAGTTCGTAGCCGGAAGAAGATCCTCGGGCCGGGCCTCGACGTCCACATCGTCTCCGAATACGCCCTCCTCCAGCTCGACCAGGAGATCGTAGCGAAGGCAGAAGGTCGGACGGCGACCGGAGCCCGGAGGCCTGATGCACCTGATGCGACCCCACAGATGCTCGACATTGTCTTCCGCGAGCCCCCCGGCAACACCCGGCTCGACGTATCCGAGGTGGGTTTCCCTCTCCGTCCCTTCCCGATCGAGGAAGGTGCCGATGATCCTGATGGCCTCGGAGCCGGCGTCTCCCTCGTCGCGCTCGAAGCGCAACCAGCGGAAGGAACCGGTAAAGAACTCGCAAACGTCAGCAGCGCGGGCGGGGTGATTGAGCTCGGCGATCGTGCAGTTGGTGTTGCGGACATACCAATCGCCGGGACGGTCCTGCTGGACGCGAATCGTCCGGAACGGACACTCCGCATCGAGGGACTCTTCGTAGTACCATCCGTCCGCGTCCATCAGGAGGCCGGAGGGCCGTATCTCGACGTTGTCAGCTTCGCCGGGCTTGGGACCGAATATCGAAGACCAGATGCTCATCTGACGCTCTCCGCAAATTTGTCAAATTCATCATGGTAATAAATTACATGGGTTAATTCAACATAGATAAATATTACCACACAGCCGATACAATTTCAAGCACCCAAAAGCGTGCGTCCGTTGAGTCACACGCCCTCCTCATTGATCTGATGCATCTCCGAAGGATATTCGCAGTTGCCATCAGTCGGACAACACAACGCCGCCTTTGCCCATGAGGTCGAAGCGGATCAGATACTTCGAGCTGCGGCACGGGGTCGGAAACTTGATGAAACGAATCCGGCCCCAGAGGTTTCGAAGCTCTTCTCCCTCGAGTCCCTCGGCCAGCTCCTGCTTGAGATAGCCGAGGTGGACGGCCCGCTCCTTGCCGGCTTTGTCACGGAAGGTACCGATGATCTTGATCCTGTTCGCTTTGAAGCCGTTGGTCTCCCGCTCCAGCGTGAGCCAGCGGTAGGTGCCGGCGAAAAAGCTCCCGACCGCGTCCTGACGATTCGGACTGTTGAGCTCGACGATTCCACACGATGACTCGAGTGTCTGCCAGTCACCTGGACGTTTCTGTTCGATTCGAACCGTACTCTGCGATCTCGAGAAGTTCTGGGACTCCTCGTAGTACCACCCTCCATCATCCTGCAGCACACCGACCGCTCTCGAACCCTGACCTTCACCCTTGTTGTTCTTCGCCTTGAAAATCCCAGACCAAAAGCTCATGATCCTCTCCTTTGACCCGCCTTTACAAGTTAAAAATTACCATGCAAATTTCATACTAGGATAAATCCTACCATATATATTTCACACCTGATATTGAATATCAAAATTTTTTCAGGTATTCCCAACCAATTCGAAAACGATGTAATATCTCCCCTAACGATACAGAGGAGATCGACATGAAAAAGGCGAGTGTACTCGGTTTTGGGCGGCGGCTCCGGGAGCTCCGCGAGTCCCTGGACGTGACACAGGCTGAGCTTTC
Organism: Candidatus Sulfomarinibacter sp.; assembly: GCA_041560205.1. Taxonomy (GTDB): domain Bacteria; phylum Acidobacteriota; class Thermoanaerobaculia; order Thermoanaerobaculales; family Sulfomarinibacteraceae; genus Sulfomarinibacter. The sequence goes on from JBFFBV010000031.1 coordinate 32,031, forward strand.
CGACGCGGCGCAGATGGATCAGAGCCTGCTGTCGAAGTACGAGCGGGAGGACGTCAGCCCGAGCTGGCTCCAGATCGAACGGCTGCTCGAGGCCCTGGGTCAATCTCCATGCGCGCTGTTTCCCGATGAGTGCGCGGCCCACCTCGAGAGCGACGAGGGCTTCTTCAACATCAATTACTACTCCGCCAAACCCATGGATCCATCGGGCATCGACACGCCGACCGCCACGCTGAGGGTTCACCGGCAGTCGCCGCTGGTCACGGTCTTCCGCCTTCCGCCGATCACGAACCGATACATCATTACGAGGGCGGACGAGGACATCATGATCCCCGACTGGTACCCCGGTGACCACCTGGTCGTCGACTCCAAGCTCGACGCCAAGACTGGCCGCATCGTCGTCGGTTATCTCGACGAGGAGCCGATGGCGCGCCGCCTCGTCCGCGACAAGAAGGACATGCTGCTGATCGCCTCCAACCGCAACTACCCCCCGGTTCCGTTCATCGAACAGAACTGGCACCACGTCGGGGTCGTGGTGTACGCAATGCGGGACATGACGAAGAGGTACTCGGGGACAGAGATGGAGTGAGGTAGGACACTCCTGCTCCGGCGCGTGCCCGTCATCGTTTCCTTCTCCGTGCCCGAATCGAAGGTCGAAGAGCCACCCACCGAACCATTCGGGCACGCATACGGGCACGGAAACAGGATCCACCCAACAGGGCGACGCTGACGTCGTATAGTGGTCTCGGACTCCTGATAGATGCCTGAAACACTCAACATCTTCATCGTCTCCGATGCCACCGGCGCCACGGCGGAAGCAGTCGTGACGTCCTCGCTGATCCAGTTCAGGGACGCCCAGAGCAACATCCGTCGATTTCCCTTCGTCCGAACCGAAGAACAGGTCGAAGCGGTCCTCGATCAGGCGCCCGAGCATGCGTGCATCGTCGTTTTCACCTTTGTTTCACGCGAGCTCTCCGACACCATGATGCGGCTCGGCCAGGCCAAGAGACTGACCGTCATCGACCTGATGAGCCCCCTGATGGGGCTCTTCTCCATCATTCTCGAGAGGGCGCCGAGCAGAACACCCGGTGTGATGCGAGGCGAGAGCGAAGAGTCCTACCTCGTCACCGAAGCCATCGAGTTCACCCTCAAGCACGATGACGGCGCCGGCTTCGAGACCATCGACCAGGCCGACCTGATCATCCTCGGTGTCTCGAGGACCGGCAAGACGCCGACCAGCATCTTCCTGTCCTGCCGAAAGCTGAAGGTGGCGAACATCCCCATCGTCCTCGACCATCCCCTACCCCGGGGAATCGCCGCCCTCGCGGTGCCGAAGGTCGGCTTCAAGATGGATCTGGAGCGCCAGGTCGCGTTGCGGTCGGACCGGGCGGGCCGCCACGGGGTGCGGATTCCCCGCTATTCGGAGCGGAGCCACATCCTCGCGGAGCTCGAGTATGCGGATCAGTTTTTCAAATCCGTCAAGGGGATCTGGACCGTCGATGTTACCAACAGCTCGGTCGAGGAGACGTCGGACTGGATCACCCACAACGTGTTGTAGACCCCCCGCCCACCCAGATGCGAGTTACGAGATGCGAGATCAGTTTGTTTGTTCCACGGATTCCTCTGCTCGGTCGCTGCGCTCCGTCGATCAAAATGACACATTTCTGTCATCCCGAGCGAGCGAAGGGAGTCGAGGGATCTGTGGAGAACTCGGCATTCATTCATCCACCCCATAGATTCCTCCGCTCGCTCACTCCGCTCGCTCGGTCGGAATGACACATCAGAGGATGCCTCACCTGGATGAAGGCTGTTCTCGAGATTCTGCTGCCAGCAGGATCGCGTCGCGGGCGAGGTCACCGAGGGCCTCGCGGGCCTGGTTCTGGTTGACGGTCGCGGTCACGGTGAGGTCGAGCTCCGGCACGTAGGTGGCCAGGGTGCCGAAGAAGCCGGTGTGGCGATAGGTCGTGAGGCCTTCGACCTCGACCTCCCAGATGCCCATGCGATAGGTGGAGGGTCCGCCTTCACCCAGTATCTCGGCCCCGTCGACTGGCGTCAGCATGAGGTCGAGCGTCCCCGGATCGGTGAAGACGTCACCGGCAAAGAGGGCGCGATAGAAACGCGCGAGGTCGCCCACCGTCGAGACCAGGCCTCCCCCACCGTAGAGGTCGTAATGAGGCTCGAACGAGTACGAATCGACGTCGCCAAGGAACTGGTGGGCGCGATCAACGACACCCTCCGGTTCCTGCTCGAGGACCTCCCACCAGGTCGATTCCAGACCCAGCCCGTCGAAGTCCAGAAGCTCCCGCACCGCTTCCGCCATCGGCATTCCGGCAGCCCGCTCGATGACGGCGCCGAGGAGGACGTAACCGGTGTCGCAGTAGGTGTAGAACTCACCGGGCTCACCGTGGGGATCGCCCCAGTCGACGGCCCGGGCGACCTGTTCGGTGCGGGTCCACTCGTGCGTGGGGTCGGCCATGATCGCCTCGATATACAACTCCGACGCGGTGTGGTCGAAGAGGCCGCTTGTGTGGGTGAGAAGGTGGTGCAGCGTCATGGCGTTGGCGTCGTAGCCGTCGCCCTCCAGCATCTCGACGAAGTCTCGGGGGAGGAGGGTCCCGATGGGGTCGTCGATATCGAGCGCGCCCTCTTCGGCCAGGCGCAGGACGGTCGCTGCGACAAAGGTCTTGGTGTTGCTCGCGATCCGTGCCGGCGTCTCCGGCGTCATCACCCTGCCGCTTTCCGGGTCGGCCATCCCGGCCGCCCCCTCCCAATCCAGGTCCAGGGCCGTCGAATCGACGTGGAGCGCGGCGCTCGAGACGGCGTCGTTCTCGGCAACGGTCGTATCGACCAAGGTCTGGAGCTGCTGCTCGAGCCCTGGCTCGCCTGGCTGGGGCAGGCAGGCGAGGCACGGAATTCCCACGGCCGCGACGACCACAAGGCTCAGGGTTTTCAGCTCTGCCGTTCTCATCAGCGCGATTCTAACCGGTCGACCACAAGGGCGGGGATCCGGATGCCAATCTGGCGACGTCGTGACAGCTCATCCCCCCACGATTCGACTGACGATTTCATCCTGATGCGGCGATCAACTCTTTGGACAGGTCGATGTACTGGTATCGTCATGAGCGTGAAAAAGATCGTTCCACTTTCGCTGGCCGTCCTTTTCACAGTGATCGCTCCCGCGAGAGCGCAGGAGAGGCCACCGACCGACCGCGTTTTCACCGACACCGTGAGAGTGGACGTCGTCAACGTCGAAGTCTTCGTCGTCGACAAGGACGGGCGACCGGTCTTCGGACTCGAGCGAGACGACTTCGAGCTCTTCGTCAAAGGGCGGCCGATGGAGATCAGCAATTTCTATGCGCCGCCGGCTCCCGACGCAAGACCGTCGGAACCCGGACCCATCGCCCTCGAGGCGGTCGAGGTGGCGCCGCCGCCGCGCCACATCGTGGTCTTCGTCGATCACACAAACCTGTTGCCGGCACGGAGGCCAGAAGTCATGGCCTCCCTCCGCGCGCTGATCGACGAGCGTCTCGCAGACGGCGACCGGATCATGATCGCCGACTACGATGCGCGCATCGACGTGCTTTCGAATTTCGGCGACGAGCCCGAAGTCCACTTTGCCGCCCTCGAGGCGATCGATCGCTCCGGCGCCTCCACGTTCCAGACCCAATCGGAGTTCAACCGGATTCTCCGCTGTATCGAGGTCAGCTGCAATGAACCAGAGCTCATCTGGGACGAAATCAATGTTTACGCCAGGCATCTGCGCCACCGTAGTCGGATCATGCTTGCACACCTGGCAACCGTCATCGATTCGATGGCCGGCCTGCCGGGAAGGCGATCGCTGTTGATCGTCTCCGACGGGATCGCCGTCCGACCCGGCGAGGCGTTGTACGCCGTCTTCGAGCAACGCTTCACCGGACAGGACGGCGGGATCCGCGCCCGCTTCGAGGCGAACCGCTATGCCGTGAATCGCGAGATCGAGGAAACGACCGACCTCGCCAACGCTCGGAGGGTGACGCTGTACGCCCTCAACAACGGCGGAATCGTCGGGAACACACTCGCCATGTCGTCATCGGCCGCCAGCGCGACCCAGATGGTGGACCAGGGCATCGACTTCATTCGCGAGACGAATTACTCCAACAGCATGCAGCAGTTCGCGACGAACACGGGTGGGCGGATCATCTACAAGCCGACCGACGAGACGCTCCACGAGGTTCGGCAGGACTTCGATACCGCCTACTCGCTCGGTTTCACACCAGACCACGAGCCCGACGACAGATCGCGCGACATCAAGGTGCGAGTGCTCAAAGACGGGCTCAAGCTCCGATACCGGGACAACTACAAGCTCACCACAGACGAGGGCTCGGCGGCGGTGAAGACCAAGATCGCGATGATTCTCGGCGAGGAGTCGAACCCGCTCGACATCTCGGTCGAGTTCGGCAGGACGGCTGCCAAGGCGGGGAAAAAGCGGATCGTCGATGCCGCGATCCGGATCCCGATCGGGCCGTTGACGATGGTGCCCGTGGGGGGCGACACCTACCAGGGCCAGCTCGAGTTCACCTTCTATCTCGAGGATGAGGAGGGGGCCTCGACGCCGATTCAACAGTCCGAGCTGCCGCTCGAGCTGCCCGGCGAGGCTATCTCGTCGCCGACCCCGATCCACATCACCTACAACGTCGGCTTCAGGGTCCGACCCGGCCACCACCGGCTCGCGCTCACCGTCACCGACACCCTCGGTTCGACCTCCTCGAGCCTGACCTGGGGCATGTCGATCGACGACCAGGGCAATGTGATCGTGACGGACCGGTAGGGTCCACCGCCCACCCAGCCACCAAGTTGCAGGCGGCGAGATCCGTCTGTCTGTCCCACGGATTCCTTCTTTCGGTCGCTCCGCTTCCTCGGTCGGAATGGCAACAGAAAACCGGGCACGGAGACGGAAACGGGCACGGGAAAGGGCGGGACGTGTCCCGCCCCTCCATCCCGGGAGATCAACGCCACCCCTCGTGGGGGCGGCACATGTGCCTCCCGGCATTCAATTTCGGTCATACTCGGCGCGAGGAGGATCGGTGAATGAAAGCTCTCACGACATGCATGTGTCTCGTGTTTGCATTGGTCGCGATCGAGACAGCTCACGCCGAAGAGGCGGAGCAGCCGACGGGAAGATTGATGGTGGTGTGGACGAGCGCCGACCCGGATGTCGCGGACAAGGTCTGCCTGATGTACACGCACGCCGCCAAGAAGTACGGCTGGTTCGCCGATGTGACGCTGGTGGTCTGGGGGCCGTCGCAGCGGCTATTGGTCGGCGACCCGACGTTGCAGGCCAAGGTGAAGGCGATGCAGGCGGACGGGGTCGTGGTCCAGGCGTGCATCGCCTGCGCCAACAAGCTCGGTTTGGTCGACCAGATCCGCGAGCTCGGCTTGGAGGTCAAGGGCATGGGCGTCCCCCTGACGGAGGCCTTGAAGGACCCGAACACTGAAATCTTGACGTTCTGATCAGCTCGTGGCCGCCACCGACGTCAGTCGCAAAGCCAGCACAGCGATATAGCTGCGAAGGTCGGCGGCACTGACATCTCCCGGAGGGACATCGTCGTCCTCGAACTCGATTTCGGACAGCGCACGCACGATATCGGCGGGCTTCAGATCGGGGTTGCGGTGGGTGGCTGCGGCGAGGTGGTCCTCGACCGTGTGGCCGGCGATCTCGAGGGCACGGAGATCCAACAGATCACCGAGCTCGCAGTGGGCCGGCAGATCACTCAGGATGCTCGCCGCGATCTCCTTCGGCCCGTCGACCGCGACAGTGCCGATGACCGCCTTGTCGGGCTCGACCTGAGGGCTGAAATCCTGGGCCAGCTCGACCAGGGTCGAGTCGTCGTCGCGGCGAATCAGAAACCTCCCGATGGCCTCCGGAGATTCGAGGCGCTGCACCCTCGCACCGATGTCGCTGGTGGCTTCGAGGAGGGCCGCCTCGCCCACGCGAACACGGTCTTCGAGGGTCCGGAGCTGGAGTCGTTCGACCTCCCGGTGGTGGAGATGGTAACCGGTCAACGCGGCGCCGCCGGTCAGGAAGAAACCGCTTTCGCGTGAGAAAAACGCCTCCAAGACCTCTTCCTGGAACGCACTGAGGCCAATCATCTTGGAGTCCTCCCTCCCATCCCAGTTTCAGATTAGCACGCAGCCCAAGGGCTTCCGGCCAAGCCTCGCCGGATGGTATCCTCGAACATCGGAACCACGAGCGGAGACAGCCGCGCGCTGGGCGCCTTCGAAACCGCCCAAGCGCTGACGAACGCGCACACGCCGTTCAACGTCGTCACCGTGCTGCCGCTTCGTAACGGTCCCGCAGAGCAGACGGTGCGCTGGGCCCTCGATGCCCTTCAAGAGCGGCACCCGCTGTTGCGCTCGAAGCTCGTGCCAGCAAGGGGCGGCATTCGCTTCGAACCCACAGCAGAGCCGATTCCCTTGGAGCATGCTGATCGCGCCGACGATAGGTACTGGTTGGAGGTCGCCGAGTCCGAGCTCGGTCTCGCCCTCGACACCGTCAAAGGCCCGCTTGTGAGGTGTCGGAGAGTCGCGGATTCCGCACAGGGGAACGAGTCGGAGCTCGTGCTCACCTTCCACCACGCGATCATGGACGCCACCTCGGGCGCCAATGTGGTTCGCGAGCTGCTAACCGCCTGCGCCTCGATCGAGGCGGGTGAACCGCCCGAGCTCGGTCCGCCGTTGCCGCTCCTGCCGGCCGAGGACGACCTGTTTCCAGCTACCGCTCCGGGCGGACGGCGGAGGTCGAGCACCGCCGGCTTCGTCGCCCGGCAGATGGCGGACGAGATCTCGTACCGTTTTCGTACTCGTGGAACCCGACGGCCACCGGTCTATCCGCAGGGCACGTGCAAGGTGCTGTGTCGACGGCTGCCAAAAGACGACACGAATGCTCTCATCCGCACCTGCCGCGCCCGTCGTTTGTCGCTCAACAGCGCACTCAACGCCGCCATGCTGGTCGCGGTGCACCATCTGCTCTACGAAGGGGAGGCGACCCTCCTTCGCCATTTCAACTTCGCCGATTTGAGGTCGGTGCTCGAACCTCGGGTTGCCGAGGAGCACCTCGGGAGCTATCACGGCATGCTGAGGGTGACCGTGCCCATGCCCTCCCAAAGCGACCTGTGGACCACGGCGACGGCCGTCAACGATTTGATCAGCGCCGCCGCTCGCCGAGGCGACACCTTCCAGTCGGCGCTCATGAGCAAGGCCATGATGCGGGTCATCCTCAGCCAGGGGCGCCAGCGGATGGGGAGCACGGCGCTGAGCTACACCGGACCCTCGAGGCTTCCGCGGAAGTTCGGGTCGATCGAGGCCGCGAGTCCCGAGGTCTTCATTTCCAACCTGACCTTGGGGCCGGAGTACACGGCGCAGGCTCGCCTCGCTGACGGCGGGCTTTTCTGGAACATCGTCTATCTCGACTGCGACATGGACCGAGCGACCGCGGACCGCATCTCGGACGAGATGCTGGACATCCTGCGCGCCGGCTCGGCGGGAGGTGCGGCTTGAAACCAAAGGCCGAGGATATCCAGGCCCTCGTCGGACGACAGCTCGGTCTTCGAGGGGTCCGCCTCGAGGACGACATCGCGGCCGATCTGGGCGCGGTGTCAGCGGACATCATCAACATCGTCGCCGCGTTGGAAGACCTCTACCGGGTCGTGATCGCCGAAGAGGAGCTCCCGGAGATCCGCACCGTCGAGCAGCTTCACAAGCTCGTCTGCGATCGCATCGAGGCGCGCTAGGGGTTGGGCTCGTGCACGCGAGGGATTTTTCGACCTTGCTCGAGATGATCGCCTACCACGCACGGGCGAATCCGAAACATCAGGTCGTGACCTTCCGTGGCGGGGGCATGGCCTATGAGGAGCTCTGGGCGGCCATCGAGAACTTCGCGGGCAACCTCCTCGAGGGCGGTCTCGAGCGGGGTGACCGGGTCGTCCTGGCCCTTCCCAACGGGCCGGGCTTCTTGGTCAGCTTCTACGGCGCGCAGAGGGCGGGCGGCATTGCGGTTCCGGTGGCACCGGAGTCGGGTGTGGGTCGCGTCGCCGATCTCGCCACGCTCTGCGATGCGGTGGCGGTCGTGGTCGACGACAATCTCGACGACACGGCGATGGGTACCCTGGCAAAGCTCGTCGCGCCCGCCGAGCGTCGGCTATTCACTCTGAGCGACGTTCTGGGGTGGGCGCCTCCCGCCCCCCAGGTCAGCGTTGGTCCAGACGATGTCGCGTTTCTCCAGTACACCTCCGGCAGCACCGGCGACCCCAAGGGCGTCAGGTTGACCCACCAAGGTCTGCTGACCAACATGGACCAGATGATCGCCGGCATGGGAATCACCGAGGAGGACAGCTTCGTCAGCTGGCTCCCGGTCCACCACGACATGGGTCTGATCCTCATGACCATGGTGCCGATGCTGCTGGCTCGGCCGATGGTGTTGATGCCGACCTCGGTTCGGAGCATTCAAGGGTGGATGCGGACCATCGCCGAACACCGCGCCACCTTCACCGCGGCGCCGGACTTCGCGTACCGTCTCGCCGTGCGTTATCTGCGCAACGGAGAGAGCCCTGATGTGTCGACGCTGCGGGTGGCGCTCAACGCAGCCGAACCCGTGCGCGTCAACACGGTCGAAGAATTCGAGCGCAGCTTCGGTCTCGGCCACGTCATGGCCCCGGCCTACGGGCTCGCCGAGGCGACGGTCGGGGTTTCGATGTGGGGCCCCAACGAAGCCATCGTCGCCGACGACCGTGGCTGCGTCTCGGTCGGAAAGCCCTTCCCCGATGTCGAGCTCCGGATCGAGGCCGAGGAAGGCGAGCCGGGCGCGGGCGAGCTCGGGCAGATCGTGGTCAAGAGCCCCGCCAACACCCTCGGCTACTGGGACAACGACGAGGCGACGCGCGAACTTTTATGCGATGACGGCGCAATCCGCACGGGGGACCTCGGCTACCTCGACAGCGACGGCAACCTCTTCATGGTCAGCCGGATCAAGAACATCATCATCCAGGCGGGCCGCAATATCGCGCCGAGCGAGGTCGAGGAAGAGGTCGAGGGCCTCCGCTTCGTGCGCAGGGCGGCAGCGGTCGGCGTCGACCGCGGCGATGCTGCCGGCGAGCAGATGTGGGTCTTCGTCGAGCCGACTGGCGGCCGCGAGAAAGCGACCGAAGCCTACGACGAGATGGTGATCGACGTCGTGTCGGCGGTCCAGGAACGGCTCGGCATGCGGCCAGGCCGCGTGTACCTCGTGGAGCCGCGCTCCATCCCGATGACCGCCAACGGCAAGCTCAAACACGCCGAGCTGCGCGCGTCCTACCTCGACGGCTCATTGCGCGCCGACGGGAAGATCCTCCACCCGGCATATTGATGGGTAGCCTCGGAGCCAAATCCGGGGCTCACGCCAGGGGGCCATTCGAGACCTAACGCTCGATCCAGGGTTGCAGACGGCCTTCGGCCGTCGCGACGCACCACCGCCAGCGAGCAGTCAATGGCTGACCACCACCCACCCTTCCTTCTCAACCGTTGCCTGCGGGTCGCTGCCGGCGGCGAGGTCACGCCCCGGGCTATCCATCTGTCGCCCCCTC
>JBFFBV010000032.1:0-40513 GCA_041560205.1 Candidatus Sulfomarinibacter sp.
CCGACCTGGCCGTAGTAGGCGACCGAGCCGTGGAACTCATTACTGCCCGACCTGGTGATGACGTCGATCGCGGCGCCCGAGAAGGAGCCGTACTCGGCCTGCGACCCCAGCGACAGCACCCTGTACTCCTGGACGGTGTCGTAGTTCACCTTGACCAGCGAGCCCCACGGGGCGCCGCGCGGGTTGGTGGTGTTGACGCCGTTGACCAGAAAGATGTTCTCGTTCGCGGCCGAGCCGTAGGCCGAGGGGCTCGGCAACCACGATCCGTCGGCGCCGACGTTGGCCATGCCGGCCGCGGTCAGCGTGAGGTCGTAGAACGACTCACGCGCGGTCGGCACCGCGTCGAGCATCTTGGTGTCGAAGGTGGTGTCGATGGTCGATGAGCGGGTGTCGACGACCGGAGCTTCGGAGGTGACCACGATCTCTTCGGTCGCCGCCGCGATCTCGAGGTTGAATGTGAGGGGAACCGTCGTGCCACCACTGATGACGATCCCCACGACCTGCGCGGTGTTGAATCCGGACAGGCTGGCGGTCGCCGTGTACTCACCGATCGGCACCCTCAGGAAGACGAAGCGCCCGGCGTTGTCCGAGATCGTTGACCACGTACCCTGCATGAGCGCGGGACCTTCGAGCGTGATCGAAGCGCCTGGCGTCGGCATGCCGTCCGGCAGGATCACGCTGCCCGACACCGTTCCGGTGTTGACCGCCTGCGGCCACGCCGGGTTGGCACCGAGCAACAACACAAGGCCGAAGGCGAATACCCCGGCCCATCGAACTGCTCTACGATTCATGGTTCCTCCCTTCCTGCTCCCGAGCGAACGCGGCCGCACCTCGCCCGTCGGGAGGTGATAGCCACCAATAAAAAGACCGGGATCGGATGATCCCGGCAACCTTGGATCGACACAGTTGAGGCGTGAGAGAAGACGGCGTTATCCACCGGACCCCCGCATGTCCGCAGCCTAGACAAACCGGGGCCGGTGGGCACAATTCGAAATCGAGTTCGAAAAAAGAATGGATTTCTGAATATGATTCGACTAAAGCCGGGATTTCCTTTCGGTCCGCGAGTGGTGGACCCTGGAGCCGGCGGAAACAGCCGTGTGGAGTCGAGTGCGGAAGGTCCAGTACGGGAGGACGATCGGGTCGAGCGTTTCCCCACTGCACCGTCCGCGAACGAGCGACGGTGCCCGGGAAGCGACCCGCGAGCAGCATCTACCCGGTGGATTCCCACACCCTCCCCAACTCGTACCCGCAGAGTATACTTCAACTGCGCTGTCAAGAGTGGCAACGCGTATCAGACTCGGTCTCGGCACAGGGAGGTGCGATGGGTCTGCGGGATGAGATCTTCGAGCAACCGGCGGCGATCCGCCGCCTGCTCGAGATGCAGTCGGAAGCCGTGACCGAGGTCGCGGCCCGGATCCGCGACCGGAATCCCCCCTTCGCCTACCTCGCCGCTCGCGGCACCTCGGACAACGCCGGCCTCTACGCCAAGTACCTGTGGGGCATCCACAACCAGATCCCGGTCGCGTTGGCGGCACCGTCGATGTTCAGCGTTTTCAAGCGGCCGCCGAAGATCGGTGACTCGCTGGTGGTCGGGGTTTCGCAGTCCGGCCAGAGCCCCGACATCGTCAGCGTGATCGAGGAGGGGCGCCGCCAGGGCGCCCTCACGCTCGCCATTACGAACGACAGCGATTCGCCCCTCGCCGAGGCGGCCGAGCTGGTGATCGACACCGTTGCCGGCCCCGAGCGGGCGGTCGCAGCCACCAAGACCTACACCGCGCAGCTGACGGCCATCGCCATGTTGTCGGTCGCCCTGATCGGCGACGCGGAGCGGCGCGAGTGGCTGGGGCGGCTCCCCACGCTTGTCGACGACGCGCTCAAGCTCGACGACACGATCAAGGACGCTTCCTCACGCTACCGTTACATGGAGGAGTGCGTCGTCCTCGGGCGCGGCTTCAATTACGCCACCGCCCACGAGTGGTCGCTCAAGCTCAAGGAGCTCGCCTACATCGTCGCCGAGCCCTACTCCTCCGCGGACTTCCAACACGGACCGGTCGCTCTCGCCCGGCAGGGTTTTCCGGTCTTCGCCGTGGTCCCGGGAAGCACCATCGACCAGGAGATCATCACCCTCCTTACCAAGCTCGTCCAGGAGGAGCAGGTGGAGCTGCTCGCCATCTCATCGGAGGGCTCGGCCCTGGCCCTCGCCAACACACCGGTCCAGCTCCCCGAGCGGCTCCCTGAGTGGATCACGCCGATTCCGGCGATCGTCCCCGCCCAGCTCTTCTGCTATCACCTCACCCGCGCCAAGGGCTACAGCACCGAAGGCCCCCGCGGCCTCTCGAAAGTCACCCTCACGTGGTGACCCATTCCCGACGGATGCAGGGGTGCAGGGGAGCAGGGAAGCAGGGGAGCAGGGGAGCAGCCAGCCTGGCTGTCATCCCGAGCAAAGGTGGAGCGAAGCGACGCCGTCGTCGAGGGATCCCCCGAAGCCGGAAACTCGCGCCGCTCAGCATTCTCCGGAGAAGTCGGGGGATCCTTCGGCTCGGGCCGCGGCGGCCCTCGCTCAGGATGACAGACGACATGTCAGCCCGGGGTGAGAATCAGAGGAGGATCATGACTTCAAAAACCAGTACCTTGGCAATCGCCCTCGTGTTCGCATTCGGTCTCGGTCAGCTTGCGGCCGCCGACACACCTGATGTCGACAACCTCCCGGTCCGCGGTCTCGCGATCGGGGTGCCGTCACCGGAGCGGGTCGACGACTTCGTCGACTTCATCGAGAGTGAGCTGGTGCCGAACAATGTCAACACCCTCGTCCTGCGGGTGGATTACAAATACCGCTACCGCTCGCACCCCGAGCTAAGGCACGAGGACGCCCTGAGCAAGGCGGATGTCCGCAAGATCGTCAAAGCCTGCCGCAAGGGCGAGATCCGCCTCATCCCGCAGATCAATCTCCTCGGCCATCAATCGTGGCACGGCCGGATCGGAAAGCTACTCGAGGTCTACCCCGAGTTCGACGAGACGCCGTGGGTCGAGCTCCCGGAGGAGTACGTCTGGCCCAACCCGGACGGCCTCTACTGCAAGAGTTACTGCCCGCTCCACCCCGACGTGCACGAGGTGGTCTTGGCCGTGGTCGACGAGATCGTCAAGGTCTTCGAGGCGGACGCCTTCCACGCCGGCATGGACGAGGTCTTCTACATCGGCATGGACCGCTGCCCACGCTGCGGCGGCCGCGACAAGGCCGAGCTCTTTGCCGGCGAGGTCACCCGCATCCGCAATCACCTCGCCCGATCGGGCGTCGAGCTGTGGATCTGGGGCGACCGACTGATCGACGGGAAGACCACCGGGATCGGCGAGTGGGAAGCGAGCATGAACACCACCCACCGCGCCATCGACCTCATCCCGACGGACGTGGTGATCAACGACTGGCACTACGAACGAGCCGACCCCACCGCGCCGTACTTCGCGGCCAAGGGCTTCACCGTGGTGACCTGCCCCTGGAGGTTCCGAGATGTCGCCGTCACCCAGATCGAGGACATGGTGCGGTACCGCAAAGGCTCGACGCCGGTGATGCGTGAACGATTCGCCGGCGCCATGCAGACCATCTGGTCTCCGGCTGATGATTTCCTCGACCAGTACTTCGGTCGCGTGCCGGTGCCAGCTGTCGAAAACGATCGCGGGGGTGATCCGATCGCGTGCACCAGGACGGTTTTCGAGGAGTTCAAGAAGCTCGATCGGTGACCGTTACACGTCCGGCGGTGGGTCGCCCCTGCGCTGCTTCATCCCTTCTGAGATGTGGACAGCGACGAATCCGGCCACCATCACCGCCAAGTAGAGCTGGCCGAGGAGGGCCTCGAACCAGGCCAAGGTCCGCGCGTGCTCGGCGACCGGCGAGATGTCGCCGTAGCCGAGCGTGGTGAGGGTGACGAAGCTGAAATAGCTGAAGAGTGGGAAAAGATGCGACTCATCCGTCGAGTGTTCGGCGATGGTTGCCTGTGAAAACGAAAACGACCCGGGCTGCCGGTACTCCATGTGGGTATAGAACACGGCAAAAAGAAGACCGATGAAGATGTAAGCGCACAGCGCGCCGAAGATTCGCTCGCTGGTTGGACGGTCGCCCGTGCCGAGGTCGTGCAGCAGGTTCCAGATGAGAAAACCGAGGAACAGCGCCGTCACGACGATGATGGTGCTGTTCATGACCCGTGTATCGGGCGTGAAGGCGGAAATAACTCGAAGCACAACCGCCGGCAGCCCGAGGATCAGCGCGGCGAGTGCGTTGTGACGGGTGCGAACGGTCTCAACGAGAGCTGCAACGAGCACAGCGGAAAATGCGAGGTCGGCGAAGCGCCCGCGCGATATCTCGTTTGGAGCCAACGCATCCAACAGGATGACGACCGTGAGCGCGATGAAGATGTTTCGGTACGGCCGCTCGCTGTAGGCCTCGAAGAGCGATTTCTTGTCGATCATGGTGAGGAAATCCTACCTCAACGGCTTTGAACGAACAAAGGCCGCCAGGTCGCCGTTCGGTCATGTCCTTTGAATCACGATCGGCCGCCCAGAATAAACGGCGCCCACGGAACGTTTCCCAACGCCAGGGAAACCAAGGTCGAGAGAGGGGACCATGCGACGAACGGCAGATGCCAGCAGTCATGAGAGCGTGCGGATCGTGAGCGGTTATCGCGCTACGGACCGGTCGGAGGCGGAGCGCATCGAGGTACGACAGAACCTCCTGAGGACCCTGCCGCGGATCGATTCCAAGTACTTCTATGACGACGCCGGTTCGCGGCTCTTCGAGGAGATCACCGGACTCCCGGAGTACTACCAGACCCGGACCGAGGAGTCTTTGCTGGCCGATATCGCCGACGAGGTCGCGGAAATCAGCGGAGCGCGAGAGCTTGTCGAGCTCGGCTCGGGAGCCGGCCGCAAGATCCGGCTCCTGCTCGACGCCATCCAGCACAGGGGTCGCCTCGAGCGGTGCGTGCTGCTGGACATCAACGAGACCTTCCTCAGAGCCTCGGCCGAAGAGCTCGCCGCCTCGTATCCCCAAATGGAGGTCTGCGGCGTCGTCGGCGACTTTCTCCACGATCTGGATGCGGTGGGCGCCGGCAACAACCGCCTCTTCATCTTCCTCGCCGGCACCATCGGCAACCTCTACCCCCGGCAGTTCGACTGTTTTTTGAAAAAAATCCGCGCTGTTCTCGGGCCCGATGATACCTTCCTGGTCGGACTCGACCTCGTCAAGAACCTCGAGCTTCTGGAGGCTGCGTACAACGACAGCGCCGGCGTCACTGCCGAGTTCAACCTCAACGCCCTCAGAGTCCTCAACCGACGCTTCGGCACCTCCTTCGAGATCGACGCCTTCGAGCACGTCGCCTTTTACGATTCCGAGCACGAGTGGATCGAGATGCGGGTCCGCGCATTGCGTCCGACCAAGGTGGCGCTGGACGGTGCGCGTGAGCTGCGACTGGAGGCGGGCGAGGAGATCCGGACCGAGATCAGCCGCAAGTTCAGCCGTGGAACGTTCGAAGCCGCACTCTCGGGCACCGGCCTCCGGCTCACCGGGTGGTTTACCGATCCGGAAGAGCTCTTCGCCTCGGCGCTCGTGACCTCCGCCAACCAGGGGCGGTGAAATGAAGGCTTCGGTCCACGATCGACTCCACGCCTGCTGGTCTCGCTCTGACCAGATCTTCGATCTGCTCGAAGGTGATGCCCTGTTCGAGCAACCGATCGGGCTTCGCCACCCGCTGGTCTTCTACCTCGGACACCTCCCGGCCTTCGCCTGGAACCAGGTGTGCCGGGGCGTGCTCGAGATGCCCTCCTTCAGACCGGAGTTCGACATCCTCTTCGAGCGCGGGATTGACCCGACGGACGTCGATCACTACGAGTCGACGACCGAGTGGCCGGCGGTCGAGGACATCCTCGAATACCGCGACCGGGTGCGCTCTGCCCTGCTCGAGGCAATCGACCCCGTGACCGACCGTGCCGACAGCGATCCCCTGGCCGCAAAGGGCCGAATCTTCGAGGTCGCCATCGAGCACGAGCTCATGCACCAGGAAACGCTGCAGTACCTCTTTCAACAGCTGCCCCTCGACCTCAAACGGCGCCCCGATGGGCTCGCACCGTACCGCTTCGAGGGAGCGGCGGACGCGACGACCATCGATGTCGGCGGCGGCGAGGTGGAGCTCGGGGCCGATTTCGACGCCATCCCCTTCGGCTGGGACAACGAGTTCCCGAGGGTCGCGGCGGCAGTGGAGGATTTCGCGATCGACCGCACACCGGTGCGAATCGCCGAGTTCCTCGAATTTTTGACCGACGGCGGCTATGACCGGCAGGAATTGTGGCTTGATGACGACTGGCAGTGGCGGCAGCGCGTCCGTGTGAAGCATCCTGTGCTGTGGTCACGGGGCAACGGGGGCTGGGCCTACAGCGCGATGTTCGACGATCTGCCGCTGGATCAGGTTTTGGACTGGCCCGTCTACGTGTCGCACGCAGAGGCGCGCGCCTACTGCCGTTGGCGAGGGGCGCGGCTGGCCACTGAGGCGGAGTTCCACCGAGCCGCATACGCCACACCGGACGGTGAGACCCGCACGTACCCGTGGGGGGACGACCAACCGGGCGCGCTTCATGGAAACTTCGATTTTCGGCACTGGGCGCCGACCCCGGTCGGCTGCTTCCCGGACGGCGACTCGGCCTGGGGCATCTCCGAGCTGGTCGGCAACGGGTGGGAGTGGACCGACACGGTCTTCGAGCCCTATCCCGGCTTCAACGCCTACATCCCCTCCTACCCCGGGTACTCGGCCGATTTTTTCGACGGGCTCCACAACGTCATACTCGGGGCGTCCTGGGCAACACCCGCCCAGCTGGTGAGACGAAGCTTCCGTAACTGGTTCCAGCGCCACTACCCCTACATGTTCGCGAAATTTCGCTGCGTGTCCTGATCCGACCGCGGGGGCTCAGCCGCCGGAGGTCGTGAGCAGCTTTTCGGCGGCGCGAATCGCCTCAGCGAAGAAGTCCGCGGCCGTCCCCGCCTGCGATTCATCCGGCCCGTCAAGGATCGACGTCGCGGTGAGCACTGCGCCAAACCAGCCGTCGGTTTGCCAGCGCCCGCCTGACGCGAGCGGCGGAAGGTCTTCCGACAGATTCTCCAGCCCGTAGGGATTCACGTAGAAGTACGGTTCGGCGTACCAGTGGTCGCCGGGCGAAAAGCCGGCACCGATGGACTTCGAGGGAGCAGAAAGCTCGGCCACGGTCCCGAGATCGAAGTGGTGGGGCCAACACCTCAGCTCCGCCCACCCCGCCCCGCGCGGCTCGAGCCGTTGCAGCACGAGGTGGCCGTTCGCGAACCACAGGCCGATCTCTGCATAGGTTGCGGGATCTTCGATCTCGAAGACGGCGCCGTCCGCGACAGGGTGAGCGGGCATCTCGTAATCACGCATGCGGATCGGTTGGTCGTGCCGGGCATTCGTGAGGGCCTCGACCGTCTCCTCGAGCCAGGCCAGGGTCCCGTGGAGCGTCCTCCGCTCTAAAGAAACGCCCTCGGCAATGGCCCCGGAGCCGTCAAAGACCAGGAGGGTCATATCGGGGATGCGCAGGCCGGCAGCGAGACCGTCCGGCCGTCGCCGGCCGACGAGGGCCTCGAAATCGTCTCGCCACTCGAAATTCGACTGGCTGTCGTCGGGCAGCGCCTCGAGGGCCGAGTCGGCGAAGGCCATCGCCGTCTGCAGGGCCCAGTGCAGCTGCAGGCGCGGCTCGACGAGCTTCGGAAGCTCGACCTCACCGACCTCGCACCACGCAGCCGCGGATTCATCCGTCATCGTCGATCCCTCGTTCTCGTCCCGTCGTGCATCGATCTCAACAGCATTTTGCCGACTCCCTCTCCACGTTACACTTGTCAGCCATGACCCTCGAGCTGAGAAAGGTTAGCAAGTCCTTCGATGGCGGGCAGACGATGGCCGTCGACGAGGTGAGCTTTGCCGCAGGCTCCGGCGAGCTCGTGGTGCTGGTCGGCGAGTCCGGGTCGGGCAAGACCACAACCCTGAAGACCGTCAACCGGCTTGTCGAGCCGACCGGCGGTCGGGTGTTGATCGACGGCAACGACGTCTCCGATCGCGACGCGGTCGAGCTCCGTCGGTCGATCGGCTATGTCTTCCAGGGCATCGGGCTCTTCCCCCACCTCTCGATCGCTCGCAATGTCGGCATCACCCCGACGCTGTTGGGCTGGGACGGCGATCGCACCACGCGGCGAGTGGAGCAGCTGCTCGAGCTCGTCGGTCTGAACCCCGCCGAGTACGGCCCGAGAATGCCTGCCGAGCTTTCCGGTGGGCAACGGCAACGGGTGGGCTTCGCGAGGGCGTTGGCCGCAGGCCCCTCACTGATGCTGCTCGACGAGCCCTTCGGCGCCCTCGACCCCATTACCCGGGACGGCCTGCGGAGCGAGTTTCGGCGGATCCAGCAGGAGCTCCGATTCACGGCAGTGCTCGTCACCCACGACATGGTGGAGGCGCTGCTCCTGGCCGACTCGATCATCGTCATGCGCGACGGACTCATCGTGGGCCATGGAAGGCCGGCGGAGATGCTGCGCGACCCGTCAGACCCCTACATCGCTCGCCTCATGGAATCCCCCTCCCACCAGGTGGAGCAGCTGTCACGTCTGATCGGGGAACATGGAGAGGGGCCGTGACGGAAAATCTCGCCGACCGTTTTGCCGAGCTGCCCCATCTGCTCGCCGGTCACCTGCTGCTCTCCGTCTCGGCCTTGGTGATCGGCATCGTCATCAGTGTGCCGCTGGGGGTCGCGGCTACTCGAATGCCACGGCTGCGGAGTCCCGTGCTGGCCGTCGCCGGTCTCATCCAAACGGTGCCCAGCATGGCGCTGTTGGCGTTGATGGTGCCGCTGCTCGGTGGGCTGATCGGCTTTCTTCCGGCCTTCATCGCCCTGACCCTCTACAGCATGCTGCCGGTGCTCGGAAACACCATCACGGGGATCCTCGAGATCGATCCCGCCATGACCGAGGCCGCGCGCGGCGTCGGAATGACCGATCGCCAGTCTCTCCAATGGGTCGAGCTCCCACTGGCGGCACCGATCATTCTTGCCGGCATTCGAACCGCCACGGTATGGGTCGTCGGCATGGCCACCCTGTCGACACCGGTCGGCGCACCGAGCCTCGGCAACTACATCTTTCTCGGGCTGCAGACCCGCAACTGGATCGCCGTCCTCTTCGGATGCTTCTTCGCCGCCGCCCTCGCCATCGTCCTCGACCAGCTCATCCGGCTGCTGGAGCGCGCCGCCCGCCAACGCAGTCCGCGCCTGGCGTGGACCGCAGGAGCTGCGCTGACACTCATCCTCGCGGCGGGTCTTCTCCCCGAGGCGATGCATCTCCTTTCCGGCTCGGCCGCACCCCGAGACGCGGCACCCCGCGCAGCGACGATCGTGGAGGAAAGCCAGCCGTCGCTCGCGGGGGTCGAGCTGAGCGTCGGCTCCAAGGGTTTCACCGAGCAGTACATCCTGGCGGAGCTTCTGAGCTTGAGGCTCGAGGCGGCAGGCGCCACGGTGCGTCACAGGCCGAACATGGGTTCGACGATCCTCTTCGACGCGCTTCGAAACGGAACGGTCGATGTTTCGATCGACTACTCGGGAACGATCTGGGCCACGATCATGCAACGGCCCGAGCCCATCGACCGCACGGCGATGCTGATTGAGGTTGCCGCGTTCCTCAAGGATACCCACGGAGTCATCACTCTCGGCCGCCTGGGTTTCGAAAACGCCTACGCCCTGGCGATGAACCGCGGAAGGGCATCGGAGCTCGGGATCCGAGAGATCGGGGATCTCCAAGACCACGCGGCGCGGCTCACGATCGGCGGCGACCCGGAGTTCTTCGACCGGCTCGAGTGGAGACGGCTTCGCCAGGCCTACGGGCTCGACGCGGTTCGAACCAGGGGCATGGACTCGACCTTCATGTACGGCGCCGTTCGCGACGGCGAGGTGGATGTGATCACCGCCTACTCCACCGACGGTCGCATCAACGCCTTTGATCTCGTCGTGCTCGATGATCCCGAGCAGGCCTTTCCCCCTTACGATGCCGTGATGCTCCTGTCACCGGAGGCCTCGCGTGATCCCCAGCTGATCCAAACTCTGCTGCCACTGGTCAACTCGGTGTCCGACGAGACGATGCGATGGGCCAACGCGTTGGTCGACACCGATGGTCTCACGACCGAGGAGGCCGCGAGACGGCTGCACCGCCGGATCTCCGATCGATAGGGGCGGTCCATCGTTTCGTCCCGCGAAGCGCCGCGCCCGGGCTACAATCACTGCAAGCTCCCGGAGGAGGGTTCGCCATGCGACAGATCATTGTCTCCGTCACGCTTGCCCTCGGCACCGCGGCTCCAGCGGCTGCGATCGAATTCCTCGGCGTCGAGCTGTGCACGGATCGGGTCGACACGGGGGTCATCCTGCCCGCAGAGTCGCCCCTCTCGCTGGAAAGCGTCGAGGTCGGCCGCCACGGGGGCCTCGTCCTGCTGCTCCACTCCAAGAAGGGAAAGGTCCTGGGCCAGGTGGACGATCTCATGGCCGGCTTCGTCGGCGACCGCGGAACCGGGGACGAGCGCAAGCTCGAGTGGACGAGCGGCGAGATCACCGCCTTCGCCCAGGTGATCCAGAAAGGTTATGTGGCCCTCGCCGTCACTGCCGCCGAAGGCTGCACGGTGGCGCCCGAGGAAGCCCATGCGCCTGTGGCTGCCGAAGCACGGTCAGCCCCGGCGGCCGAGCCGACCCGGGAATCTGCGCCGGAGCCCGCTCAGATCGAAAAGACCGCTCCGCCAGCAGCGGCGGCGGTTGCCGCATCCGAGGTCGAAGCCGTGCCGGAGGAGCCCGCAGCTGAGCTTGCCGAGTTCGAGCTTCAGGGCAAGCTCAAGCACACGGCCGCGGAAGACAACTGGGTGGACGTGATGGGCGTCGTCGTCAACAACTCGGGCGCCGCCTACGCAGTCGCCAGCTTCGATCTCAGCCTCTACGACGGCACGGGCCAGCTCATCTGTGTCGACACCATCTCGGTCAACCATCTCCGGGTAGGTCAGGAGCGGGCCTTTCGAGGCGCCATCCGCTGTGCTGACTACGTCCCCGAAGATGTCGCGAGCTGGAAGCTCCAGTTCGCGGGCGGCCATTGACCCTGGGTCCTCAGCCCCAGTTCCGAGGGCCTACATTTTGCGAGCCCCTGGAGGGGGCGACAGAGGGTTAGCCTGGGGCGTTGGCCCCAGTTCCAAGGGCGTTCAACCTGGGAGCATCTGAACTAGAGAAGCGCCTCGATCTTGCCGAGGAGCCTCTTGAAATCCACCGGCTTGGTGTCGTAGTCATCGGCGCCGGCCTCGAGACATTTTTCGCGGTCGCCGGCCATCGCGTGTGCGGTGAGCGCGATGATCGGGATCGCGCTCGTGCCCCCATCGCCTTTGAGCCTGCGCGCCGCTTCCCAGCCGTCCATCACCGGCAGGCTCATGTCGAGGAGGATGATCTCGGGCTTCTCCGAAACCGCCAGGTCGACCCCCTCTTGGCCGTCGACCGCAATGACTACCTCGTGTCCCTTTTTCGTCAACCGCCGCGACAGCATGTCGCGGTTCATTTCGTTGTCTTCCACCAGCAGAATTCTCGCCATTCAGTTCACCTCTCGCCCGAGTATCATCTCATCTCTCGTCTTCCACCGGCATCCCGTGCTGCGAAACGAGCTCGCGCACCTGCCTCAAAAGCTGCTGTCTCGTCAGGGCTCCCTTTTCCACGACGCGCTCGACACCGCCGAACAGCTTCTCGCGCTCCGCCTGGTTCAGATCCTTGGCGGTGACGACGATGATCGGCGTCGCGCCGCAGCCCTCGAGCTCGCGGAAGTGCATGACAAACTCGAAGCCGTCCATCACCGGCATCATGAGGTCGAGCAGCACCAGATCGGGGCGATGCTCAGCCACCCGCTCGAGGGCGATCGCGCCGTTCTCGGCCTCGTCGACGGTCCATCCATCCTCCACGAGAGCGCGCTGGAAGAGTGACCGGATACCCTCGTCGTCGTCCACCACCAGGGCGCGACCACCTCCGGCCGGAAGGACGTATTGCTTCGCCAGCTCTCGAAGCCGGTCACGGTCCACCGGTTTCGTGAGACTCTCGACGGCACCCAGCGCATAGCCCATATCCCTGTCACCGGCGATCGAGATCATCAGCACGGGGATGCTTGCGAGCTCCGGATCCGCCTTGACCTGCTGGAGGACCGACCAGCCGTCCATACTCGGCATCAGGACGTCGAGGGTGATAAGGGAGGGCTTGAGCTCCCTCGCCAGCTCGAGACCCTCTTCGCCGGTGGAGGCGGTGACGACCGAAAACCCGTCCCCCTCGAGTGTTCTCCCGAGCAGCTCGCGGGAGTTGGGATCGTCGTCGACGACCAGGATCGGTCGGACTCCCGGCAAGACCTCTTCGGCCCTCGGCTCTGGAGCCGTCGCGGCGCCCCTGGCCGCCTCAAGAGCGTCGACTCGGGAGGGGAGCTCGATCGTGAAGGTCGTCCCCTTGTCGAACTCCGAGGACACGGTGATGTCGCCGCCCATCATGCGGCAGAAGCGGCGGCTGATCGGCAGCCCGAGCCCGGTACCGCCGTAGTCCCGTGTCGTCGAATCGTCGGCCTGTGAAAACTCCTCGAAGACGGCCTCCAGCTTGTCCTCGGCGATGCCGATACCGGTGTCGGCCACGCTCAGCACGAGCCATTCCTGGTCGTCCCGCTCGAGCTGTTGCGCAGCCAAGGTGATGGTTCCGCGCTCGGTGAACTTGGCCGCGTTGGAGAGAAGGTTGAAAACGGCCTGCCGGAACTTTGTCAGGTCGACGCGGACGGCCCCGAGATCATCGGCAAACTCCGTCTCGAGCCGGTTTTCGTTTTTGACGATCAGCGGCATGACGGTGGCCACCGCCTCGTCCAGCATCTGCCGGAGATCGAAGGTCTCGAGGTAGAGGTCCATGCGGCCGGCCTCGATCTTCGACAGATCGAGGATGTCGTTGATCAAGGCCAGCAGGTGCTTGCCGGCGGCGTTGATCTTCTCGAGGTCCGGGATCATCTCGTCGTGGCCCTCGTCCTCGGCGTCTTCGGCCAACATCTCCGAGTAGCCGATGATGGCGTTCATGGGCGTTCGCAGCTCGTGGCTCATGTTGGCGAGGAAGGTGCTCTTGGCCCGATTGGCGGCCTCCGCCGCATCCCTCGCGTCCTCGAGTTGTTGGTTGATTTCGACCGCCTCTGTGACGTCCTGCGCGACTCCCAGGTACTCCCTGACCTGCCCGTCCTCGTTTCTTACGGCAGTGGTGATCGATCGCAGCCAGATGATTCGTCCATCGGCCGGTTTCCGGTAGGGGTGGGTGAAGTCGAAGCGTTCCGAATCGTCTTCGGCGGCGCGTGCCGCCTCCTGGAGAAACCGCTCGGCCCAATCCTGAGACGCCGCGGCTACGTTGGAGACGTGTGTCTCCTGCACCGAATAGACATTTCCCTCAGCCGGTGGAAGACCCAGCATCTCAACATAACCGTCGGAAGCGGTGAAATGCTGGCCATCCTCGCTCACCTCGAAGGTGACCGCCTTGCTCATGGCCAGAGCGGTGTCCGCCTGCCACTTGGCCCTCCGAAGAGTTTCCTCCGCGGCACGCTGTTCGGTGATGTCGTCTTTGATTGCGACGTAATGCGTAATCTCGCCGGAAGCATCGCGGATCGGCGAGACCGAGGCCCTCTCCCAATAAAGTTCACCATTTTTCTTGCGGTTGCAGAATTCGCCGTGCCATTCACGGCCCGACGAAATCGTTGCCCACAGATCGGCGTAGAACTCCTTCGGCTGAGTTTCGGACTTGAGCACACGCGGGTTCTGGCCAATGGCCTCGTCGACCGTGTAGCCGGTAGTCTCCGTAAACTTCGGGTTGACGTACTCGATGGATCCGGTCGGATCCGTAATGACGACGGTGCTCGAGCTTTGCTCCACAGCTCGCGACAGCTTCCGTAGCTCGCGTTCAGCCTCCTTGCGCTCGGTGATGTCGATCGAATACTCGATCATCTGGATGACATTGCCGTCGTCGTCGAAGATCGGGTGGCCGTTGACCTCCATGATTCTCGGGTTGCCTTCGGCGTCCTCGTGGATGTGCTCCAGAACAACCGGTTTCTTCGTCCTTTTGACCTCGACCATCGGACAGGCATGCTCGGTTGAATCGCAGGGCGTCGGCCGTTTGTGGGTCAGCGCGTGACAGGTTGACAGGCCGGACTCCCCAAGAGCACGCGCCGCCGAGTTGGCAATCTTGATCGAATAGTCCTCGGCGTCGACCACGTAGAAGGGGTGGGTGAGCGATTCGAGGGTATTTTCCATCAGCTGTTTTTGAGCGGCGATTTCTCGTTCGATACGTCGCCGCTCGGTGATATCGATGCCGATCGTCAGGATCTCCCGCAGGCTGCCATCCTGGTTCAGAATCGGCGTATTGCGCCATGCCATCCAGATGCGTTCGCCGTTCTTTCGTTGATTTTCTGTTTCGTCGATCTCGTACTCGGCAGGTTTTTCCACGATCTCTTCGATCATGCGCCGAATGCTCTGATCAACGATGTCCGACGGCGGCACGATTGAGCCGCTGAGAGGTTCGCCGATGATCTCGTCCTCCGTGTAACCGAAGAGCTCGAGACCGAAATCGTTCATGAACTGAATCCTGCCCTGACCGTCCCAGCGCAGGATGACGCTCGAGACGCCCTCGAGCTCTTCTGCCGTCTTCTTGAGGTCGCTTGTCTTCTGGCGGATGGCGGACACCATCTGGTTGAAGCTCTGCGCCAACCCCCCCAGCTCGTCGCGCCTCGTGACGGGAACCTCCACATCCTCTTCGCCCGCAGCGAAGCCGCGGGCCGCATCGTCAAGCTCGACGATCGGTGCCACGAAGTAACGGGAAAGGAACCAGGCTGCAATCAGAACCAGTGCCAGGAGACCCGCCAGGCGCAGAACGAGGTTGCGGGAGAACACCCGGACCCGGGTGAATGCCTCGTCGGCGTCAATCTCCGACAGGATGGCCCACTGCACACCCTCGATATTCAGGGGCGCATAGGAGGACAGCACTTCGACCCCGCGGTAATCCTCGGTGGTGGTGGTGGCCGTTTCGCCGTCCAGCGCGGCGATCGTGGCCTGGGATCGCACCTCCTGGATCAGAATCGTGGTCCCGAAATCCCGAATTTCGCGGATTACGTCTGCCGGGGCGCCAGATTCCTCTGCCGCATCGAGAAAGCCTTGCGGGTCTTCGAGAAAGAACCTCGAATTCGACCGCATCCTGAAATCGGGGCCCACCAGGTAGGATTCGCCGGACTCTCCGAGGCCGTCGATCTGCCAATCCTGGTTGCTGGTCATCACCTCATCGACCTCGCCCACCGGCAGCTGGAAGGCGAGGACTCCCAGCAGCCAGGCGCCGTCCACCACTGGCACGGCGATAAATGACGCGGGCTCGCCGTAAGACGGTGCGTACGAGGAAAAATCGACCACATGCACCGAGCCGCCCAGATAATCGTGCTGCGCTGCCTGGAATACCGCCGCCAGGTTGGAGTCCTGGTGGGGACCATCGAGCAGATTCGTGCCGAGATCCGTTTCCTTGGCGACCGTGTACACGATGTGGCCGCTGCCGTCGATCAAGAACAGGTCGTAAAAGCCGAATTCATCGGCAAAATCGCGCAGGATCGGATGATAGAGCCGGTGTGCCTCGGAGTAGTCGCTTCCGTCGCCGCCGTCGTCGAGGAGGTCCCTTTCCCCCGCTGCATTGGGGTTGGAGACGATGTAGTGGTACTGCAGATAGAGATCGCCATCCTCGTTCGGCAGGAAGTCGGAGGGGTCCAGATCGATGTCGGTATGGTCTTCGATCCTCGGCAGGAATTCCTCTTCGTAGAAGGAAATCACCGCCTCTCGCTGCTCCGGAGCCAATTCGATTTCGAGGAGATTCTGGTGGGCCTCGTCGAAAGCCACCATCGCGTCGACGATCATCCGGTCTTTGGCCCAGCTCCTCGCCAGGCTTCGAATCTGATCGAAGTACCGCTCGATCTGGTTCGCCTTGCTGGCGCGGACCGAGGTCAGGTGATCGAGCGTCGTTTGCTCCACCGCCGCCTTGCCGCCGAGGTACGACAGGACGCCGACCAGCACGAGTGCCGGCACCGCCAGCGCGAGCACGGTCAGAAACAGCTTTGTTCGGATGCCCACGGCTCTGATCAACTCCTTCGCGCGACCTTGTTGGCGAGGATCGACAGTAGCAGACCGAGGGTCACATAGCCGAGGATGCGTTCACAGACGAGCACGATCTCGCCGACCCAGTGGATGGGCGTGATTCCCCCCGATCCGAGACGCGTGTAGGTCACGACCGAGTAGTAATAGGGAGACAGCGGGCTGTTGGCCGATGACGGCAGATCGAAAAACTGCCATCCGAAGGCCGCATCGAGATGAAAGATGACGCCAAACACCATCATCACCGCGAAGGCACCGAGGGCGAGCCTGCCGAGGCTCCGCCCGTAGTCGATCAGGCTCCAGGCGCTGAACCAGAATCGTTTCCAACGTCGCCACGCCGGTGACGCCGTCTCGTCGATCGCCACCTCGAGGGTGTCGAGATAGTCCTGATCCTTGGCGTCGCGAACGAAGAGCGGGTCGCCGAAGCACGAATCGAGGCCCCTGATGCCGTAGTAGCGCCCCCTCTTCTCCTTGAAGCCCCCGTCCTTCATCGCGGTCAGGTTGGTGGCCGCGAGGTTGGCGTTGCGGAGATTGGCGCCGGTGATGTCGGCCCGCGAGAGATTGGCGCCGGTGAGGTCCGCCTCGCTCAGATTCGCCCCCGAGAGATCGGTGCCGTCGAAATCGACTCCGCAGAGCTTGGTGCCGCGCAGATCGGCGCCCCTGAGATCGGCGGCAGCGAGGCTGGCTCCCGTGAGATTCGCCTCGATCAGACAGGCCTCACCGAGATCCGCCTTGTAAAGCGCCGCCCCCCTGAGGTTCGAACTCGCCAGATCGGCCTTTCTGAGCACCGCCATCTTGAGATTCGCCTCGCTCAGGTCGGCCTGGAAAATGTCCGCATCGGTGAGATCGGCCTCGCTCAGATTGACCCCCGTCAGATTCATCTCGCTGAGGTCTTCACCGGCGAGAATCGGTTTCTCGCCGGGGTGTTCGCAGCGCCACTCGTTCCACGCCTCGACGCTTTCATACAGCAGGTCGATGTGTACTGTATCGGTCATGGTTCACCGCCCTCGAAACCGATACTTTACACGCGCTCGTCCATCGACGCCTGTCACTGGACCGCAGCAGGCCTGAGAATCGCTGCTGCATGCTAGAATCGCCGCACCTGTCGTTGGCCGTCGAAGATCCCAAGTTGCCAACACCAAAAGGACTTATGAGCAGGAACCTAGAATTTTGCCGCTGCAGGTCACCTTTTCTGCCGTTATTCGCGGTCCTGGCATTGCTGCCGCTCGCGGCGCACGGCCAGGGCGCGGCGAGTGACGAAGACCTCTTCGTCGATCGCGCCGAAGCCAGCGGCATCGACTTCGAGCACTTCGCCGGGGTCTCGGGCGAGATGTACATCCCGGAGATCAGCGGTCCCGGATGCGGCCTCTTCGACTATGACAACGACGGCGACCTCGACGTCTACCTGATCCAAGGCACCATGCTCGGCCCGGACAAGACGGTCGCTGAAGCCACCCTGCCGCCGCAGAAGGGCTACCCACTCCGCGACCGCCTCTACCGCAACGACCTCGTGGTCCAGTCTGACGGCACCCGCACGCTGAAGTTCACGGATGTGACCGAGGAGTCCGGCATCCGCGCCGACGGATACGGAGTCGGGGTCACGGTCGCGGACTACGACCGGGACGGCTGGCTCGACATCTTTCTCACCAACTTCGGCCCCAACCAGCTCTGGCGGAACAAGGGCGACGGTACGTTTGAGGAAGTGATCGCGAAGGCAGGGATCCAGGACCCGCGCTGGAACTCCGGCGCCACCTTCGTCGACATCGACCGAGACGGGTGGCTCGACCTTTTCGTCGGCTGCTACCTCGACTTCAGCTATGCCAACCACCGCATCTGCCGGAGCTCCTCCGGGGTCAAGGACTATTGCGCACCGCAGGCCTATGGCGAGGTCGCCAACCGCATCTATCACAACAAAGGGAACGGCAGCTTCGAAGACTGGTCCCTCAAGTCAGGCATCGGTCGCACCAAGGGCAAGACGCTCGGGGTCATGGCCGCAGACTTCAATCTCGACGGCTGGATGGACGTCTATGTCGCCAACGACGCGGTGCCGAACCACATGTGGATCAACCAGAAGGATGGGACCTTCCTCGAGGACAGCCTCTTCGGCGGCACCGCGGTCAACGCCGACGGCCACTCGGAATCGTCGATGGGGGTGGACGCCGCGGATTTCGACGCCGACGGCGACGAGGATCTTTTCATGACCCACCTCGGGACCCAGACCAACACCCTCTACGTCAACGACGGCAGCGG
Organism: Candidatus Sulfomarinibacter sp.; assembly: GCA_041560205.1. GTDB lineage: Bacteria > Acidobacteriota > Thermoanaerobaculia > Thermoanaerobaculales > Sulfomarinibacteraceae > Sulfomarinibacter. The sequence goes on from JBFFBV010000032.1 coordinate 18,471, forward strand.
GCTTTTCGAGGATCGGACATCGACCTGCGGCCTGGGTGCACCGAGCATCGGTCGCACGAGCTGGGGAACTCGATTCTTCGACTACGACAACGACGGTCTCCTCGACCTCCTCACGGTGAGCGGCGAGGTCTTCATCATCGAGGCCCTCGCGCGTCAGAACGATCCCTTTCCGATGCATCAGCCCAACCAGCTCTTCCGCAACATCGGTGGCGGCAGGTATGAGGAGGTCACAGCCCGAGCGGGGGCCGTGTTCGAGCTGTCCGAGGTCAGCAGGGGCACGGCCTTTGGAGACATCGACAACGACGGTGACACCGACGTCCTTCTGGAAAACTGTCAGGGGCGGGCGCGGCTGCTCATCAACGAGATCGGCAACGCCACACACTGGATCGGGCTGCGGCTGACCGCCGGGTCGCCCGCCATCGAGCAGATCGGGACCTGGGTCGGGCTGCACCGCAAGGGCAAGCCCACCCTCTGGCAACGGGTTCGCACCGACGGCGGCTACGCGTCCGCCAACGACTCGCGGCTGCTTTTCGGTCTCGGAAAAGACGCCACCGTCGACCGCATCGAGGTCCAGTGGCCGGACGGCACGGTGGAACACTGGACCGGCACCACGGTCGACGCCTACACCCACCTCGTGAAGGGCGAGGGAAAGCAGGGCTCCGGTGGGCAGTAGCGTCTTTTCGAGGTGCACGACCTCTCTCGTTCTCGTACTGGCCTGCGTCTGCTCCGTCGCACCGGCAGCGGCAGCAACAACGCTCAAGCCGATGCCGACGCCGGACCTCGAGACATTCGAGGAGGTCATCCGCCAACGCCTCGAAGCTCTCCAGCAGCGAGTCGGCGAACTCGAGGAGGCGGGCAGTGATGGCGAGCTCGCCGAGGCCTATGGAACCCTCGGCAAGCACTACCTCGCACACACTCTGACCGACGCCGCCGAGGCCGCCTTCAGCAACGCCCGATCCCTGGCCCCGGATGACGCCCGCTGGATCTACTACCTGGCTCACATCCAGGAACGGATGGGAGACCACGCTGCGGCTCTGGCTTCGTACAAACGCGTCCTCGAACTCGAACCGGGCGACGTGCCGACCCTGCTCCACCTCGGCGAGGTCTGTCTCGAGACAGGCGAAAACGATTCGGCTCACCGTTATTTTCGACAGGCCCTCGAGCTCAATCCTGAAGAGGCTGCCGCGCATGCCGGGATCGGTCGAGCTGCGGCGGCTCTCGACCGACCGCACGAGGCGGCCGCGGAGCTCCGCCGTGCGCTGGAGCTGCAGCCGCAGGCGAGCGCGCTCCACTACCCCCTTGCGCTCGCCTACCGCAATCTCGGCCAGATGGAGGCGGCGCGTGCGGAGCTGCATCTCCGCGGGGAAACGCCGGTCAGGTTCTCCGATCCCCTGCTGAATGAGATCGGGCCCCTCCAGCGGGGTGACCTGATCGAGGCGGTCGTCGAAATGGCCGGCAAGGCCGACGAGATCGACGACCGCTCTCTTGCCGATTTCGCCATTGGTCATCTCGGCAGCGACCCGGCGGCGCCACAGAAACTCCTCGCCGCGGTTGCCGAGATCTCCGAAGAGGCTGTGGACGACAATCGTGCGAGCCGGGCCCGCCTCCACTACGTCGTCGCGGGGCTCTCCTACTCGCGAGGCGATCTCGGACGATCAATGGTCGAGCTCGAGAAGGCCCTGTCGCTGGCACCGCAGATGACCGACGCGGCCATCTTGCGGGGGCACATCTCGGAACGACGCGGCGATCTCGAGGAAGCGGCCTCCCTCTATACGCAGATTCTCGACCGGCAACCCGAGAACATTGACGCGCTCAGGGCGCGGGCGCGGACCCGCTTCGAACTTGACGACCTCCGTGGCGCGATCAGCGACCTCGAGAGTCTGTGCGAGCGGGAACCGGCGAAAGGCGAGCACTGGATCCAGCTCGCGATCGCGCATGCACGACTCGACGAGCTCGACCTGGCTCGCGAGAACTACCAGCGAGCCCTCGAGATCGTGCTGGATCCCGCAGAGGCGGCACAGGTCCACTACCACCTCGGGATCATTGCGGGCCGTGACGGATCCATCGATACCGCGATTGTGGAGTTTCGCGCCGCAGTCGAGCTCGACCCTGACTTCGTTCAGGCCCGACTCGATCTCGCGGCCGCATTCGGGAGCCAGAGTCTCTACAACGAGGCAGCAGCCGCCTACCGAGAAGTCCTCGCCCGTGATCCGACGAATCTCTACGGGTGGATGGGAGCGGCAACCGCCATGAACCTTGCCGGCGACTCGAAAGGGGCTGTTGCGCTCTTGGAGGAGGGCTGGGATCAGAACCCGGGCAGCGTCGAGCTGCTGCACGCCCTCGCCCGCATCCTCGCGTCGGCTGCAGACCCCGAGCTGAGGGATGGCGAACGCGCGGTCGACCTCGCAAGCCGGACCTTTCGCGCCGGCACGACCGTCGAACGGCTCGAGACCCTGGCCATGGCCCTGGCCGAGGCTGGGCGATTCTCCGAGGCGGTCAAGAAACAAAAGGAGGCCATCGCGATGGCCGGTTGGCGCGGCCGCACCGACATCGTTCCTACCCTCGAGGCCAACCTCGCGAGGTACGAGGCCGGGCAGAGCTGCTGCGCAGCGTCGAATCGGAGTGAATGACAGTGACCGACATCCCGGCACCGAAATGACTGCTGCCCGGGATTGACATAATGCGGGCGTTCGAAGGAGGCACCCATGAAGATCGTACCGACCCGGAGCGTTCCGGCCGTGATCATCGCCGCGGCCTTGGTCTCGATGGCTGTGCAATGCGGCTTCGAGGACTCATCAAGAGGTCTCGATGCTGAGGGCGTGGCGGCCAATAACCGGGGGGTCGCATTCATGGGCCAATTCGATTTCGAGTCCGCGCGCGAGGTCTTCGCCGAGCTCGCCCAACGTCACCCGGACAACGCGGACATCCAGATCAATCTGGGGATCGCAACCATGAATCGGCAGGGAGAGGGTGATGAGGAGACGGCGAAAACGATCTTCGACGCCGTCCTCGAAGCCGAACCGTCCAACGCGCGTGCAGCCTACAACAGCGGTCTCATCGATCTTCATCAGGGCCACGCCGAGGCCGCGCTGCCGCACTTTCAGCAGGTGACGGAGGCCGATCCGACCAACGCCGAGGCCTTCTATCACGTCGGCCAATGTCACATGCAGCTCCAACAGTTCGATCAGGCCCTGCCGTGGTTCGAACAGGCCATCGACCTCGATCCCTACCTCCGCAGCGCCTACTACCGCGCCTTCCAGGCCGCTCAGCGTCTTCGGGACCGCGAGCGCGCCGAAAGCTTCATCGAGAAATTCCAGTCGCTCGAGGCCAATCCCAGGTCGCACCTGGTCGAGTTCAAGTACACCCGGATGGGTACGTGGGGCGAGGTCGTGGCGCTCGGCGCTGGCGATGAGGCGGTGGTCAAAACGCCGGATGGACCTCTCTTCACCGAAGGTCGATCTTTGGTGGACCTGGATGTCCAGTGGCTCCCGACTGCCAACGCCACGGCTTGCGACATCGATCAGGATGGGGTGGTGGATCTCTTTGTCAGTGGTGCGGTTGCAGGCGAAGCATCGCAAGCCAACGCGGTGTTGTTGGCCTCGAATGACGGCTACGAGCTGATCCAGGGCCACCCGCTGGCCGGCGTCGACCGAGTCAATACCGCCCTCTGGGGGGACATCGACAACGACGGTCTGACCGACGTGTACCTGTGCCGCACCGGACCCAACCAGCTGTGGAGACAGGGTGAAGGTGGCTCCTGGGAAGACATCACGGCGACCACCGGGACTGCCGGCGGTGATCTCGAAACCGTCGACGGCGCCCTCGTCGACGCCGACCATGACGGGGACCTCGACATCCTGGCCATCAACGCGAATGGCAAGAACGAGCTCTTCAACAACAACCGCGACGGATCGTTCCGCCCGCTCGCGGACTCGAGTGGTGTGGGCGGCAGCGGCGGCGCATCGCATGGTCTGGTCGTCGCCGATCTCGACGGCGATCTCGATGCCGATCTCATCGTGCTCAACCGCGAGGCGCCCCACGAGGTCTACACCAACGAGCTGCTGTGGGAATACCGGGCGGCTGACGGGTGGGACACCTTCGTTGCCGCCGAGATCGAGGCTGCGGTCGCCGGTGACACGGATGCAGACGGGGAGATCGAGCTCTTCACCATCGATCGAGATGGCGCCGTCAGCCGCTGGCAAAAAAACGAGAGCGGCGCGTGGGTGGCGAGCGGTATCACGAAGGCCGCACCGGGGGTCAACACCGCCCGCCTGGCCCTTGCCGACGTCAACGGCGACGGTCAACTCGACCTGGTGACCTCGACCGGCGACGGGTGGCGTGTCGTTTCGCCCAACGATGGATCCGAGCTCTTCGCGGCCGCGGCAGACGTGACGACCTGGAGCCTGGCGGCGCTCGAGCCATCTCGAGGGCCGTCGGTGGTGGCCGTCGATCGAGGGAGCGGCCCTTCGGTGTGGCCCCCAGGTCCAGGCCGCTTCCCCTTTGTCGCCGTCAGTCTGAGCGGCCGCGAGGACGAGGCGAGCTCGATGCGGACCAACGCTTCGGGCATCGGCACCCGCCTTGCCGTCAGGTCCGGTTCACGCTGGACCATGGCCGACACCTACCGCGCTGAGTCCGGCCCGGGTCAGAGTCTGCAACCGCTCCTCCTCGGGCTCGGCGCATCTCCGCGGATCGATTTCGTCACCATCGACTGGTCGGACGGTGTGCTGCAGACCGAGATGGATCTCGCCTCGGGCGAAGTCCTCGTGATCACCGAGACGCAGCGACAGCTGTCGAGCTGTCCGGTCCTGTTTTCGTGGGACGGGACGGGGTATGTATTTGTCAGCGATCTCCTGGGCGTGGGTGGCATCGGCTACGCTCTCGGACCCGGCGAGTACGGGGAGCCGCGACCGTGGGAGCGCTTCATGATGCCCGAGGGATCGTTGGCATCTCGTGACGGACGCCTCGTTCTCAAGCTCGGCGAACCCATGGAGGAGATCACCTACCTCGACGCCGCGCGCCTCGTGGCCTACGACCTGCAGCCGGGGTGGCGCATGACCGTCGATGACCGCATGAGCATCCTCGGTCCGGAGCCCACCGGCGAGCCGATCTTCACGCGCCGTGCGGTGGCTCCGGTGCGGGCGGTCAACGATCGAGGCGAAGATGTCACGGCCACCGTTCTCGCGGCCGACCTTCGCGCGGCCCCGGTCGGGAGCCTCGACCTCCGCTTCATCGGTCGGCTCGAGGCGGAGCACCGGCTCACCCTGGTCTTCAACCAAAACCTCGACGAGCTCGGCGGCGACCTGGTACTCATCGCCGACGGGTGGGTCGAGTACCCCTACTCGCAGACCAACTTCGCCGCCTGGCAGGCGGGCGCCGACTACCGCGCGCCGACTCTCGAGGCGCGGGGGGCCGACGGCAGATGGTCTCTCGTCTCCGAGCAGTTCGGCTACCCGGCGGGTATGCCTCGGCAGATGGCCCTGCCGCTGCCTCCGTTGCCGCACGGCACTCGCGAGCTGCGGCTCTCCACCAACCAGGAGATCTACTGGGACCGCCTGGTGGTGGCGGTCGCCGAATCTGCACCGGAGGTCGTGCGCCGAGAGCTTCGGCTGACAACGGCTCGGGTCGAGCAGCCGGGTTTTGCCCTTCGCACCACGGCGCAGCAGAGACTGCCGGACTATGACTGGGCTCGGCGGGCGCCGCTGTGGGACACGCGTTTTCAGGTCGGGCACTACACCCGCTTTGGCGACGCCCTCGAGCTTGTTGTGGCAACCGACGACGCGGTCGCCATCTTCGGTCCCGGGGAGGCCGTCCATCTTGAATTCGAGGCACCCAAAGACGAGCCCGCACCCGGCTGGACCAGGGTCTACGTGCTCGAGGTCGATGGTTGGTGCAAGGACATGGACCGCTTCACCAAGGACGGGATGACCGTCGAACCGATGCCATCGGCCGGCAAAGACCCCTCGGTTCCACTGCGCCTTCACGAGAAGTACAACACGCGGTACGTGTCTTCGTCTGGGTGAAACGGGCCGTGGTGTCGTGAGGGCTCGCCGCCCGCCGACACCACCCTGTCATCCCGACCGAGGGCCGTTCGCGACCGCCCGAGCGGAGGGACCTGTGGGACAGTCTTCGCCATCATGGCCACATTTCACAGATTCCTCCGCTCGCTCGCATCGCTCGCTCGGTCGGAATGACAGGTGGTGGGCGAGTCAGTTGTTGTTGATGATGCGAAGGACTGGCCGAGCCCTGTTGCCGCCGCCGTTGTCCCAGCGGATGGGACCGCTGGCGCCCCAATAACCCGAGAGCTCGGTCAGCTCTCGCTGCAGCTCGACCCGCCCGACGGCGCCCTGGCGCAGGGCTTCGATCACCAGGTTCGCGGCGTCGTAGCCGTACACCATCGATGCTGTCGGCTTGGCACCGTGCCGCCTCACACCCGCGCGTACCAGCTTGAGATATGGGCCGCATTGCCGGGGCGGCCGAAAAGGAAGGACCTCGGTCAGCGGACCGTCGTAACCCGGCTGAAACTCGCCCAGACGCAGACCCGGGATCCAGGGCACAAAAACGGCGCAATCCACGTCGACCGCGTGGAGTGCGGCGAGCATCTTTCGAACAACCGTCGGTTGGAGCCGCATCACAATGCCGTCGGGCGCGAAGCTCTTGACGCGTTCGGCGAGGCTTCCCGGGTCCGGGAGATCGGGGTCCACCACGAGCTCGAACACCGGCGTCATTTGGCTGCCTTCCATCGCCCTCTTGATCTCGGCCGCGAAGGTCCTCCCCGCGTGGTCGGCGGAAACGAGGATTCCGACGGCCTCGAGACCGCTCGGCGCCAAACCATCAGCCAGCAACGCCTCGGCCTGGGCAGCATCATCGGGGGGGAGGCGGAAGATCCACGGCACCCGGGTGTGGGTGAGCGAGGGGTCCGATGAAACGGGCGCGACCAGCGGCAGGTGCGCCTTGGTCGCGACCTGCTGCGCGACGTGGGTGGTCGCACCGTCGGGGCCGCCGATCAGGGCCCACACCCGGTCTTCGAAGACCATCCGGATGACCTCCTTGGAGCCGGCTCCCCAGGGATCCAAAGCCCACCGCCGGACCACCCGAAGCCGTTTCCCCTTGACACCCCCCGACGCGTTGGCCTGGTCAACGGCCAGCTCCACCCCTCGGGCCAGCTCGTGGTCACCGGGCGCAAAGACACCGATGCGGTATTCCGAATCGGATGTCGCGGCGTCGAGGGTTTCCAATCCGCTGAAGGCCAGCGGGTCGTCGAGCATCTTCTTGTAGGGCTCGTCGGCGACGGAAACCACTGCCAGAAGCAGAGCCACTCCAGCGAGGAGGGCAGCTCGGTTCAGCGGTCGCCCGGTACGCGGAAGCTCCACGCCCCATCCTCCACGACGGCCAGCACGGCCGGGCTGCGGTTCGAGCAGATGGCGTCGTATACCTTCTCGCCGGTCACTCCATGCCAGGTCTTGACCGCCATCATTTCGTCGCGGATCAGCGCGCGGTTGAGCCCGGCGCGCTCGATCGCCTCGATGAGCTGCGTCATTCCGTCGTAGGCGTGGGCCGCGTAGGTCTCGGGAGGCTCGCCGAAACGGTCGGTGAAGAGCTCGACAAACTCGACGTGCTTGGCATCGCGGCTCTCCGGATCGTAGGGGTAGCCGGCAATGACCTTCCCCGCGCCATCTCCCGCAGCTTCGAGAAACTCGCGCGTCACCATGCGGTCCGATCCGATGAAGAGCTGGTTCATCCCCAAGGCGCGCATCTGCGCCAGGACCCGACCCGACTCCTCCGCATCACCCCAGGTGATCACCGCCTCCGGTTCGAGGGCCTTGATGCGCTCGAGCTGCGGCCTGAAGTCGGTGTCGCCGAGCTGGTAGTTGAGCTCGGCGAGGAAGGGGTGACCCAGACGCGTAGCCGCGTCACGAAACTCGTCGATGCTGATCCGCCCGTAGCGGTTGTTGGCGCGGAGTGCGGCCACGCGGGTCAGCTCCAGCTCGCGGAAGACGTAATCGGCCAGCAGGTAGCTCATCTGACGGTCGTCGGTGATGTTGCGGCAGACCCAGGGGATGGCGGTCTCGATGAAGGTCGGGTCGGTGTCGCCGGTGTTCATCATCGGCACCTCGGCCTTGAGCGCCACGCGAATGGCGATGTGCGAGTTGGCGCCGTCGATGGTGCCGAGGATCGCCCACACGTTCTCCTTGTAAGCGAGGTCGACGATCTCGTTGCCGCTCGCACCCCACAGCCCGTTGTCATTGCGGACGACCAGCTCGTAGGGAACCTTCGACCCGCGGTAGCCGCCACGGGCGTTGGCGTGCTCGATCGCGAGCTGGGCGCCCTGCAGCATCTTGCGACCGAGGGGCTACTCGTGCGACGCGCCGCCGGTCGCGACAGAGACGGTCGCCTCGATCGGGCCGAGGAATCCGATCTTGACGGTGTCGACGTGCTCGGGCTCGGGGATGTGGCGGCCGTAGCCGCGGTACTGGTTGGGCTCGAGGAAAAAGGTCTTGTACGGCTCGGTGAACCTCCCATATGGCACGAGCTCTTCCGGGGTGTCGCCGTAGACCGTCGGCTCAGCTTCGGGGGTGGGCGTCGTGGCGACCTCGTCACCCGCCGAAGCAACCATCGCGAAGACCACGATTGCTGCTGCCGCGAAACAGGGCTTGACAGTCATTGTCCCTCCTCCTCGCGTGGGCTCGCCTCCGCTTTCGACAGCCCCTCGAAGAAGCCCTTCCCCACCCCCCGTGCCAAGCCGTGGCCGGTGCCGATCCACAGATCGTCACCCTGGAACTCGAGGGCGATCACGAAGTGGTTGGGCAGGGAAAGATCGGTCACCACCGTCCGCCGCTCTTCGTTGCCGGTGCCGATGTACGCGGTCCAGGTTTCGGCGTCCTCGGTTTCGCGGCGATAGGATACCCACGTGTCGGTGGCGAAGTCGCTCAACACCGCCACGCCGTAGTCGGTGGCGCTATAGCACGACGTTCCACTGCGCCCCTTGGCGATATTGATGAAGTTGCTGGCCAGCCCGCTGTCGTGGTCCATCCACCCGCGCCAGTGGCGGCCGTCGTAGCGGCTGAGCCCGAAGTAGGTCGAGGCCCACAAAACCTCGTCCACATACGAGGCCGAGGTGGTGATGATGTGGATCAGGCCGTCGTCGCGGTAGAGGTCGATCTCCATCTCGCGGTCGGGATCGCGGTGAGCATTCCAGCGACGGGTCTCGACATCCCACTCCAGGATCCCGCCACCCCAGACCGCAGCGTAGACCTTGCCATCACCGGCGTCGACGTTGTAGCACCAGATCTCCTCCATCGGGGCGTTCTTCTCGGTGTAGATCTCCCACTCGCCCGTGACGGTGTTGAGAGCGCTCATACCCGCCGTGGTCGCCACCCACACGGTGTCGTCGAGCACCGCGACGCCGTAGACCACGTCGTTGACCAGACCGCTGTTGAACTGGTTGAAGTGGTCGAAGCGCCCACCCGAGAAGCGGGCCAGCCCGCCGCCCAAGAGACCGACCCAGACATCGCCCGTTTTCTCGCTGACGGCGATCGCGCTGACCACGCGCCACGGCAGGCCGTCCTTTTCCCGCCACGAGCGCCACGTTTTGTCCTCGTACAGGGCCAGACCGTCCTCGGTACCCACCCACAGCCGGTCGCCGTCGGCGGTGAGCGCGAAGATGTGGTCGTTGGGGAGCCCGTCCTCTTCGGCGTAGAAAGTCTCCCAGTGGGTGTAGACGTAGGGCTCTCCCGCGGCGGCGGGCTTCTCGGTCACCTGTGCTGCGACAGTCCACGTCGCCAACACCAGGATCGCGAAAACCAGCGCGGGGATCGCGCTACAGCGTCTTGAGGTACTCGATGAGGTCATTGAGCTGATCCTTGGTCATGTCGTTGGTCACCCCGTGTTCGTCGTAGGGGTTGAACCGGGTCCAGATCTCCTCGAGGGTCTCCGCGCGCCCGTCGTGGAGGTAGGGGGCCGATTCGTAGATATTGTTGAGGTGCGGGATGTCGAAGACATCCTGCGTGTCGAGCTCGGAAGCCGTTCCTACCGACACCATCTCGCGGTTGGTGAAGTAGGGCGCGGGATGACACCCGCTGCACCGGCCTTCGACCGGGATCGGCTCACCGGAGTTCGTGGTGCTGCGCTCGAAGAGCGCCTTGCCGCGGCGCTGCGCCGGCGTCAGCTCGTTGCCCACCCGGTACCGGTTGGGGTTACGCGGGATGGTGCGGATGTAGCTCTCCAGAGCCACCACCTGGTCGGGGGTGAAGGGGTCGATGCGGGTGAAGAAGACCGCCAAGCGCGGACCGCACTGGCGGGAGATCGTCGCGTTCTTGCCCGTCCACTTGAAGGGCGCGGTGTCGAGAATACCCCTCAGGGTTCGGTTGTCGACCGGGTTGACTCCGATGCCGTCGGGTTCGATGTCGTAGGTGATGTTGTCGATGCCGCCGTCGGGATGGCAGGAGTGGCAGGAGAACTGGCGCCCGTAGGTGACCTCGGCCGAGTGGAAGATGTCCTCGCCCTTCCTCGCCAGCGTGATCTCCTCCGGACCTCCGAGATCGATCGTTGCCGTCTTCCGTCTCTGGATCACATCGATCACCGCGACACTGTCGTCGAGCGCCTCCGCCACGTAGACGTATCGGCCGTCCGGAGAGACCGCCAACCCACGAGGATTCCTGCCCACCTCGATGCGTCGCTCGACGAACTCGGTCGAGACTCCGAGATGATTGGGAAGCAGATCGCGTCGATCGTCGTCGCTGGCGTTTTCGAGGATGGACCGCATCCGCTCGATGTCGACCACCGCCACCTGGTCGACGCCGCCACCGCTCACAAAGGCGAGTCGGCCGTCGGGTGTGATGGCCACGTCCGTCGGGTCGGCAAAGTAGTTGTCGGGCTCGTCGAGCAGGAGCTGGTCGACCCGCCCATCGCCCCACAGGACGCCGATACCGTTGGTCATCACCCAGCCCTGCAGAACCCGCGTCATCGGCACCAGGTTTTTGGTGCGGATGAGGGTCACCAATGCGAAGTCGCCACCTGGCGCAACGTCCACCCCTTGGATCAGGTTCGCTTCCGGAACCATGACCCGGTCCGCAATCACGGAGCTCTCGGTGCCCACGACGGTGACCTCGGAGCGCGACGGCGTGCGGAAGGGCACGAAGTGGGAGAGGTTGTTGGTGACGAAAACCGAGGCACCGTCGGGCGAGCGGCTCACCCCCCACGCACCGCGCCCCGCGGATAGCCTCTTGACCTCGCGCCTCTGCTGCAGGTCGACCACCGAGATGTCGGCGGAACCGGCATTGGCAACGTAAAGAGTAGTGGCGGTCGCGTCAGTGATCACACCGTGCGGCTCGTCTCCAACGGCGATCGTATCGACGACCTCGAGCTCCTCGAGATCGACCACGGTCACCGTGTCGTCGCCCCGGTTGCTGACATAGGCCCTCCCACCGTCAGGCGACAAACACACACCGTGCGGGAGATTCCCGACCTCGATCTCGTCCACGACCTCACGAGAGGCGGTGTCGACGACCGCGAGGGCGTCCGAAGCCTCGCACGCGACGTAAAGCCGTTGACCGTCCGGACTCACCGCCAGGTTGAAGGGGGTCTTGTACTCGACCGCCGCGGCCCGGGCTGCGGCCATGTCCGCCCGCGAGTGATCGACTCGCGAGAGATAGCTTTGATATTCGAACTCGCTGCCGTGAATGCCCGGCTGATGGCAGCGCTCGCATTCGGCCCGTGTCGGATAGCCGAGGCCGACCGCGTGCGAGGCCATTGGGTTGCCCGCGGCAGCCTGCTCGATGTGATCGCTCCCCGGCCCATGGCAGCTTTCGCACTGAACGCCTCGGGTCAGCGAAGGGCCATCGCCGGTGCTATGGCATTCCAGACAGGTCCGGCTCGTTCTCGGATCGCCATCGACACCTTCCGCGGCCGCGATCGACCTCGCCCCCTCGGTCCCGAGGGTCGCGTAGGCCTCGGCGTGGCGAGTCAAACGCCATTTGCTCGCCACGTAGCCCATGGACTCTCCAGCATGGCAGGAAGCGCAGACCATCACACCGACGACGTGGGGATCGTCACCGGGGCGGGACCGACCGGCGGCCTCTCGCTGCTCACCCCCGAATCCCGGGTGGGCGATCTTTTTCATGGCCTCGTCGTAGTCGAAGGGCTTCACCTCGATCACCGAGGTGTGGGAGAACTTCACCTTGTGGCAGACCATGCACAGCCGGCGATCGGGCTTGCGCAGACCCGCTTCCCTGGCCGCCTCGGGGTCGAGCATGACCTCGGCCGCCATGTACTCGCTTCCCGGGCCATGGCAACGCTCGCATTGGACACCGTCTGCGATGTGGAAGGTCGGGTCGAGCTGCCACGCCTCGGCGTCCGAAGCGGTCGCGTGGCACCCGAGGCAGATCGGGCTTTCGAAGGGGTTCTCCTCGATCCCCGAGATTCTCGCGATCTCGGCCGCCTCGGGAAGAGCGAGCGTCGCGTGGGCGCGCGCGTGCGGTGTCCGGTACCACGCGGCAAGCTGGTCTCGTTGGAGGCTGTCGTGGCACTCGCCGCAGACCTCGGCGCCGACATAGACCGGTTCGGCGGCCCCGGCGGAGGTCGCCAGCAGCATGCCGATCGCGAATACGACGAAACCTTTCACTTCTTCATCGCCTCCGGCTCGGTCACCGTGAGGACCCGGTTGGCCTCGACGTGTTCGAGGATCGAGGTCTTCCCGCTCGGCCACCTCACCTCGATGCGATCCACCGTGTCGAGGGCACCGAGACCGAAGTGGGCCCGCGGGTCACTCTGGCTCAGGTAACCCGAGCTCGATCGGATGTCCCGAACCTGGGTTTTCCCAGCGGCTGTGACACGCACGCGAGCACCGATCCCGTCGCGATTGCTGGCCGTGCCGATGGTCCGGACCATGATCCAGTTGCCCGCGTTGCCACCGTCGTTGCGATACAGGCGGGCGGGGCCGTTGAGGTTGAGGACCAGCAGGTCGAGGTCCCCGTCCTCGTCGAAGTCGGCGGCCGCTGACCCCCGGCCGACCCCCTTGAGCTTGAAGGCCGGACCGCTGGCCGCCGAGACGTCGACGAAACGCCGACCGCCTTCCCCCCTGAAGAGCGTGTCTTCTTCAGGCTCGAGATGGTGGGCGTCTCCGTTGACGATGAAGACGTCGAGCACACCGTCGTGATCGTAGTCGAGGAAGTTCCCCGACCAGCTGGTGTACTGGCCGAGCACCGCCGCGATCCCCATTTCAGCGCTTTTCTCCTCGAAGTACCCCTTGTCCGTGTTGCGATAGAGGCATCCATAGCCCATGTCGGGCACCAGCAGATCGATCAAACCGTCACCGTCGAAGTCCCCGAACTCCGGTCCCATCGCGGACGTCGCCTCGCCGTTCTGGCCGAAGGCGGTGCCGGTCCGCAGTGCGATCTCCTCGAAGGACCCGTCGCCACGATTGCGGTAGAGGTAGTTCTCCATGCCGTCGTTGGCGACGTAGAGGTCCTCGTCGCCGTCGTCGTCGATGTCGCAGGCCGACACGCCCATCGCTCGACCCTTTGCTGTCGCGACCTTGGCCGTCTCGCTCACGTCCTCGAAGGTGCCGTCACCCCTGTTGCGGTAGAGAGTGTCCTTCTGCCCGCGGTAGGACAGCGGCCCCGGGAAGGCCTCCGCAGCGTAGTAGTTCCTGTACTCGGGGTCGAAAACCAGGTAGCCGCCGACGAAGAGATCGAGCAGGCCGTCGCGGTCGTAGTCGAAGAAGGAGGCGCCGACGCTCCACAGCTCGCTGCCCACCCCCGCCTCTTGCGTCACATCAGTGAAGGTCCCGTCACCGTTGTTCCGGTAGAGGGTGTCGCGGCCATAGTTGGTGACGAAGAGGTCACGGTCGCCGTCGTTGTCGTAGTCGGCTGCGACCGCGGCCATCCCGAAGCCGGTGTCTCCCACGCCGGCCTTTTCGGTGACGTCGCTAAAGGTCCCATCACCGTTGTTGCGGTACAGGGCGTTCTTCAGCTTGCCCGCGAGGTGGCGTCCGCGCACCGAGCTCACGGTCTTGAGATACCGGCCGTTGACGAGGTAGACGTCGAGGTCGCCGTCGTCGTCGGAATCGAAGAAGACGCAGCCGGCGCCGGAGCTTTCGACGATGTTGGACAGCGCGTCGTCACCGATCGAGTGGACGAAGTCGATGCCCGCGTCGGAGGTGATGTCCACGAACTGCGGAAGCTTTGCTTCCTCGGCAACGACCACCGAGCACATGGCGATCACGGACAGCGTCAGGGTCAGTGCTCTCATGGTGTCGTGACCTCCTCGGGCTCAACCAGCCGCACCGCCGGTTTGATAAATGCCTCGGCCAACACATTGGGGGCGACCATCTCGCGATCCTCGTGGCATCCGATGCAGCCGCGCCACTCGCGGGGCATGACCCAGGTCCAGGAATCCTGCGTGGCCAGGGTCGCTCCAGTTGCGTCGAGTACTTCGAAGCGAAGCGGCACACCGGGTGGCACTTCGATGTGAAAGGAGCCGTCAGATTCGATCGGCGCCTGGCCTAATGTCCTTTCGCCAACTCGGGACGTCGAATCGCCGTCCACGATCGGTAGGCCTTCGACGACCCGAAGCGACGCAAGTCCGCCTCGCCGAAGATGCGTGAGGCCCGATCGGTCGCTGATGTGTGAGCTGATGCAGAAAAAGACCCCGGTGTTCTTGGAAAGATCGACGACCGAGGATCTCCCCTGGACGCGCGGGTGGGGCGCGAGCTCGTGGGCATCGAGGACGTCGAAGCCCTCCTTCACATGCACCTGTTCGAGGCGCTCCCCGGAATCCGGGTCGATTCGGTAGAGGCCGTACGAGGACTTCGCGCCCGGTCGACGGTACGAGGCCATCACGCCGCCGTCGGCGAGAGGTAGCGGATCGATGTAGGCTCCATCGCCAGATGCGGCAAACAGGGCCCGGCTGTGAAGGGGCCGGCGCAGTGTGACGTACGCGAGGTCGCCGCCGCCAAGCGGAGCGTCCCCGCCGGCCTCGACGAAATAGACCCTCCCGTCACGTCCTACGCGGACGGAGTGGGGATAGGCGGGACCGTCGTGGTTATCGTGAAAGGCCATCACGTCGGTGCCGTCGTTGTTGACGGCCATCAATGACCGTCGAGATCCACCAGTCTCGTCACGACTTCCCCGCCACGCCGCGAAGACGAGACGGCCATTGGCGAGGACATCGGGAGCGAAAACGGAGTCCGGGTAATACGAGATGCGCCAAGGGTTTTCGCCGTCGAGATCGGAGCTGTAGAGGGCTGCGGCCGGCCGCCCAGTCGAGCGGTCGACCCAGCCGTGACCGGTGGCGAGGTAGGCGATGCGCCGGGTGGGGGCCTCGTCGTTGAGGTGGAAGAGCGACCCCACCCACAACGGGGCGAAAGCGTCACCCGGATCATCGGTGATCTGGACGATCTTGCCGCCAGCGGCATCCATCCGCCAGATCTGCAACCTTTCCGAAGCCGACCGTCGGCCGGCAAAAAGCATCTGTTCACCGTCGAAGGAGACCGCGGGATCACAGGCAGCGGCGAAATCTCCCGTCAGCAGGACCTCGCTGCCACTCGGAGACAAACGCACGATGTGGCTCCCGTTAGCGCAACGAATTCCGGGGTCGGCGGAAATGGCGGGCGAGGCATCGGCAGGCGTTCGGACGAGTACGAGGTCCTGTGTCGAGGCCGACACGCTCGCGAGCACGATGAGCAGGACGAGCGGAAGGCAACGAGGGAATGAGCTGGTCTGATGCAGGCCGATCATTGTCCAGAAGGTCGTGCGATGACAGCGGTCGCGTCCAACTCGACCAGCAGGTCGTCACGGCAGACATCTTCGATGGTGCACACGAGCGGAAGGTCTTCGAGCCCTCGAAGGTGGAGGATCCGGTGCAGTCGCTCCACGTCCTCTGGGTTTTTGATGAATGCCGAAGCCTGGCAGATATCTTTGAATACGGCGCCCCCGGACGCCAGCAACGATTCGATATTGTCGAGAGTCCGACGTGCCTGGCAATCGAAATCGCCCGGGTGGACAGTATTGCCATGCTCGTCGATTGAAGCCGTGCCCGATACCAGGAAGTAGCGACACAGGTTTGATGCAACACTGAGACCGCGCGAAAACGAGGAGCCGTACTCCGGGGCCTCATTCTGCAGCGGATTGCGCAGCCGTTCGACGGCGAGCTCATGGCCCGCCAAAGGGCGTGCCGCGAGGAGGTCGAAGGTACAGCGGTGACCGCGGGCGTTGCGTCCGCGAATGCCAGTGCTGGCTGGGATCACGCTCCTGGGTGAACCGTTGAGGAGGCCGAAACTCTTGAAGACATCGTTGCGCGCATGGTTGAAGTCGTCGTACCAGCTGAGGATATCGTCGAGGAAAAACCAGGTCCGGCGAACATCGGCAAAGGACCAGTCGTGGTCCTGCAACACCTCTTGAGCGAGGAGCAGAGCCCCGCGGGTTTCGTCTGCCGGTTGGGTCCTCGCATCTTCGGGCAGCAGCCGGACAAGATCCGAAAGGGCCAGATAGCTGGCGTCGTCACCGACGATGCGGCGTCCGCAAGGCTTGCCCCGCCACTCGATGATCTCCGCACCATCTGCCGAGGATGGACGGGCGGCGATGACGTGAATGCCCGCGACTCCAGAGCCGGTGCACGGGCGCCCTTCGACATGGGTCGGCGGAATGAGCGAGTTTTCGGTGTCCTCTCCGAGCGCCGCCGCTCGGCTCTCGACAATCGAAGCTGCATCCGACACGTCGCCGAAGACGCGCTCGTGAAGGATGACGAGCCCAGCTTCGTCGAGGGTGTTCGCGATCTCCATGTAGGCATTGCCGACACCGCCATCACCGGCGGCGCCTTGACGGTCAGCCGACCAGGTAATGAACGAGAGGTCTCCAGGACCCGAGTGCACCCAGAGCAACGCTACGCACCTCCGGAGATCAGTTTTCTTTGCAGGTCAGTATCGACGGTATCAGCCAGAACCCGCGTGAGCGCCTTCTCTCGGCCCACCGGCTCCGGCGGTCAGAGCCCGCGAGGACGAGAGCGAGGTCGAGTTTCTTCGGCGATGACAGGGTTCTGTACAGGTCTTCCTGCACCACCGGATCATGCTAGCCGAATTTCTCCCTCTCTTCCAGCAGCAGGGGCAATAATGCGAAAGTGTCTCATCCTGATAACTTTGTGGTGTGCACAAAAGACGGCCGCCTTGTGATCCCTGCGTAAAGATCTCGGAGATCAAAAAAATGCGAACCATTCGCCGGAGTTTTCGTAGAGAAAGATGGCTAGCGAAGATTCCAACCCGTTCCCCGGGAACCGGTGCATTGAACGGGACGGCATTACAACGGGAGGAAAGAAGAAATGAAGGTAAGTCGTTTGGCAATCGTGGTAGCGATCGTAGCCCTGGTCGCAGGCGGATCCGTATTCGCCACCGCTGGGGATTGGCAGAAACTCGGTTCAAAGGCTGTAGCGTACAACAAGAGCGGTCCGCAGGAGATCTCGATCGACACCAAGAACGCCGAGGTGAGCGAGATCAAGTTCAAGGTCGCAGGAGACTGGACCCGTTTCGTGGGTGTGAAGCTCAACTTCGCGGATGGCACGTCCCAGGAGCTCGAGGGCGGCGTTGATGTCGAGCCCGGCACCTCTTCGGATGTCATCAAGATCGACGGCGGACCGAAGGCCCTTGCCAGCGTCGATGTGTCGTGCAAGGCGGCGAGCCCGTCTCGTACCGGCCGCGCCAACATCAGAGTTGTCGGCCAGTAAGATCAACCCATACCCTTGAAGTCTATTGGGGCCGCCCGTGGCGGCCCCTCTTTTTGTGTCCAGCGCTCTGTCAGCGATAGCGCATGAGATCGTTCTCGAGCATCCGAACAAGATCCATGCGCCCCTGGCCGCGCGCGATGTTGATCGCCTGGCGGGCAACGGTGGCGGCCCTGGCGGTATCGCCGGTGCCAGCATGGGCCGCAGCCAGGGTGGCGAGCAGCTCCGGCTCCCGGTATTGGGTCAGGGCACAGGCGCGCTCCGCTAACACCACTGCTTCGCCCGGGTTTCGGAGGGCGGGATCGGGCACGTCAATCAGCAGCCAGGCGAGCTGGTCGAGCACATCCGGCTGGTCCGGCTCCAGCTCGAGCGTGCGGCGCAGACCGGAGATGGCCTCGGAGGTACGGCCGAGGTGGAGATTGGCGAGGGCGAGGTTGAGGTGGGCGGTGGCCAGCGATGGGTCATGGGTCACGGCGCTGAAGAAATGGGCGGCGGCCGCTTCGAGTGCCGCATCGCCTTGGCCCTGCTGAAGTGCGATCATGCCCAGGTTGAGGTGGGCGCCGGCGAAGGTGGGATCGATCTGGACAATCGCCTCGAACTGCACACGAGCTGCCTCGAGACGCCCCTTACCCGCCATGATGAGACCAAGCGAGTTGCGTGTCTCGATGTCTTCAGGCTCAACGGCGAGAAGCTGTTCGAGCACCGGCACCGCCATCTCGATCTGATCGAAGTCCAGCAGTAAATCGCCGAGCAACTGCAACATTCCCGGGTATTGGGCCGCCTCCCGAGCGACGACTTCGGCGTGGTCGAGCGCCTCCTGGACCTCGCCCAGGTTGAACAAAGCCCGGCTCAGGTTGAGCTCGCCCTTTGGCGGCTCGGGGTCGAGTGGAATCGCACGGCGAAACGCATCGACGGCGCCCTCGAGATCGCCGAGCTCGGTCAGCGCCAGCCCCTGGTCATAGACGATCTCGTACTGGTCGGGTTTGAGCTCGAGAGCCCTTTCGAGCAGGGGTAGGCTCTCGGCCCAGCGTTTTTGCCCGACGCGGATTTTGGCGAGGTTCGAGTTCGCCTCCCAGAAGTCCGGCAGCCCTTCCAAGACCTCGAGGCACGCCGTTTCGGCTTCGTCCCAGCGTCCGTCGGTCGCGGCCATGAAGGTACGCTGGTGGGCGACGTGGTAGGTGATGAGGTCCTTGGGGTCGGGACGTTCAGGGTCGAGATCGACACCGGTGTCGACCGCACTGCTCATGTAACCGAGGGCCGCGAGCTGGCGGGCAGTTTCAGGATCGACCTCCACCGCGGCGTCGAGATCGGTCCTCTCGGCGGAGGTCATCTCGGCGAGGATGGTCTCCAGGCGCTGAAGCACTTCTGTTCGCGTGGCGACCAGATTGGCCGTCTCACCGGGATCTCTCACGAGGTCGTAGAGCTCCGGCCTTTTGGTGCGGATAAAGCTCCACGAAGAGGTCGTGACCGCGCGCAGCGAGTTGGCGCCGTAGCGGGTCGGGGTCAGGCTCTCGCAATAGATCGGGTGCTCGATGTCGCCGTCGCCGCCCTCGCGGATCAACGTCGACAGATCCCGCCCGTCGGTTTCGGGCGCCGAGATTCCGAGCAGACCACAGAGAGTCGGCGCCACGTCCACAAGACCGACGGTGCCGGAGAGGCGGCGGCCTCCGGCGACGCCGGGAACGCGCATGAGAAGCGGCACCCGGACGGCGTTGCGGTAGACGAAGTAGGTGTGGGTGAGCTCACCGTGCTCGCCGAGCAGCTCGCCGTGATCGCCCACCACGACAACGGCGGTGGTGGCGTCCAGCTCGAGGCGGCGCAGCGCCTCGAGCATCCGACCGACCTGGACATCGGTGTACGCGACCTCCCCCTGGTAGAGGTTGCCGGCGAAGCGCGCGGCGAAGGGCTCGGGGGGCTCATAGGGCTCGTGGGGATCGTAGAGGTGGACGAAGAGGAAAAACGGCCCGCCGGCGTTGGACTCGAGCCACGCGATGGCCCGATTGACCGTGTCGTCGCCTCGCCGCTCGGCACCAAAGGCCCTGTGTCGGGCGGCCTCCAGGTCATCGTCCCAGATGTCGAAACCCTGATCGATGCCGAAGCGCCCGTCGAGAACCCTCGCGCTGATAAACCCGGCTGAGCTTTCAACATGTCCGGCCAGCATCTCGGCCAGGGTCAGGTTGCTGGGATCGAGGCGGTGGTCGAGGTTACCGCGCACCCCGTGATGCGGCGGCGTCAATCCGGTGAACAGGGAGCTGTGAGCCGGCATCGTGATCGGCACCGGCGAGATCGCGTTTTCGAAGAGGAGCCCTTCATCGGCCAGCGCATCGAGGTTCGGCGTGGCCCCTGACTCGTTGCCGTAACAACCGAGCGCGTCGGCGCGACAGGTGTCGAGGCTGATCAGCAGGACGTTGTCGATCTCCGGTGCGCTCCCGCCACAGGCCAACGTGGCAGCGAGGAAAAAAAGCACCAAAGTCTGACGTAGCGCCATCATCCCCGCATCATACCGGAGCGAAGATCACACGACTGAACGACTCTGCTTCCCGATCCTCTTTCTCTTTGCCCTCGTAAATGGAAGCCCCGACATACATCGCGACCGGGAACTCGATGGTTTCGAAGACCGCCTCCAAAAACGCGAGCTGGGAAGGGATCAGCCCCAGGTTGGCGATACTGACGAGAATCGAGTAAACCCACACCAGGACGAATGCGCTGGCAGCACGGCGCTACGTACAGCTTGAGGCCCCCGTAAGGGTGGAGAAAGCCGATTGGACCGAGCAGGAATTCACGCCGACCCTCGACCACCCAATCGAACATGCCGCCAACCCCGAAGATCGGGCTGAGCCGGCGCTCGTAATCGACGCCGAGGGTGAAGTCCGGGTCCCCTTTCTCGCCGTGATGTTCTTCGGCCTCCGTGGATCCTATGAACAACGCGAGGTGGTTCTCGTGAAAGTGCTCTCGGTGCTCCTCGCCATGCTCCTCGATAGCCTCGTGAGGCTCACCCCCCGACTCTTGTGATTCCTGCTCGAGCACCTCGGGTGGCTGGTGCACGTCTTGAGCGGTAAGTGTCGCGGACGCACACGCGGCGAAAATCACCACCATCAGGACAGCTCTGCGCCACGTGGACGCAGACCTCTCGATGTTCATGACGATTCCCCCATCACTGAAGGTCAAGAAAAGCGGCAGGTTCCGCACGGCCCCTGCCGGCCAGTGCATCACGAATCTACTCTGACCGACGAGATGTGAATCACTCGTCGCCGGGGTACTTGAACTCGCGGCCCAGGACCTCGCTCGCCTCCTGGTAGATCGGGCGCAGGACATCGTCCACGTTCCATTTGCCCGCAGCGATAAAGTCCGAGTAGCCGATGGCCTCGGCCGGGACGCCTGAGCGGGCGCTGAACTTCTGCCGGTCAGCCATGTCCGGAGGAAGGGCCGGCGCAGCGAGCGGCGGCGACCACGTGCGTTCCTCGGTCACGGCCATCCGAACTCGGATGTCGTCCTTGGTCACGTTCCAGACCATGAAGTCCTCGGCCAGGCTGAGCGGACCGTCGTAGGTGGTCTGCACACGATCGTAGACCTCACCCGTGGTGTCGAAGTCCTTGAAGAAGTGATACGCAACCGCCATCCGCGGCTCGATGGCGCTCATCACCTTGCCGAAGGCCTCGGGCGCGGTGTGGATCTGGGTGCCGACCATGAGCGCGGATTCCGGCGTGAAGCGCATCTTTGAGACGATCGTGGGCACCGCGACGAAACACTCGTGGATCGCGATGTCGGCATCCTTGGCGTACTCGATGAACCACTTGTTGGGGTAGGTATCGCTCGAGAAGATAAACTTGAGACCGTTCCACTCGAGGCTGAAGCTCACCGCGCCGTCGATGGAGTGGATCGCGGGCCAGGAGCGGATCACCACGCCGTTCGCTTGGTAGATCACGGCGTTGGCCCCCGTGTAGTCGAACTCGTTGACCTCCAGCACGTAGCCGCGGAAGTCGGTCATACCGGCGCGGCCGGCGAGGTCCCAGGTCAGCATCTGCATCATGCCGTCCAGCGCATGGGCCGTGCCGAGCTCCGGCACCGGACCGCTCGGCCCCCAGACTCGCAGGGGCACGTTGCGGCCCATCAGCGCGCCACCCACGAACAGATCGTGCAGCGCGCCGAAGTGATCGGTGTGGAGATGGCCGATGAAGACTTTGTCGAGGTAATTGTAAGGGATCTGCAGGCTCGAGATCCGCTCGGCCGAGCCCGAGCCGATGTCGAACAGGAACTTGTCGCCGTTGCCGAGCTCGACCAGGAAGCAGGCCGCGGCCTGGGCAGCTCGAGTGGTCGGCATGCCGGTGCCGCAG
>JBFFBV010000033.1:0-38751 GCA_041560205.1 Candidatus Sulfomarinibacter sp.
CGACGACAAGCCGAACTTCGAGTCATATCCCGGCCAAAGGCGCCGCGCACTGTAGAACACCCGAGGAGCGCTTCTGGGGTCAGCGAGACAGGTGCCACTCTTCACATTGTTTGCCCGAGAAGCGGCCCTGGCTTCGAGGTTGTTCATCAAACAATGTGAAGGGTGGCACCACGCTCGTCGACGCAAGATGCGCTTCGACTGCGCTAGAGTGCGCGGCGCCTTTGGCCGGGATATGACTCGAAGTTCGGCTTGTCGTCGAGCGGGTCCCTCGCCTGCATCCGCTGCGCCACAGACGAGTACGCCTCGCTCCGACTTCCCTCGGTGTTCCTCGCCGCGAGCTCCTCGAGATGGACGGCCTCTTTGACGGAACCCGTGACGTAAAGCAACCGGGCGAGAGTATCGGCGGTCTCCGATTCTGGTTTCGCCGCATACGACCGCTGGGCGATATCGATCGCCGCGTCGAGCTCGAGCCCCGAAAGATAGAGCCTCCAGGCTACGTCGTTCAGGACGTCTGGCTCGGCCTCCAGACCGTGGGACTCGTCCCATCGCAGATACAGCTCCGCCGCGACCTCGAAGTGGCCGTTTCGGAAGGCGAAGTCGGCCACGCCGAGCACGGCCTCGGGAGTGGCTGCCTCGAGATCCGGGATCTCGAGGAGATCGCCGGCATCACCGAAGCGTGCCTCGCGCAGCTCCCGGGCCTGGTCATCGGCCGGCAGCCCTTCGATCCCACCCTCGACGAGGGCGAAGAGCCGCGAAGTTCCTGTGGTGTCGGGGACCTCGAAGGAACGATCCCATCCACGGTGATAGAGCTTGGCCGCCCGTTGGTAGACGCGGCTGTGCAGCTCGCCGCGCGCAGCGAACATGAGCTTCCGGCAAAGAGCGAGCTCATTGCCTTCCGTCGCCTGGTGAAAGGCTTCGATACGGCTGATCGCTCCCTCGGGGTCCGATCGCTGGAGCAGCCCGCCGACCGAGCGCTTGATGGCCTCGATGTTGCCCGGATCTTCATCCAGCTGCCGGAGGCACGCCAGGAAGGTGTCTCCGGTCCGAATCCTCTCGAGGCGTTTGACGAATTTCTCCGGCGGCAGATAGCCGATGATCCGGTCCATCTCTTCGCCGTCAGAATCGAGGAAGACGATCGTCGGGTAGCTGTCGACAGCGAAACGCCGCGCCAGCCTGGCGCCGGCCCGCTCAGCGTCCAGGCGCATGGGAACAATCTGCTCGAGCTGTCGCCGCACCTCCGGTTCGGCGAAGGTGTCGGCCTCCAAACGCCGACACCAGTTGCACCACTCCGCGTAGAACTCGATCATGACGACCGTGTCGCGCGTGCCGGCTTCCACCCGCGCGGCGTCGAGATCACCGCTGAACCACGGTATCGACGCGTCGTACCGGCAGGCGGAAATCCCAAAAGCCGCCATCATGACCAGCAGAATCGGGGCTCGTTTCATCCAGTCCTCCGGGCCGGTCGATTCACACTTCGACCACCCTGCACTCATTTTGCCGGGGTCCCTCGACAGGTTGCACATCGCCGGGGCAATGCGGGCACGAGCTGTGTCCGGCAACCTCTTTCGAAGATACGTATCGGCGAGGTGCGAGTTGCACCCTTTAGATCAACGCGTACCGGACGCCCGTTCTTCCAGATCACTCGGTGCGGAGTGCGTCCACCGGGTCGAGGTCGGCCGCCCGGCGCGCCGGCGCGACCCCAGACACCATGCCGACAATCAGGCACATGGCGAGGGCCGCGACGACCGCCATCGGCGGCGTGCTCAACGGGAGACCGGGTACGGCGGCACGGCCGAAGCCAATGATCGTAAATCCAGCCAGCAGGCCGAGCGCGCCGCCGGCAACCGCCAGCAGAACGCTCTCGAGAAGGAAGAGTCCCTGAACCGTACCGCGCGGCACCCCGAGGGCACGCAGGAGGCCGATCTCGTTGGTCCGTTCGTGAACCGAGATCCACATGATGGTGAGGATTCCCATCGCACCGACCAGCAGGGAGACGCCGGCGATGCCGGAGACTGCGATTGTGATCATGCCGATGATCTTGCCGAAGGTGTCGAGCATCTCGGTCTGGGTGGTGATCGTGAAATCCTCTTCGCCGCGATGACGCTCCATGAGCAGCATCCTGATTCCTTCGACGACCTCGGGGATGACGTCGGTGCTGGCGGCGATGATGTCGATCTCGACCAACTCGTCGACATCGAAGAGGTCCAGTGCACTGGCCACCGGGATATAGGCGGTGTCATCGAAATCGAAGCCGAGCATCTGCCCCTTGGCCTCCATCACGCCGATGACGAGAAAAGTGTAGCCGCCGATCCGAACCCTCTTGCCCAGGGGCGACGCGTCGTCGAAGAGCTCCTGCGAGAGCTTCGCACCGAGCACGGCGTAGGAGCTGCGCCGGCTGGGATCCATCCGGGGCAGGAACGAGCCCTGCGAAACGTTGAGGCGGAAGCCTTTGGCAGCCTCCCAGCCGACGCCTTGAATGAAAACGCTGCGCCCCCTCCCGCCCCCCTCGACCCGCGCTTGGCCGAAGGCGACCGGCACGACCTCGTTGACGCCAGGGATCCGGCGCAGGGATTCGGCATCGTCAATGGTCAGCTTGTGGGTGGTTCCACCGAGCGCTCCGGGCATGCCGAGGGTTTTGACCTTCCCCGGGTTGACCGCGATGATGCTGGTGCCGAACTGGGTGAACTGGGCGACGATGTAGTCACGTGTTCCTTCCCCGAGCGAGGTCAGGAGAATGACTGCCGTCACCCCGATTGCGACCCCGAGTGCCGACAGGAACGAGCGCAAGCGTTGGCCCTTGATCGCGCCGCCGACAAAACGGACCAGCTCGATCACGTCCATTCGATCACCCTCATGCGCACACGCTGAATCATCATCGCCCGACCAGAGCCTGAACGGGGTCCAGTCGCGCCGCACGGCGTGCGGGGACGACGCCGAAAAACACACCGACCACAACCGACATGAGGAGCGAGATGACAATCGCCCAGGTCGGGGTGGCGGCCGGAAAGGTCGGGTACAGGCCGACGAAGGCCCTCACCGCAGCTCCACCAACCGCGAGGCCGGCGATTCCACCGAGGGTCGAGAGCACGGCCGCCTCGGCGATGAAGACGGCGATGATCTGGGCCGTGCTCGCGCCGAGCGCCTTGAGGAGACCGATCTCGTGGCGGCGCTCCGACACCGCCACCAACATCACGTTCATGATCCCCACCCCTGCCACCGTCAACGAAACCGAAGCGATCGAGACCAGGGCGAGGGTCAGCACGCCGAGGATGGAGTCGAGGGTATTGACCACGGCGTCCTGGGTGATGACCGTGACATCCTCGGCCCGATGGCGCTCGGCGAGGAGATCGAGGATCGCCTGCTTGCCGACATTCAGATCTTCGCCGGGGTGAAGCTCGACCAGAATCCGAAAGAGCGAGGTCCGGTTGAAGACACGCATCGAGGTGCGGACCGGGATCTGCACCATATCGTCGAAATCGAAGCCCAGGGAGCGCCCACGAGGGGCGAGGATGCCCACCACGCGAAAGCGCCATTCGCCCAGCCGCACCACCTTACCGAGCGGGCTCTCTCCAGGGAAGAGTTCTTCGGCCACCTTCATCCCCAGCACCATCTCGGCGCCGCCCTGGTCGGGGTCTCCAGGCGGGAGATACTGGCCCGCACCGACCTTCAGGCGGCGCACCTCGACCAGCTCGGCAGTGGTGCCGATGACCGGCACGGAGCGTGATCTGCCGCCGTAGCGAACCGTCTCCTCGCCTGTCGCGAGGGGCGCCGCCTGCAGGACTTCCGGGATCCTCGTCACCACCGCACGATAGTCGTCGATGGTCAGGTCGTTGACGACACCGCCGAAGGGCATCATGCCCGTGGTCTCGACTTTCCCGGGGAGGACGATGAGGAGGTTCGTGCCGAGCGCACTGAACTCCTGCACAACGTAATTTCTCGCGCCCTCTCCGAGCGCGGTCAGCGCGATGACGGCGGCGATCCCGACCGCCACCCCGGCGACCGACAGACCGGTCCGGAGGCGATGGCCGCGAAGAGCTCCGACAGCAAATGCAATGAGCTCACCGATCGCCATCATCTCCCCAGCTCCCTCACGACACCGGTGTTCACCTTTGCCCCACGATGGCGCCGTCATCCATACGCACCGCGTTCCGCGCCCTCGACCCGACCTCTGGGTCGTGAGTGACGAGAACGACAGTTTGACCGTCGTTGTTCATGACTCCGAGGAGCTCCATCACCTCCATCGCCGCCGCTCGGTCGAGATTCCCGGTCGGTTCGTCAGCGAGGAGGAGCCCCGGTTTCATGACGACCGCGCGGGCGATCGCCACCCGTTGCCGCTGACCGCCCGAGAGCTGGTCGGGCCGGTGGTGAACGCGGTCCGACAGACCGACCGCCTCGAGCGCCTGTGAGGCGCGCTGCCGACGTTCGGCGCGCGCCACCCCGGCAAAGAGCATGGGCAGCTCGACGTTGCCCTGGGCGGTCAGACGCGGCAGGAGGTGGAAGAACTGAAAGACAAAGCCGATCTCCGACTGCCGCAGACGGGTGCGCTCGGCGTCCGTCAGCGAACCGACGTCGCGGCCCTCGTAAGAGTAGCTGCCCGAGGTCGGGCGATCGAGACATCCGAGGATGTTGAGGAGGGTCGACTTTCCCGACCCGGATGGTCCCATCACCGCGAGATAGTCACCCTTCGAAATCTCGAGAGTGACGTCGCGCAGGGCGTGCACGTCAGAATCGCCGACGTGGTATGTGCGCCACAAGTCGCGCAGGACGATCATCTCGCGACTCATGGCGCTCCCACGCTCGAATTTCGAGTTTTGAATTTTGAATTTTGAGTTCCCACCCGCCCGGTGCCGCCAACTCGCGTCGATGGGTGGCATTTCGAATTGCGAATTCCGAAATCCGAATTCGACCTCATCGCGGCCGCTCCTCCGCACGCGCTCCCGCTTTGATGTCCGGCGAGTTGCGGACGATGACGACCGCTTCACCGACCTCCAGACCACCCTGGACCTCGGCGAAACGCCAGTTGCGGAGCCCGACCTCGATCTCGCGTTCGACGAGCGCCCCGTCCGCGAGTACAAGGACCTTCGCGCCCTCGGCGACCGCCGACGCCGGGATCCGCAGGGTGTCCTCGCGTGAATCGAGGATGACCTCGACGTCAGCCGAGGTACCGGGCAGAACGCCGACGATTTCCCGCGGATCGGCCAGCTCCACCTCGACCTCGACCGTCCGGTTCTGCTCGAGGATGTCGAGCACGTAAGGCGCGACGCGAGTGACGGCGCCGTCAAAGCTCTGATCGGGACGCGAATCCACCGTCACCCGCACCTTCTGGCCGACGAGAATTCGCTCGGCGTCCACCTCATCGATCGGCGCGCTGACATAGATCGAGGCCGGATCCAGGAGGTCGATCACCGGAGGGATCGGCAGACCGGGCGGCGACGGCATGATGTACTCGCCGAGCTCGGTGCTGAGCTCGGCCACCGTCCCCGCGAAGGGCGCCGTAAGCTGGGTGAACTCGAGCTGGACCTTGGCTGCGAAGACCCTCGATTCGGCCTGCCCAACCGCCGCCCGCGCAGCGGCGCACGCCGCCTGCGTGCGATCTCGATCGGTGCGCAGGAGGTCGAGATTCTGCTCGCTGGCGATGCCCCGCGCGTGCAGCGTCTCGACTCTCGACAGTTCCTTTTCGGCCAGCTCAGCGGCGAGACAAGCCTCGTCCGCCTGCGCTTGAGCGGCTACGACCGCGGTCCGAGCCGACGCCAGCTCGGCGCGTTGAGCGCGGCCGTCGAGCTCGACCACCACCTCGCCGGCCTCCACCCAGTCGCCCTCGCGACGTGGGAGCGCCACCACCAGCCCGCCAATCTGCGGCGACAACTCGGCGCGAAGGCGAACTTGGACGGTGCCCGCGCGGGTGTTGGTGACCGTTTGTTCGACGAGACCCCGATCGACGGCGGCGGTCCGCACCTCGACGAGGTCGGGCGCGAAGACCGTGTACCGAAGCAGGACCATGATCGCGACGAGGCCGATGACGGCGAGGATCCACCTGCTTTTTCTCATGATGTTGAATTCTACTCCTGCCGATCGCGAACGGTTGCAGGAACAAGAAGAACGAGCGAAACCCGCGTCCGAGTCGGAGTCCGCGCCCGTGCCCGAAATGCACGATCAATCGGACGCGGACGCGGACGCGGGCGCGGACGCAAAATGCTCCAGGGGTGGGAGTGAGAGTTTCTCCGGGCCATCCCTACGTGACGCACTCGAAAATTCAGGCTACAGTTGCGCGTCCGCCGAAAATGAAGGGAACACCGATGAGCGACGAAAACACCGACATCCAGGCCGACGAGGTCGTCGAGGGGAGACCGTCCTGGAGATTTCCTCGCACGTTCTGGACCGGTAACGCGGCCGAGCTTTGCGAGCGCGCCGCCTATTACGGCACCTTCATCGCCCTCCGCACCTACCTCATCCGCGTGGTCGGGCTCGACGACCTGCAGGCGGGTGTGGTCGCCGGTCTCTTCGGCGGCTGGATCTACCTGGTGCCCTTCTTCACCGGCGCCGCCGCCGACCGCATGGGCTTCCGCAAGGCGTTGATCCTCGCCTTTGCCCTGCTGACGGTCGGCTACGGCAGCCTCGGCGTCTTCCACACTCTCGGCCCGGTCCTGGCCGGTCTCGCCCTGATCGTTCTCGGCGGCGCCTTTGTCAAGCCGGTCATCACCGGCACGGTGGCCAAGTCCTCGGACTCGGTCAACCGCGCTCGCGCCTTCTCGATCTTCTACATGGTGGTCAACATCGGCTCCTTCACCGGCAAAACGGTAGTCGCACCGATGCGAATCCAGATGGGTGTCGAGACGGTCCCCTACTTCTCGGCCGGCGCCTGTCTCTTCGCTCTGATCCTCGTGATGCTCATCTACCGGCCGCCCGATGACGGCGAGGCGCAGCCCAAGAACCTCCGCGAGACCCTACAGGGCATGTGGATGGCGATGAGCAACCTGCGGTTCTTCTCGTTGATCATCATCACCGCCGGATTCTGGGCCATCCAGGGCCAGCTCTACGCCTCGATGCCCGACTACGTGCTGCGCATGGCGGGCGAGACCTATAAGCCCGAGTGGTATGCCAACGTCAACCCGCTGGTGGTGGTGCTCTTCGTTGTCGCCATCACCCAGCTCGTCCGCACGTGGAAACCGCAGAACTCGATGCTGGTGGCGATGGCCATGATCCCGCTGTCGTCGGTGGCCATGGCATCCTCGGGCTGGTTCAGCGGTAATGTCAACATCTTCGGGATCGAGGTCCATCCCATCACTTTCATGATGGTGATCGGCATTGCGATCCAGGGTCTGGCCGAGTGCTTCCTGTCGCCGAAATGGCTTGAGTTCGCGTCCAAGCAGGCGCCCCGCGGCAAGGAGGGGGTCTTCCTCGGATTTGCCCACGTCAACACCTTCTTTGCCTGGATGTTCGGTTTCATGTTCTCCGGCTACCTGCTCAAGAAATACTGCCCAGAGCCCACCACGCTGGCGCCGGCTATCCAGGAGCAGCACGCGCTCGCCCTCGCGGGTCAGGCGCCGATGCCCGAGGTCTACGCCCACGCCAACTACCTGTGGTGGGCATATGCCGGCATCGGTCTGCTGTCCTTTGTCGCGCTGATCGTCTTCATCTTTGTCACCAACCGGATCGACGCGCGAACCGCGGAGACGGAAGCTGCGTAGTCAAGGGTGGAGGCAGAGAACATGAGAAGAAATGTACTTTCCGTTCTGACGGCCTGCGGCCTGCTCGCTCTCGGGTGCGGAGTCAACAAATCGATTCATGTCGCCGACGGCGAAACCCTCAGCGGGGGGCGGGCAACGGTCAACGGCAATGTGGTGATCGGCGCGGATTGTACTGTTCAAGGTGACTGCCGCACCGTCAACGGTCGGGTCACCGTCGGCACCGGGTCCGAGGTCGGCGGGCTGCAGTCGGTCAACGGCTCGATCAAGATCGCCGAGAAGGTCAGCGTCGACGGTGATGTGGGCACCGTCAACGGATCGATCCGTCTTGCCGCAAATGTCTCGGTCGACGGCGATGTCGAGACCGTCAACGGTTCGGTCGGCTCCGAGTCCGGGGGCTCGATCAACGACGACGTGAGCACGGTCAACGGATCGATCCAGTTGACTGGCACCGAGGTCGGCGGCGATCTTTCGACCGTCAACGGCTCGGTGAAGCTGGTCGACGGTTCTCGTGTGGCCGGCGATGTGCTCATCAAAGGCAAGCGAAAGGGCATCGGCACCAAACGAGACCTCGTGATCTCCATCTCGGGTGGCTCGGTGGTCGAGGGCGACATCGTCGTCCGCGACTCGAAGCGGAAGGTGAAGGTCGTCCTCTCGAGCGGCGGCAAGGTCATGGGCGAGGTCAAGAACGCCGAGCTCGTGGAATCCGGCACCTAAGGACACGCACGAGTTGATTTCGTTGCCCAAGGGCGGGATAGATCCCGCCCCTCCAGCACGCTGACACCGCACACCCTTGTAGGAGCGGCATCATGCCGCCCGGCGTCGAAATGCGCGAGGTCCTTCCGAGGAATCTGCTCAACGTTGACACCGTCCGGGAATCAGTATTAAGATGTATTACCGTTTCTCGGAGGTGCGCCATGGCCACCCTTGGCGGCAAGCAACAGATCGTCACCTTCAAGGCTGAAGAGGCCCTCATCGAGGCCATGGAGGACATCCCCAACCGGTCCGAGTTCATTCGCTCGGCGATCCTCGCGGCGTTGGAGGGCGTGTGCCCCTTCTGTCACGGAACGGGTGTCCTCAACCCCCACCAGCGGCGCCATTGGGAGGAGTTCAGCCGGACCCACTCGATCGAGCGGTGCGAGGAGTGTGACGAGGGCAGGCTCGTTTGCCCGGCCGAAACACCTTGACCGGAGCTCTCGTGCACCAACGACCAGCCTTCCGCATATGGGCCCTGCTGCCGGCCATCCTGTGGCCGGGCGTGATCGCCGCGCAGACGGTCTCCGTGGGCATTCCGCCGCAGGCATTTCTCGTCAAGGAGCTCGCGGGCGATCTGGTTCAGGTCGAGGTTTTGCTTCCACCGGGAGCCTCCCCCGCCACCTACGAGCCGACCCCGAAGCAGATGGCCGCCTTGGAGCGCGCGCAGCTCTACCTCCAAATCGGCGTGTCCTTCGAAGGACCGTTGCTGGCAAAGATCGCAAACTTGATGCCCGACCTCCGTGTGGTCGACTGTCGCAGGGGTATCGAGCTCGAGCCCATCAACGAGAGCGGTCACGATCACGGATCTGGTTCTCTCGACCCGCACATCTGGCTCGATCCGCAGAGGATGAAGATCATTGCCGACACTACGGCGAGGGCACTCCGCGAGCTGAACCCCGACGAGGCGGTGGTCATCGATCGACGGCTCGCCGAACTTCTGGCATCCATCGACACATCGGATCGTCGCGTCGCTCAGCTTCTCACACCACACACCGGTCGAACGATCCTCGTCTTCCACCCCGCCTTCGGCTACTTCACGCGCCGGTATGGCCTGCATCAAGCAGCGATCGAGGTCGACGGAAAGGCCCCGACCGCCAGGGGTCTCGCGCGGGTCGTCTCCGAGCGCGCCGAACAGCATGTGGGTGCGCTCTTCGTGCAACCACAATTTTCACGAAGCTCGGCCGAGAGGGTGGCCGACGCCATCGGATGCGAGCTCGTCGAGCTCGACCCCCTGGCCAGCGACTACCTGAACAACCTGGAGCTCATGGGCAAGCGGATCGCCGAGGCACTGCAATGACAGTTCACGACTCGGCTCCCGTGATCGAAGTGAAGGATCTGTCATTCCGCTTCGACGGCGGCCCGCCGGTGCTCGAGGACGTCAACCTCGAGATCTCGGCGGGCGACTTCGCCAGTGTCATCGGCCCCAACGGCGGGGGCAAGACCACCCTGGTCAAGCTCATCGTCGGCCTCCTCACACCAACGACAGGACGACTGCGCGTTTTCGGAATGGCCCCGGCGAAGGCGCGACCCCGCATCGGCTACATGCCGCAGCACGCGATGATGGACCCCCGCTTTCCGGTCCGCGCCATCGATGTTGTGCTGATGGGCCGGCTCGGGATGGGCCGCCGCTTCGGCAACTACAGCCGCGCCGACCGGGAAGCGGCGGCCTCCGCCCTGGCCACCGCTGGCCTCGAAAAGCACGGCTCGCGACCGTTCTCCGATCTCTCCGGGGGGCAGCGACAACGCGTCCTCCTCGCCCGCGCACTCGTCACCGACCCGGAGCTCCTGCTCCTCGACGAGCCCGCCGCCGGGCTCGACCAGAAGGTCGAGCAGAATTTCTTCGAGCTGCTGCAGGAGCTCAACCGACGGCTCACCATCGTCCTCGTGACCCACGACCTGGGATTCGTCGCCGGCTTCGTTCGAACAGTGATCTGCGTCCACGGCCACGTCGACATCCACCCGACGGCCGCGCTCGACGGGCGCACCATCTCGGACATCTACAGCGGCGATGTGCGGATGGTGCGGCACGACCACCACACGGATCACTGATGGAGTTCTTCAGCGCCGTCCTCGAGTTCGCATTCCTCCGGCACGCGCTGGTTGCAGGAGCGCTGGCGGGGATCGCATGCGGTGTCGTCGGATCCTACGTCGTCGTACGGCGCATCACCTACATCGCAGGCGCCATCGCCCACTGCGTGCTGGCCGGCCTCGGCATCAGCCGCTGGCTGCAGGTGGTCCACGGGTGGCCGGTCGAACCCGCACAGGGTGCGGTCGTGGCGGCGGTGACTGCGGCCCTCGTCATCGGGATCGTCAGCCTCCGCGTCCGGGAGCGGGAGGATACGATCATCGGCGCCGTGTGGGCGATCGGAATGGCGGTCGGTATCCTCTTCATCGCCATCACGCCGGGCTACCACGAGGACCTCATGAGCTACCTCTTCGGCAACATCTTGTTGATCGGTGGCGGTGACCTCTGGACGATGGCCGTGCTCGACGCCGTGGTTCTGGTGCTCGCCCTCGGCCTCTACCCCCAGCTCGAGGCGGTCTGTTTCGACGAAGAGTTCGCCCGCCTCCGTGGCCTCAACGTCGAGGCCTACGTGCTGGTCCTGCTGGTGCTCACCGCGCTCACCGTGGTGCTCCTGGTCAGCGTCGTCGGCATCGTGCTCGTGATCGCCCTCCTCACCCTGCCTGCCGCCATCGCCGGCCAGTTTTCCGCCAGCCTCCGTGGCATGATGGCCCTTGCCTCCCTCCTTGCGATCGCATTCACCACCGCGGGCCTCGCGGTCAGCTATGCTCCCGACCTCCCCGCCGGCGCAACGACCATCATCATTGCCGGAGCCGCGTATCTCTTCATTCTTCTTTTTCGGAGAGTTGTTGCGATGGTCCGTTCCTGAAAAGCAGGAGGCAAGGGAGCAGGGGCGAATCGAATATGATGAGGCCGCCGTCTCCCCTGCTCCCCTCATGCCCTCAAGACCTCCAATGTGAAACCTCTGTCAATCAATCGATATCCCGTTGCAGCTCGATATAATGTCGGCGCCGACCGTGAACGGTCGGAGGGAGAGACTCATGCGTCATCACACGAAATCGAGCACGATGCTCCTTGGCCTCGCATTGATGGTGGTTTCGACCCTGCCGACCATGGCGCAGGCGGAAGAGAAGTGCTGCCTCAACAACTTCCGCTTTGCGGGAGGTTGCATGGTCGTGGTCCGCGGTGAGGAAACCTGCGGAGATGTCCTCGCCTACCTCAACAACTTCAACAGCGTTGGCAAGTACTACTGCGACAACACCTTTGTCCGCGGCGGCTGGACGCTCAGCGACTGCGGCGATCCGGCGACGTACACGAACCCGTATGCTGCACCAGGAAACGCGCAGACGGCGCCGCCGGCCCAGCAGATGGAACGCAGCCCCCGGGTCACTCAGCCGGAAGCCGCCCCCGCGGCACAGGATGCCACGCTGATGAAGGTCTCCGCGCCGATGAGCGTTCGATTCAGCTCCGGACTGGATTCCGAGAGCCAGGTCGCCGGTCAGATCGTGACCGGTGTCCTCGAACAGGACCTGATGTCGGGTGAAACGGTTATCGCGCCCGCCGGCAGCGAGGTCCAGTTCCGTATCGTTCCCACCAGTTATTGGGAGGACGGAGGTGGCGACGCATTCGAGATCCAGGCGACCGCCGTCAAGGTCGGTGACAAGCTCGTGCCGCTCGATGCCGTCGCGGTCTCGGCCACGGGCGAGATTGAAACCTCGGGCGAGGACCTCAGGGTTCCCCAGGGATCACTCGTCAGCTTCGAGACTCGCGCAGCCGACCGGGACGCTGCCGACACGAAGGCCCTCGAGGCGGGCGCCGCAAAGTGGATGGACGCGTTCAACGGCAAAGACATCGAGGCCATGAGGAGCCACTACGCGGAGGACGCGGTCCTCCTGCCGCCGGACGCGCCGGCGATCTTCGGCCGGGACGCAGTCCTCGCAACCATGCAGGAAATGTTCGCCAGCGGCCTGTCGATCGAGCTCGAGGACCTCGAGATCAAGGTCGAGGACGACCTCGGCTACAAGGCCGGCCGTTATCGCCTCCTGTCCGAGGACGGCTCGCTGGTCGACCGCGGCAAGTACATCGAGATCTGGAACAAGGTCGACGGAGCCTGGGTCCTCCACCGCAACATCTGGAACTCGAGCGTGCAGGCGGCTGTCGAGCACGCCCACGACGAGTAGCATCACGCGCGCGTTCGAAAAGGGGTCTCGCGGTTCCCTGTTTCGTCCCCGTTCCCGACATATCGAGTCGGGGGCTGGTGCGGGAACGAGTTGAAGGGTCTCTTCTTCGCTACAATTCGCTCAACACTCCATATCGACCTCAGGCGAAGAGCACTGGACGGGGGTACCATCATGAACAAGCACCAACCCACGAAATGGACACGCTGGGCCGCCATCTGCCTGCTGCTGATCGCCGCCTGCACGATGAACCCGGCCACCGGCCAGCGCCAGCTCGCTCTCATGTCGGAGGCCCAGGAGATCCAGATCGGTGCCCAGACCCACCCCGAGGTGCTGGCATCGTTCGGCGCCTACGACGATCCGGAGTGGCAGGCCTACATCGAGGAGCTGGGAGAGAAGATCGCAGCCACCTCCGAACGCCCCGAGCTCAACTGGACCTTCACCGTGCTCGACGACCCCGTCGTCAATGCGATGGCACTGCCGGGCGGCTACATCTACGTCAACCGAGGCATTCTCGCCCACTTCAACTCCGAGGCCGAGCTCGTATCCGTCCTCGGCCACGAGATCGGCCACGTCACGGCGCGCCACTCGGTCGAGCAGATCAGCCGCGCCCAGCTCGCCCAGCTCGGTCTCGGCGTCGTCGCGAGTATGGGCGAGAAATTCCGCGAGTTCGCCGGGCTCGCGGGCCAGGGCGTCGGCATCCTCTTCCTGAAGTTCGGGCGCGATGACGAGAACCAGTCGGATTCGCTCGGTCTGCGTTACATGACGCGCGCCGGTTATGACCCGAACGAGATGCCCAAGGTTTTCGCCGCACTCGATCGGGTGAGCGAATCGCATGGCCTGCGAGCCACACCGCAGTGGCTCTCGACCCACCCCGACCCGGGGAATCGGATTGGAAACATTGAGGCCAGAATCGCCAAGCTACCACCCGAGCAGCGACAGGGTATCGTCGGCCGGGAGAGCTACTTCCAGCGGATCAATGGCATCATCTTCGGAGACGATCCGCGTCAGGGTTACACGATCGGTCAGACCTATTACCATCCCGAGCTCGCATTCAAGATCGACTTCCCGGATGCGTGGCGGATCATCAACCAGCGCCAGGCAGTCGGGGCACTGAGCTCCGATCGTGACGCCGCGGTGGTGTTGACCCTTTCCGACGAGCCGTCGCCGCAGGCGGCGCTCGACGCCTTTTTCGGCCAGCAGGGTATCCAGCGTGGGCCAAGCCGAGGCAACAACCTCTACTCGTTCCGCGCCTACGACACGCAGACCGGCGCCGGCCGCGCCGAGGGTTTGATCGGCTATGTGTCACACGGCGGGCGGCTCTATCAACTCTTGGGTTACACGGGCATCGAGAGCTGGGACGGCTACTCCGAGGCCCTGCACGCGAGTCTGACCAGCTTTGCCAAGGTCACCGACCGGCGCTACCTCGAGGTCGAACCGGCCACGATCGACGTCGTCGAGCTTCGGGAGAGCATGAACCTGTCCCAGTTCAACGACCAACATCCCTCGACGATCAAGATCGAGCAGCTCGCCATCATCAACGGCGTCGGGATGGACGAGATCATGGATCCAGGACGGTTGGTGAAGCGCGTGGTCGGGGGCGAGCTGCCGAAGCAGTAGGAATTGGAGGGGGCGTGCCCCGCCCTTGTCGGCCGAAGTGATCGGCAACGCTCAAGGGCGGCACATGTGCCGCCCCTGCAGATCATCACCGGCGTTTATTGGCGAGCGGGTTTGCGCAGGATCCAGAGGTAGGTCGGGAAAGCCCAGTAGGCGACGGTCACCGCGGCCACGGCGAATCGATGGGTCCATGAGCCGGGCCAGATCATGTTGGTGGCCTCGAATCGCTGCGGATCGCGAACCACTTCTTTCGTGTAATCGGTGAACTCGAAATCGCGTACCAGCCGTTTGAGGCCCCACAGGGTGCGGTGGGTTTCGTAACGCCGCTGGCCACGACCGGATGCGCGCACGTAGAAATTCGCGATCGGCTTCGGGAGCATCGTCACGAAGGGCAAATTGTAGTGCCCGTCCCACACCCGGACGCGGTTTTCCGCCGCGAAGTAACACAGCCCTCCAGGTCGCAGGACGCGGTGAATCTCGTCCATCATTTGCTGTGCGTCCGGGACGTGCTCGTAGATGTGAGTGCAGGTGACGAGGTCGAATTCGCCGGAGAGGAACGGTACGTTCATCGAATCGCCGATCTCGTAGCGCAGGTTTTCCTTGGCCCGATGCTGTCGTGCCCATTCGACCGCTCCGTCGTCGATGTCAATACCCACCACCTCGCCGAAGAACTCCGCGTAGTGCCGAGTCAGAATGCCTGTCGAGCAACCGATGTCCAGCAGTCGGGTCGAGGCCGGGTCGACGCCGGCCTTCTGGAGGGCGTCGAACATCACGGCGACCGTCTTGCGCGCCTTTTGCAGCCGACCGAGCTCGTCGAACATCTTCTTGGGATGGATTTCCGAGAAGGCGCGCTGGTACTCCGTCTTCTCGATCCCAGGCGCCCGAGTCTCGTCTCCACCCTGTGCCACGATCCCTTTTCTCCGTTGAGCAGGCCCTTATTACGATGTACAGGATATGTGCACTGCCGATTGGGTTTCAATCGGCTTTCTTGGATTTCTTGGGTTTCTTGGATTCCTCGAGACCTTTGACCAGCTCGAGCATGGTCATGTCGCCGACCGTCTCGAATCCGGCGTCGCGAAATTGCGACACGATGTCCTCGACCTTCAGCTCGATCGGGCGCTGGCGAATCTCCTCGTCCCCCATCGGAATGAAGGCGGCAATCACCTGGGCCAGCCTGATATCACCGAGGGGGCGTGCCGGCACCACGCCTTCGCTGCCAGTGCCGACCGCCACCCGGCGGACGAGGCAGGCCTTGGCGAGGATGTCGAGGTGATTGTCCACCGAGCCCGTCGCGACCAGGAAGCGACTCGAGAGCTCGTCCGTGGTCGGCGGGTCCCTGCCCTCGCGGAAGCGCTGCGCGATGAGCGTGAAGAGCTGGAGGCCGGTCGGCACCCGGTCGCACTCGTCACGCTCGCCAGTGGCCCTACTGCGGATCAGAGCTGCAAAGTGCTGGTGGGTGAAGGCGATCTCCAGACCCAGCAGCACGATGATCCACGTGATGTAGAGCCAGATGAGGAATATCGGAACGACGGCGAGGGAG
Organism: Candidatus Sulfomarinibacter sp.; assembly: GCA_041560205.1. Lineage (GTDB taxonomy): Bacteria > Acidobacteriota > Thermoanaerobaculia > Thermoanaerobaculales > Sulfomarinibacteraceae > Sulfomarinibacter. Next base: position 15,799 of record JBFFBV010000033.1, read on the forward strand.
CCGTAGATCGTCGAATATCGAACCGAGGCGCCGATCGAATTGGCAAAGAGGTTCTTGCTGAGCTCGAAGAGGATGCTCCCGATCGCCGCTCCGAGCAGCGCACTCTTCATTCGCACCCGGGTGAAGGGGATGACGAGGAACATCAGCCAAAAGGCGAGAAAGGCGAAAAACAGCGGGAAGAGCCACACGCCGAGCTTCTCGAGCGTGCCCAGGTCGAAGGGAACGTCTCGGAAGAGCATCGCTTTGATCCGCGCCGACATGGTGATGCTGGCACCGAGGAGCAGGGTGCCAAAAACCAGTACCGAGGTGTAGGAAGTGATCTTGGCGATGAAACGGCGCCGGGTCGTGACGTGCCAGATCTGGTTGAAGTTGGACTCGATGTTGTCGAGCAGAAGGATCGAGGTCAGAACCAGGAACAGAAAACCGATCAGACCCAGCTTGCTGGTGCCCTCGGTGAACTGATTGAAGTACTGGAGGATCTCTTCCTGACTGGTCGGCAGGAACTGCGTGAAGAGAAAATCCTGCACCTTCTGCTTGGCATCGTCAAAGGCACCAAAGGCGGAAAAGAGAGCAAAACCGACGGCAACCAGGGGCACCGCGGCCAGCAAGGATGAGTAGGCGAGCCCCGAGGCGCGAATGATCACCTTGTCTCGGTTGATCTGGCTCCAGGTCGCCTGCACGAACTGGATGAACCGCACCCCCGCCCTCTCCCAAGACGGAAGGGTGCGCACGTCGAGACGGTGCAGATGGTCGATGACTCGCATAGGTCTACGCCATCCCATGATAGATCAAAACGCTCCAAGGATGCTCCTGTAGAATGGGCGAACCATGAAAACAGCACTCAGATCGCAATCGACCGGACGATTGCCGCACCGGCCGTGTCATCTGCACCTTTTTGCCATCGCACTCGTCCTGATGCTGACGGGTGGTGCCAGCGCCGTCGCGCAGGACTCGCCGGCGTCCTCCCCTTTGGATCGCCTCACGCGCGTCGGAGAACCCTTCACCGGCGATCTGCCGGAGATCGTCGAGAGACGACTCCTGCGGGTCCTCGTCAGCTTCAGTCGCAGCAACTACTTTGTGGATTTTGCCACCGAGCGGGGATTCGAATATGAACTTCTCCGAAAGTACGAAGAGCACATCAACGAGGGGCGCCGGCTCAGCCAACGAATCATCGTCACCTTCGTCCCGGTTCCACTCGAGGACCTTCTCACCGAGCTCGAGAAGGGTCGCGGCGATATTGCGGCCGGCGGCCTGACCATCACCGCCGAGCGACGGCGGCGCGTCGATTTTACCGACCCCTACATCCCCAAGGTGCGGGAAATTGTCGTGTCCGGACCGGGCGCGCCGCGGATCCACAGCACACATGATCTTGCGGGCAAGAGGGTCTGGGTCCGCCCCGAAAGCAGCTATGCCGAGCACCTCAGGGATCTCAACCGTTCGCTGAAGGCTGGCGGAAGTCAGCCGATCGACATCGCGATTGCACCGGACAACCTGGCAACTGAGGACCTCCTCGAGTTGGTCAATGCCGGCGTCTTCGATCTGACGATCGCCGACGAGCATATCGCCAAAGCCTGGGCCGGCGCGCTCCCGGAGATCCGGGTTCACGAAGAGGCGGCCATCAACTCCGGCGGAGCGATCGCCTGGGCGGTTCGCCCCGGAAACTCCGAGCTGAAGGCGAGCCTGAACTCGTTTCTGAGAACAGTCCGTAAGGGAACCCTACTCGGCAACGTTTTCTTCAACCGCTACTTCACCGAGTCAAAGTGGATCTCGAACCCGCTCTCTCGAGCCGACGCATCGCGCCTCGAGGAACTGATTCTTTTGTTTCAGAAGTACGGCGAAATGTACGGCTTCGATTGGGAGGCGCTGGCGGCGGTCGGATACCAGGAATCCCGCCTCCAACAGAGCACTCGCAGCCGTGCAGGGGCCGTCGGCATCATGCAGCTCAGACCCTCGACCGCCGCCGACAAAAACGTCGGCATCACACCGATCGACACCGTCGAGAACAACATCCACGCCGGCACCAAGTACCTCGCCTTCCTCCGCGATCGGTATTTTTCTGATCCTGCGATTCCCGACGAGGCGCGCTTTGATTTCACCCTCGCCGCCTATAACGCGGGCCCCGCCCGAATCGCAGGTCTTCGACGAGAGGCCGCCGAGAAAGGTTATGATCCTCACCTCTGGTACTTCAATGTCGAGACGATTGCCGCGGCCCGCATCGGCGCCGAGACGGTGACCTACGTCTCAAATGTCAACAAGTATTACCTGGCATACTCGAGCTTCGTCCGAGAACGTATGCAGCGAGATCTCCAGAGACGATCTCTGGAGTCGGCAACGAGACGATAGGAGGTCTGAGATGAAAAGAACGAACGGCATTGTGGTCATCACGATCTGCAGCCTCTTCGCCACGGGCATGGTGGCCGCAGCAGAGGATGAAGAGGCGGTGATCTCGGTGGCAGGAGAGACCTGCTGCTTCGAGAATGCCCGGTTCAGCGGTACGTGTCAGGTAAGCCCGGGGCCGGAGGAGACCTGCGGCGACATCCTCGCCTACCTCAACAACCCCAACAGCGTCGGCAAGTCCTACTGCGGGAACACCAGGGTCCGTGGAGGGTGGACCCAGGTGAAGTGCGAGGGCTCCGCCTCGGCCTCTACCGTGACCTGTGATGCGCAGCTGGAATGAGGCCTGATCGGCGACCGTTCTACTCCAGACAGCGCCAGAGCCCGTTCAGAGGGGGTTTCGATGAAAAAATCTACCGGAGTGCTCGTCGTCGCGCTCATCCTGTGCGTGCCAAATGCCTGGGCACAGTCCGATGACGACCGTGCCGTCCAGCTCACGAGATCGGCCATCCAGGCCGAACGCCAGGCCATTCTTGCCGCGAATCTCAAGCTCGACGAGCAGCAGAGCGCCGTCTTCTGGCCCCTCTACCAGGAGTACCGCAATGCGCTGGAGTCGACCATCAGCACCCGGGTCGAAATCCTCAATGAGTACTTCGCGAGCTACGAGACCCTGACCGACAAGGAGGCGCTCGCGCTGCTCGAAAAGCACGTCGCCTGGGAGAAGGAATTCCTCAGAGTGCGGGCCGAATACGCCAAAAAGATGAGTAAGGTCCTTCCAGGCAAAACGATCGCCAGGTTTTTCCAGATCGAAAACAAGATGAACATCATCGTCGAGTACGAGCTGGCGGGTGAGATTCCGCTGATCAAATAGGTGCTTCAGCATCTTCCATTCGTATTCGATTCAACGGCTCGAGGTCGCCGTGAGCCCCGGTGAATGCATTCAAAGGAGACATCCATGAGGAAGAAGGCCCTGTTGCTGCTCTTCGCAGCCGTTGCTCTCGCACCAGCTGGTGTTGGGGCTGCAGAATTCGAGATCACCCCATTCATCGGCTACCAGTTCGGTGGCGACGTGACGACCGTCTATCAGGGCCAGCAGCAGGACGTCAGCGTCAACTCGAGCGAGAACTTCGGTGTCGTGCTGAGCGTCGGCCTGTCGGAGTACTTCCAGCTCGAGCTGCTTTACAACACCCAGGACACGACCGCCGACGCCAAGCGCTTCGACGACTCAATCGGCCTCAACATCGATTACTGGCAGATCGGCATGCTCTGGGGCTTCAACCCCGAGTCCCAGGTCAACCCGTACTTCGTGCTCGGCCTCGGTGGCACGTGGTTGCGGCCGGACGATTTCGACAATTTCTCGAGATTCTCGGGCAGCATCGGCGGCGGCGCCAAGATGTTTTTCAGCGAGAGCATCGGCCTGCGACTCGAGGGCCGGTTCTACGCCACCCACATCAACAACGACTCGATCTACTGCGACCCGCTCTGGTGCTACGGCTGGCCGAACCGCCTGTACCAGTTCGACGTGTCGGCGGGCCTGATCATCCGATTCGGTGACTGACGAGAGGTCGGGCACAAACCGTCCCCTGCTGTACAATCCGAAAAAATCGACGGGAGCCGGCATGAAAATCCTGGCGAAGATCATCGTTTTGGCGGCCTGGGTCCTGGCAGCGTCCACAAGCTGGTCTACGGATGGCAAATCGATCTCCGAGCTCTTCCTCGAGGTCGATCCAGCGGTTGTAGAAATTGCCGTCGTGCAACAGGAGGTGGTCGATCAGGGGCCCGCGAGACGGGTGAGCACCGGCGGCCTCGGGTCCGGTTTCCTGATTTCAGGCGACGGCCGGATCGTGACCGCCGCCCACGTGGTGCAGATCGCTGACCAGGTTCACGTGCGATTCGCGACCGGAGACGTCGTCAAGGCCAGCGTCGTCGCATCCGACCCGAGCGCCGACGTCGCTCTCATCAAGGCCGAGTCGGTACCAGCCGGCATCCGGCCGGTGAAACTCGGCGACTCGGACACCGCGCAGGTCGGCGATCAGGTCTTCATCATCGGCGCACCCTACGGCATCGCCCACACGCTCACCGCCGGTCACGTCAGCGCACGCCGGGCTCCAAGCCAGCTCTTCGGCGGTTTCGAGCAGGTGGAGATCCTGCAGACCGACGCCGCGATCAACCAGGGCAACTCGGGCGGGCCGATGTTCAACATGCGGGGCGAGGCGATCGGCATCGTCAGCCACATCTTCTCGACCAGCGGTGGTTTTCAGGGCCTCGGTTTCGTGATCACGTCGAATCTCGCGCGCCGCGTCCTGCTCGATGACCCGTCTCCTTGGACTGGGCTTGACGGCGTCCTGATCGAGGGGCCGATGGCACGTGCTCTCAATCTCCCCCAGAAAGCCGGGGTATTGGTCGAGGCCGTGGCAGCGGCTTCCCCAGGGTCGGCGATCGGCCTGCGCGCGGGCACTCTCAAGGCGAACATCGCCGGGCAGAGCTTCACCCTCGGCGGTGACGTGATTCTCGCGGTCAACGGCGTCACGATCGGCAGCCCCGATTTCAGCCGGCGCATCGACGAGAAGAACCGGAGCTTGTCCGGCGATGACCAGTTCGTGCTCCGGGTTTTTCGGGAAGGCAACGCGATCGAGCTCAGCCGATCGGTATCGGTTTTGGGATTGGAACGCAAAACGACGAAATAGCCACACTCGGCTTTCGGTTTCGAGCAGAAGAAAGAAGACAGGAGGAACTCATGAAACGCTTCGCACTCGCGGCCATGGCCACCCTTGTGACTCTCGTCGCTGCCGCCCCGGCCGGCGCCCACTGCCAGATCCCGTGCGGCATTTACGACGATGAGCTCAGGGTCCAGCTCATCGAGGAGCACATCACAACAGTCGAGAAGTCGATGAACCAGATCGTCGCACTCGGAGCGGCGAAGTCCACCGACTTCAACCAGCTTGTCCGCTGGGTGGGCAACAAGGAGACGCACGCGCAGGAGATCCAGGACATCGTCACCGCCTATTTCATGGCGCAGCGGATCAAGCCGCCAAAGGATCTCGGCGACGAAAAGATGGTCAGTGAATACCTGCACAAGCTCGCGCTGCTTCACACCATCCAGATCCACGCCATGAAGGCCAAGCAGAGCACCGAGCTCGAGCAGATCGAGACGCTTCGGGAGCTGGTCGCAAAGTTCCGTCAAGCGTATTTTGGAGAAGACGGAAAGCACGAGCACTGAGAGTGAAAAGATAAGGGTGAAGGGCTAAGGGTCTCCATGGGAGCGGGTGGGCTTCACTCTTATCCCTTGACGCTTAACCTTGGTCTCCGCCGCTTCGTGCATCGATTGCCGATCGAAACGCCCTGACGTGGTCAGGCGTGGTGCCGCAGCAGCCTCCGATGATGGCGACGCCGAGATCCATGAGCCGGCCGACACGCTCAGCCATGAATTCGGGCGACTCCGGGTAAACCAGCTCACCGCCTCTCGTTTCGGGCAGACCGGCGTTCGATTGGATGATTACTGGTACGGAAGCGTGGGCCGTGAACTCGCGCGCGATCTCGACCATCGTTTCGATGCCGTTGCCGCAGTTCGAGCCGACGACGTCGGCCCCCTCGTCGATCAGCGTCGCACACGCCCGCTCGACACCCGTTCCCATGGTCGTGAAAAAACCGCGCGGCGTCGCGTCGAAGGTCATGGTCGCGATCACGGGAATCTCGGCCGAGATGGAGCGCGCGGCACGGACGGCGAGCTCGGCCTCCCGGAGATCGATCATGGTCTCCACGCAGATGAGGTCCGCGCCGGCGTCGACCAGTGTACCGATCTGGTGTTTGAAGGCCGCGGCCACGGCCTCGGGGGCGGTATCGCCGTAAGGCTCGAGAACCTTTCCCGTTGGACCGACCGATGCCGAGATATAGGCGCGGCCCGCGGTCACCTGCTTGAGCACCTCGACCGCCGCGCGGTTGATCTCCTCGGCGCGGTCGTCGAGGCCGTGGGAGGCAAGGTTGAGCGGGGAGCCTCCAAAGGTGTTGGTCGTGACGAGATCGGCGCCCGAATCCAGGTAGAGCTCGGCGATCTCGACCAGCACCTCGGGGCGAGACAGATTCATGCCCTCCGGGCTCTCACCGGGAGCAAGGCCGCGGGCCATCAGCTGGGTCCCCCACGCGCCGTCGCCGCAGAGCGTCTCGCCGGCCCGCAGTCGATCGAGGACAGGCTTCAACCGACCAGCTCCTTGACGATCTCGACCGCCTTGCCGGCGTCGTAGCCGTAGGCGTCGGCGCCGATCTCCGCCGCGAATTCCTTCGACAGGGGCGCGCCGCCAACGATGACCTTGATCCTGTCCTGGAGGCCTCTGGACTTCACGATCTCGACGACATCCTTCATCCCGATCATCGTCGTGGTGAGCAGGGCCGAGAGCCCGACCACCGCGGCGCCCTCCGCCTCCGCCGTATCGACAAAAACGGCCGGCGCCACATCACTCCCGACATCGATGACTTCGAAACCCGCGCCCTTGAGCATGATGCCGACGAGGTTCTTGCCGATGTCGTGGAGGTCGCCCTTGACGGTGCCGATCACGATCTTCCCCCGCGTCGGCATCTCGCCCTGGATGAACAGCGGTTTCAGGAGCTCGATGCCTGCATTCATCGCTCGTGCCGCAAGCAGCAGCTCCGGCAGAAAGATCTCGTGCGCTCCGAATCGACGACCCACGACCTCCATGCCGGCCAGCAGCCCGTCGTTGAGGATCTGCGTCTCCGACAGGCCGGCGTCGATAGCCTGGCGGGTGAGCTCGGCCACCAGCTCGTGTTCACCCTTCTGCAGGCCGTCACTGATCTCTTGCAGTATCTCCATGCACAACCTCCAGGCAGAATATAGCGCGGCCTTTACAATGAGGGGCGGAGGATAGCCTGAGAGAGGTATTCGAGACCGATCCATACGAGCTCGTGTTGGCGACCGAGGCGGCGATCCGAGGTCTGGAGGCGCGCAGCGGCTCGCCAACGGCCGAAGCCGTCCAAGTCATCGTCGACCGTTCGCGCGATCTCTTTGTCCACACGGCCGAGCCGCGAGGCCTCTATCAGGCAATAGAGCTGGAGGAGTTCCACGAGCTCTATCGAGGAGAGGGCGGGAACGAGAGCGACACGCCGCTCGAGCACATCATCGACGAGGCAGTCGCACTCGCGCTCTTCACTGTCACCCTGGGCGGCGCCATCTCGGACCGCATCACCGCCCTCTTCGAAGGCGGCGAGCTCGCGGAGGGGTACGTTCTCGACCAGGTCGCCTCCTTCGCCGCCGACGAGCTGGCGGCAATGGCAGGTCGCAGATTCGAATCGAGCAGCAAACACGATGACCTCGTCGTCCTGCCGTACAGCCCGGGATACTGCGGATGGCACGTGTCGGGCCAGCGCGCCCTCTTCGTCAGCCTTCATCCGGAGGAGATCGGGGTCACGATCAACGACAGCTGCCTCATGCACCCTCTCAAGTCTGTCTCGGGAGTTCTCGTGCTGGCGCCGGTCGAGGCACATTCGTTCAGCCCCGCCTTCCCCTGTTGCGCGACCTGCACGACTCTCGATTGTCAGGATCGAATTGCGTCATTGAGGTCACAGAGCTGATCGAGCTGACGAGCAATTACCAGATTCCAGATGCCAGATGCCAGATGCAACAAACCGATCTGTTTGCAACTCAGATACGTGAACCTGGTGGCGGATGCTCCTGGGATCCCGGATCCGGCATCTCGGCGATAGCACGGGAACATCCGAGGCCTGATTCCGTAGTAAATTCCGAGCGAATTCTGAGACCCGCGTCCGCGGGTCGAAAAAGGGGTCGGTATGAAGCACATTTGCAGGAGTCTGGTGATCGTCGTCCTGGCGGCGCTGATCGCCGTGACGGGCAACTCATTTGCAGCCGAGGAGAAGCTCTTCTACGAAAACCGGCAGGACATCCCCGAACAGTATCGATGGGACCTCGGGATCATCTTTCCCGACATCGAGGCCTGGGAAGCCGCGTACGCGGATGTCGAGGCCAAGGTCCCCGAGTTGGCAGCGCTCGAGGGGCGGCTCGGTGAGTCGGCCGATGTGATGGTCGAGGCGACCGACCTCCTGAACGAGGTGTCAAGGACCTTCGAAGACCTCGCCGTCTACGCATTTCAATGGTGGACGACCGATACGCGCGATGCGACCGCCAACACCTATGTCGGGAGGATTCAGGTTCTCGGCGCCAGGGTGAACGAGGTTTTGGCGTTCTTCGAGCCGGAGATCGTCCAGCTCCCCGAGGCCACCATTGCCAAATACCTGGACGACCCTCGCCTCGAAACCTACGACCACATGCTCGACAACATCCTCCGCACAAAGGCCCACACCCGATCAAAGGAGGTCGAGGAGCTGCTGGCCGGTTCGGCTCTGCTACGGGGCTCGCCGAGCCAGACCTACAGCTTTCTCACCAACGCTGACATCGAATGGCCCACGATCAAGGGAGCAGACGGCGAGGACACCAGGGTGACCCCCGCTCTTTACTACAGCTTCATGCAGAACAAAGATCGGCGGATCCGCAGGGACGCGGCGCTGGCGTACTTCGGCACCTACGACACGTTCGGCAACACATTTTCGGGCACCTACAACGGCCTCGTCCAGAAGGACGTATGGATGGCCAAGAGCCGCCGCTACCCGAGCACCCTCGACATGGTGCTCGACCAGGACAACGTGCCGCGCTCGGTGGTCGAGACCCTGGTCGCCGCCGTCCACGACAACCTGGACGCCGTGCACGAGTACATCCAGCTCCGCACGAAAGTCCTCGGACTCGAGGATTTCCACATCTACGATCTCTACGTGAGCATGGCGCCGGCCGCCGACACCACCTACACCTTCGACGAGGGCTGGGCGCTGGCGATGGAGTTCTGGAAGGAGACCTTCGGGGAGGAGTACGCCGCGGCCGCAGAACGAGGTCGCAAAGAGCGCTGGATCGACGTCTACACCAACGAGGGCAAGCGCAGCGGCGCCTATTCCTCGGGCAGCTACAACTCGGTGCCCTATCTCTTACTCAACTGGGACGGCACCTTCGAGGCCGTCTCGACCCTGGTCCACGAGATGGGCCATTCCATCCACTCCTACCTCGCCAATCAGAACCAGCCCTATCACGACGCGGACTACAGCATCTTCGTCGCCGAGGTCGGTTCGGTGGCCTCGGAGTCCCTCTTCTTCGAGTGGATGCTCGACCGCACCGAGGACCCGGCCGAGCGGCTCGCTCTCCTCAACCAACGCATGAACTCGATCGTCGGCACCTTTCTCCGCCAGATCTTCTTCCACGAGTTCGAGCACGCAGCCCACGTCATGGCCGAACAGGGCAAGCCCCTGACCAAGGAATCCATCGGCACGGCTTGGGGTGATCTGTGGCTCGCGTACTACGGTGACACGGTGACCCTCGATGACGAGTTCAAGGCGGGTTGGGCGCGGATCCCCCACTTTTATCGCACCTATTACGTCTGGAAGTACGCCACCAGCTTCGCCGCCGGGGAGGCCATTGCCGGGCGCTTCCGCGCCGGCGACGCCACCGCGGTCGAGGATTATCTCGAAGCCCTCAAGCTCGGCGGCAGCGTCTACCCGATGGACGCGGTCAAACGCGCCGGGGTCGACATGAATGACCCCGAAGTCATCCGCGCGGTGATGGATACCTTCCGCTCGATCGTCGGTCAGATGGAGGAGTTGTTGGTGGAGGAGTGAGCCGAATTCAAGATCGAAAAACTAGAGACCCGCGGCGGACGCCGCGGGTTTTTCGATCCCTCGCCCGATCCCTTTCCCAATTGGTGCATCGAAGAACGTTGCCCTCCCGTTCGCTGGAGTCGGGATCGGGAGCGGGACCGGGAGCGGGATCGGAAGGATTGCCTACAGATTCCCTGCCAGCACCTCCAGTATGAAGGCGTACTCGAGCGCCGTCTCCTCGTACTTTTTGTAGCGACCACTGACGCCGCCGTGGCCCGCCGCCGCCATCTCACAGGTTAAAAGAAGGGGGTTGTCGTCCGTCTTCATCGCCCGCAGCTTGGCGACCCACTTGGCGGGCTCGAAGTACTGCACCTGGGAATCCTCGAGCGCAGTCGTTACGAGCATTGCGGGGTACTCCTTGGCCTCGACGTTGTCGTATGGCGAGTACGACAGCATGTAGTCGTAGTACTCGGGATCCTCCGGGTTGCCCCACTCGTCGAACTCGGAGGTTGTCAGAGGGATGTCGTCATCGAGCATCGTCGTCACGACATCGACAAACGGCACATTGGCGATGATTCCGGCGAAGAGTTCGGGTGCCATGTTGGCCACCGCGCCCATCAGAAGGCCCCCGGCACTCCCGCCGCGGGCAAAAAGCCTTTCAGGAGAGGTGTAGCCCTGATCTGCGAGGAAGCGCCCACAATCGACGAAATCGGTGAAGGTGTTTTTCTTGTTGAGCAGCTTGCCATCCTCGTACCACCAGCGACCCATTTCCTGGCCACCACGGATGTGGGCAACGGCGAAGACGAAGCCGCGATCGAGCAGGCTCACGACGTCCGAACGAAACCTCGCGTCCATGCTCGAGCCGTAGGAGCCGTAGGCGTAGAGCAGTGCCGGGTTCGAGCCGTCCCGCTCGACCCCTATCCGATAGACGATCGAGATCGGAACATTGACGCCGTCGCGCGCCGGCGCCATGACCCTCTCGACGGTGTAGTTCGCCGGGTCAAAGCCGCCACCAACCTCGTCCCGCTTGATCAAGGTCCGCTCGTGGGTGGTCAGGTCGAGATCGTAGATCGTTTCAGGGGTATTGGGGGAGCTGTAGCCGTAACGCAGAACGCCGGTATGGTACTCGTGGTTTTCATCGACCCAGGTCTCGTAGGCCGGCTCATCGAACTCGACCTCGTGTGCCTTCCCATCATCCCAGGCGATCACCCGCAGCCGCTGGAGACCGTCGCTCCGCTCGGTCACGACCATAAAGTCGCGAAAGACCTCGACATCCTCGAGAAACACATCCTCACGGGCCGGGACGAGCTCGCGCCAGCTCGATCGGCCGGGCTTCGAAATTGAAGCTTCCATCAGGCGGAAGTTCTGCGCCTCGAGGTTGGTGCGGATGATGAAGCGATCTCCGGCGTGGTTCACCCAGTACTCGACGCCGCGCTCTCGGGGCGCAACGACTCGAAGCTCGCTCTCCGGGTCGTCGGCATCCAGAAAGCGCACCTCGGAGGCGAGGGTCTGCTCGGAATGAACGATGATGTACTTGTCCGAAAGGGTCTTCCGCAAAGAGATGCTGTAGGTCGGATCCGTCTCCTCGTAGATCAGCACATCTTCAGACGGATCCGTACCGAGTACGTGCCGAAAGAGCTGAAATGCTCGTAAGGTCTCCGGATCCTGTTTGGTGAAGAAGACGGTCCGATTGTCATTCGCCCAGGCGAGCCTGCCGGTCACCTCGGGGATCACGTCGGTCAGCGCTTCACCGGTCGCCAGGTCTTTGAAGAAGACGGTGTACTTGCGGCGGCCGACGGTGTCCACCGCCCACGCCAGCACCCGCGTATCGGGGCTCACCTCGAGACCGCGCACCGAGCAGAAGTCGTGCCCCTCGGCGACGCGATTCACGTCGAGCATCACCTCCTCGGGCGCGTCCACCGTGCCCTTTCGGCGGCAGTGGATGGGATACTCGAGACCGTTCTCGAATCGTTTGTAATAGTAAAAGCCGTTGTCCAGTGCAGGAGCGGTGGACTCGTCCGGCTGGACCCGGTTCTTGAGCTCCTCGAAGAGTTCCTCGCGGAGGGCCTGGTGCTTCGACATCACGGCCTCGGTGTAGGCGTTTTCAGCCTCGAGATAGGCGAGGACCTCGGGGTTCGTCCGCTCTCTGAGCCAGTAGTAATCGTCGAATCGCAGGTCGCCGTGCAGCTCGAGCTGGTGGGGTCTTTTCTCGGCTACCGGCGCTTCCGGCGCGGACTGGGCACACGAGATCATCATCGAGGCGCACACGATGGCCGCAACGGGCATCCAGGTTTTCATGAATTCCTCCATCCGACGGGGCGGATCGAGCCCCATACGAGGACGGAGTATACGCGTGCTCAGCCTGATCCGCTCTGGAGTCTCATATCCAGCTCGTGAAGGAACTCGAGGATCGGCGCCTCCACCGGCTTCGAGCCCATGGTCGAGAACGAGGCCCCGGATTGGGTCTGGACGTCGACCACGATGCGGTCGTTCTTCCGCGTCACTCGCACCGCAAGCAGCGCGAGCTTGCCGCCGCCGCGACCCGGAGGTTCGGCGATGATCCGACCATGCTCCCAGTCGGCTTCCACGAAGTAGCCCCCGTCCTCGAGAACGTCGATCGCAGCTTCGATCACCTCTTCGCGGGGCGCGAAATATGTCCTCGACCAGCTGTCCGAAGAATCACCGGAGGAGGCGCAGGAGACGAGGAACACGCACGCCGCTCCCGCGAGCGCGACTTTCGAAATTTTCATGGTGTGATTCTCGGCAGCATTGGACCACCGCGCCAGTCAGGCACCCTCGGGTTTCGGTCCTTTGATCATCCAGATCTCGGTGCCGTTCTTTTCGAAGCGCACCTCGTCCATGAGTTGGTTGATGAGGAAGATTCCACGCCCGCTGTCGGCGTAGATGTTCTTGCCCACCACCGGGCTGGGCACCGAATCAGGCGCGAAGCCGTTGCCCGGATCGCGGACGATGATGATCATCCCACGGTGTTCCTCACATGCGACGACGACCTCTACCTTTTTGTCGGGGTCGTGCCCGCAACCGTGCTCGACGGCGTTCGCCAGCGCCTCATACAGCGAGACCTCGATCTCGAACTCGGCGTGATCGGCGCAGCCCTGCTGCCTGACAACCTCCATGATCTGTTCGACGACCGGCGGGATCGCCGTCGTCTCACCGGGCAGCTCTTTCTTCACCCGGACTATCAGGCTGTCCGTGTGAAACTCGCACCGAGGTTCAGAAGCGGGCTCCGTCATCATCTCTCCGTTCCTTCATTCCATGAACTTGAACGGGGCGCTCGCGGCTCGTTATTCCTGTCCATCGAAAACCTCTTGCCAGATGTTACTGCACACCGGGGGAAGAGTTGCATGGCTTGAGCAAGAAAATCGACGCCGTTCCCGCCTCTTCCCCGTGCCGGACATCGATGAATTATGGATGAGATTGTAACTCAGTTCAATATGAATGACCACTCGAATCGCGCTGGAATTCGGGTGCTGGAGCGATTCAGCCCTGGAGGCTCCGCCCCATCACCACTCTGAAGCCGCGTACGTCGAGATCTTTAGCCGTGACGGTGCTGCGCTTTTCCGACGGTCCGAAAGACAGCTTCCACTGGTAGAGGCCGGAGAAGAACTCGCTGACCCTCGACACCATCTCGTCGAAAGCGCCGCTCAGCTCATGGCGGATGGCGTCCTCTTCACTGTCCCAGAGCGTCACCGAGAGCGCCCTCGACCTCCGTTTGACATTTTCGACGAGGAAGACCCCCCGGCACCCTCTGGTCGCCATCAGCGCCGGCTTGATCTCCTCGTCGTACCTCTTCTTGAGCTCGTCGAACCGGCTCGGATCGACTCTCGCCGAGACGATGCGAACGAAGAACTGGTGGGGACCGACGGCATCGACGACCTCTTTCACCTCGGCGACCTCGACCGGATAGCCCTCCGGCTCCGGATCCTGCAGGGCCTGAAAGGCGCCCGACGACCCCGAGGACGATTGCACGTTGCCCGCCGAGACCTCGGCCATGAAATCGTCACTCTCATCCAGGAGCTCGTCGTACAGCCCGCTCTTTTCGTAGGTCTCGGCATCCACCCTCGATCGCCAGAAGGTCATCGAGATACACTCCTGATCGTCATCTGCAGGCTGAAGCAGGCCCGCATAGATACACCCCTTGGCACCGTCGAGGGCCGGGATCACGCGGTTCTCGTAAAATTCTGCCAAGTCGTGCTGCCTGCCGTCCTTGACTCTCAGGTTGACGATGCGTAGGAACATGACACCCCTCCCTCCATGCTGGAGGCGATCAGTAATCGATTCGTTTCCGCGGCCTTTCTAATATGGGTTCTCCCAACAGAAAACCCAACCCGCGGACCGTTTCATTCCGTCCGAATCGACAAGAGACCGTCACCTCGGCCCTCCCCCGGCCGCGATGCGGCGCACAGTCCGGATACGGGTCGTGCGCAAGCCGTCGGCAAACTCCATGAAGAGCCCCGGCGCCGCGATGTGGTCGGTGAACAATGCGTGCCCGCCGGCCGTGCAGCCGAGGATCTCGACGGACGTCGGTCCTCGACCCTCTCGCTCGAACCAGCCACCGCTGACATCAAAGGAGCCGTCGGCGCGAAGGGTCAACGAGTAGACCGAGTTCTTGGTCGAGACGACGATTCGGTCGCCGGTCTCGAGGTCCTGCCGTCTCACGCCGCCGACCACACCGGCCGCCTCGGCCAGATCATCGATCGGGATCGCCTTGAGCGGCTTCACCCGCCGATGGACTCCGCTCGGAGGATCGGTCATCGCGCGCCTCCAGGCCCGGCCAGAACCTCGAGCTCGGTGAACCAGTTGAAGACTATGCGGATTTCTCTCGGCATCGAGGCCTCGGGGATTCGTGCGAGAACGAATCGTTGGCCATCAGCGGTGACGTCATACCCACGGCTGGTCCAGCTGGCGTAGTGGTTGGTGGAGAACAGACCAACGGGCTCGCCAATGGACATCGAAGGACTGGTCTGAACAGGCACCGCCAGTAGTTGGCCCTCGTTCCAGAAGAAAACCTCGCCGCTCCTCCCCCACAAAGGATAGCCACCGCCCTCTCGAGAAACCTGAAGTCGCGGCCCGGGGTCATAGAGGGGCTGGACGTACACCTCGATACGGCCGGTGTCATCTGATTCGTAGGCAACAAACCGCCCATCCGGCGAAAAGGACGCGAACCTCTCATCAAAAGGAGAATCGCGGATTATCAGAGAGTCGGTTTCACCGTCAAGCGCCACCGCCAGGATGTCGCCTTTCGTATCGGGTTGAGTCTCACGAATCGCCATCCATCGACCATCCGGCGAAATCGATTCCAGGTAGCTGTCCACACCGCTCTCGTGAACGGGAATCTGCTCTCCACCCCCGTCGGCGGGAACGGAGTAGATGTCGAAAATCGGTACATCGAGCATGAAACCGAGACGGCGACTGTCGGGGTACCAAGCCGGTGAGAACTCGCTGCTCGGGGAAGAGGTCAGCCTGGTCATGATCTGCCGATCCAGGTCGTAGACCCACAGATCGGCGTTGCCGTCGTCGACCGTGAGGGCCAGTTTCCCCCCGTCGGGGGACAGTGACGGTGCGCTGTAGCGTCGATCCGCCTGCAGAACAGTCTCCTCCCGACCGTCACGATCGACCCAGATCACGGAACGCGCAGGACCCAAGACCGAAGTCGGTATGTGAACCAAGGTCCCTGTGTCAGAAACCGCATACTGTGAGTTGCCGTTGTAGGGTGAAGCAAACATTTCATCGAGAACTGCCACCGGCGCACCGGTGACCTCGAGACGTTTTTTGTCGAAGGGTACGACGAACAAAGTTCTGTCTCTGACAAATGCCAGGTGACCGCTGGCCAGGTATCGGGCGAAAATCGCATTCTCGACCAAAACCCACCGTTCGCCATTCTCGATCAAATACAGCTCTATCCGCGACTCGCTCAACGGTAAGCGGAAACTCGTGAAGATCACCGCCTTTTCGCCGGGCACATGGTCGGGCCAGGAATGATTGAGCTCGCCAACTGAATGATCGGGCTGCGTGAGTTCCACCGGATCTCCACCCGACTCGGACACCTGCCATAAACCGAGATCGTAGTACGGGGTGTAGACGATCGAACCGTCCTCTCCCCATGAACCGCCGCCCCACTCTCCTTCGGCAAGGGTCGTCACTTGACCGCCGTCCAGAGCGAGTTTTTTCAGTTTGTGGTCGGACGACGTAAACCCTATCCACTGGCCATCCGGTGAGAAGAAAGGGGAATCGCCGCCGTCTGTCCCCTCCAGCGACTCGATCTTTGAACTCGTAAAGGTTCGTAGAACGAGCTGCTGTGTTTGCCCAACGACTGCCGTCATCACGAACCGGTCTCCTGCAGGTGAAATGGCCACGATCGGGTCATTTTCCTGCAGCGGGAAGGCAGCATCCGCTGGCAGAACCACTGAAGCGCGAATCGGTTCTTTGGAATCGCGTGGCGCCGAGCGCATCCACATCCAACCGAAAACTGCTGCGGCGACAATTGCACCCACTGCTATTGCAGGCCACCGACCGGAAACGCCTGAGAGCCGGCGTGGCTCCAGATCCACAGCCGTTTCAACCGGATCTGTCCAGTCGGGTCCCTCCGTGAGTTCGATCCGCACATCACCCATGTCACGTTTCCGAGTCTTCGGATCACGCCGCAGGCACCGGCCGAGGAGGTTTCGGACGTGACCAGGGGTGTCCGGAGGCAGCTCGTCGAGATCGGGTTCGACGGTCAGTATGGCGGCAATGACGTCCGACACCGTTTCGCGTTCGAAGAGCTTCTGCCCGGTCAGCATCTCCCACAGCACCACACCGAAGGCCCAGATGTCAGCCCGACGGTCGACCCTCTTCCCTCGCGCCTGCTCGGGACTCATGTACGCAGCGGTGCCCAGGATCACTCCTTCAAGGGTGGCATGCTGGGTGAGCGTGGGCGAAAAGGACGAGCTGACGTCTCCCGCTTCCGATTCCCACGCCTTGGCGAGCCCGAAGTCGAGCACCTTGACCGTCCCGTCGTCGGTCATCTTGATATTGGCCGGTTTGAGATCACGGTGAACGATCCCCTGCTCGTGCGCCGCCTCCAGCGCCTCGGCAATCTGCAACGCGATCGGGATCGCCTCGTCGACAGGAATCGCTCCCCGCGCGATGCGCTCCGAGAGGTCCTCCCCTTCCACCAGCTCCATCGCAAGAAACACCGTCTCCGTGCCCGTCTCCGTTTCCGCGCCCGATTCGACCGTCTCCAATCCGTACAACGTCGCGATGTTCGGATGATTCAAGCTCGCAAGCACTTTCGCCTCCCGCTCGAACCTCGCCATCCGATCAGGATCCTTCGCAAACTCCTCGGGCAGTACCTTGAGCGCCACCTCGCGACCCAGCTTGGTGTCCTCGGCCTTCCACACCTCTCCCATCCCCCCGGCGCCGAGCTCGGCGGTGATGCGGTAGTGCGCGAGGGTCGTGCCGATCATTCTGTTTCCTCGGGGGCGCTGTCGAAATTCGACGGCGAATTGTCATCGATCGGAAACGCCTCGGTCCTCTCTCTTGCTTTCGCCAGGACAGGCGCGAAATCCGGCAGCGATCGCAGCGGCTCCAGGAACGGGCAATGCTGGTTGATATAGGGATACGGATAGAAACCCTGATCTACCGCGAGCTCGAGGATTTCGAGGGCGCGACCGGTGTCGCCGGCCATGGCAAACGACTCGGCGAGGTGGAACTTGTTGTGTGAGTCGAGGGGAGTAACTTCGATCGGCTCGATCCACGCGAGGGCATCTTTGTCGCGGCCCTGGGAGGCATCAATGAGCGACAGCAGCTGGCGCGTGTACGGCGCATCGGGCTCGGCGTTTCTCGCGATCGCAGCGTGTTTCGCAGCCTCTTCCAGCTTGCCGAGAGCCGCCAAGGTATAACCCATGGACCACCGCAAGAAGAAGTTGTCGGGATCGAGCTCGAGCGCGCGTTCGAAGTCGGGAAGGGTCTCTTCGAAACGCCCCACGAACCAGCGCGAGACGCCGGATAGCATCCATGACATGGCCGCCAACGGATCACAGGCGAGAAACCGGCGACTCGTCTCCCACAGCTGCTCGTTCTGTCCGGCCGCGATGTAGCTCGCGCCCATGAAAAAGAGAGCGTCCGAGTCGCTGGGATCCCGATCGAGCGCCGCCCTGCCGTGGCGGATCGCATCCGGGTGGTTCCCCCGTTGATACTCAATGAAGCAGAGAAGGGCGTGACCATAGGGTGCGTCCGGAGCGTCGAGAATCAGCTGTCGAGCATCTCCGGCTGCCTCGTCGATCGGCGTCATGTCCCGGTTGAGACCAGACCGCACCTCCGAAACCTTTGCCCAGGCGGCGAGTGCTTTGAGCGGCGGCGTCTCGCCACCGATCTCGACAGCTTCCGCGAGCAGAGATCTGGCCGTTTCCGTTCCTGCACCACCGACGCGGCGAAGCTCCTGACGAGCCTGCAGATAGAGTTCGAAGGCCCGAGCATCGGCAATCGGTCGCTCGGCCAATCGCCGGCTCTCATCGGATGTGAGCGTGAGATCGAGAGCACGGACGATTTCGCGCGACACGCGCTCCTGCACCTCGAAAACATCCTCGAGGCTGCCGCGATATTTCTCCGACCACAGCGGCGTGTCCCTCTCCGCGTCGACGAGCTGGGCGGTGATCCGCAAATCCAAGCCGGCTTTCCGCACGCTGCCCTCGAGAACATAGCGGACGCCGAGCTCACGGCCGATCGCAGGCAGGTCCAGATCCGTCCCCTTGAAGCGCATGGCCGAGGTTCGTGAAATGACCGACAGCGCCTTGATGCCGGCGAGGTCGGCAATCAGCTCCTCGGTGAGCCCATCCGAGAAGTACTCGTTGTCAGAATCGTCGCTACGGTTGACGAACGGAAGAACGGCGATGCCGGGTCTGCGATCGTCGGGAAGGTCGGCCTGACGTAACGGCTTTGGCTTCAACGGGGGCTCGACCGATTTCTCGTGGGAATCGAGATCCAACCCTGCCTTGCGGAGTCCATCCAGGAAATGCTCGACGAGCTCCGGCTGGAACCACTTCTCCATCAGCTGCCGACCCGATTCGGCAAAGTCCTCCTTCTGGGCGAGGAGATCATCGATGGCTTGACGTGCAGCCTCCGGCTCACCCATCTGGCCGTACGCCGCCGCCAGGAGCCAGTTCGTCCAGAAGAGGTCGAAGGCGTTGGATTTCACTGCCTCGTCCACGGCGGCCGGGTAGTTCTGCTTTCTGTACTCGTCGATCGCGAACATCACCCCGTACCAGTTGGGATGATGGGGATTGAGCTCCATCGCCCGACGGACGAGATCGCAGCCGCGGTCCCAGTCGCCCAGAAAACAGGTGATGAAGATGGCCTCGTTGCTGCCGTCGAGCGGGTTGAGGGCCAGGGCGCGCTCGACCGCGTTGCGACAGCTCGCGGCGTCCTTGCGGAAGAACAGCGCCACCGCCAGGACCTGCTGCGCGAGGTGGTTGGCAGGCGCCAGATCCACGGCCTTCTTCGCAGCTTCGAGCGCGCGATCGAGCGATCCACGGCGGGGGTTGAAGCCATGGGCGTGCTCATGAGCGTAGACCCACGCCAGCATGGCCCAGCAATCGGCGTTGGACGGCGCCTCTTCGACGGCCCGTTCCAGCGCATCACGTGCTCGGGCATGTTCGACGGCGTTCAACCGGAAGTGATAGCCGAAGCCTCGCATCAACGCTTCATAGGGCGTGACTTCTTCGAGCGATTTGCTCCGGACAGCCTCACTGATCGCCCGGGCGAGCACACCGAAGTGATCCGCGCAGGTCGAGACAACTCTTGGAACAACGTCGTCTTGCAGGTCAAAAAGCTCGTCTGGATCGAATTCCCGATCGTAGGTTTCGGCCCACAGGTGAGCGCCCGACTCGGTGTCCACGAGCTGCACCGCGACCCGCAGCTTCCTCCCCGCCTGCCGGAGAGTGCCCTCCATGACGTAGCGTGCGCCTAGCTCCTCGCCGACGGCCCGCACATCGACTGACGAATCGGCAAAGCGTGATGTCGAGCTCCGCGAGATGACCCGCAGGTAGGAAAAACGGGAAAGCCCGGTCACGATGTCCTCGCTCAGCCCTTCGGCCAGCGCATTGAGGTCTGCATCGTCTCCGGTGTATTTGAAAGGCAGCACCGCGATCCAGAAGCCCTCATCCTGTCGACTCGCTCCGGCCATCGATGCGACGTGTGTGCTTTGTCGGTCTGTGCTCTCGATTCGCGGTGGCACAGCCGCCGCGGCACCGGATGACGACTCACGCTGCAGGGCCTTGAGCTCGTTGAAAATGTCCCGCGCTGTCTGGTATCGATCGCGTCGGTTCTTCTCGAGGCAGCGACCGATGATCCGCCCGAGGTGGCGAGGCAGATCGGCTCGGATCTCCATCAGTGGTGTCGGCACATCCTTGAGGATCGACGACATCAGCGCCGGTTGGCTGTCACCCTGAAACGGCCGACCGCCGGCTGCCATCTCATACAGCAGCACGCCGAGCGAGAACACGTCGCTCCGATGATCGACGTGCTTGCCCTCGATCTGCTCCGGCGACATGTAGGGCACCGTGCCGACGACCAAGCCAACGCCTGTCAATGCCTCGGTAGGGAGCTCAGAAGCGTCTGATGCCTCGCCGCCACCCTGGAGCTTGGCAAGACCGAAATCCAGCACCTTGACCCGGCCGTCGTCATCAACCATGACATTCGAGGGCTTGAGGTCTCGGTGGATCACGCTCTTGTCGTGCGCGGCCGAGATGGCTTCGGCGAGCGGCGTCGCCACGGCGAAGAACCGATCTCCGTCGAAACCCGCCTTCGGAATCATCTTGTCGAGGCATTCGCCTTCGATGAGCTCCATGGTCAGGAATCGGACACCCTCCGCCTCCTCGACCGAGAAGATGGTCACGATGTGGGGGTGGTTGAGCGCCGCCACCGCCCGGGCCTCGCGCTCGAAGCGCTCGAGCCGTTGCGGGTCGTCAACGAACTCCTCGGGCAGCACCTTGAGCGCGACCTCGCGACCGAGCTTGGTGTCCTCCGCCCGCCACACCTCCCCCATCCCGCCGGCACCGAGCTCGCCAGTGATGCGGTAATGAGCGAGGGTGGTGCCGATCATGGTTTCACCTCATCCAGCCGCTCCCATTCCCACCTGGCCCGCTCCATCGCCCTGCCGAATCGTTCATCGCCGCGGATGTTGTCCAAGAACCAATCGTGCTCGGAAAGAAAGGGATAGTTGATCATCCCCTGGTCAATCGCACGGTCGAGCCAGGAAAGCGCCTCCTCGGTGGCACCGACCGCGGCATGGGCGCTGGCCAAGACCCACGGGATCTCCGCATCCCACGCAGCCGCCTGCTGATAAGGGCCGTCGGCGAGCCGCACGACCTCGGCGTGATCCGCCCGCCACGCCGCCCGCCAGAGTCCCATCCACCACGTGCCGACATCCGAGTCGGGCTGTGCGTCCACCGCCTGTGTCAACGCCTCCGCTTCGTCGAACTGCCGGGCGTAGCTCAGGGCCATGACGTAGTTCGCACGCCACACCGGGGTGACCGGATCGAGGTCGAACATGCGGCGCGCCGGTTCCACTGCCTCCGGGAACCGACCGGCGAACAACGGCACCATGGCGTTCACCAGCAGGCTCATCGGGTTGAGCGGATCGACATCTACCAGCTGCGCCGCGAGAGGCGCCGCGGCTTCCGGCTTACCGCCCAGCCAGCCGAGAGCGTGTGTGCACAACTGAAGTGCCACGATTTCGTTTGGGAAGGCCTGCAACACGCGCCGCAAGCTCCCGACACTGTCGTGAATGTCACCCCGGGCCATCTGCGTTTGCGCGCGCACCAGGTACCCGCGCGGCGAATCGGGTTCGAGCGAGAAGATCTTGTCTACGCACGATTCCGCATTTTGGATGAACTCCTCTTCCCGCCCGATCGCGGCGCCGATGTTCACATACTGGAAATACGCCTCGCCGAGCCCCTGATAGATCAGGGCGTTGTCGCCGATCAGCTCGAGCGCCGCCTCGAGATGGCTGATCGCCAGGTCCAGGCTGCCGGGCATGAAGCTCCAGATCTCGCTCCGCGCGCGGAGATAGCTCTCCTGGGCGCGGGCGTCGCCGATCGGCCGCTCGGCGAGCTGCGCAGCCTCCTGCGGCGTGAGTCGGACCTCGAGGGCGTCCACGATCGATCGCGACACACGCTCCTGAATGTCGAACACGTCGTCCAACGTGCCCCCGTACTTGTCGGCCCAGAGCTGGACATCACTGGGCGCGTCCACCAGCCGCGCCGTGATCCGCAGATCATTCGCGGCGCGCCGCACACTGCCTTCGAGCACATACCGGCAGTCGAGGTCCCCGCCGATATCGGCCAGGCCACGCTCGTCGCCTTTGAGACGCATCGCCGAGGACCGCGAGATGACGCGCAACGTCCGGATCCGCGACAGATCGGTGATGATCTCGTCCGTCAGCCCGTCGCTGAAATATTCGGTGTCGGGATCGGGGCTCAGATTGGCAAAGGGGAGGACGACGATCGATTTCTCACCGTTCTCGGGTCTTTCTTGCACAGGACGTGCACCCGTCGCCGAGGGCGACGGCGGCAGGCCGAGACGCTCCACAAGCCCGGCGAACCTCGAGTCCGCACGAAGTGAATCAAAAAGCGGCATGCCGGCGAAGTACAGGATGCCCTGCTGCTCTTCCTCGGCCTGCGAGACAACCTCCCAGGCGCCGTCGACGTCTCCGAGGGTCGCGAGGGTGCAGGCCACCGGCACGACGGTGGGCGCCGGTTCGGGCCGCGATCGGAGCTCTTCGAGTATCTCGTGCGCCTCTTCGGGACGGCCTGCCGTTGCCAGTCCCCAAGCGAGGAGCCCTACCATGAACGCGGCTCTTCTCGAGTGCTCGACCGCCTTTTGCAGCTCCGCCACCCCATCAGCGAAGCGGCCCGTGCCAACCCTCGCCATTCCCAATGTCCAGAGACCGAG
>JBFFBV010000034.1:0-37449 GCA_041560205.1 Candidatus Sulfomarinibacter sp.
GCGGGGTCGAGCAGCGCCCGACCCCGCGCTGGTACTCAGTCGGTTTCGATCAGCGACAACGCGTAGGCGTGGTTTGGATCGTTGAGCTTCGCGACGGCGGCAGCCGAACGCTGGATGTCGCGCACGACCTCATCCAGCGGTGAGGCCGGAGCGGTCTCCAATCCGGCGACGGCGATGGCGCGGGCCATCAGCTCCTTGAGGATCCGCTCCTTGAACTTCTCTTTCTTCTCGATGTAGCTCACCTCGTAGTCGTCACCGAGCTCTGCCAGCTCCGCCGCGGCGGCGATCGCATCGTCGAGATCGCCGAGATTGTCTACGAGGCCGAGTTCGTGGGCGTCCTGACCGCTCCACACCCGGCCACGAGCGATCGCATCGACCTCGTCCCTGGTCATCCCACGAGACTCGGCCACCCTGGCGAGGAACTCTTCGTAGCCCTGATTGATGACGTTTTGAAGGACCTCGCCGACCTCGTCGGGAAGCGCGCGATCCGGACGGATTCCACCCAGTGGTGCAGTGCTGACGCCATCGACTCTCGTACCGAGATACTCGGCCAGGGGGCGCTGGTAGGTGGGGATCATCGCGAAGATCCCGATCGAGCCGGTGATGGTGCTCGGGTAGGCCCAGATCTGGTCGGACGAGGTGCTGATCCAGAAGCCGCCCGAAGCCGCCACGCTGCCCATCGAAGCGATCACGGGCTTGCCGTCAGCGCGCGCCTTCTCACACTCGCGACGAATGACCTCGGAGGCGAAAGCGCTGCCGCCGCCGGAGTCGACGCGGAGGACGATGGCCTTGACCTTGTCGTTGTTGCGGGCCTGGCGGATCAGCGCCGCCGTCGAGTCACCGCCGATAGTGCCGGGCGGGTGGCTGCCGTCGAGAATGGTGCCGCGGGCGACGATGACGCCAACCCGGTCACCCTTGGCCTCACGGCCGAAGCGGTCTTCGTCGAGCGTCTTCAGGTACTCCGAGGAGGCGATTTTGTTGTAGGAGTGCGTGTCCTCGTCCTCGCCGACGAGCTCGATCAGCCTGTCTCGCATCTCGATCCGGGTCAGGGTCGCATCGACCATGCCGAAATCGAGGGCCGCCTTGGCGGTGTCGCCCTCAGCCTCCTCGATGAGGCGCGGAAACTCGTTCGCGTACGCCTCGAGACGATCGGTCGTAACGCCGCGGGTGGCCGCCACGTCCTCGAGGTAGATCTGCCACAGGTCGCCGAGCCACTCGAGGTTGGCCTCCCTGGCCTCGGGGGACATGTCGTCCCTCAGGTAGGGCTCGACCGCCGATTTGTACTCGCCGACTTTGAACACGTGGACATCAAGGCCGAGCCGATCGATCCCGTCCTTGTGGTACATCCTGTAGCGGCTGAAGCCTTCGAGGACGACCAAACCCATCTTGTGGAGCAGGATCTCGTCGGCCGACGCCGCGAGGTAGTACCTGTACTGATCGTACGAATCCGCGAGGGCAACGACCTTTTTGCCACTCTCTTTGAAGTCGACGATCGCCTGGCGCACGTCCTGGAGCTTGGTCATTCGTCCACCGCTGAAGGTGTTCAGGTTGAGGACCAGCGCCTGGACCCGTTCATCCTCCCTGCCCGCCTCGATCGCGTCGATGATGTCCTTGACGAGGGTTTCCTGCGGCACCGCACCGCGCGCTTCGTCGATCATCCGGTCGATCGACCTACCGGTGAGCTGCTCGACCAGCACTCCCTTCGGGGCGACCACGAGAGCGGTGGTGTCTGCGATCTCCGGGTCGCCGTCGCTGAACACGAAGATCAGGAAGACGATCACCAGTGCGACGAACACAACGTTCACGAATGCTCGGCGCGCCTCGTCGATACCGCGCCAGGTTCGACCGAAAATCTTCTGTGCCGTTGCCATTTTCTCGGACATTTTGATTCCTCCTCACGAAGCTCTGCCGCGGCGATCCCGCGGCGAGGTTGATCCGAACACGAGGCCACAGGGTATCAGGCGCGATCGTTGGAATACCCAGCAGCGACCTGTTACCTTGGAGAACGCGCGAGCGGCCGGAGAGGTTCGCAGCCGCAGACCGCCTGTTCGCGTTCGGAATCGGCAAATGAAGAAATCCCTGCTGAACGTCGTGCTATTTCCGTTGTTGTTGATGGGGTGCAGTGGAGACGGCGACACTGCACCGCCGGCGGAGCCAACGCGGGAAGCTCCCGATTACGTCGCCCGCGCGGCTTCAGCGATCACCGGCGAGTTTCTTCGCGAAGCCGTGACCCGGCTCGCCTCCGACGAGATGATGGGACGAGCGCCCGGGACGAGGGGCGACGATTTCACCCGCGAGTACCTGGTCCGACGCCTCGAGGCGGCCGGATGCCGGCCGGCATTTGTCGACGGTCTGATGTGGGAGCAGCCCTTTTCGATCGTCGGCATGACGACCGATCTGCCCGAACAGTGGAGCTTTCTCAACAAGGCGGGCGACGAGATCTCCATCACTCGGTGGGACGAGTACATGGGTGCCTCGGGCGTCCAGCAGCCGACGGCCGGATTCGAGGGTGCAGAGGTCGTCTTCGTCGGATACGGCATCACGGCCACAGAGGAGCTGTGGGATGACTTCAAGGGAGCAGATCTCCGAGGCAAGGTCCTCCTCATGCTCAACGACGATCCCGAATGGGACGACGCCCTCTTCGCCGGCCGGCGGAAGCTCTATTACGGGCGCTGGACCTACAAGTACGAAAGTGCGGCGCGGCAGGGTGCGGCTGGGGCGATCATCATCCACACCACGCCATCGGCAGGCTATCCGTGGCAGGTGGTTCAGAACTCGTGGAGCGGCGAGCAGTTCGAGGTCCCAGCCGACGATGAGCCTCGTGTGCAGCTCCAGTCGTGGATGACGAAAGACGCCGCTCGCGAGCTCGTCTCCTTCGCCGGCCACGATCTCGACGTGTTGATCGAATCGGCCAGGGACCGCGCGTTCCAACCCGTATCGCTGGGTCTGACGACCTCGATCGATCTCGCGGTCGAGCTCAGGCGGACCGACACCGCCAACGTCGGGGGGATCCTACCCGGATCGGATCCGGAGCTCGGCGACGAGGTGGTCATCGTGTCCGCTCACCATGATCATCTTGGCGAGGGTGAGCCCGATGCGAGCGGCGACCGCATCTACAACGGTGCGCTCGACAACGGCGTCGCCATGGCGCAGGTGCTGGCTTTGGCAGAGGCGGTCGCCCGGCTGCCGGAGCTTCCCCGTCGCAGTGTGCTCTTCCTCTTCGTCGCGGCCGAAGAGCAGGGATTGCTGGGCTCCAAGTACTTCGCGAGCCGCCCCACGGTTCCGCCCGGCCGAATCGCCGCGGACATCAACTTCGAGCTCGGCAACATCTGGGGCCGCACCTCCGACGTGACGATCTTCGGCAAGGGCAAGTCGACGCTCGAGGATACTCTGATCGACCTCGCGGCGGAGCAGGGAAGGTATGTGACCGAGGAGAAGACCCTTCGGGCGGGCTGGTATTACCGATCCGACCAATTCAGCTTTGCCCGCATTGGCGTGCCTGCGATCTGGTTCAAGTCCGGAACCGATTACATCGGCAGAACGGAGGACTGGGGCGAGGTCCAGCAGGCCCGGTGGATCGAGCGCAACTACCATCGGCCGAACGACGAGGTCGATGAAAGCTGGGATTACTCCGGGCTGGTCGAGGACGCGCACCTCGCATTCCGGCTCGTGCTCGCCGTGGCCAACGCCGAAGAGATGCCGAGCTGGTACCCGGGGGACGAGTTCGAGGACGAGCGCCTGGCGAGCCTGGCGCAGCTGGGACCGTGACGATCCCGAATTCGCGCCACGAGGCTCGTGCCCTCGACGCGGCGGACCCGATCCGTCATGCCCGAGACCTGTTCGAGCTCCCAGAAGGCGTGATTTATCTCGACGGCAACTCTCTCGGGCCCCCTCCACGAGCCGTGTTCGGCGAGATCGATCGGGTGATGCGACGTGAGTGGGGGACCGATCTCATCAGAAGCTGGACGACTCACGCTTGGATCGACCTCCCCGACCGGGTCGCCGCCATGATCGCGGAGGTGATTGGCGCCAACGCGTCCGAAGTCGCGGTCGCCGATTCGACGTCCGTGAACATCTTCAAGCTGCTGGGTGCGGCCCTCCGGCTTCGGCCCTCCCGGCATGTCATCCTCACTGAAAAGGAGAACTTCGGGACCGATCTCTACGTCGCCCAAGGGCTGGCCGATCTCCTGGGCGATGGATTTTCCTTGCGGGTGGTGAAGCGTACGGAGCTCGAATCGGCCCTCGACGAAGACGTCGCGGTTCTGATGCTGACCCACGTCGACTTTCGGACGGGGGAGATGCACGACATGCGAGTTTGGACAGTGGCCGCCCATGACGCGGGGGCGCTCGTCCTGTGGGATCTTTCGCACTCGGCCGGAGCGGTCCCGGTCGACCTCGGTGGCTGTGAGGTGGACCTCGCGGTCGGCTGTGGCTACAAGTACCTGAACGGGGGCCCGGGCGCACCCGCCTACGCATACGTCGCCGTCCGCCATCACGAGGAGCTGCGACCGCCGCTTTGGGGTTGGATGGGTCACGAGGCGCCCTTCGACTTCGACATCGGATACCGGCCCGAGCAAGGAATCGGGAGACTTCAGGTGGGGACGCCGCCAATCCTCAGCCTGGCCGCGCTCGAATGCGGAGTCGCTGTGCTGGCCGAGATCGGTGTCGACGCCCTCCGTGCCAAATCGATCGAGCTCACCGAGTTGTTCATCTCCCTCGTCGATCGAGCGTGCGCGGAACACGGATTCGAGGTTGCCTCGCCGAGGGATCCGCTCCATCGGGGCAGCCAGGTTTCCCTTCGCCATTCGCAGGGATACCCCATCGTGCAGGCGTTGATCGCCGACGGTGTGATCGGCGATTTCAGGGAACCGGACATCCTCCGCTTCGGATTCGCACCGGCCTTTCTCCGATTCGTCGACGTGTGGGACGCCGTGGCGGCGCTGCGCAGCGTCATGGAGGAGCGGCGCTGGGATCGGCCGGAGTTTCACCTTCGGTCGAAGGTCACCTGAGATGAGGGTTTCATGAGAGGTGCGAAGATCACCTGGCTGCTGCTGAGTGCGGTTTGGGCCTGCGGAGGGCAAATGGCTGACGGGCCTTTCATCATGAGTGCGTCCGACGTCCTCGCGCTGCCGAGACCAGAACCCGACCACCGCCTCGCCTACGGGAGCGACCTTCTTCAGTTCGGCGAGCTTCGGCTGCCCGAGGGAGAGGGCCCGCACCCGGTCGTCATCGTGATTCACGGCGGCTGCTGGTTGGCCGAGTACGACCTCGGCCACATCTCGTCTTTTGCCGATGCTTTGACCCGGGCCGGAGTCGCCACCTGGAGCATCGAGTACCGGCGAGTGGGCGACGAAGGCGGCGGCTGGCCCGGCACCTTCCAGGACATCGCGGACGCGGTGGATCACCTCCCGAAGATCGCCATCGAACACGGGCTCGACATCAACCGCGTGGCGGCCGTCGGCCACTCGGCGGGTGGACACCTGGCCCTGTGGCTGGCCGGAAGAAAGTGCTTGGCAGGCGACGACCCGTTCCGTGGCGAGGCGCCTCTGGCACTCAACGGCGTGGTCGCGCTCGCCGGTATCACCGACCTGGCCGCATACGCGTCTCCCGAGGGCTGTGGTGCCGCGGTCTCGGAGCTGCTCGGTGGCGAGCCAGCGGATGTACCCGAGCGGCTTGCGCGCGGCTCGCCGATCGCCCTCGTCCCCTTTGGCATCCGGCTGACGATGGTGATCGGGGATCAGGATTCGATCGTTCCACCGTGGCAGGCCGAGGAGTTCACACGAGCCGCCGGTCAACTGGGTGATGCGGTGCAGGTCATCGCCATTCCGGGAGCGGGCCATTTCGAGCTGATCGATCCCTCACACGGTGGTTTCAAAGTCATTCAAGAAGCCGTGCTGAGGGCCGTCGAGCCACCGGGTAGTGAATAAGGCGCGGGCTGGTGAAGTCACGGGCCCGGGGAGATGCGGCTTGAACCTTGAGCCCTGATACCAGGTCGGTGGTCGAGTCAGTCCATGCCGACCGAGAACAGCCCCTCAAGGTCGTGCTTGGAGTAGGTCCGGAAGGCAATCAGCGTTTCCGACGATTGAAGCCCCTCGGCCTGCAACAACTGATCCGTGACGAGGCCTGCAATCTGCTCGTCGTCCCTCGCGCGAATGATGGCCACCAGGTCGTACTGACCGGCCACCGAGTAGACCTCGGAGATGCCCTCGAGGGCTGCGAGCTCCTCCGCCACCTGGTTGATCCTGTGGCTTTTGACCTTGAGCAGAACGATGGCGTTGACCATGGTGCCTCCCGTGGCCGTCTATTCTACCCCGTATGATGTTGTGAGACATGGACAAGGATGGTGGAACGAAACCCCTACGCTGATCGCTGGCTCCTCGACCCTGAGGTTGTTTTCCTCAACCACGGGTCCTTCGGCGCGACTCCGAAGGCCGTGCTGGAAGAGCAGGACCGCATCCGGCGCCGCATCGAGGCCGAGCCGCTGCTCTTTTTCGACCACCACTACCTGGACGAGCTCGACCGGGCACGAGAGCAGCTCGCGGCCTTCATCGGCGCGCGGCCCGACAATCTGGCCTTCGTCGTCAACGCGACCACCGGCGTCAACACGGTGCTCTGCAATCTCGGGCTCGAGGAGGGCGACGAGCTGTTGGTCAGCGACCACGAGTACAACGCCTGCCGCAACGCAGTGGACGCGGTCGCGGGAAGGACCGGGGCGGAGGTGGTGGTCGTGACGATTCCCTTCCCGTTGGAGGGTGAGGACCAGGTGGTCGAGGCCGTCCTCGAAAAGACGACGTCGAAGACCCGCCTTCTCCTCATCGATCACGTGACCAGCCAGACAGGTCTCGTCCTGCCCGTCGAGCGTCTCGTCGAGGAGGTCCAGGGGAGGGGAGTCGACGTGCTGGTCGATGGCGCCCACGCGCCCGGAATGGTGCCCCTCGAGCTCGACAGCCTTGGGGCGGCTTACTACACGGGCAACTGTCACAAGTGGGTTTGCGCGCCAAAAGGTGCCGCCTTTCTCCACGTGCGAGAGGACCACATCGAGGGCTTTCGGCCATTGGTCATCAGTCACGGAGCGAACGCGAACTCCGAAGCTCGATCCCGATTCCACCTCGAGCATGATTGGACGGGGACCCGCGATCCGAGCGCCTGGCTGTCGGTGCCCGTGGCGCTGCGCGAGATGGGGTCGATGGTAAAGGGCGGCTGGGACGAAGTGCGGCGCAGGAACCACGAGCTGGTGCTTGAAGGACGTGCTGTTCTTTGTGACGCGTTGGGGATCGGTCCGCCCTGTCCCGAGTCGATGATCGGCAGTCTCGCCTCGCTGTCCCTCCCCGATGGCGCCGACGGTTCCGTCAACGAGCTCTTTCCATTCGACGGACTCCAGGATCGACTCTTCCGCGAGCATCAAATCGAGGTGCCGGTCATCGCCTGGCCCGCCGCACCTCGCCGGGTGATCCGGATCTCGGCGCAGCTCTACAACAGCCGCTGGCACTATGAGGCCCTTGCTGGGGCGCTTCAGGCGCTTCTTTTCTGAAGAACAGGAAATTCGAATGAAGCGGAATCGAGAGCCCGGTCGGTCGGTTGAAGGAAGAGAGTTGCGACTGCGACTCGATTCAATCAAAAATGAGATGGAGGAGCGAGATGAGTTTTAAATTGCCCGATCTGCCCTACGACCTCAACTCCCTGGAGCCGCACATCGACGCCAGGACGATGGGCATTCACCACGGAAAGCACCACCAGGCCTACATCAACAACCTCAACGCCGCCCTCGAAGGGCACTCCGAGCTGGCCGACAAGACGGCCCTCGAGCTGGTGATGGATCTCGACTCGGTTCCAGAGGAGATCCGAATGGCCGTTCGCAACAATGGCGGCGGACACGTCAACCACACGCTCTTCTGGACTGTGATGAGCCCGGACGGGGGCGGCCAGCCAAAGGGGAGGCTGGGCAAGGCCATCGACGAGAGCTTCGGGTCCTTTGACGCCTTCAAATCCGAGTTCAGCACGGCCGGCGCCACCCAGTTCGGCAGCGGGTGGGCATGGCTCGGCGTGAAGGGCGACGGTTTGCTTGCCGTGACCAAGACCCCGAACCAGGACAACCCGATTTCGACCGGCGAGATGATCCCGATCCTCGGCCTCGATGTCTGGGAACACGCCTACTACCTGAATTACCAGAACCGGCGCCCCGATTACATCGAGGCCTGGTGGAACGTCGTCGACTGGGACCGGGTCGAGGGCTACTACGCGATGGTCAGGGTCGGCGAAAAGGTGCTGTCGCTCGCCGACTGGGCCGGCTCGCAGTGGTCCAAATTCGAAGAAATCCTGAAGCAACTGACCGATTGAGATCAAGACGGCCGTTTTTGGCTGGCATACCGCCGTCCGGGCGATCCGGGCGGCGGCTTTTTTGAGCTGTGCCGTGAAAAATCAAACGATCCCGAGTATCATTGCGGGCGATGACGATCATCAAAATCTGAATTCGGAGGAGGAAACATGGGACAGATGGGTAAGTGGGCGTTCATCGTTGGCTTCGTGATCTGCGTCGTGGCGGGCCTGCTGATCGCTGAAGCCTGGATGTACTGGGTGCTGGCGGTCCTCGGCCTGATCGTGGGCTTCATGAACATCACTGGAGAGGAGACCAAGACCTTCCTCCTCGCGGCCATCGGCCTGATGCTTTCCGCGTCGTCGGTGATGGCGATCCCGCTGATCGGCACCGCGGTCACCGCCGTGGTCGCCAACGTAGTGGCTTTTATTGCCGCGGCGGTGCTGGTGGTCTCGCTCAAAGCCCTCTTCGAGGTCGCCAAGGACTGACGCTGCTCTCATCGCAACAGAAAAGCCCCGGGGCCTTGTGCCCCGGGGTTGTTTTTTCTCAGCGTCGCGCGAAGATCAGAAGGTGAAGGTCGCGCCGACCGAAAACATGTAGACGTCGTCAGCGTCGGCAATGTCGAACTGCTCGCCCTCCGCACGCAAGGTGACTTTGCCCAGCCTGAGGCCGACGCCGATGCCGAATGCGGCGTCAGTGCCGCTGTCCGAGTCCGCATCGACCTCGTCGGTCGGAACCAACCTGGACACAATGTCAGCGTCCCAGGAGACGACGCCGACCTTGGCGAAGAGATCGACGGGTCCGATCGGGAGGAAACCGACCGCGAAGGCATCCCAACCCTTGAGGCCGATCTGCACATGGACCGCTTCGTCTTCACTTTCGGCAACGACGTCGTTCGGCTCACCGAGATCCACATAACCGGCCTCGACGCCGAGGAAATTCATGAAACGAAAACCGGCAAAGAGCTTGTAGCCGGTGTCACCGTCCGAAAACCGGAGGTCCCCGAGCTCTTCATCGATGTCGCGCACCTCGAGCGACGATCCGCCGATGCTGCCGCCGATATAGAAACCATTTTCGATCGCCGAGGCGGGTATGGCTGCCACGACGAGGATCACCATCAGGAATAAAAAACCCTTCTTCATATCTTGCAGCTCTCCCTTGAAACTCGTTCGGGTACTGGTTGTTACGATTGCGGATCGCCGAGGTTGCGCCGCGATCTGTCGCTGCACTGTGCCGACCTTTACCCTCCTTCTCCGTGCTCTGGGTCACGGATGCCATGGGGCCACAATCGTAGATTTGACGGGGTTGCGGCTGGGAGAGGTGCTGATGGCGAGTCGCGCTTGGGCTGTACTGTCGGCTGCGGTGGTTTTCGCAGGGGCTT
This sequence comes from Candidatus Sulfomarinibacter sp., assembly GCA_041560205.1. Classification (GTDB taxonomy): domain Bacteria; phylum Acidobacteriota; class Thermoanaerobaculia; order Thermoanaerobaculales; family Sulfomarinibacteraceae; genus Sulfomarinibacter. Next base: position 9,696 of record JBFFBV010000034.1, read on the forward strand.
CGTCCCTGTGGGGAACCGAGTGGTTCGTGGCCGTCGGCGGCAGCGGCTCGGGCACGGCCGGCAACCCTTTTGGATCAATTCAAGACGGTATTGACGCGGCCGTCCCGGGGGACACCGTTTCGGTTGCGGCAGGTACCTACAGCGAATCACTGGCAAGCGCGAGGGACGGAACCGAGGCGGCGCCGATCACCGTCAGGGCGAGTTCCGGCAAAGCCACGGTGCTGGTCACCAGTTCGGGCCGTGTACTCCGAGTCAGCCACGCCTTCCTCATCTTTGAAGGCCTCGTTTTCGACGGTCAATAGGCACTTCTGACGCGGTGACGGTGGACTCCGGTGGAGATGAACTCACCCTCAGCGGTTGCGGGATTCGACGATCCGGAAGGGACTGCCTCGACCTGGACGCTCCCGTCGGCGTGATGATCGACGATTGCCTCATCCACCGGTGTCTGACCTGGGACAGTGGGCGGGTGGATGCCCACGGTATCGTCGGCGGGCCCGTGAACGAGCTCACGATCCGAGATACGGAAATCCACACTTTTTCGGGCGATGCGATTCAATTCGATCCGGGCCGATCGAGCCCGGGCTGGGCCGGCATCACGCTTCTCGGCTGCACCCTGTGGCTCGGGCCGCTCGAAACGGCCGAGAACGGTTTTCCGGCGGGCGTTGTCCCGGGTGAGAACGCGATCGACACCAAGAACTCCGCATCGGTCTCAGCTGCTACCTTGGTCGTTCGCGACACTGTCGTCTTCGGCTTCCGTAACGGTTACATCTCGAACCAGGCCGCCTTCAACCTCAAGGAGAACATCGAGGCCACGCTGGACGGGGTGACGGTCTCCGAGTCGGAGATCGCCTTTCGAATCCGGGGCCCAGACGCCGAGATTTCCATCAGGAACGCGGTCGTCCACGACGTCGAAACGGCGGTCCGCTACGAGGACAACATCGTCGATCCCGAGGTGTGGAACAGTACCTTTGGCACTTCGGTTGGTGAGGGCTTTGACGAGGCATCCTCGAGTGGAACGACCGTCGATGTCCGGAACCTCCTCGTGCTCGGATCGAGTCTTCCCGCCGAAGCACCAGCTGCCAGCAATCTGGCGGTTGGTATGACAGCGTTTGTCGACACCTCCAAGAACGACTACCGCCTGGCCGCTGGCTCGCAGGCCATTGATCAGGGCGAGAAGCTGGCCACGCTTGCCCAAATTCGCGACGGCAATCCTCGGTCCCAGGGATTGGGCCACGATGTCGGTGCGTATGAGTACAACGACGGTATCTCGATATTCGCTGACGGATTCGAATCAGGGGGCCCTTCCTGCTGGTCGGTGTGGGTACCGAGCTGAGCCGCCTCGGGAGCAGATGGAGCTGCGGCCGCAGCGGCGCTTTCCCTCTGACCCGGAATCGGATACCTTGGCCCACGTGCGCGATCGAAATAACGGCATGAGCATGAGAACGGCGGTTGAAGCCGCTTCTCGAAGGATCGCCTCCCACATTCGCCTGACAGAATGCGTTGAATCGGTTGCCCTCGACGCGCGAACAAAGGGAAGCGTCTTCCTCAAGCTGGAGAACACGCAGCTCAGCGGCTCCTTCAAGCTACGCGGCGTGATCAACAAGATCCTCTCGCTCTCCAGCGAGGATTCGCAGAAAATACTCGTTGCTGCGTCGACCGGCAATCACGGTGCTGCATTCGCGCACGCACTCGAGGTCTTCGGCCTGAGAGGAAGGCTCTTCATGCCGAAGACGGCAACCGGAATCAAGATCGACAACATCCGTTCGACCGGTGTCCCCTTCGAGCTTGTCGGAGAGGACTGTGTCGAAGCCGAGGCACACGCTGCGGCTTTTGCCACATCGGGCGATCACGTGTGGATCTCTCCCTACAACGACCCGCATGTGGTTGCCGGCCAAGGAACGGTCGCGGTGGAACTCCTCGAACAGATGGACACCATCGATACCGTGCTTGCGCCGGTCGGCGGCGGCGGATTGATCGGTGGCATTGCCGCATATTTGAAGGACGTGAGGCCGGCGATCGAGGTGATCGGCTGCCAACCCCTGAACTCGTGCGTGATGTACGAGTCAATCAACGCCGGGCGGATTCTGGAACTCGAGAGCCTCCCGACAGTCTCCGACGGGACGGCCGGCGGCATCGAAGAGGGAGCGATCACCTTCGATTTGTGTCGGCGCTTCGTTGACGACTTCGTCGTTCTCGAGGAAGAGGAGATTCTGGAAGCGTTGCGCTTCCTTCGCGACCACGAAGGCCTGATGGTCGAGGGCGCTGCGGCACTTCCTACCGCCGCAGTCCTCAAGGCTCCGGAACGATTCGCCGATCGTACTGTCGCCCTGGTCATCTCAGGAGGCCGGGTCGATGAGGAGGCGCTGGAAAGGCTCCTGGATTCCGGCGAAAAGCCCGACCGCGAGGAGGCGCCATGAAAATACCGATCTTCGAGCTCGAGCGCGTGCAGTCGCTGTATGAGAATACCGTCGAGTACAACCTCACCGAGAGCGGCTTCCATCCTCTTGCGCTCACCGAGTTCCTGACCGCCGAGCAGATCGATGAGCTGAATGGGCTCACCCTGGGATACGGTCAGACGAATGGTTCGATCCCACTGCGGGAGCGGGTCGCCGCGCTCTACGACGGCCAGTCGGTCGACAACGTATTGGTGACCGCCGGCTCCTCTGAAGCGAACTTCGTCGCCTGCCACACGCTCCTCGAGGCCGGCGACGAGATCGTGATGATGGTGCCGAACTATATGCAGATTTGGGGGATCGTGGAGGAGATGGGAGCGGTGCCGAAGGCCTTCCATCTGCGCGAGGAGACCGGGTGGGCGCCGGACCTCGATGAGCTCCGCAGCCTCGTCAATGAAAAGACCAGAATGATTGCTCTCTGCAATCCCAACAATCCGACCGGCGCCACTCTCAGCGACAAAGAAATGCGGGAGATTGTCGAAATTGCGGACTCGGTCGGAGCCTGGATCCTCGCTGACGAGGTCTATCGAGGCGCCGAGCTCGACGGTCAGGAGACGCCGAGCTTCGTAGGGCGCTACGAGAAGACGCTGGTCAACGGAGGCCTCTCGAAGGCCTACGCGCTTCCAGGATTGCGCTTGGGTTGGCTGGCGGGGCCGAGCGCGACGGTGGCCGACGCGTGGGCGTACCGCGACTACACTTCGATCTCAGCGGGAATCATGAGCGTCTTTGTCGCGGAGATCGCCCTTGCTCCCTCGGTCCGACCACAGATCCTCGAGCGCAATCGATCGATGCTCCGCCACAACCTCCAGATCATGCTCGATTGGCTGGAGGAGTACGGTGATCTCTTCCATTTTGTCCCACCGAGGGCCGGCGGCATGGCCTTCATGCGTTATGACTTCGACATCAACTCGACCGAGCTCTCGAATTGGCTGCGAGCCTCGCAGAGCGTTTTCATTCTCGCCGGCGATTGCTACGGGATGGACAGCTACTTCAGGGTGGGAATCGGCGCCGACGAGAGAACCCTGGTGACGGGCCTCGCACGAATTCGGGAGGCACTCAAGGAGCGATTCGGCGTCTGAGCTCAGATCGGGAGGAGACTTTCGTCGCTCGCCCCGAGCTCTCGAAACCTCTTCCAAAGACCCGGCGCCTCGGTCCGTGCGACCTCGGCGATGGCCAGGGGATCGAGGGTGGTGTGGCGGAAGTCCTCGAGCACGATGCGTCCTCGGGCGATGGTGTGGCGCACCGGCGCCTCCGAGGCCCCGTAGACCAGGTGACCGAAGACGTTGTCCGGGAGGATCGGCGTCGGCGGCGGGCTGTCCACGACGCAGATATCGGCCGGCGCTCCCGCCGCCAGCTCGCCCAGCAAAGGCTCATCGAAGAACCGGCGTGCGACCACAGCATTCGTGTGGAGGAGAATCGGGTGGGCGGTGAAGCCGACCGAGGGGTCCTCGCGACCGGCTCGTTGAACGAGAAAGGCCGCACGCAGGGCACGCAGCATCGCCGATGACATGCCGTCGGTGCCGAGGCCAACCGTGCAGCCCGCGGCGACTGCCCGTTCGACGTCGAGGCGCCCGACACCGTTGTTGGCGTTCGACTCCGGGCAGTGGACGAGGGACGAGCGGTTGCGCGACACGACCGACCTCCCCTCGGAGGTGAGGTGGACACCGTGGATCAAGAGGGCCCTGTCATCGAGCAGGCCTCGAGACTCGAGTCGGTGGAGTGGGGGAGCGCCGTAGGCGATCTCCGAGGCTTGGAAATCGATCGGGTCCTCGGCGAGATGGACGTGGCAACCGGCGTCGTTGGGGCGTCGCGAGGCCGCCTCATCGAGCGTTTCGTCTGACACCGTGAAGCTGGCGTGGAGCCCGAGGGTTCCTCGGATCTGCGGATGTTCCCGGTAGCTCTCGATGAAGCGCAGGTTTTCGACCAGCCCGGCAACGGCCTGGTCGTGCCCGTTACGGTCGGTGACCTCGTAGCAGAGCACGGCGGAGATCCCCGCCTGGTCGACGACGTCGGCGATGAGGTCGAGACTGCCTCGGATGCACGACGGGGACGCGTGGTGGTCGAAAAGAGTGGTGCAACCCCAGCGAATGCTGTCCGCCACGCCGAGCAGGGCCGAGAGACGAACTGTTTCCGGCGTCAGCGCGCGGTCCAACTGCCACCAGAGGCGTTCGAGGATCTGTCCGAAATCGCGTGGTGTCTCGGCTGGGGCGAGGCCTCGGGCGAGGGCGGAGTAGAGGTGGTGGTGGAGATTGATCAGCCCGGGCAGCACGAGTCCGCCGCGGGCATCGAGAAGCTGGGCGTCCGGGTGCTTTTCACGGATCTCGCGTTCGGGACCGACCGCGACGATCTGCCTGCCGGACCATGCGACCGCCCATTCGTTCCAGACCTGCGGGAACTCTCCACCGGTCACGACCGTTCCGTGGTGGAGAAGCCAGGTCGGCTGGGGGCTGGTCACGCCACCCCCCTTCGAACCCACTTACCCGTGCCTGCGGGCGCGAAGAATTCCGTGCCTTCGGGGCGGCGCTCGAACACGCAGTTGCCGCGAACGAAGGTGGATCGCACCCGTCCGGTCAGCTCGAAGCCGTCGAGGGGCGTGTACCGGTTGAGGTTGTGAAGTGCGTCGGCGCGCACGGTCCACCGCGCGCCTTCGTCGAAGACGACGAAATCCGCGTCGCAGCCCGGTCGCAGCCATCCCTTGCGGTGATCAACGCCGAAGAAACGCGCGGGCTCGGAGGCCAGCAGCTCGGTCAGGCGCTGGACCGTGATCCGCCCCGTCACGACGCCCTCCGACCAGAGATAAGGCAGGAGCAGCTCGACCCCGGGCACCCCACCGTAGTCGGTCCAGATCGAGCCCGTCTCCTTTTCCTCGGGCCATCGTCCCGCGGCGTGATCGGTCGCGACGAACGAAAGCTCGCCGCTGGCCAATCCCTGCCACAGCCGTTGACGATCGCTTTCGCTCTTGACGACCGGTGCGGTCTTGAGCAGCGAACCCAGACGGTCGAGGTCCGCCGACGTGAACTGGAGGTACTGGGGGCAGGTTTCGGCGGAGACCGGGAGGTTTTCGAGGCGTGCGGCGCTGATCACGTCCAGCGCCTCTCCCGAGGCGAGGTGGACGATGTGAACCCTGGCGCCCGTCTTTCGTGCGGCGTCCACCGCCGCCATGACGGCCGAGGCCTCTGCGGCCGCCGGGCGCGCCGCGGCATAAGCAGCGGGTGAGTCGTCACCGCGCTCTTTCGCCCGTTCGGTCAGCTCGTTGACGATCGCCCGGTCTTCGGCATGAACGCCGACCGGGATCCCGAGCTTATGCGTTTGGACGAGGACCTCGCCGATTTCGGCCGTCGTGAGGTCGCGGAAGGTGTCCATCCCCGAGAGCATGTAGACCTTGATCGCCGCCACTCCCGCATCGACCAGATCGGCGAGATTCCTCCGCCACTGTCGGTCCGTCAGGGCATTGCCCGACACGCCCCCCCACAGCATGTAGTCCACATGCGCTTTGGGACCGATGATCTTGAGCTTGTTCTCCAGAGCTTCCTTGGTGACGACCGGGGGAAGCGAGGTACAGGGCATGTCGACGACACAGGTCACGCCGCCGGCGGCAGCCGCGGAGGTGCCGCTCGCGAAGTCTTCCCGGTGGGTGAATCCGGGGTCATCGAAGTGGACGTGGCCGTCGATGACACCCGGCAGGACCAGGGCGCCTTCGAGATCGACCCACTGCTCGTCACCGGCTGCGGTCACGGTCCCGGCCGGGAGAACTTCCTCGAAGCGCCCTTCGTCGACGACCAGCTCGACGGCCTCGGTAACGTTGCTCTCGCCCGGAATCCGCAGATTGAAAAAACGGGTGCGCATCGCCAGTCCAGTCTACCCCGGGTGCCCGGCGGTTGGTGTATCGATATGCACAACCGAGGTCCGCTCGATCTTCATCCGTTCAGAGGAGCCACCCGGCCTCGGCCTCGACGAGCGGGTACTCGGGCATCGAGCGCGCAAACGAACGATGCAGGGTGACCATCGCTCCGAGTCGCTCGGTGTCGACGAGCGGGTCGCCTTTGCTCGAGTCGCGCACCTTCAATTCGAGCACTGCGAGGCCGTCCGGATCCATCGCGAGATCGACGGAGGGCGTCGTGTACCGCATGACACCGTCGCTCTCGAAAAGCTGATGCAGATCGCCGCCGAAGCGTGCTTGCAGGCCTCGGCCGCCCTCGTGTCTGAGGAACATGAAAGCATTCTCCGGCTGGGCCTCGAAATCTCCGCGGTGGAGATAGAGTCGAGGCTTTTCCCGCCACGGCCTATCGGCGGTCGGACAGAAGGTGACGCAATTGCCGCACTCGTTGCAGGCATCCGTGAGGATGGCGACCTGCGGCCCCTGGTCGATCCTGAAGGTCGCCTCCGCTGGCGCGGCATCGTGACCGAACGTCGGAAGAATCAGCTCGTGTGGCTCGGTGTGGTAGGTGAGGATCGCCCGGTTCGGGCAGACGGAGTCACAGGTCGAGCATACGAGGTCGCAATCCAGGCACCGAGAAGCCTCTCGCTCGGCTTCAGCCTGCGGGAGGGTCAGCACCACCTCAGCGAAACTGTGGCGCTGCTCTGATGCAAGATGTGGAATCTGAACACGTGGCTCGACACGAGCCCGTCGCCTCAGGAGCTCCCCGTGGTCGAACTCGGGCCAAGGACGTGGCGGAGGTGGCAGGTCCTCCTCCGCGCGGTGGCTCTCGAGAATGGCCTCGGCGATGATGCGGCCGTCGCCGCAGGCCTTGACGATGTTCGTCGGTCCGTCGCCGATGATGTCGCCACCGGCGTAGACCCCCGGTATCGAGGTCTCCATGGTCTCGGGATTGACCTCGAGGTAGCCGGCCGTGTTGACCCGGACCTCCTCCTCACCGAAGAGAGAGAGATCGGGGCGCTGTCCGATGGCGACGATCAGCGTGTCGAGCTCCACTTCGCGCTCGGCGCCGGGGATAGCCTCTGGCCTTTGGCGTCCGGAGTCGTCGGCTTCGTCGAGTTGCATCACCGACATCTCGACCGTCACGAGTCGACCGTCCTTCGTCAGGATGCGCTTCGGGGCCATCAGCTCTTCGAGAGAGCCGCCCTCGTCGAACAGGTCGAGCAGCTCCTCTTTTTGTGCGGGCATTTCGGCGCGTGTTCGGCGGTAGAAGACGGTCACTTCGCCGTCGCTCAAACGACAGGCGGTTCGCGAGCAGTCCATTGCCACGTCACCGCCGCCGATGATGCCTATCTTCTTTCCGAGAGGGGGCGCGTCGCCGCCACGGGCCGCTCGCAAGAACTCGAGCCCGTCGAGGACCCCCTCGCTCTCGTCGCCGTCGATCCCGAGGCGAAGGCCGTGGCGTGCACCGACCGCGACGACGATCGACGAGAATCCGTCGTTGCGGAGTGAGTCGAGGGACAGGTCACGCCCCACCTCCTGATTGTGGCGAAACTCGACCCCGAGGGCGTGCAGATGATCGAAATCCCTGTTCACCGCGTGCGTCGCGGCGCGGTAGTCTGGAATGGTCGCCGAGACCATCCCGCCGCTCTCCGGGCGCGCCTCGAACACCGTGACGGCGACGCCCTCCCGGGCGAGGAACGTCGCGGCGCCGAGGCCGCATGGACCGCCACCTATGACAGCCACCTTCGGCGCAGAAGGCCCGGGTGTGATGGCCTCGCCCACCTCGGCTTCATGATCGGTGATGTAACGCTTGATTTCGCGGATGGCCAGCGGCTGGTCCATATGGGTCCGCAGGCACACCGGCACACACGGCTGGTGACAGGTTCTGCCGAGAATCGAAGCCAGGGGGTTGTCCAGTCGCGTGATCTCCGAAGCGCCTTCGAGATCGCCTGCCGCAACACGGCGCATGTACTCGGGCACCTTTTGATCGACGTCGCAACCGTCGGTGCACGGGGCGACGATGCAGTCGAAGAGGCCTAGACGACGCGCGGTTTTGGTGTGCGCCCGATCGAAGGTTTCCTTGTGATAGGCCGGTTTGCCGAGCACGGATTCCGCATAGGTGCGGAGGTTGTGCAGCGCCGCCTGGTCGAAGCTGCCACGGTTGCCGGCGCTGGACTGGACGTAATCTTCGACGCTTTCCGCCTCGGCCTCGTCCATCGCCTTCTCGAGCTCCTCGAGATACTGGCCGAAGCGCAGGTATCCGCCGGGTCGCAGGAGGTCCGAGCACACGGTGACCGTTTTCATGCCGGAGCGGATCAGATCAGGAATGTTGCCCGCCTCGGCGCCTCCCGAAAACGACATCAGGATTGGTCCATCGACGTCCTCGGCGAGCCGGTGGGCGAGCTGGACCGTGATGGCGTGCAGAGGCCGCCCGGAAAGGTACATGGTGCCTTCCGACGGATCGAAAACCTGACGGTGGTTGTCCACCGCCAAGGTGTTGGTGAGCTTGACGCCGAAGACCAGCTCCCGGTTGGCGGCTGTTCCACCGAGCTCTCGCACAAGCGACAGCGCATCGGCGTACTCGAGGTCGTCGGCAAAGACCTCGTCGGGGACATGGATATCCCTGAATCCGAGACGGTCATGGAGGATCGGCCGCAGTCCCTCGGCTCCGAGCAAGGTGGGATTGAGCTTGACGCTGGTGTGCAGACCGCGGTCCTTCATCAGGTAGCCGCAAATAGCACCGATCTCGTCGGGCGGGCAACCGTGCATCGTGGAGAGGGTGACGTTGTCGGACATCCGCGACGGGATGCGGCATTCGGCCGCTCGCGGAATGCGTTTTGCGACGGTGTCGACGGCGTTCTGGAGATCGTCACCGGGATCCTCGACCTTGTCGAGGAACCATTGCATGTTGGGCTTCCGAATGCCCGCGAGGTCGTAGCCGACGGAGAGGTTGAAGATGATCCCGGGGGTTTCGCCCGGGAAACCGAGGCAACGGTGGAGGACGTGGATCAACACCCACGCGTTGAGGTACTCGGCAAAGGACTCGTCGACCAGGAGCTCCTGGGACCACTCGACGTTGTAACCTTCGTCCTGCATGTCGATGCAGGGCTTGGAGACCTCGATCCGGTCAAGGGTCTGGACCGTCTTGAGCTCGATGAAGCGCGCGCCGCACAACCACGCGACAACGATGTTCTGGGCGAGCTGCGAGTGGGGCCCCGCTGCGACGCCGAGAGGGGTTTCGAGAACCTGGCCGTAGGCCGTGGTGCGAAAGGGATCGCTTGCGTGCGGGTTGAAGAAGAGCGAGCGGGGGATTCCGAACACCGAATCCTTCGCTTCGAGCTCGTCGGCGATCCAATCGGTGAGCACCTCGAGCGGCAGCGGGTGAAAACGGTCGGACATCGTCTCCAGCATACCTGTCCAACCCGCACACCCAGATACGAGATGCGAGATTCAAGATACGAGGCCACCCGCCCACCCTGGCGGCGTGTGAGACCGAGGGGTGGGGTTGGTGGGACTTGTACCTTGTATCTGGGCGGGTGCTTGGTCGGCCTACCGGCCACGTTTCTCCGCGAACATCCGCCGGTCCGCCTCCTCGAGCGTCGCGCTCGGGTCGCCGCCCGGAAACAGTTCTGCGATGCCGACGGCGATCGAGAAGGGAGGAGCGTCTTCGGCCGGCCTCCGCAGCGCCTCGCGGATCGCGGCCACCCGCTCCTTGGCGCTGACCTGATCCATCCCGGGCGCGATGACCAGGAACTCGTCCCCGCCCCAGCGAATGACGTGGTCCTCCGGCCGGAACTGCTCGACCACCAGTCTCGCGAGCCGCTGCAGGGAGGCATCTCCGACCCGATGACCGAAGAGATCGTTGATCTGTTTGAACTCGTTGATGTCGATGAAGATGAAGGCGCCGCCGGTCTCGATCACCGTGTTCATCATCTTTCGCGCGCTGCGGCGGTTGGAAAGATCGGTCAGAGGGTCCGTGTCGACGAGACGGCTCAGACGCTGCTGAGACTGCAGCAGCTCTCGGTTGGCGTAGTGGAGCAGCTCCTCGCGTCGATCGGCGATGACGGCGATACATGCCAAGGCCAGCATGAGCTCGATCCAGGCGTCGATGAAGGACGAGTAGTTGAGATAGACGAAACCCATGCGATTGCCCCACAGAGCCGGCACGAGCATGGCTGCGGAGTACAGAAAGAGCGCGCCTTCGATCAGCATCGCCCAGCCGAGCCAGCGCGAAACCGACGAGCGCGGTTTCTTGAGGACCGTGATGCCGCCGGCGATCAGGACCGCTCCGACCAGGGTGCTCTCGGCAAGCTGGCCCTGCCACAGGCTGGGCACAGCAACGCCGAGGATCACGCTCCACAGGCCAATGAAGACCGTCAGGGAAAGAGGCGAAAGCCGGGGTTCGGCGCCAGGTCGCAGGTGGTGGCGGGCGCCGGAGACAATGAGGATCGCGAATGTCGCCTTGCCGGCGAGGTAGAGGACGAGCGTGACGCGGTGTCCGAATGGTGGGATCGAGGCGTAGACGTGCACGAAGACCGCGGCCAAAGCAACCGCATCGGCCAGCCAAGCCAAGGTCCACAGGCGCACCTCCCGCAGCTTCACCATCCGCCATAGAAGGAGGAAATAGCCGAACAGGCACATCACCATCGCGAACTGAACCGCGATCGAGAGCCGGTTGAGAATCGACGCGATCTCCTGCATGGCCTTCACTCACTATAACCGTGCCTTCATTCGATCCCGTTCCCGATGAGATGGAGAGGACCTGAGGTCGTGGGTTCTTGAGGTCGTGAGGGAGCGAGGGACGACTCCTCGATCCCGCGAGCCCGTGTCCCCGAGACCCCCGGGCCCGAGGACTCCACGACCCCCCGCTCCCTGCTATCCTCTCTCCACATGTTCGACAAACCGACGCTCGACGCGAAGGGCTGCGCCGATCTGATCCGCCGCTCGGAGCGGGTGGTCGCGCTGACTGGAGCTGGGATCTCCACCGCCGCTGGCATCCCCGATTTCCGTGGACCGAAGGGCTTGTACGTCACCCGCCGGTACGACCCGGACACCGTCTTCGACATCAGTGCATTCCAACGGGATCCGTTGCCCTTTTTCGACTTCACCCGTGATTTCCTCCGTGTCATCGACTCCGTCGAGCCCACCGTCACGCATCGCTTCCTCGCCATGCTCGAGACCGATCACACGCTCGCCGCGGTGGTCACCCAGAACATCGACGCTCTGCACCAGAAGGCCGGTTCCGGTAACGTGATCTCGGTGCACGGAGATTACTGGTCGAGCCACTGCCTCGACTGCGCGAGCTCATTCGATTTCGCGTTCATGAAGAACGAGGTGCGCGAGGTCGGCGTGCCTCGATGCGCCTGTGGAGGAGTCATCAAACCAGATGTCGTCTTCTTCGGTGAGGCGGTTCGAAACCTCGATCGCGCGGCGGTGACGATCGCCTCGAGCGATCTCCTGCTGGTGCTCGGCTCGACCCTGGTGGTCTACCCGGCCGCCTTTCTTCCGGAGCAGGCCGGTGGAAATGTGGTCGTCGTCAACCAGGGAGAGGTCGGTCTCGCTCCGGCTGCCGGTCGGTATTTCGTCGATACCGATCTCGACGATTTCTTTGCCGAGGTCTCCGAGCATTTGGCGGGGAGCTAAGGCTTCGCCTTTCGTGATCGAGGGAGGGACGCCTGGGCCGCCGGCGCGTCCGCCATCGGAAGATTGGTGCGGCGGATGCCGTCGTGCGCGAAGAGGGCTCCTGCGACGGCGCCTGCGGTCGGCACGAGACCGATCTCGCCGACGCCCTTGGAACCGTAGCCGCCGACCGCGTCTGGGACCTCGATGAGAATTGCATCGATTGGTGGGGTATGGGCCGCGCGCAAGATGCCGAGATCGCGCAGCAACAGCGAATCCGGGACGCCGTCGGTGCACGGGAAGTCTTCCGACAGGGCGTAGCCCAACCCCATGTGAACACCGCCCTCGATCTGCCCGGCGCACAGCAGGGGATTGATGGCGCGGCCGACGTCGTGTGCCGCCACCACCCTTTCGATCGTTCCGTCCTCGCCGAGGATCACGACCTGGGTGGCGAAGCCGAAGGCCATGTGGGTCACGGGTTCTTCGACCTCCTGGCCCGGTGAGGTCGTGAAGTCGCAGACGAATTCACCGTGAAACCGGCGGCCGATCAAATCTTCGAGGGGCGAGTCAGCGAGGGAGGCGGCGAGCTGGCGGGCCGCGATCTGGCCGGCCGCCGTGCACAGCGCCGTCGCGCGGGAGGCTGTCGTCATCCCGCACTCGACGTCGGGCCCGCTGATGGTCGTGACGGTCATGATCTCGGGCGGCAGACCGGTCTCCTGGCACACCGTCTGGCACAGTACCGTGTGCAGTCCCTGGCCCATTTCGGTGTATCCGGTCTCGACCCGCAGTCGGCCGCCCTCGAGGACCTCGATGGCGACACGGCCGATGTCCTCCATCCCGTTGCCGATGCCGGTGTTCTTGATGCCGCACGCGATCCCTGCCCTGGGGGACGATTTGTAGACCTCACGAAGCGCCTCGAGGGTCTGACGGACCCCGCAGCTCGAGTTCATGAGCTGTCCGGTGGCGAAACGGTCTCCCGGGTCGAGGATGTTGCGTTCGCGGATATCGTAGCCATCGATCCCGATCTTCGAGGCGAGGATGTCAAGCACTCCCTCGATGGCAAAGGCCGCCTGGTTGGCGCCGAATCCGCGCATGGCGCCGCACGGTGGGTTGTTGGTGTAAACGGTCCTCGCGTGGACGTCGACATTGGGGACGCGGTAGGGTCCGCACGAGTGGCCCGCGGCTCGTTCGAGGACCTTGGTGCCGACTGAAGCGTAAGCCCCGGTGTCTCCCACGATGCGGGCGCGGACCGCCGTCAATCTGCCGTCGCCGTCGGCTCCGGCGGTGTAGTGGAGAGTGATCGGGTGTCGCTTGGGGTGGATGCGCATCGACTGCTCGCGGGTCAGCACGACTCGCACCGGGCGCTGCAGGAGCCACGCTGCGAGCGAGGCGTGTCCCTGTACGGACAGGTCTTCCTTGCCGCCGAATGCACCACCGTTGGAGACCAGCTCGACCTCGATTCGATCCCTTTCGATGCCGAGGATTGCGGCGATCTGGAGCTGGTCATCGTGAACACCCTGTCCCTGAGACCAGACCTTGAGGTCACCGTCTGCGGTCGGCGACGCGAGGCTCGCTTCGGGCTCGAGAAAGGCGTGCTCGATGCGCTGCGTGGTGAAGACCTGATCGATCACGACCTCGGATTGCTCGAGGGCGGCATCGACATCGCCTCGGGTGAATGAGCAGACCTCGAGCAGATTGCCGCCCGGGTGAATCGGCGGTGCATTCGGGGCAAGGGCTGCCTCGGGTGAGGACAGCGGTTCGAGGATTTCGTACTCGACCTCGACCGACGTAGCGGCCATTCTGGCGCGGTGCTGGGTGTCGGCCACGACGACCGCGAGGACGTCTCCAACATACCGAGTCGTTGCTCCAGTCCCGACCAACAGAGGCCAGTCGGGGACAATCAACCCGTGGTTGCACACACCCGGGATGTCCTCCGCCGTGAGAACGCCCTCGACTCCGGTTTGGCCTGTTGCCTTCGAGGCATCGATGCCAAGCACCCTCGCGCGAGGGTGATCCGCCAGGACGAGGGCCCCATGGAGCATGCCATCAACCGTCATGTCGGCAACGAAGTTTTTGGCTCCGAGCGTTTGGTCGCGGCCGCGATACCGATCAGTGGAGGCGCCGATTCCCTCCGCCTCCGGAATCTCAGAGCTCCTCGCGAGACCATAGTCCTCACCAAAGTGGTTCGGGCGGCGGGGCGATCCATCGCCGAGATCCGAGCCGTTCTGCCACGCCTCGCCCGCGGTTTGGATGGCGTCGACGATGCGGTTGTAGCCGGTGCAGCGGCAGAGATGGCCGGCGAGCCCGCGCTCGACGCGGCGGCGGTCCGCGGTGAGGCCCTTGGTGACGAGATGAGCCGCACGCATGGCGATGCCGGGGGTGCAGTAGCCGCATTGGACGGCGCCCTCGCGGACGAAGGCGTCGGCGAGGAGCTGGCGCTGACGCTCCGGGAGTCCCTCGAGGGTGACGACCTCTCCACCGTCCGCCTTGGCGGGGTCCAGCTGGCAGGCGAGGGCGGGCTTGCCGTTCAGCAGGATGGTGCAGCAGCCGCACACGCCCTGCGGTGCGCAACCGTCCTTGACCGAGGTGATGCCGCAGACCTCACGGAGTACCTCGAGAAAGTGCATTCCCTCCTCGAAGGTCGCGGCCGTGGGACCACCATTGAGAGTGAAGGTGATCTCAGGCATATCAGCTCCGGTTGCGGACGTCGATGATCTCGGCGGCGACACTGATCGCGATCTCCTCGGGCGTGTGGCTGCCGATCGACATCCCCAGGGGTGCTCGGACTTTTTCGAGAGCCTCTTTCGGCGTTCCTTCTTCGATCATGGCGGCGTACATCTGACGAACCTTGGCCTTGCTTCCCATCAGACCGAGGTAGGCGAGGTCCTTGGCGAGAAGCCCTTTCAACACCTGCCGATCGTGGACGTGTCCGAAGGTCATGATCACCGCCCACGAACGGGCACCATCTGCGATGTGCTCACCGATGGTGTCGAAGTCGATGACGTGCTGCTCGTGGGCCCAACGATTCGCGGCCATCGTCGGCAGGTCCTCCCGGTTGTCGAGGACGACGATTCGGAAGGGGAGGGTCGCCATCACCCGCGAGAGTGCCAGACCCACGTGGCCGCCGCCAATGATGTAAAGCGTGTCCTCGAGACCGATCGGTCCGGTGTAGGACCAGGAATCGCCGTCTTTGGTGAACACCTGGGGTCGTGTTTCACCGGGCTCGAACGAGATCCCGCTGGGACTCAGCTTCAGAGCCCCGGTTCGATGGCCCTCGAGCGCGTCAACGATGCCTGTGATCGCCTGCCGGTCTTTTTCGTCCAGAACCACGATCGCGAAGTCCTGGACGCCCGAGCAGAGCGTGCCACCCCCGCTGGGGGTGTGGACGAATCGGTAAATCTCCGCTTCGCCATGGTGGCCGTGGGCTCGTTCGAGGAGTTGCTGTTCCGCCGCACCGCCGCCGATGGTGCCCGCAAACGCGTCGTCCGAGATGACGATGCGGGTTCCGGTGACGCCGGGAACCGACCCCGAATGGTCCACGACAAAAACCAGCACCGCCCGGCGACCTTCGCGCAGCGACTCCAGTGCGAATCGCCACGGATCGGTCTGGGTGTGTCTCGGAAGCTTCATCGGCTGATTGTAGCTGACTGGCGCTGGTGAGCCAGAATCGCTGGTGATCGATCCGGATCCAGATCCCGCTCCCGATGGTTTCGCTCGTCAATCATGGCGAACACGCACACGATGGGCTGCGGTTGCGGATGGACGACCTGACCACTGCGATTCGCTCTGTTACCGCTGGACGACGGCGGCGGCTTCGGCGACGTCCTCGGTCGCGGCCGTCGCGCGGTCACCGTGGAGGAACATCAGAACCCGCTCCGGGGTCATGGGCGCATGGAAGAAGGCTTCGCGGTCGGGGCGGAAGGCGCGCATCGCGTCGAGAAGAGCGAAGTAGGCG
This sequence comes from Candidatus Sulfomarinibacter sp., assembly GCA_041560205.1. Taxonomy (GTDB): domain Bacteria; phylum Acidobacteriota; class Thermoanaerobaculia; order Thermoanaerobaculales; family Sulfomarinibacteraceae; genus Sulfomarinibacter. The sequence continues at coordinate 25,603 of JBFFBV010000034.1, forward strand.
CCGATCCCGTACATGAGGGGTGGTTCCCCAATCGCCTTGGAGTGCATCACCGCGTTGGGGTTCTCGGCATCCTCCAGAAAATGGCCGTCGATCTCGGGAGTACCGAGGATGTCAGGGATCTTGTAGGTGCTGAGGGTGTCGGTGAGATTGCGGCCCCGGTCGAAGAGCAGCTCCTCGACCGTCATCCAGCCGATGCCCTGCACCAGCCCTCCCTCGAGCTGACCCAGGTCGACCAGAGGGTTGAGGCTCTTGCCGGCGTCGTGGACCATCCCGACACGGTCGATGGTGTAGGTCCCGCGGAGGCAGTCGACGGTGACCTCCACCACCGCACTCCCATAAACGTGGTAGGCGAAAGGCTCGCCCTTCTCCGTTTCGCGGTCGAAGTGGATCTTCGGCGTCGCGTAGTGGGCTTGAGCCGAGAGGCTCACGCGCTTGAAATAGGCGTCAGACACCAGCCGGTCCCATCCAACCTGGGTCGCTTCGCCGTCGATTGTGACGGTGCCTTGCGAGATGCCAATTCGCTCCGGATCGACCTCGAGGATTTCGGCCGCGACGCCTCGGAGACGATCGATGATCGCCCTACAGGCGATCTCGGTGGCCATGCCATTCATGTCGGCGCCGGAGCTGGCGGCGGTCGGTGAGGTGTTGGCCACGCGGAGCGTGTTGGTCGTCTCGATGGCGATTCTGTCTTTGGCGATGCCGAGCGCATGGGCCGCAACGTCGAGGATCTTCGCGTTGACCCCCTGACCCATTTCGACCGCTCCCGTGCTGACGCTCACACTTCCGTCGTTGTAGATGTGGACCAGCGCGGCGGCCTGGTTGAGAAAGGTCGATGTGAAGGAGATGCCGAAGCACACCGGCATCATGGCCAGGCCCCGTTTCACGAGTCGATGCTCATGGTTGAAATCGTCGGCCCGTTGCCTGAGCTCGGCGACGTCGAAGCGGCTTTCGGCTTCAGCGAATGCTCTGCGGGCGTGACCCTGTTGCGCCTTCATGCCGTAGGGGAAGGTGTCGCCCTCCGCTAGGAGGTTCCGGCGCTGGATGTCCCTTCGGTCGATGTCCATCACCTCTGCCGCTCGAGTGATGGCCGATTCCATCACGAACATCGCCTGCGGAGCGCCGAAACCGCGAAAGGCGGTGAACGGCGGCAGGTTGGTCCTGCAGCTCAGCGCCGTGACCTGCACGTTGGGGATGAAGTAGCTCCCGGTGGAGTGGAAGAGGCTGCGCTCGAGGATCGCCGGCGAGAGATCGGCCGCGGCGCCGGCGTTCTGAAAATAGGTCGCCTCGTACGCGAGAATGGTGCCGTCGTTCTTCAGCCCGATCTTGAAGTCGGAAGAGTAGGGATGGCGCTTGCCCGTCATCCGCATGTCCTCGATGCGCGAAAGGGCGATGCGCACCGGACGCTTGAGCACAAACGCGGCCAGCGCCGCAATCGCCGCCCAAGGCGTCGCCTGGTCCTCCTTGCCGCCAAAGGCGCCACCGAGACGAGCGACATCGACCTCGATGTCGTTCATCGCCAATCCGAGGATTCTGGCCGTGATGCGTTGTACCGCGGTCGGCGCCTGAGTCGACGAAATAATCCTCAACCGATTCCCCTGCTGCGGTAGGACCAAGGCCCCTTGGCTTTCGAGATACAGGTGCTCCTGACCACCGCTTTCGGCGCGACCCTCGACGACGACGTCGCACGACGGCCACGCTCGATCGACATCGCCGAGGGAAAAGGTGCGCGATGGAACGATCAGCGACCCCGCCGCAGCGGCCTCGCGCGGGTCGTATACGCCGGGGCGCTCCTCGAACTCGACCTCGATGGCCGCGGCGGCCCGACGCGCGGTGCTCGGGCTGTCCGCGACCACAGCCACGATCGGCTGCCCCGCAAAATGGACCTCGCCCTCGGCGAGCAGGGGTTCGTCCTGGACGATGCCACCAATCTGGTTTTCGCCCGGGATGTCGGCGGCGGTCAGGACCGAGACCACCCCGGCGATCTCCGCCGCGGGCGTGGTGTCGAGGCGCACGATCTTTCCGTGCGGGATGGGGGAGGCGAGGACCGCCGCGTGGACCAGGTCCGGTGGATCCGGGAGATCGCCCACGAAGAGCGATTCACCTCGGGTGTGGGGTCCGATCTCGTGGTTGCTCATGCAATCGCCCCCTCGAAGAGGCCGGCCTCGACGCCGAAGAGGACGTTGAAATGAGCAAGCACGAGCTGCCCGATGAGAAGCCTCTTGTAGTCTGCAGAACCCCGCACATCCGAAATGGGGGTCACCTCGGCGCGGGCGGAATCGGCGGCCTCGAGAGCGGTGGCTGCATCGGGAGTCCGACCGACCAAAAATTCGGCGGTTTGTCGCAGCTGCGTCGGAATCGGCGCCACCCCGCCAGCCGACAGGCAGGCGCGGGCGATTCGCCCGTCCTCGATGGTCAGCGAGATGGCCGTGTTGACGCTCGCGATATCGAGGTGGGTCCTTTTGCTCACCTTTTCGAAGTTGAAGAGCGATCCCGCTGCGGGCCTCCGGAAGCGGACCCAATCCACCAGTTCGCCGGGACGGAGATCCAGCTCCTTGTATCCGAGGAAAAACTCGCGCAGCGGAAGGGATCGTCGAGATTCACCGGCGACGAAACCGACCTCGGCGTCAAGCGCGAGAAACACCATCGTCATGTCGCCGATCGGCGAGGCGTTGACGATGTTGCCGGCAATGGTGGCGCGTTGGCGGATGGGGAGCGAACCCATCAGCCGCATTGCGGCTTCGATCCCACCGACCGTCTCGTCGAGCAGCTGAGAACGCTTCATGTCCTCGGCGGTGGCGGCAGCCGCAAGGCAGATGTCGTCGCCCTCGGTCCAGATGGGGCGATCCGTCTCGATCGGGAGCACCACGACGTCCACGGACGGAAGCTCGTCGGGCCGCTGGACGTAGAGATCGGTCCCACCCGCAATCACCAGTTGGGTCGGCGTTGGCGGTGAGGATCGGTTATCGGCCACGAGGTCCTCAAGAAGATCCGCAGCCCGGAGGAAATATTCGGGGAGCAAATCCTCGCGAACGAGGGCCGGAATACGGTCCTCCGAGGGGTCGACGCTGCTCCGAAGGCGGTCGAGCACCCTATCGAGGGCGCGACGGATGGAGGCATAACCGGTGCAACGGCAGATGTTACCCGCGATGGCCTCGATCGCCTCGGACAGGTCCCATCGCGTGGCCTCGAGAAGATAGCTCGTGAATGAGACCACGAAGCCTGGTGTGCAAAAGCCACACTGCGATGCGCCCTCGTCGACGAATGCGGCCTGGATCGGAGAGAGGATTCGGCGATTCAAACCCTCGACGGTGACGACGTGGCGTCCGTCGAGCGCTCCCGCCGGCAGGAGGCAGGAGGTGACGACTCGATAGTGGATCGACGAGCCGTTCAGCTTGCCGAGAAGTATGACGCAGGAACCGCAATCCCCTTCGCGGCAGGCGTGTTTGACCCCCTTGAGCCTCGCGTCCTGGCGCAGATAATCAAGCGCCGGCAGCCCGGGGTGGATGTCGGCCTCGACAACGCCGTCGTTGAGCGCAAACCTCAGCATCTCGTTCCTTGAGAGCTCGTCTCGATACTCAGGTTATCACGAAGCACTCGAGGAATCAGGACGCCTCGCGGACCTTCTCGAGGAATTCGGCGAGATCAGGCGCCGACAGCGGGTGGGCCAGGTAATAACCCTGGCCGTAAAGGCAGCCGAGGTCGAGGAGGCTCTTCAGCTGCTCCTGTGTCTCGATGCCCTCGGCGACGACCTCGAAGGTCAGACCGAGGCCGAGGCGGAGGATTGCCTGGACCAGGGCAGAAGCGCCCTCGTCGGTTTCGATCTCGTCGACGAAGAGCTTGTCGATCTTGACGACGTCGACAGGAAAGCTGCGGAGATAACTGAGCGAGGAGTAACCCGTTCCGAAATCGTCGAGGGCGAGACGCACCCCGAGGTTTTTGATGGCTCGCAGCTTGCTCGCCGCCTGCTCGACATCGTGCATCATGACGCTCTCGGTGATCTCGAGGACCAGGCGCTCGGGGTCGAGACCCGACCTCGACAGGTCGGAGGCGAGGGTGTCCACGAAGTCGGGTTGGCGAATACTGGTCGGGGAGAGGTTCACGTGGGCGGCCGCGGGCTTTTCGGCAAAGATCGTCTTGTTGAGCTCGCAGACCTTGGCGCAGGTGCGCTGCAGCACCATCCGGTCGATCCTGGGCGTGAGCCCGGCCTCCTCCGCCAGCGGGATGAAATGGAATGCGGAGACGACCCCCCGCTCCGGGTGTATCCAGCGCACCAGCGCTTCGAAGCCGTGCACCGACAGGTCTTCGAGGTTCATCAGCGGCTGGAAGTAGACGTCGAGGCCCTGGTTGTCGACTGCGTAGCGAAGGTCCTGCTCGAGGTCGAGACGGCTCAGCGCGGTGGAGTGCATCGACTGCTCGAAAACGACGATCTCGGCGCGCCCTCGTTCCTTGGCGGAGTGGAGTGCGGTGAAGGCATTGCGCATGAGATCTTCGGAACGCATCTCGTTGGTTCTCGCCAAGGCGATGCCGACGCTCGCCGTGAACTTGACCTCGCGGCCCTCGAGGGCGAAGGGTTTCGCGAGATCGCCAAGAATGCGGTTGGCGGCCGCCGTCGCCTCCTCAGGGTCCTTCGCCTCGAGAAGGATCGCGAATTCATCGCCGCCGAAGTGGGCGACCGAATCGCCGGAACGGACACTCTTGACGAGCCGTTCGGCGAGGGCGACCAGAACCTCGTCACCGGCCGAGTGACCGAGGCTGTCGTTGACGCGCTTGAAATCATCCAGATCGAGAAACATCAAGACCGCGGCGTGGCCGGGCGGACGGCGGCGGGCGATGCTGTTGCCGACACGATCGAGGAGGAGGGCTCGGTTCGGGAGTCCGGTGAGGGGATCGTGCATGGCCTGGAAATTGGACTGATCGGCGACCTTTCGCTGGGCCTCCTGGGCACGCGCCGCCGCGATGGCGTGTCCGGCCTGGTGTCCGAAGAGGCTCATGGCGCGGAGGTCGCGCTCGGTGTACTTGCGATCAGGCTTGGCGTTGATGTTGAGGACGCCCAGCAGCTCCTCTCCAGCGAGCAGCGGTACCGAGATCGCGCTTGCTGGACGGGCGTCGTCCTCCTCGTAATGATCCCAGTCGAATATCCCGAGCACCAGAACCGGCTCGTGGGTCGCCGCAACCTGGCCGGCAATGCCTTCCCTGAGGCCAACGTGCGCTCCGCGGGCTCCGCTGTCTCCTGACGAGCAGACGGTGTGAAGCTCGTTGTCGGAGTGCATCAGCATGATCGAGCCGCCCGAGCCGTCGAGCAGGTCCATCGAGCAGGAGAGAATCGTGTCGAGAACCTGCTCGACATTGAGGCGGAAGCTGGAATCGCTTCCCGAATCGATCAGGACGTGAGCCTCGCGAAGACTGTTGGTGAGGGCCGCGGCCAGCACCCGCTCGTCCAATAACTCTTCGGTGAGGGACCGGAGCTCCAGCTCTTTGCGGATGGCGTATGCGCTGAAGAGGATGACGAGCACGACCACGCCGAGGTAGATGAGGGTGCGGGCCGACGTGAATGACACCTCTGAACCACCCCAGAAGAGGACCAAGCTGAGGATTGCGACGACGGAGACCAGAAGTCCGAGGGTGATCGCCCAGAGCTGCAGGCGCCATTTCGCAATCATCTCGAGATTGGGTGTCTCGAAGCTTGTCAGGCCGGTTATGTGCCCTCGGCCCGGCTGGCCGGCACCTTCAGGTGTCATCCTCAGACCCCACTAACTACCGCAACTCGATTTCGATCAGAGCGCTGCGAAAGGACGTGCCGAACCCTTGTCGTTGGGCTCGAACCCCATACAAATAGCTTAGCACGAGGATCTTGAGTGATCTCGAAGGCCGATTGGCGCCACCCCGCCGAGGCCTAGAGTTCGACCGCAACCGCGACCGCCATGAAGATCGCCGCAACCACCAGGAGCTGGAGGAGGAGCGGCCCCATGAAGCGCAGCCATCGATCGTAGGGCACGCGGCCGAGACCCAGAGAGGCCATCAGAATCCCGGAGGTCGGGATCACGGTGTTGGAAAAACCGTCGCCGCAGGTGAAGGCGAAGACCGCGGTCTGCCGTGTCAGCCCGAGGACGTCCGAGAGCGGCGCCATCAAAGGCATGGTCACTGCCGCCTGACCGGAGCCCGATGGTATGAAGAAGTTGAGGACCGTCTGAAACACCAGCATGCCCTCGGCCGCGACGTAGCGCGGGACGTGCTGCAACATGGAGGCGGCCGAAAAAATCAGCGTATCGAGGATCTGGCCGTCTTGGAGCACGACCGTGATGCCCCGCGCGAAGCCGACGACCAGGGCGGCAACAGTCATTTCCTCCATGCCACGAACCGCCGCGACTGTGGCCTCGCGAACCGGGAGTCTGGAGACGGTTGTTGCGACAAGTCCCATCAGAATGAAACCGCCGGCCATCTCGGTCAGCCACCATCCCATGGCGTGGACCGCATAGAGGATGAAGATGAAGATCGCGACACACGACACGAGGATGACGACGTGCGCGGCGCGAAGCTGCGGCGGTTCCACGTCGTCGCCCCCGATTTCGGCTTCGTCGCTCGCCACGAGGGATTGCGACGGATCCTTGCGAATGCGCCCACCGTAGCGGAGCATGTAGGCGATCGTGACCACCATGCATGCGGCGAAAAATGCCAGTCGGAAAGGTATCTCGCTGTTCAGCGGGAGTCCGGCGATCTCCTGAGCGATGTTGACGGTGAAGGGGTTGGTGGTGGCGGCGGCGAAGCCGACGGCCCCGGCAACGTAGACCAGGGCGACGCCGAACACACGGTCGCATCCGATGTCCCTGGCGACGATGAGGAAGATCGGGACCAGGGGAATGAACTCTTCGCCCATGCCCAGGGTCGAGCCGCCGACCGCCATGACCGTCATCAGCACGATCGTGAGCAATCGCCACGACGAGCGCAGACGATTCAGAATCGATCCCAGCACCGCCGGGATGGTGCCGCTCGCCTGCAGAATGCCGAAGACTCCACCGATGATGAAGATGAAGAAGATGATATCGGCCGCCGTGACCATGCCGCGCGGGATCGCGCTGAGAAAGCCCTCGAGGCTGACGGGGCTCGCCTTGCCCGCGACCTCTTCGTGAAACAGGAGTCCCGCAAGGGAGTAGTGTTTTGGCAGCGTCGTGTAAGTGTCGGGCACCACGACCGTCCGCTCGTGCCCGCCGACGTCGAGGGTTGCTCGCTCGTACTCGCCGGACGGGATAACAAAAGTCAGGAGACTGCAGGCGAAGACGACGCCGGTCAGCAGCGTGAACACGTGCGGGATTCTGAATTGCGTCAGGGATCGGGCCAATGTGGCTCCTTTCGGCTTTGAGAACGGGCGGGCACAAGCTCCGCGCCTACGATTCCTGTAAGGGGGAAGGGTTGAGCCTTGTCCCGCGCGGGTGTCGCCACCAGACTACAGCTCTCTGAGGGCGTGGGCGACCTTCAACCTCGCTGCACGAACGGCGGGGAGCACCCCTCCGACCAGGCCCATCAACAGCGCGAAAACGATGCCCGCCACCAGCAACCCGGGAGTCACCCGGAAGGCGAAGGCGAGGTGAGAAAAGGTCTGCCAGTTCATGGTGCCGGCGGTGAAGCCGTTGAGCGGCAGGACCACGATGCAGCCGAGAACGCCGCCGATCAGAGAGATCAGCAGCGACTCGAACATGAAGGAAAGAACGACGGAAAAACCGCCGAAACCGAGGGCACGCATGGTCGCGATCTCGCGGGCGCGGGCAGCCACCGCGGAGTACATGGTGTTCAACGCGCCGAAGACGGCGCCGATGGCCATCACGAAGGCGACGAGAAAGCCGAGCACCCGGATCAGGGTGCTGACCATCTGCGACTGCCGTTCGTAATACTCCGCCTCGCGCTCGACCTGGACGGTGAGCCGCGGATCCGAGGTCAACACATCCTTGAAGGCTTCGAAATCCGTAGGCGAGTTGAGCCGAACCGTGAGCGAGCTGTAGACGTTGGTCGGCCGGTCGAAGGTCTGCGCGAGCACCGTGTGGTCGGCCCAGATCTCGGAATCGAATGCGGAGCCGCCGGCGTCGAAGATTCCGACGACCTTCCAGTCCTGGCCGCCGAAGCTGGTCGTGGTTCCGAGCTCGAGGTTCCGGTAGGTCTGGACGGCGTTCGAACCGACCACCAGCTCGGCCAGGCCGGGTTCGAAGAATCGGCCCTCGACGATCTCGACCGATGGTCGAACCTCGAGGGCGATGGGTTTCATGCCGCGCACCTGGGTGTTGGCGTCGGTTCCGCTTGTGATGAGCTGGAATGCGAGGATTCCGACCATCTCCGGGCTGGCAAGAGGCATCCCCTCCGCGTTGCGGGCGACCTGCGGCGCATCGGCGACCACCCGTACCTGTTCGAGCCCGATCCCGCTGTCCATTTCCGAGCTCGATCCGGCGCGGCGGATGATGGAGTTGGAGGATGACCCGGAGGCGATGAGGGTGGCTTGAAATCCTCGCGCCATGGCGAGCATCGCGACGAAGACGCCGACGGTCCCGGCGATGCCGAGGATCGAGACAATGGCGGTCTTCCAACGGGCGGCGATTGAGCGGACGTTGTACGAGTAGGGAATAGCCATCACACCCTCCTCAGGGCGTCGACGATGCGGAGGTTCATCGCGGTCAACGCCGGGATCACACCTGCTGCAATACCAACGAGGAGTGCGATGGCGATCCCGAGGAGCATTTCGCCGGATGAGAGGAAGAAGATCGGCAACATGCCGCCGGTCGGGTCGCCGCCCATCGTGAAGAGCTTGGCCAGACCAACACCCAGGACACCTCCCACAAAGGCGATGAGCAGCGACTCGGCCAGGACCAGGAACAGCACCGTCTTGTCGCCATAACCGAGGGTCTTGAGCACCCCCAGCTCGGGAACCCGCTCGCGCACCGCCATCGCCATCGTGTTGCCCGTCACCAGCAGCAGCGTGAAGAGCACCACCGCCCCGATCGACATGATGAGCATCTTGATGTTGCCGATCTGTTTGGCGAAACCGGCGGCAAAGGCCTGCTCGGTCTCGGTCGAGGTCTCGTTGGCCGAGTTCGAGAAGCGCTCGTCGATCGCCGCGCTGACCGACACCGAGTGATCGGGATCGTCGACCTTGACGGTGTACCAGCCGACGGTTCCCTTGCCCCAGGGCCGGCTCTCCTCGAGGAACTTCCAATGGAACCAGAACTGTGATTCGTCGTCGCCCTGCCGAGAACCTTCAAAGATCGCGCGGATGTTGAACTCCCAGGTGCCGGTCCAGATCGTTCCCTGGAGAGGGATGCGATCGCCCACTTTCCAGCCGAATCGGTCCGCGGTCAACCGTCCGACGACCGCACCCTGCTGGTCCGCCAGGAAGGCCTGCCATTCGGCATCCGGAATCTGGAACTCGGGGAACAGGGTGCGGTAGGTATCGGTGTCGATCGCGAACTGTGGGAAGAAGTTCTTCGGCTCCTGGTAGATGCCGCCGAACCAGGTGGCGAAGGTCGCTTCGGTGACGTGGTCGATCTGACGCAGTCTTTCCTGATAGGACAGCGGCAACGGCATGATGAGCGAAATCTTGTTGCGGACGATCAGGCGGTCGACCCCGGCGACATCGACGCCGGCGTTGAGCGCGGTCTCGATGGTCACGAGCAGGCCGTAGAGAAAGAGCGCGACTGCGATCGACCCGATCGTGAGGATCGTGCGGGTCTTCTTCCTGAAGAGATTGCGGAAGATGAAGGGCAGGTACTTCATGACGCCGCCGCCTGTTCGGCCGCCTCGACCAGCGCCCCCTTGTCGAGATGAAGCGTCATGTCGGCCCGCTCCGCGGCCAGGGGATCGTGGGTCACCATGAGAATCGTCTTGCCGTGTTCCGACTCGAGTTCTGTCAGGAGGTCGAGGATCTCCTCGGCCGATTTGCGGTCGAGGTCCCCGGTCGGCTCGTCGCAGAGCAGAAAGGTCGGATCGGTGACGATCGCGCGCGCGATCGCGACGCGCTGTTCCTGACCGCCGGAAAGCTGGCGCGGATAATGGCTCACGCGGTCCGCGAGACCGACCAGGCTGAGCGCCGTCTCGACGTGCTGCCGGCGCTTCGCCTTCGACAGCTTTGTCAGAAGCAGGGGGAGTTCCACGTTCTGGAAAGCCGTCAGAACGGGGATCAGGTTGTACATCTGGAAGATGAAACCCACGTGGCGTGCCCTCCAGGACGCGAGGTGCCGGCCGGACATGTTGGTGATCTCGTCACCGTCGACCGTCACGGTGCCGGAGGTCGGCGTGTCGAGCCCGCCGAGCAGGTTGAGGAGGGTGGTTTTCCCCGAGCCCGACGGACCCATGAAGGCCACGAACTCACCTTTTTCGACGTCGAGGTTGAGGCCCTGCAGGACCTCGATGGTCTCGCCGCCCCGCCTGTAGATCTTGTTGAGGTTGCGCACCCGAATCAGGCTGTCGCTGTGTTCCACGCCGTCAATGCTGACCATTCGACCTTCTCCTCGAATCTGTTTTCAGAGCCTTTTCAACCTTTGACCTTGACCAGCTGACCATCGGCCAGGCTTTCCGAAGACGCGACCACGACCCGTTCTCCCGGAGTGACGCCGGCCATGATCTCGACGTCACCGCCCATCTCCCGCCCGAGGTTGACCGCGCGACGATCGAGTGTGTCATCTTCGACGACATAGACCACAGATTGTCCGTTGATCTCAAGCACGGCCGCCTGTGGGACCAGTGACTGCGCGGCGACGACGGTTGCTGCCGTCTCGTCGACGAGCTCTCGGAAGGAGACCTTGACGCCCATGTCGGGCAGGATCCGTGGATCCAGCTGATCGAAGGTGAGCCGCACCTTGACCGTGGCCTTCTGCCGGTCGGCGGTCGGGATGACCGTGCGGACCGTCGCCGGGATGTGCCAGTCCGGGTAGGCGTCGAGCACGGCATCGGCCGGCTGCCCAGGACGGACCTTGGCGATGTGCGATTCGTTGACATCGACCTCGATCTCGAGCGAATCCATGTCGACGATCGTCGAGATTCCCGTGCGGGTAAAGCCGCCTCCTGCGGAAACCGGCGAAACCATTTCCCCGGGTTGGGCGTCTTTGGACACCGCGATGCCGGCGAAGGGAGCCCGGACCGTGTAGTTCTCGAGATCCTGGGCAGAGACCGCGAGCTGCGCCTCCGCCGCATCGAGCGACGTCCGTGCGACCGTCAGCTTGGCTCGCAGGGCGTCGACCGCTGCGGTGGCCGAGTCGAGGTCCTGGATGCTGGCCACGCCGTCGTCCCGCAGCTCGGTGGTGCGGCGCAGTGTTCGCTCCGCATCCGCCAGATTCACCTCGAGCTCCCGGATCGCCGCCCGAGCCACGTCCCGTTCTGCCCGGATCGCCTCGTAGCGCTTCCTGGCATCGGCGTCATCAAGCCGGGCGAGGACCTGGCCTTTTTCGACCACCATGCCTTCGTCCACCAGGACCTCGATCACCTTGCCCGTGATCTTGGCGGACACCGTCGCCTTGCGGCGCGGTTCCACGTAACCGGAGGCGTTGAGCACGGTGGCCGATCCCGCGGTGGGGGCGGGCCTGGCCGTTGCGACTTCGACCCTCGGCACCGACGTGCCGCCGACGATGAAGATTGCAACCACCGCAATGGTCACGAGAATCGCGGCTGCGACGAACATCGTTCGGCGTCCGCCCTGGCTCGATCGTGCCTGGTGGTCGATCTTGAGGTCGGAGAGGCTGGGTTTGGAATTTTCGCTCATGCTCTTTCCCAGGTACGGAACGTAACCGAGATCAGCGTCGTTCCGACGTGTCTGCAAGTTGGAGGAGAAGGATACCATCGCGCGGACTCGAACAGATGCAAGATGCACCTCCC
>JBFFBV010000035.1:0-36201 GCA_041560205.1 Candidatus Sulfomarinibacter sp.
AGCGCACCATCGAGGATGAGGTGGCGGCGGACGAGCTCCGCGACGTCGAGAAGGACCTCAAGGGACTCAAGGAGGTCGGCAAGGAGCTCAGGGATCTCAAGCAGACGATCGAAAAGCCGATCGAGAGCACCGTCAAGAAGGTGTTCGAGGACTCGGCCGGCGGCCCGGAGGACTCCGAAGAGAAGGGGGCCGGGGACTCGTGAGGACGGCCGAAACCGAGGTTGTGGCAAACGGCGACGAGGAGCTCGAAGAAGAGCTTCCGCGGATGACATTGCTCGATCATCTCGACGAGCTTCGGCGCCGCATCCTCTACAGCATCATCGCGATCTTCGTAGCCTTTCTCGGGAGCTGGTATTTCGCGCCCGAGATCTTCCACTGGCTCGAAAAACCTTTTCTCGCTGCGGTACCCGAGGGAGAGAAGCTCGCCTTCACCGACCTTCCCGGCCCGTTCATGCTGTACATCAAGGTCGCGTTGCTGACCGCTATTTTCGTCGCCTCGCCGGTCCTGCTCCTGCAGCTCTGGCTCTTCCTCAAACCCGGTCTGTACACAAGAGAACGGCGGCTCTTCGTGCCCTTTATCGTCTTCACGACCCTCTTTTTCGTCGCCGGCGGCTACTTCGGCTACCTGGTCGCCTTTCCGATGGTGGTGAAATTCCTTCTCGGCGTCGGTGAAGGTTTCAAACAGGTCGTGACGATCTCGGCCTATTTTTCGATGATGTCGAAGATTCTGCTCGGTCTCGGCCTGGTCTTCGAGATGCCGATGCTGATCTTCTTCCTCGCGCGCATGGGCATCGTTTCCGCCGGACAGCTGCTGCGCTGGTTCCGGTGGGCGGTGCTCCTGATCTTCGTGACGGCGGCGATCATCACACCGACACCGGATGTCGCGACCCAGACCGTGTTCGCCGTGCCGATGATCCTGTTGTATCTGCTGGGGGTCCTGGTGGCGGCGATCTTCGGCAGCAAACGGGATGCAGACGACTGAGAGCTCCGCGGCTCGGCAGCTCGATCGCTGTTCGGGAAGAATCCTCGGAAAGCTGCGGCGGTCGTCGCGCCGGTGGGGCGTGCTCCCGAAGGGAGCTTCTCTGGCGGTGGCGGTTTCGGGAGGCATCGACAGCCTGGCCCTGGCCTATCTCGTCAGCCGCCACAATCGGAATCTCGAGATACCGCTGGATTTGATGGTGCTTCACGTGCGCCTCGACGCCGACGGCCCGACCCGTGGTCTCCCAGATCGCATCCTCGCCTGGCTGCGCGGCCTCGATCTCGAGGTGGTCGAGATCGACGCCCGCCTCGAAGCCCCGGAGCAGCCGCCCCTCGACTGTTTTGCGTGCGCGAGGGTCAGGCGTCGCACCCTGCTCGAGGCGGCGGATGCACGCGGCGCCGACCACCTCGCGCTCGGACACCATGCCGACGACGTCGTCGAAACCTGGCTTCTGAGCCTCATGTACACCGGCACCGGGCGGGCGATGCCTCCGACGAGGCCCTACTTCGGCGGTGCGGTCACAGTTGTCCGGCCGATGTACGAGCTGCAGCGAGGGGAGCTGAATCGCCTCGCCAGGCTGGCCGACTTCCCGGAGCCGATCGGCCGGTGCCGGCAGCAGGACGAGGCGAAAAGAGATCGGGTCCGTCGCGCCCTCGCGGCCCTTGGAAGCGATCAGAATCAGGTCCGCCGGCAGCTCTACTGGGCGGCTGTCCGGCAGTACGAGGAATTGCGCTAAACGATGAGAAGCGCTTTGCAGCCTCGACGACACCGGTGCCACTCTTCGCATTGTTTGCCCTGAAGGCCTTACTCAACCGCGACGCGACGAATTCAAACAATGCGAAGAGTGGCACCTAACTCGCCGAGGTGGGAGGCGCGAAGAAACGTGGGTGGATATCGGACTCGGACTCGGACGCGGGTACACTCGGTCGTAGCTTAAGGGGGTTTGAGAATGGACACATGGGAAACGGGTTGGGAGGTCGGCTTCCCGGCCTCGAATACCGACGAGCTGCTGCTGGCGCTGGTGGTGCGAGACCTGGTGCACGGCGCCTCCTTCGACGTCGAAGCGGTCGAGGACGGGTCCGAGCTGGCGCTCGATTTCCTGGCCGGCGACGAGCTGCAGGATCAGACCTACCAGCTGCTGCTTTCGGCCGAGATCGCGGGCACCGAAAACCGCGAGCTGGTTCAGGCCTTCACCGAACAGATGCTGGAGGACCTCGTCACCGAGGCAGAGAACCTCGTCGCGCAGAGATCGGAGCTCGGATCGCGTCCGGGCGGCGAGATCGTTTTCCGCAGCGTGACCGAAGACGAGGAGCGATGGGATCTCGTGGTGCCGGACTGGCTGGCGCCGGATGGTGCCGAGGTGCCCTTCGGCTTCCGCTCGTTTGTCGCGGAGAGTGACGAGTGCTGGCCGGCAAACGAAGACCTCGATGCCCATGGGAGAGTCGTGTTGGTCCCGTCGGGTAAGGCGATCATTGCATTCGGCATCCCAGCGCCGGAGGGGTGGGGGGAGGAGGAGGGCGAAGGACTTCCCGTTCATCCGGGCAAAGGTTGACCCCGTCTCCGTATCCGTCTCCGTGCCCGTGCCCGGATGAAGGAACACGCCCGGCGGCCTCAGATCAAGGGTTTGGTCATGATCACCCGCCACAAGGCGTTCGGTAGATCGTCGATGCCGTGTTGGGCACGGAGACGGAGACGGAAACGGGCACCGGTGCCAGATTGACCGGACCTGTCCCCCGTAAACCCTTGTCCAATCAGCAGAACATATGTATACTCCCCGCCCCGGGAGCCGGTGCCATCGGTTCCCGATCCCCTGGGAGGCAACGAAAATGGACCTCATCCGCGAAGCAACGCAGGAGTACCTGAAGACTGACATTCCCGATTTCCGTCCCGGCGACAACGTCAAGGTCCACGTGCGCCTGAAAGAGGGTGAGAAAGAGCGAATCCAGGTCTTCGAGGGTCTCGTCATTTCACGCAAGCACGGCGGCATTTCGGAATCGTTCACGGTGCGCAAGATTTCGTCCGGCATCGGTGTCGAGCGGACATTTCCGCTCCACACGCCGTCGATCGCAAAGATCGAGGTGTCGCGCCGGGGCCGCGTGCGTCGCGCCAAGCTTTACTACATCAGGAACCTGCGTGGTAAGGCAGCCCGCATCAAGGAGCGCGACCGGAACCGCTAATCAGACAGCGATATGCGCGCCGGCGCCCTCGGTTCCAGGGATCGCGAGATTCTGCTCGGCGCGGAGTCGGTGATCGGGATTGACGAGGTGGGGCGCGGTGCTCTCGCCGGTCCGGTGGTTGTCTGCGCGATCGCCTTTGACGAGATCCCCGACGATCCAGAGGTCCAAGACTCGAAGCTCTTGACGCAGCAGCGTCGCGAGGATGCCGCACCTCGCCTGAGGAATAGCGGTGGGCGGTGGGTCGTCTGTGAGGTCTGGCCGGCGGTCATCGACCGAATCAACATCCTCGAAGCCACGCGGTTGGCCATGGCAGCGGCGGCGCGCACGCTCCTGACCTCGGGTGCTGTGGTCGTCACCGACAACGTCGAGATCGGGGAGATCGGATGTCGCGTGCATTCGCCGAAAAAGGCCGATCGGGAATATTTTTGTGTCGCCGCGGCATCGATTCTGGCAAAGGTCCACCGTGACCGGTTGATGGTTGAATTGGGTCGCCGGGACCCGCGGTGGCAGTGGAGACGAAACAAGGGATACGGGACAGTGGCGCATCGGAGCGCCCTCCAGGAGCACGGACCAGGGCTGCTGCACAGGCGCAGTTTCAAGTGGTCGCCTGTGTTACCATAAAGCTTGGGATCAGGACATTTTGACCGGATTGTTCACGAGGGCTGCGTCGTCTGGAACGACCCAATGGATAGTCCGGGTCAGGGAGCTTGTCGCAGATGGCCGTGAAACGGGACAAAGTCCTCCGGGACGCCGAAAAGCTCGTTCAGAAGGGTAAGTACGAGCAGGCGATCCGGGAGTACGAAAAGATCCTCAAGAAGTTCCCCGAAGACACGACCATCATCAACCGGGTCGGCGATCTCTACGGTCGCGTGGGTCAGCTGCAGAGGGCGATCGAGCTCTATGAAGAGATCGCCGATCATTTCACACGCGACGGCTTCACCACCAAGGCGATCGCCATCCTCAAGAAAATCCAGCGGCTGGATCCCCAGCGCCTCGATGTCTTCGAGCGTCTCGCTGGCCTTTATTTCGATCAAGGATTGATGATCGAGGCCAAGCGGGAATACCAGATCCTGGCCGACTGGTACGTGAAGAACGGCGAGCTCGAAAAGGCGATCGAGGCCCACGAGAAGCTCGTCGATCTCGATCCCTCGAACCACGTGTCCGCCCTCAGGCTGGCTGACCTGCTGCTCAAACGAGGTGAGACGACATCGGCGCTCAAGGTCTATGAACGCCTCGGACAGATGCTGCTCGACGCCGGCAAGCTCGACGAGGCGGAGAGGCTCTACCGGCACGTCCTCGAGCAGAACCCCCCGGAGGGAGACTTTCTGCTCCCCGTGTGCAAGGCATTTCTCGAGGCCGGTCGGTCGAACGTCGCACGCGAGTTCCTGACCTTCGGCGTCGAGCGGTCGCCGGACAACCCTGAACTCAAGGTGCTCCTCGTTCGCACGCAGCTCTCGCACGGTGAGTCGAAAGCGGCGCTGGACACCGCACGCAAGATCCTCGAGACAGATCCGGACAACGCGGAGGTACGGAGCGTCGTCGGCGGAGCCCTGCTCTCATCCGGCGAGATCGCCGAGGCGCGCGAGATGCTCGTGCCGGCTGTCGCCGATTTGCTCGAAAAGGGCGAGCACAAGCAGGCCCAGACAGCCCTCAAGGACCTGTTGCAGGAGATGCCGGACGACCAGGAGGTGTTGAAGCTGGCGGTGCGCGCCTACCGCCCCTCCGGTGACAGCGAAACCCTCTTCACCCTGCAGGCCGCTCTGGCGGAGAGCTACTTCCAATCTGGCGAGCAGGAAGGCGCCAAGCGCCTCTACATCACCCTCCTCGAGACCGAACCCGAGAACCAGCAGTTTCGGGCCCGTCTGGCCGAGCTCGACGGCGTTGATATCGGCAAGCAGGACGAGGTCGAGGCGGCCGAGGTCGTCGAAGAGGAGATCGTCATCGAGGTCGCCGACGAGGCAGAAGGCATTGTCGAGGAAGCGGTGGTCGAGCCGACAGAGCCGACGGCCACGGGCGCGATGCCCGCCCCCGAGACCTTCGACCTCGACGAGCGGCTTGCCGAGGCCTCCGTTTTCGCCAAGTATGGCCTGATCGAAAAGGCGATCAGCCATCTCGAAGATGTCGTGCTCTTCTGTCCGAACGAGCTCGAGCCGCGGCAACGTCTGGCCCTTCTCTATGCGGAGCGCGGTGACCGTGAGGACGCCGTGGCGATGGCGACGCCGGTGATCGACCACCATCGCTCGCAGGACACGCTCGACCAGGTGAAGGAGCTGATCAACGCGATTCCAGAGCTCAGCGACGTGGCCAGCGCCGCCGCCGCGCCGTCTCCCGTTGCCGAGGCAGAGCCTGCCGCGGCCGCTGCGGAGGCTGTGGGTTTCGTTGACGAGGAGAGTGACCTCATCGAGGTGGTGGATATCGAAGGCGACATGGCGGCGCCACCGGCCGCGGAAGCCGCTCCAGAAGTCGAGGAATTCGAAATCGAGCTGGATTCCGGGGGAGTGGTGCTCGGGGACGACGCGGAGGCCGAAGGCGAACCGGCGGCTGCGAAGGAGCCTCAGGTCGACGAGGCGGCGGTCGTCGAGGAACCCCCGGTGGTCGAAGAGACGCCGGTTCTCGAAGAACCTCCGGCCGTGGAAGAACTGCCTGCGCAGGTCTCCGAAGCCGTGCCGACATCGGCGCCACCGCCCGTGCCAGTCGTGGAAGAGGTCGTCGACGAGCTGGTGGAGATCAGCGATTCGTTCGTCGGTCCGTCGATGGGCGATCTGGAGCAGATCGATTTCTTCATCGACCAGGAGCTCTTCGAGGATGCCGCGCGGGTCCTGGCAGCTCTCGAGGAGCAGCACGGAGACGATCCGGAGGTCGCCGAACGCCGCCGCAAGCTCAAAGAGGTCGGTGTCCTCCTCGAGCAGGTGGAGACGGTCGAGGAAGGTTCCGAGGAGCTCTTTGCCGACGAGGAGCAGTACATCGACCTCGCCAAGGAGCTCGAGGCCGAGCTGGCGGCCGAGGAGGCGATGGTCGAAGAGGCGACCGGACGCGGCAAGGGAGAGGCAATTCTCGAAGAGGTCTTTCGGGAGTTCCAGAAGGGCGTCGAGGAGCAGCTCTCGGAGGAAGACGCCGACACCCACTTCAACCTCGGCATCGCCTATCGCGAAATGGGCCTCCTCCCCGAGGCGATTCGCGAGTTCCAGGTGGCTTCGAGGGACACGGCATACTTCGTGGAGAGCTGCTCCAACATCGGTGTCTGCTATCAGGAGCAGGGGATGTGGTCGGAGGCGGCCGAGTGGTACCAGAAGGCCCTCGTCGCACCGGACATCACGTCCGAAGCGCGCCGGGGACTGCGCTACGATCTCGCGGCCGCGTATCAGTCGGCGGGCGATGTCGATCAGGCGGTTGGGATCTTCGAGGAAATTGCCGCGGCCGACCCTGCCTATCGGGACGTGGCCGATCGCCTCTCCAGCCTCAGCCAGCAGCGGCAGGCGAATTAACCGACGATCAGGCGCGCCCACGGGCATCGACGACACAGGTGCCACTCTTCGCATTGCTCGAATGTGACGCTCTTCGAGGTTTGGAGTGTTTGTGGGCAAACAATGCGAAGGGTGGCACCCAGCTCGCCGAAGCGGCAAGCGGATGCCGGTTGAACTCGTCATCGATGTCGTGTGACGCCGAGGCGGGGACAGAGGTCGTCGAGCGGGCATTCGGTGCAGCGCGGCGAGGTGGGATGGCACCGATTCTGACCGAAGGTCACCAGCAGATCATTGATCGGTATCCACAGGTCGCGCGGCAGCACCTCGTTGAGTGCCCTTTCGGTCTGCTCGGGCGTCGTGGTGGCGACCAGGCCCAGCCGGTTTGAGATTCGGTGGACGTGGGTGTCGACGCAGATCGCCGGGACTCCGAATCCCAGACCGAGGACCAGGTTGGCGGTTTTTCGGCCGACCCCGGGAAGGCCGAGCAGGGCTCCTTCGTCGGCCGGTACCTGACCCTCGTAGCGATCTCGCAGGATGGAGGCGATCTCGCTCAGCTGCCGCGCCTTCGTGTTGTAGAAGCCGGCCGGATAGATCGCCTTGGCGATGTGTTCGATGTCGAGCTGTGCCAGCTTTTCCGGATCTGGAGCAACGGCGAAGAGCCGGCCGCTCGCCTCGGCGGTCACCTCGTCTTTGGTGCGCAACGAGATGACGCAGGCAACCAGCAGCCGAAACGGAGAGCGCGATTTTTCTTCCTCTGCGAGGGTCGTGACCCTGCACCGGTCGCGAAAGTCTTCCAAGCGTCGAACCAGCTCGCGAATCCGTGATTCCGTCCACCTCGCCATCGGCCGATCATGGAACCGCGAGCCCGCCGCGTCAATCTCCTGAGCTTAAACTTCCGAACCTCGGCACCTTAGATTGCTTCGGCAATTGACCTCGCTTCGATCTCGGTGGTACGGTATGCGCTCCGCAGCGCGCTCGCACCGTTGGCGACGGATCTCAAGAGACGCGCTGAACTCAGGAGGAACGATGGCACCCAATGGATCCCATGTCTTCACCTCGGAGTCGGTGACTGAGGGGCATCCGGACAAGATCGCCGATCAGATCTCGGATTCGATTCTCGACGCGGTACTTGCCGAAGACCCTGGCGGCCGGGTGGCCTGCGAGACCCTCGTGACGACGGGTCTGGCCTTTATCGCCGGTGAGATCACGACAGAGTGTTATGTCGATTTCCCAGCGATCGTGCGCGAGACGATCCGCGAGATCGGCTACACGCGGGCGAAGTTCGGCTTCGACTACGAGACCTGCGCCGTCATCTCGTCGATCGATCCCCAGTCACCGGACATTGCCCAGGGCGTCAACCCCGGAGGCGCTGGCGACCAGGGTCTGATGTTCGGGTATGCCACCGACGAGACTCCGGAGCTGATGCCCATGCCCCTGACGATGGCCCACCAGTTGACACAGAAGCTGAGCTCCGCACGGCGGTCCGGCGACCTGGAGTGGCTTCGCCCGGACGGCAAATCGCAGGTCTCGATCGAGTACCACGGCGAACAGCCGCGACGCATCGAGGCGGTGGTCGTCTCGTGCCAGCACTCGGAGACCATCGATACCGATACTCTGAGGAATGAGATCCGTGAGCGGGTGATCATGGAAACCCTGCCGCGTGAGCTGTTTGACGACAACACGAAAATCCACATCAACCCGACCGGGCGATTCGTGATCGGGGGCCCACAGGGAGACTGCGGGCTGACCGGCCGGAAGATCATCGTCGACACCTACGGCGGAGTCGGATCGCACGGTGGCGGCGCCTTCTCCGGCAAGGACCCGTCCAAGGTCGATCGCTCCGCCTCGTACATGGCGCGACACGTGGCCAAGAACATCGTCGCCTCCGGTCTGGCCAAAAGAGCGGAGGTCCAGCTCGCCTACGCGATCGGTGTCGTCGACCCGGTGTCGGTCATGGTCGACACCTTCGATACGGGCGAGGTTCCGGACGATCGGATCACTGCGGCGGTGCGCGAGGTCTTTCCCCTGTCCCCCCTGGGTATCATCGAGTACCTGGATCTCTTGAGACCGATCTACAAGAAGACCGCCGCCTTTGGCCATTTCGGCCGAGACGAGCCGGAGTTCTCGTGGGAGAAGACCCATCGCACGGGCGATCTGCGACGGGCCTGCGGCACCTGATGCGCTTCGAAGCGCCGGGCGATTCGGTGGCACGCACTTTGCGTGATGATGCCTGGGCGGTCGTTCGGGTCGAGTGACGGCCGCTGAGAACGGTGAAACCGGACCGTCGAAGCGAGGATCAGGCCACTTTGACCAACGCAGGACGCATATTCGGCACACGAACCCCACTCAGGCGCCAGTACGCCGTTGCGGCGGGGATCTTTCTCTCCCTGGTTCTCGGGATCATCTTTCTCTTTGGCCATTTGATCGCCGGATCGCTCTCCCGCCGATACCTGGAGGACGTGCTCGCCGGCGGTCGCGAAGAAGCGCAGCGAATCGCCGACGAGCTCGGTGGAGCGGAAATCAAAGAGCTCGACGTGGTCGAGACACGCCAGGAGGTCCTGAGGCGCACCCTCGAGGGCGATCCGGTGCGTCGCATCTGGCAGTCCATCGAGGTCACCGACAGTGATGGGAAGATCGTCTTCTCGTCAGAAAGCCAATCGACCGAGGAAATACCGGAGGCTTTGGCCAACGACCTCCAGATTCAGGGGACACTGTCGGACGAGAACGTCATCGAAACGGAGAACCCCTATCGGATCAGCGTGCCCCTCGGCGAGGTTGGAGCGGTCGTGCTCAACGTGGATCGGTCCGAGGTCGCGGAGAGGGTGGCGGATCTCCGCGGCGATCTGCTGAGCCAGACGATCGGCATCGCTGTTCTGACGCTGGGCACGCTCCTGCTTGCTTTTGCCTTCGTGTGGTTCTTGATCCAGCGTACCCGGCGCCTCGAAGCTCAGAGGTTCGAAGCCGAGGAGATGGCCGCGCTCGGGGCCCTGGCCGCGAACCTCGCGCACGAGATCCGCAATCCGCTGAACTCCATCAACCTCAACCTGGAGCTCCTCGACGAAGATCTGCCCGAGGACGGACGACGCACCCGCGAATCCCTGGCCAGCACTCGCGCCGAGGTGGGCCGGCTGGCAAAGCTGGTCAGCGATTTTCTGACCTATGCGCGCCCGTCTGAGCCGGAGATGGGTGTCGTTCGTGTCGACACGATGCTCGACGATGTCGGCAGTTTTCTGACCGCCGAGGCCCGCAGCATGGGCGTCCATCTCAGGGTGCTCCCCGGTTTGCCGACGGTGTCGGTCGACGGCGACGAATCACAGATTCGGCAGGTACTGCTCAATCTGGTGTTGAACGCGGTGCAGGCCGTCCAGAAGCTGCCGGCGGACCGGCGCGTCGTCGAGCTCGACGCCGAAACCGAGTCACAGGACGTGGCGTTGATCGTGCGCGATCGGGGCGACGGTATTCCGAGCGAAGAGATGGAGCGGGTCCGCCGCGCCTTTTATACCCGGAGGCGAGGCGGCAGCGGTCTGGGGCTGGCCATCGCTGAACGCTTTATCGAAGCCCAGGGAGGTCGCATTGACCTTTTCAACCTCGAACCGCATGGTTTCGAAGCACGGGTCGTCTTGCCCATCGATCGTGAAGCTGGCAAGATAGGCGGGTGAGTGGCCGAGATGCTCTCTCAGCCGCCACCAACTGGAGGTACGGATGATGCGTAAAGGGCTGCTCACAGCTCTTGTGATTGTTTGTTTCGGGGGCGCAGCACCGGCTGCGGCCCAGTTCATGGCCGCGGACCTCATCTACCTTCCGGCCGTCACCCACACCAATGGGGCCGGTTCGAGCCAATGGAGATCCGATGTGTTTATCACCAACGTCGAAGAGGACGTGAACATCGACGTGGCGCTGGCCTATCTGCCCACTGGGCTGATCTCGAACGGCCCGGTTTTCTCCGATCGCTCGACCTGGCTCGGCGGCCGAGAGGATGACGGATTCGGTTTCATCAACACCGCGCTCGCAGATATCCCGCCCGGTGGCACGGTGGTGTTGCAGGATCCGGTCGGGGAGTACTGGTCGACAATTGACGGCATCGCGAACACAGGCGCGTTGGTGGTCTTCGCCTACCAGGCGAACACCCTCGCGGATGATGGGACCCGGGAGCGGAAAACGGCAATCGTCAACACACGGGCCTACACTCCCTTCACCTTCTACCTTCCGGACAGCGAAAACGAAGGAGAGTTCGTGGAGTGGACCGGGACCTTCGGGCAGACCCTTCCCGGGGTCGCCTGGTACAACCTGGCCGACCCGGCGGCGGTTGGCGACAACGGCGATTTCAGCTTCCTCCTGCTCACCGGTGCGAGCGAGACCGATGACTTCCGCTACAACGTCGGCATCATCAACGCTTCCGACCCTCTGACACAGATCACGATTGTCATCCAGCCCTTCCAGGGCAACGGACTGCCCTTTACCAATGATGAGGGCATCGAGCAGTCACGGACCCTGATCATGCCGCCGGCTTCGCACATCCAGTACGAAAGCATTTTCACGACGCTTTTCGGCTTCGAAGAGGTTCCACCGGACGCGCACCTCAAGATGTCCGTTGTTCAATGGTCTTCAGGTTCAGCGCAGCCGATCGTCGGGCTGACCGTGTACGGAACCCTGATCGACAATGTCACCCAGGACCCGACCGCCATCCTGCCGTTGTTCGGCTACCCGTACAATGTGGAGTGCCAGTGGCCGTCGGCGGACGCGAAGAGTGCTGGAGGCGTGTCGTATCCGCGGTTGACCCAAAGGCCTGTCGAAATTCCCGCCCGGTGAAGGCACCGCCGCCGCCAATTGACAACTTCGAGGCGGGTGGTATCATCCCGCGGACGCGGGAGAATCCGCTTGAAAGGAGAGCATGATGGCCGATCCTGATGACAAACTTGAGGATAACGTACCGGGTCCCTGGTACGTGGATTCGAACTGTATCGATTGCGATGTGTGCCGGACAACCGCGCCTAACAACTTCGTCGCCAACGAGGACGAGGGCTACTCTTTCGTGAGCAAGCAACCTGAGAATGACGAAGAGACCGAGCAGATGGAAGAGGCCATGGAGTCGTGCCCGACCGAGGCGATCGGCAACGACGGCTGATTGACCCTCGCGGTTGACTCAACAGAAACGCCCGGCCGGTCTCGCAACCGGCCGTTTTTTTGCGAGATCGTGATTTTTGCCGCTGAGGAGTGTTCATGCGTGTTTTATCCGGTGTTCAGCCATCCGGAAACCTGCACATCGGGAACTACTTTGGCGCCATCCGCCAGTTCCTGCGTCTGCAGGAGGAGCACGAGTGCTTCTATTTTCTGGCGGACCTCCACGCCCTCACGACGGTGCAGGAATCGGAACGCTTCCGGTCGCTGCTTCGTGATCTGGCGACCGGGTTCCTGGCGCTCGGTCTCGATCCGGCGCGCAGCGTCATCTACCGCCAGTCGGACATCCCGGAAGTGACCGAGCTGTCCTGGTACCTCTCCACCGTCACGTCCATGGGTCTGCTGCAGCGTTGCCACTCGTTCAAGGACAAGGTGGCTCAGGGCGTTGTGCCGAACCACGGGCTCTTCGCGTACCCGGTCCTCATGGCGGCCGACATCCTCGTCGTCAAGAGCGACCTGGTTCCGGTCGGTAAGGATCAGAAGCAGCACCTCGAGGTGACGCGCGACGTCGCGGCCTCCTTCCACAGCGTGTATGGCCAAGAGGTCTTCGTGCTTCCCGATCCGTTGATCCTCGACGACGTGGCGGTGGTGCCTGGGATCGACGGTCGCAAGATGAGCAAATCGTACGAGAACACGATTGACATCTTCGGGCCGGAGAAACCCATTCGCAAGAAGATCATGTCGATCGTCACCGACTCGACAGCGGTCGAGGACCCGAAACCGACCGAGGACAACGCGCTGTATCACCTGCTCACGCTCTTCGCCCCCGATGATTCGGAGCGCGCCTGGCTCGAGAACGCGTTTGCCGAAGGCGGAGTCGGTTACGGGGACATGAAAAAGCGGCTCTTCGAATACTACCTGGCGACCTTTAGTGCGGCGCGCGCCCGATACGAAGAGCTGCGAAGCGATCCGGCCGAGGTCGAGCGCATCCTCGCCGCCGGAGCCGAGAAGGCCCGAGAGACGGTCGCGCCGTTGATGGAGCAGGTTCGCGAAGCGGTCGGCATTCGCTGAGCCACCCGTCCGCCCGGATACAGGGTGCCCCCACCCATCCACCCGCCCGGATGCAAGATGCAGGTCCCACTCAAGCACCCCCGCGGACTCCCACATTGTTGACTGGGTACTGGTTACTTTTGACGAATCGCGGCGCGCATGGCGTCCTTGGGCGGGACGCGCTGGGTGAAGGCGGCGAACTGGGCGATGCCCTGGTGAAGAAGAACCTCGCGGCCGTCCGCCACAGGGACCTCGAGCTCGCCCGCACGAGAGATGAGCTCGGTCGTGTGATCGGCGTAGACCATGTCCACCACTGCTGAGGCCCCTTTGATCTCGGCGTCTGCAAATGGCGACTCCTCGCCGGGTTGCCGACCGAGGGGAGTCGCGTTGACCAGGATCGCCGAGACCGGGGCTGTGTCATCGGGCCCGACCCATTCGACGCCGATCGTTTGAGCGGTCTCCCGGGTCCGCTCGGCCGACCTTCCCCGTATGATGACCTCGGCGCCCGCGAGGTGAAGGCCCACTGCCGCACCACGGGCGGCGCCTCCGGTCCCCTGTACGACCGCCGTGCGGCCCCGAGGGTCGATACCACCGCTGATCAGCGAACCGACGATTCCGTCGGCGTCAGTGTTTTCCGCGATCACCTGATGCTCGCCGAGAATCAAAGTGTTGGCGGCGCCCGCCCGCGAGACCCGAGGGGCGTGCTGGTCGGCGGCCGCCGCGGCCTCCGCCTTGTACGGAGTGGTGATGGCCCAGCCACGGGGGTCGAGCCCGATCCGATCGAAGGGTGTCGAGCCTCGCGGGCCGAAGAGATCGGGGAGCTCGTCAGCGTCGGGGACGGACACTGGGATCAAGAGGTGGGGGAGGCCGAGGCTGCGGTATCCGGCGGCGTGCAAGACTGGACTGAGGCTGGTGCTGACGTCGGCGCCGACGACGCCGAAAAGGCGTTGCGGCGGTCCGGAGAGGTGGCCGGTGACGGCCTCGCACGAGGCGATCGATATCTGTCCCGGTGCCGCCGGGGCACTGTCGTTCCACGCCGCGAATCCAACGGGGGGTCCGAGCAGTGGGGCGAGGTGACGGCTGGCCAGGCCGGGCCCGCCCATGGCAAAGGTCAACAGGCGGCGATCGTGTCGCTTCGATGGGTTGAAATCCCGGTGGAGGCCGAGAACGGAGATCAGATCACCGAGCCGGTGGGCGGTCGGGACGAGCTTGATCCACCGGGCCGCGCTCGCGAGCATCTGCTCGGCGATCTCGGCGATCCCGGAGGGTGTGCCCGATGGATCGTGCCACGACAGAATCGTCTGCTCGGGCGCGAGCCCGAGGTCGTTGATGAGTGGTGTGTCCCGAGCGAACTCGAGATCGATGAGGGCCGCTCCGACGTCGCGTGCGGTGGCAATGATCTCGGCCCGTTGCGTCGGATCATCCGGCCCGTCGCCGCCCTCCAGCTTCGAGCGCAAGGTCGCGAGAACCGGAAGCGGGCACGAAGCGACGGCTGTTGCGATGTCGATGCCGGGAAAGAGGTCGATCCGCAGCTCGACAATCGAGGCTCCCTCGGGAGGTGCGGCAATGGCTTCGAAGGGGTCCGGTGCGACTCCCGGCGTGAGCGAGACGATCCAATCCATGAGGGGGAGGATAGCAGGCAGGTCGTCTGAATCCCCCTTTCGCACATCGTGACTCTGAACGTACCCGTACCCGTTCCCGTGCCCGTACCCGACAGTTCAGCGGAAAACGGGTGAAAATTCTCTGATGCGTGAAAGGACCAGGTCTGATGTCTCGATCCCGGCGAATGAATCCGGGGACGGGTACGGGAACGGGTACGGGGACGAGATTGAGCGCGATACCAAGGGGCTCGGCAAAAAAGTTGGCTCCCGGGGGAGGAGCCATGAAGGAGGAGTTTGATAGAGGTCGTTGTGTGACGCTGGTGGGCGTCGGGTCTGCCTCTTCGACCCATCTATTCATAAGGACGTACGTAAATGGGGCGAAAAAGTTTGCACTTCCACCCACCCGACCGGATACACGATGCACCCACCCAACCACGCACCCGGAAACAGGATGCACCCGCCCGGCCATCCGCCCGGATACAGGTCCCATCCGCCCCCCTCGACAATGATGAAATAGGATTGATGCTGCTTGGAGCATCCTGCATCCTGCATCTGCGCCTGTTCCCGGGTCCGATTCACTCTGCGGGTGGTTCGAAGGCGGGGATTCCGGTGAGGTGCCGGCCCCGGACAAGCGTGTGGATGTCGTGGGTGCCCTCGGAGGTGGAGACCGTCTCGAGGTTTTTTGGATTTGGCTCATCCGCTGCGTCGGGGTACCATCGCCCCGTGAAAATCCCCTGGACCGCAGTCCTCGGATGGTGCCACGCAGGGATCTTGGCGCTGCTCTGTTGGGTGACCATGTGGCGACCTGGTTGGGCACCGGTCCTGGCGGCTGCCGCCGTCGTTGTCCACCGTACGGTGGATCGCACGCGAACTGCGGAGCCGTGGTCGACCCTGGTGGTGGGTCTCTCAGCGGGAGTTTTCCTCCTGGTGGTTGGTGGATGGGAGCTGGTGCTGGGATGGGTCATGCTGGGAATTCTGGTGGCGGTTGTCGCGCGAAGCCTGCGCAGGCGCGACGGCGGCCGGCCGGATGCTGCAGATTACCTCGCGATTGGCGGATGGGGGGTGATCTTCGCCCTCGCGCCGAGGTTGGTGGAGACCGGGAACGGGGGTTGGGTGGCTCCGCTGCTTCTCCTGTACTCGGCCCAACGCCTCGCGCGATCTTCGCTCGATCCGCCCGCGATCTCCTGCCCGGGCCCGCCAAAGCGCGAGATCCGCGGCACCTTGAGCCTCAACGACGTCGTCGCCTCTGGAGCGGACTCACTTCCCCGGACAGTGCCGATCAATCTCGTGCTGCGTGCGGGCGACTCGGTGGCGATACTTTGCGACTCGCCTCGTGACTCGGCCACCCTGGCGGATCTCTTCGCGGGACGCCGAGAGCCCACTTCGGGCGAGATCACGATCGATGGATCACCCGTCGGCGCCGGCCATGGCCTCGCGGCGATTGTTGCCCCAGGTGAGGCATTTCGCTCTGGTGATCTCCTCACGAATCTATCGACCCTGACCGACCGCCCCCTGGAACGAAGCGCCGTTGCTGCAATTCACGAGGCGTGCTCCCTCAACGAGGTGGTCGAGGCCCTTGGCGATCGACCTCTCGAGACCGACGGAAGCCCCTTGAGCCCGTTCCACCGTTTGCTCGTGCTTGCTGCGAGGGTCATCCCCTCCGCCTACCGAATGGTGGTTGTCGTCGATCCGATGCCGTGGGTCAACGCGGTCCGCGGCGAGCTGTGGCGGTCCGCGGTGGTGAGGGCGTCGGTCGGTCGGACGGCCATCTGGCTGACGCCGGATCGCGAGCTCGCGGAGCGCGCTGGCCTTGTCGTGGAATACCGGCACGGATCACTCCGGTCCCTGAGGAGCCAGTAATCGGTATCAAGTTCCCCGTTTTGAGAGTCCTTTGGCGTGAGCAGGACTGGCTACCGGCTCCTGTTGACTCAGTGGGCGGGTGGGCGGTCGGGTACACTGTGCACACGCGGAGGTGACGATGGGGAGCTATCAGGGAGGATCGGCGCCGGCCATGGCGCGTCAGGTCTGCGACGGATTCACCCTCCTGTCGCAGGTGAGCCTCAAGAGGTTGAGCCTGGAGCAGATGACCACCCTCGAGTTCGAGCTCGACAAGCGCCTCCGCGAAACCCGGTCCGAAGCCGTGGATCTGGAAGACCAGCCGGCCCTCCAGGCGCGCAATCGGAGGCTCTCGCGAATCGAAGGCGCGCTGAGGATGCTCCGGCACACCATCCAGCTTCGCCGCGCGGGCAGGATCTGACGCGGATCGGGCATGATGATTTCGGACGCCTGGGAGTCGCTGACCGGCGACCCGCTGCCCTGGCTCCTCGACCCGAATCGTCCGAACCTCCACTGGCGGGTGCTCGTCGAGCTGGTGGGGAGACCGGCCGACAGCCCTGCGGTCATTCGCGCCCGGGGTGGCGCCAATGCGGCGGAGCCGATCGCCTCCCTCCTGCGAGATCTCCAGACCGACGGCACCTGGTCCGGCGATCCATCATTGTGGTCGATGCACTCGGGTTGCGGGTGGCGCCTGCTGGCGGCCGTCCAGTGGGGAGCCGACCCCACCGATCCGCGGCTCCAGGCCGCGACCGAGCTCCTCCTCGAGACGACGGCGGGGGAGGGTGGTTTTTCGCATCGGGAGGGCGGGGCGCCCTCGCCGTGGCTGACCGCACGGATGCTTCAGGCGGCTGCTGAGCTGGGCTGGTACCGGCATCCACGGATCCAGGAAGCCTTGGCCTGGCTCGAAGAAGGCGCGGATCGGCATCCGGACGGCGGTTGGAGTGTGCCGGAGGATGACGGCACCGCAGAAGCGTGCGAGGTGACGGCGGTCGCGCTCCTCGCAGCACTCGGCACCTGGGGCGACGATCGAAGACGGTCCCTGAAGGAGCGCGCAATCGAATCGCTCGTGCGCAGGCTCGATTCGCCGCATGGAGACGGACGACTCCTGGCCCATCCGTGTCTCGAACACACCAATCCGGCCGAGGTCCTGTCGACATTGGCTCGGGCGAACGCCCCTTTGAAATCGCCCATGGTTGGGGCTCTTGCCGACCTCCAACAGCGGCAGATCGAAGGGGGGAGGTGGCGACGCGAAGCGGAGCTGCCGAAGACCCTCGTCGCGCCCGCCTCGAACAATGGCCCCAGTTGCTGGGTCACCTTGAAGTGCGTGACCGCGATCATGCGTTACGCCGTCGAAGCAAAGCTGCCGAGGATGTATCCTACCCGCCCAGCCGCCAACCCGCCCAGGAGCCAGTAATCAGTCATCCGTCAACAATCCCATCCACCTTCACGGGCTCGAAGACCGATCACTGATCACTGATGACTCTTTTCGCTTCGTGGTCACCGTTGTCCGGCGTGATCGTGATTCGCAGAATGGCTCCGACCAGTAGCGCCGCACCGAACCACTGCCAGGAACCGAGGGTCGAGTCATTGACGAGGTAGTCGAGAAACACGGCCGACAACGGGAGGCAGAGCTCGCAAATGGTCGCGACGCTCGCGCGGACCCGCGTGAGACCGTAGTAGTAGAGAAAAATCGCACCCGAACCGGTGGTCGCAGAGATGATGAGGATAATGACCCAGTTGGCGCCGGTGATCTCCGTGAAGGGCAGGCCGATGCCGCGGACTCCGAGGTACAGCAGCGCCATGACTGAGGTCATGCCATAGCGCGCGAAGGTGGCGTCCTTGAAGTCGAGTGATCCAAGGAGCATCTTGCCCAACACCGTGGCTGCACCGAAAGCGGCGGCGGCGACGATCGCGAGCAACGCTGCTTTGAGCGAGATCGCATCCGGTGTCGTTTCGGGCGTCGAAAGGCCGAAGGTGAGAAGGTAGGCGCCGACCAGCGCCACGACCGCGGCCGCCAAGAAACGCGCCGAAAGCCTCTCACCGAGCAACACCGCGGCCAGAGCGAGGGCGAAGACCGGCTGCAGCTTCTGCAGCAACACGACCACGCTGAGCTGGTTGAAATCGACGAGAAACAGGGCCTTGACAATGGCCATCGTGCCGAGGAGGCCGCCAGTGAGCGCGACCAGTGCCAGGGCGAGCCACCCTCGCGCGGGCATCGACCGCAGCCGCGCGTAGCTCCGCCAGAGGAAGGGCTGCATGATCGCGAAGGGGATCGCGTGCAGCAGGAAGACGACAAACGGGACATCGAGGTTGGCGAGCCGCGGGGTGAGGACGACGCCGTCGAGACCCCACAACGCCGCCGACAGGCAGATGAAGGCTGCGCCGATGGTTGCCGATCGAGTCTTCACGTTGACGGGCACCGGATCGCACCCCGGTTTCTCGGGCACGGGCGCGGAGGCGGATACGGGCACGAGTGACTCAGAGCTCGACTCCCATCGGCTTCCTGAGGACCAGGGCGACCACCAGGGTGAGCACGAAGAAGACGACCATCCAGGCGAAGGCCCACTCAAAATCCCAGCCCAGTATCTTCACCACGCCGTCCGCGTAACCGAGGGTCATCCACTGTACGGAATCGCCTTGCTCGAACGGCTGTTCGGACGGCCACTCGAGCTGACCGACGAAATCGCGTGGCGGTTTCTCGGGAGACAGCCGGATCAGCCTATCGGTGGCTCGAATCGTTTTTCGATACGACGTGTCACCGACCCGGACGACGAGATCCCAATCGCCCCAATCGTCGATCCCGAGGCGCCACGAGGCCTGCGCCAGCGAGGGGACCCACACCGGTTCCATTGCTTCGTGCAGCCCTGGAGGGGTCTCGAGGCTCAGGCGCGGCCGTTGCCCGTTCGTCACCGACTCGGGGTCGAGCTGGACGATGAGCAGGACCTCGTCACCGGGATGGAGCCCGCGAAAGCCATAGAACTGATGGAGCTGGACCATCACAAGCACGAGCGGCGGCAGGATGAAGATCATCGGCTTCAGGGCGAGCGCCTGGTAGTGGAGGACGTGACGCAGGATTTCGCCCTGCGCGCGCATGATGGCTCGGAGGTCGTCATTGAAGAGACGGATCTCGAAAAGGCCGGCGTGGATACGGCGCTTGACCTCGGCGATGCGGTCTTGCTTCGAGGTCTTGCCGAAGACCCACAGCGCGAAGATGCCCACCGGGATTGACCACACGAGGATGCCGAAGAAGGCCGGCAGCCCGGCCAGGGGGGCCTGCAGGAGGTTGAAGACCGGGCGCAGGAGGTCGTTGAGGAGTTTCATTGGTGGTCCGCGACCCCCCTAGGACATGTAGCCCAAGCCCTGCAGGCGCTTCTTGATCTCTTCCTCGGAGTCGGCGTCCTCGAGCTGGGCGAGCTCCTTTTCGAGCGCGTGGGTGATGAACTCCTCGGGCGACGAGTAGCCGGCGATCTCCGAGAAGCGGCTGATGCGGTCGACCAGGCTTTTTTCGAGCTTGACCTTGGTGTATCCGAACATCTTGGTTCCTCCCTTTATGGTCCTTTGAAGCTGGCGGCGTCGATGATCGGCGATCCTTCCATGTGCGGCAGCGGCTTGATGCCGAAGAGGGTCAGCGCGGTCGGTGCGAGGTCGATGATGGCGGGGTCGTCCTTGGCGATGCCGTGGTTGGCGAGGAAGATCCCCGGAACCAGCCGCGGGTCGACGATGTGGTCACCGCTCCACGCCTTGCTGTTGTCTTCGAAGACCGGGCCGGCCACGACTCCGCTCGCACAATCCCACGAGATGCGGTAGCCGTGGTTGTAGCCCATCAGCAGATCGGGCGCATTGCCCTTGTAGGGACCGCGGTACAGGGCATCGGTGTCGAAGGCCTCGTTGATGGCGACATCGCCCTTCTCGTCGTCGATGAGCCCCTCGAGCTTTGCCATCAGCTCGGCCTTGAGGGCCGCGGCATCGTCTCCCGCCGAGACAATGCCGTGCGCCTCGCGGCCCTTGATGTTGAGGAAGATCCCCACGAGGCCTACGGCGTAGGCCCTGGTCTGGGACCAGTCCACCGATTGGAGCCAGGGTTCCGAACCGTCGGCGTCCTCTCTGAGGGCCAGGTACCCGTTCTCCTTCAACCACGCGTTGAGGTTGACGCCGCGCCGGAACGAGGTGCAGCCATGGTCGGACATCACCCACAGAACGTCGCCCGGACCGAGCCTTTCCATCACCCGGCCGACAATCTCGTCGTTGCGCCGGTATTGGTCCTCGATCGCATCGGCGTAATCGGGGTTTTCAATTCCCTCTGCAGCCGGATGGCCGTCCTCGGTGTAGCGCCAAAACATGTGGTTGACGCGATCGGTTGCGTCGAAAACCGTGACCAGCGCTCCTTTGCGCAGTCTTTCGAGGGCGGTGAAGAACATCCGCTCGCGCTCCTCGTCGATGTCCGTGGTCTGGGTCATGAAGGTGTGGTCGTCGGTGATCTTCTCGTTGAGCGCCCACGTATCCTCGGCCAGTCCGAGGGTCGCGTAGGATCCGAGCTTTTTCTCGAGGTAGGAGCAGTAATAGCCCGGGTGCGAGATCGGCATGACCGGCTTCTCGGGCTCGATGTTGATGGGGGAGATGTAGAGTGAAACGTGCTCGTCCATCTCGGTGATCATCATCCTGCAGATACCGGTCACCTTCATGCCGGCGATCGCCTTGAAGCTCAGCTTGACCCAGTCGCTGAGGACCATCGGCTCGAGTGCGACCTGGTCGCCGTTAACCGACACCAGTGCGCGGCCCGCTTGGCGATCGGTGTCGATGCGAAGCGGCAGCGTCATCGGCGGGTTGCCCTCGAGAAAGGTGTTCTCGGGGC
The DNA here is from genome assembly GCA_041560205.1 of Candidatus Sulfomarinibacter sp. Lineage (GTDB taxonomy): Bacteria > Acidobacteriota > Thermoanaerobaculia > Thermoanaerobaculales > Sulfomarinibacteraceae > Sulfomarinibacter. The sequence continues at coordinate 21,078 of JBFFBV010000035.1, forward strand.
CCTCGATGGTCCCCTCAAAGCTGTCCTTCGAGCCGTTGCTCGAAAGCTCGAAGCGGAGGCCGCCCTCCTGGAAGGCCTGTCCGCCCTCGCGGGTGCTGAAGTAGAGGAAGGTGCCCTGGGTGCCGAGCAGGTCCGGGATGCACATCGCGCCGAGCTGGGCGCCGTAAAAGGTGTCCGGCGGAAAGGTGATCGGCACCCGGATGATGGTGCTCCAGATGTTGTGCTCGCCGAGAACCGTCCAGAACGGCTTCGATTTTCTGAGGAGCCGAATCGCGGGTTTGGCGAGCGGAATCCTGAGCTTGCCGAGCTTGAAAACCTTGTCCACCGAGCCGATCTCGGTTGATGAGAGACGAGGCAGGTAGGTGCGGGGATCACGATCGAGGAAGTCGAAGATGTTGTGCTTGCCGGGGTTGGTGCCGGTCGTGAACGAGGACCAGGCGACCGGCGTGATCGAGGGAAACGTGGAGCGCAAACGGCGGTAGCCACCGGACGCCTGCAGCTTTTTGAAGTTGGGGAGCTTGCCCTCGGCCATCATCCTCTCGGTGATCGTCGGCTCCTGGCCGTCGAAACCGACGACGATGAGGCGTTTGACCAGCGGCTTGCTCTTGGTGCGGCGACGAATGGCCCGCCACAGCATGCGGAACGGCCACACCAGGAGCGAGGCGCCCGCCAGCAGCATGGTGACGAAGATGACCGCAAAAGAGCCGAGCACTGCAAAGCCGGCGCCCGGGCCGATGTAGGCGTCGGCCACAGATGGGGCAAGGGTGGCGGCGAAAACCACCGAATATCGCGCCCAGGAGCGGATGCACCGCTTCCGTGTGTGGGGTGCTGGGGTCATGAAACCTCTGAATTCGAATAAATTGCCCGTCAAATGCGGGCTCTCGGCCGCGGCATTGTAATATACCCACGGTGCCGGGCGCGCTCGTTGACCGCGATCCCGGGCCGAAGCATCAATTCACTGCAAATAGGCGGAACGCTGCACGTATTCCGGACCGCCTCAGGAGTCATCAATGCCATCGACCCTGCAATCATTCTTACGGCGACTGAGGTACGGCCGACCGGTCGTCATTGTTTCCGGCCTCCCGCGTTCCGGTACCTCGATGGCGATGAAGATGCTGGCCGCCGGCGGCATGGAGCTGGTCGTCGACAACGTCCGCACGGCTGACGAGGACAATCCGAAGGGATATTACGAGGACGAACGGGTCAAAGATCTGGCCGAGATGGAGGACAAGGAGTGGCTCAGGGCGGCGCGTGGCAAGGTCCTCAAGGTGGTTTCGTCGCTCCTCAACCATCTCCCGGCGGACAACTCGTATAAGGTCGTCTTCATGCGTCGGAACCTCCACGAGGTGCTGGCGTCACAGATCAAGATGCTCGACCGCCGGAACGAGGAATCTCATACGGAGGACGAGGACCTTCTGAAGATGTATCAATCGCATCTCGAAAAGGTTCAGTTCCAGCTCAGGTTCCGACCTTACTTCGACGCCCTCTACGTCAACTACTCGGACGTGGTCGCCGAGCCCGTCCGGGAGGCGCGCCGCATCGCCGAGTTTCTCGGTGGCGGTCTCGACGCAGAACGCATGGCGGGCGCCGTCGATGGTTCGTTGTATCGAAACCGTCGAACAGCCAATGGCGCGGTCGCCGAATAGACGGAGATCCGAGGTGCGACGGTGATTTCGCCCGGTCGTCCGCGGTTGCTGTTCGGGTTCTCCCTGGTCGCGGTTTTCCTCGCGACGGTGACGGTCTTTGTGTGTCGGGCCGAGCCCAAGCCTGCGGATGATTCCGCGAGCTTGCCCGTTTTCCCGACCGACGGGCCCTATCACTACAAGGTCGAGTACCTGGGGATCACCTGCGGTCACATGACGCTCGAAAGCAGGCTCGAGGAGTACCACGGCCGGCCGGCCTATCACGTCGTGATGACGGCTTCGAACACGAAGTTCTTCAACAAGATCTACCGGGTCGACGGACAGATCGACTCCTGGATCGACGCCGAGACCATGAGCACCCTGGCCTACGAGAGCGACATCACCGAACGGGGTCGGCGCAAGATCCGGCGCTATCACATCGACTACGAGAAGGGCGTTGTCAGGGCCGAGAAACACGGCAACGTCAAAACCGTGGCCTTCGAGGGGGAGGCGGCGCTCGACCCGCTGGCCTACGTCTATCGGGGCCGGGTGCTTGCCGGGAAGCCGGGCTCGACCTTCGACCTCAACCTCCTCACCGACCGCGGTGTGATCGTGACCGGGAGCCAGGTTGGCTCGCTCAAGAGGTTCAGCACCCCGGACGGCAAAATCGAGCTGCTCCGGGTCCAGCCTCTCACCGCCGACGGCGAGATGTTCTCGCGCAAGGGCGAGTTCATCTACTGGATCAGGCCGGATACCTCGCGGACCCTCTACCGGCTCGATTTCAAGCTCCCATTCGGCCGTCTGTTAGCGAAGTACACGGGTCCCGCGACCGGCCCGGTGGACCGCAGAACCGAGGAGCAGAAGGCCGATCCCGGCCCGCCGAACCCGGTCGAGGCCGAGGACTAGTCGACGCCAAGGAAATCGAAGACGAGATCCTCGAAGGCCTCCGGCTCTTCGACCGGCGCATAATGCCCGCTCTGCTCGAAGAGCGCGAAGCGCGCATCGGGAAGACCCTCGGCCAGCTCCTCGCCCTTTGCCACCGGCATCATGTCGTGCACGCCGGCGATCACGAGGCACCGAGCAGTGATCGAGGGCAGTCGATCGCGGGCGTCGAAATCGGGATGCGCTCGCTGTGAGTAGTCGGCGTGCGCCCAGCTGAACTCCGCCTCGCCGAAGACACGATCGATGAGCTCGGGCGCGGCCTCCCGATCGGCAAAGCTGTTCGGAAACCACTCCTCGAGCCACAGACCGCGCATCCGAGCCGTCTTTTCTTCGAGCGAATAATCGGGATTCTGAATCTCTTCGCTGAAGGTGGCGAACTTTTGGAAGAGCTCCGGGTACTCCTTCGCCCAGGCGGCCATGTCTTCGGACGTGAAGGAGGCCGCGCCGTGGACGAAGATCGCGCTGTTGATGGTTTCGGGCTTCTCGGCGGCCAGGTACACCAGGTTCATGGCGCCGTTCGACCAGCCGATAGCATCGACCTCCTCGAGACCGAGGTGCGTCCTCAAAGCCTGGAAATCGGCCCGGACGGCTTCCATCCCCATGTCCGATTCTTCTTTGATCTCCGACGACCCACCCATGCCGCGAGGGTCGAAATAGACGAGGGTGAGCCGTTTCTCGAGGCCCGAATAGATGCCGCGGAGTCCCGCGATCGAGAGGCCCCAGGAGTTGGGGAGGACCATGAGCACCGGACCGTCTCCATGAACTTCATAGTGGATCTCGAATCCGTTGAGCTCGGCCGTGAACGAGCCGTTTTCGAGGCCCTCCGCAACCGGTTCCTCGGCCGGCGGGGCCTCTTTCGGCGCACATCCGACCAGGGCGATCACTGCTGCGAAAATGACGATACCAGCCGTGGCTTTCATGCTTTCCCTCCTGCATATTTCGAGGTTTTCGCACCTATGGTACCACCGGGATCAGAGCCACTTCTCGAGCCACCCACAGTCCTCCATCAGATTGAGAATGCGCAGGACATTGCCCTCGTAGCCGCGGCTTTCGACCCCCGGGTGCCAGGTGGAAGGTCGAGGCAGCGACGCGGCGAGGCGCGCCGCCTGCTCCACGTCGAGATCGGAGGCAGGCGCACCGTAGAAATGCCGTGACGCGGCCTCGGCGCCGTAGATTCCGGGTCCGAACTCGACCACGTTGAGGTAGAGCTCGAGGATACGGCGCTTCGAGAGGTGTTTCTCGAGCTGTCGGGTGAGGATGATCTCGCGCAGCTTGCGGTCCGGCCATCGAGATGGTGACAGCCAGAGATTTTTCGCCAGCTGCTGGGTGATGGTGGACGCCCCGCGGACGCGCTTGCCGCTGATGGCGTCGCGAGCCGCGATCCGGATCTCATAGGTGTCAAAGCCCGTGTGCTTGAAGAAGCTCAGATCCTCCGCGACCAGGACGGCCTTCTTCAGATGGATCGAGATCGCGTCGGAGTCGATCCATTGCCACTGCACCTCGGTGCCGTTGGCACGGGCCCGCTCGATGAATGCCGTCGTCTGTGGATTCGATTCCGCCAGCTCCGCCACCTCCGGCCAGGTGAGGGCCACGAAGAGCGCGAGGCACGCGAAGACCACCAAAAACGCAGCTGCTGTCCGTAGCAGCCAAACGCGCCGACTTCTCTTCTTCGGATTCTCGTTATCAGCCACCGGGGGATCTTACCCTGAACGTTCGATCCCGATCCCGCTCCCGATCCCGGAATGCGCTGCGCTTCTTGGCGTGTGTTACTTGCCCTTGAACATCTTCTGCCGTTTGTACCCGGACGGGGGCTCGAAGGCGTCCGGCCCGAGTGACTGTTGGCTTGCCGAGCGGAGAATAGATTCATTGTCGACCGAGCCGTCGCTGCGAAGCTCGCGGGTCACGACGGGAAAGCCATCCATCTCCCGCATGTGCTCGAAGGCATGATCGGCACCCCCGGTCTCGGCGAACTTGGGGAGGCTGTCGAGCATCTCCTGGAAGAACTCGGACATCTCGTAGAAGAGATCCGCGACCTCCGCTCCGCCTTCGACGTTCTTCCAGTCGGTGACCCAGAGCTCGCGCACGGCGATGCCGTTCTGGAGGACTTCGTAGCGGACGCAGGGATAGCCGTTGCGCTCGGCTGTTTCGTTGGTCTTTCGGAGCTCTGTCTTGACGCGCTCGACCGTTTGCATCTGCGGCATCTTCTTCTTCATCATCTCTTCCATCATGGCGCGTTGCGATTCCGGTACGTTCGCCAGTGCCTGCTCCATCATCGCCATCGCCTCGTTCATTTGCGCCGCCAGCTCCTTGATCGTCTTCTCATCGATCACGTAATAGCTCTTGCCGTCGTGGTCGATCATCACCATCTCCCGGCGATCTCCGCGGTAGATCATCTCGCCACGTCCGCTTCCGCCGCTCCCGGCGGTCTCGATCTTCATCCAATGGCCCTCGAAGGAAGTTTTGACACTCTCGGACTTCGGTGGTGACTGCCCGTGATCCTTGACCTCGATTTCATAGACGACTCCGGCCGAGGCCGGGAGTGACACCAGCAAGAGGCTCAAACACACCGCGATCTTCTTCATGATTCCTCCGATCGTTTGCTGAGCATCGACCCACCGATGCCCACGATGGGTGATGCGAGATGGATTGCAACTATGTCTCAGAAGACTCTAGCAGCTTTCAAAAGAGGGGTCTAGGAGGTGCTGAAGGACTCGAGGAAATCACGCACCGTTGTTGCTTCGAGACGTCCCTCGGACCAGCCGAGGAGCCGATCGAGGCCATCCAGAAAGAAACCGCCGGTACGGTACGAGAACGGCGGAAGGGCGCCGAAGGGTCGGAGGGAGACGGCCTCCCATGGATGGAAATAGAGGTGGAGGTATGGCGCTCCGACAAGCGCCAGCCGCGCACCGAGGAGCCCGAGACGCGGACCGGCGAACTGGAACAACAACCAGGAAACCGGGAGGCGAAAACCGGGGAGCACCGAGATCGGGACCTTGATGATCCCACCCTTCCGCCACGGCCTCCGGCGGTGGTGCAGGCCAAAGTAACGTCCCGGGATCCAGGTCGGGTGTGGTGACGCGTCGTAGGCGAAGCCAGCATCGCGGACGACGAAGGCGAGACAGCTTCGCAGCCGCGGTGTGCGCATCCCGACAGCCTGCCGTCCGCTCGCGTCCTCCACGATGTCCCGGGCGCGCCTGAGTCGTTCGATCGCGACCGCAGGCTCGAGATTCGCATAGTCGTCGGCGTGCGCGAGACCATGGACACCAACCTCGTGGCCTGCGTCGGCTAACGCCGCCACGAGCTCGGGTTCGGATGTGGCAAAGGCTCCGGTGACGAAGAAGGTTGCCGGAACTCGGTGTTTCTCGTGAAGCGGCAGCAGTGCTCGCAGGCCGTCAGCCGTCACCTCGATCTGTCGTTTCGCCGGGAGTGGCCGGCCGCCGCCGAGGCGCCAATCGAACTCTTCGACATCGTAGGTGAGGAGGAGCGGTTTCACCTGCCCGTCTTCCCCTTCTTCGCAGTCGTACACACGCTCGAGAGAAGGCAATCGCGCCGTGCCAGCGGAGGGGTGAAGCCGGCAGCTTCGAACAGCTCATCGATTTCGCTCTCGCTGAACAGGCGAATGTTCGCGCCGTGGCTCCGGTGGTAGAGCGCATACAGAACACCCCACGGGCCTTTCCTGGGATACAGCAGAACCAGGGTCCCCGCCGGGGCGAGGCACGAGGCAAGATTGGCGAGTGCACGCCCAGGATCAGGCACGAATTCGAGGGACCCGACGCACAGCACCCAGTCGAAGACCGGTCGCAATCCCAACTGATCAATGTCCTGGACGGCCACCAAGAAACCTTTGTTGGAGCAGATCTTCGCCATGGCCAGGACGAGGTCGATGCCAAACGCCCGGGCGTCGCGCCTCTGCACCCACTCGAGGGTGGCGCCATCAGCACACCCCGCGTCGAGAACCATGCTGCCGGCTTCGAATTTCGCGAGCTTTTGAACGGCGGTCTGTTCGTGGGCGCGGATCCTGCCCAGCGGTCCCGTGCTCCGCAGGCGTGAGTAGCGTGCTGCGGAGCGAATGAAGTGGCGTGCGACGGCCGGTTCGACCATCAGGGATTGGAAGGTCTGGTCTTTTCGAGGATCGACAGGATCGTGGCCGCGGCCTGGATCCGGATCTCCAGGAACTCGTGTTCGAGGTACGGTGTCAGATCGGCGATCAGATTCGGATCGGGAATCAGGGCCAGCAATTTGAGCAGCTCCTCCTCGCCTGGACCTCGGTCCGTTTTGAGCTGTTCCACGAGATAGACGCCCACCTGTTCGTCGCCGAGGGCCATCAGGGCCAGAACAGCCTGCTCCCGAACCGGCGCATACTGGCTCTCCATGACCGATTCATAGAGGGGGATCGAGGCCGTCACGGCGCCGATCTCTCCCAGGGCATGCGCCGCCGCCGCGCGAAGGTCGGGGTCCTCGTCCTCGAGCATGATCGTCACGAGATCCGGCGCCATGCTGGTGTCGCGGAGCGCCGTCAGGCCCAGGACCCCCCGCAGGCGAATGCTGCGATGCTCGGATTCGAGGGCGGCGGCGAATGCGCTCTTGCCCTTGGCCGGATTCGAGTTGGTGACTGCTTCCAGCGCCAGCACGCGTTCGGTGAGGTCCGGCGAATCGCAGAGCCGAAGCAGCGGAGCTGCAATCCAGGGCTGGCGGAGCTGCCTGACTGCGTACAACCCGAGCCACTTCGCGGGACCATCATCTCCCGCAAGCGCAGATTCGAGGACCCGGCGCGCCTCCGAGGCGGCCGCCCGCTGGAATGGGCGAAGCGAGGTGCGTGCGCCGGTTTCGGCTGAGGTGGCCTCAGTCTTTTGGGGGACTGGCGACTGCTGAGGGGAGGCGTCGGCCACCGACGGGCCGATGATGAGGAGCGCTGTCGGAAGGGCCGTTGTCAGGACCCGTCGCGGGGAACGATCATTTCTGTTTCCGGACATGACGACCTCCAGGAATTCGTGGTGGCCTGCTGCTCGACACGATGTACAACATGAGTTGTGGATCATCTTCCTTGCCGACCGTCCGTCGCCTCGCGTTCGGAAAGTTTTCGGTGATATAGGTGCCGATGTTTCGCATGTGCGGTTCGAGGTTCAGGATCACGGGGGGAACGATGATGATCGAGTCTCTGCTGAGATCGGTCGGAATGTCAACCGAAGTGACGCCGTTGACGATGCGATGTCTGCCGGCGAAGAGGCGGATGGCCGGCGCCTGGGCCGACATCGTCTGTCCGCCGAAGAAGTAATAGTCGTAATCTCTTCCGTATCGCTCGACCACCTTGACCACGTCCCAGATCCTGCTTTGCTCTCGCACTCGCTCAGCGTAGCTGGAATATCCTCCGATGTTGAACAGCGCAGCCTGGCCGATGACCACCACGGTGACCGCTGCGATCAGGAATCGCCCGCCAGGCGTGCGTCGCCCTTCGATGCGTCGGAACACCCACTCGAGCGCCAGCGCGGCGAATATGAAGGGTATTGGAAAGAGCACGATCAAACGGGTGTGGGAGGGTGGATCGATGATCAGGATGCTCCCCAAGAGCAGACCGAGGCCGGTCCACATCAGAACGATGCGGCGTGCGGGGTCGCGAAAGCGCGCGATCGCGATGAGGAAACCCGCCAGTGCGAGGGTGGCCGAGAGCGGCGAGGCGAGTGCTCGGGTGCCTCCGTACTGACCGCTGCGGCCGCCCTGCGCAAAAAAGCCCTTCAGAGTTTCGATCGTCTGAACCTGAAGAATCCCCAGCGTCGTCGTCTTGCCGGTGTAGGCTTCGACGTGGTGTCGGTTGACCTCTGCAAATGCCAGCACCTCTCCCGTGCGGTCGACCGTCAACGCCGCCGGGTTTTTGAGGTAGTTGACCACGAGCGGGCTGATCGCCACCGCCACTCCCGCTGCCGTGAAGCCAATCACCTGCGCCAGGCGCCGCCGCGGCCCGAACAGGAGTTGCAGGGCGAACACCGACGCCGCCACGATCACGATCAGCCGTCCGCCGGTGTAGGTGAAAAAGCCCAGCCCGCCCGCGATTCCGGCGAGGGTCGCGAGCACGGCACTACCCTTCCGCAGCGCGGCAGCGAGAAGGGCGAATGCGACGAGCTCGAAAAAGAGCGCCTGGATGTTCCACAGACCAATGCGGCTGAAATGAACGGCCGCATGGGACAACGCGAACAGCACACTGGCGATCTGGGCTGGGCGGCGTCCAAGCCAACCCCGGACGAGAAAGTACAGAGGGATCACGCAGAGCGTGCCGAGCACCGCCGACGGGAGCCGCAGACCGAGCACCGTCGTTCCCGCGATGGCGAAGCTGGCTGCGTAGGGCAGGTAGGCAGGGTAGGGCGTGAAGTACCACGAAGAAAAACCGAACACATCGTCGGCCCGTCCGAGAAGGATGGCCAGTCCTTGGATTCCGCACTCCGCCGAGTCACCGTGCACCATCGCAGGGAGATGTGACAGGTTCCAGAAACGCAGGATCGCGGCCAGGGCGAAGATGGAGAGGAAGCACGCGAGCTCGGCGAAATTCTCGAAGACCGGGCGGTTTTCGGTGGGGAGGCGAGCGTCGATCCGGGCCGAGACCAACACCAGGCCCGAGCAGGCGATCAGCCACGCGAGCATCGCCATCAGATTGCTCGGGAGCGTGGTGCGAAAGAAAACGTGTGCGAACATCGCGAACACGATTGCCCCAGCGCCGACCGAGATCGCTTTCGGGGACCGTGCCGCATCGTGCAGCCTTTCGAGCTGGAGGCCGGACCACGAGGTCCATCTCCCGAATCCCTTTCTCGAGTACTCGCCGCCGATGCGAAGCCGAACGACCGCCAGGTCGTAGACGGCGCTCAGGCTGTCGCTCACGAATCGAACTGTCGTCGGCTCGCTGTCATAACGGTAGCGGACCGGAATCTGCTCGATGACCAGCCGTTCGTGCCGAGCTCGCAAGAGGACTCCGAGGTCGAAACTGAAGCCGTCGGGCAGCCATCCTCCGAAGATGGTGTCGGCGGCGCCGGCGGTGAATCCTTTGAGCCCGGCCTGAGAGTCGTAGATTCCGGGAAGGAGGGAAAGCCGTACGATCCAGTTGAACACGCGGCCGGCGACGTGCCGGGTATAGAGGTAGCGGAAGAACGACGGCCTGACTTGATAGGTCGAGTCGGGGTGAACGCGGCTCCCGATGACCACTTCGGCGCCTTCCGCCAGCTTGGATCGGACCTCGGATACCGAGTCCGGAGAATAGGCGAGGTCGGCATCGAGGAAGACCCGATACCGACCCTTCGCGACTGCCATCCCTCGGCGGATCGCGGCGCCCTTGCCCTCGTTTCGAGGGCTCTCGATAAACTGCACGGACGCTGAGCTTTCGGAAATGACGCCGGAGATCAGCTCCGCCGTTTGATCGCTGCTGCCGTCGTCGACGACGATGAGCTCTGAGGGCTCGTCGAGCGAGGAGAGAAAGTCGACGAGCTCGATCATCGTGCGCTCGATGAAGGTCTCGCCGTTGTAGACGGGGACCACCACCGAAAGATCGATCGAAGGCTCGCTCATGATCGTCACCCGGTGCTTGGCAGGCTCGTCAACGTGTGAACCGGCATCGAGAACCATCGGAGGCTGCCTCTCGAAACCGCGGTACCGACGTTGCACCGGTGCAGACGAATGGCGCAAGGGTAATGGCCCCTCCGCTCGGGCGGACGGAAACTGGCGAGCTGATCAAAACCTCCCTACCAGGTGGATCAGTGCCGTGGGATCCGAGCAGAATCTCCCACCGCATTTTATTCAATCGTAACACGTTAACCAACTGGTCAATCTCGGGATCGGACGCGGGCCGTAGATCCGGGAGTCGCGGGTTGTGTTCGATCGAAATCCTACCGAGAGCCGACCCCCGGGAGGTACCAGCACACCACCTTGGGTTCCGTCATCTCGGCGAGTGAGAAGCGGATGCCCTCGCGGCCGAGCCCCGACTTCTTGACGCCCCCGAAAGGCATCGAATCGAGGCGGTAATCGGTGGAGTCGTTGACGAGGACGCTGCCCGCGTCGAGTCCTTCGATCAGACGGTGGCAGGTCTCCACGTCGCGTGAGAAGGCGGCCGCGTGCAGGCCGTAGTCAACAGAGTTGGCTTCGGCGATGGCCTCGTCGAGATCGTCGACGGGATAGAGATTGACCGTCGGTCCGAAGACCTCGTCGTGATGGATGGTGGCGTCGGGCGGTACGTTTTCGAGAACCGTCGGTTCCATCAGAGCACGGTCCCGGTTGCCTCCTGCGAGCACCGTCGCGCCCTTCTCGACCGCCTCGGCGACCCAACGCTCGACGCGCCTGGCCTCGCCCTCGTTGATCATCGGGCCCATGTCGGTGGCCTCGTCCAGCTTGTTGCCGATGGTGTATCCCTTGCTTCGCTCGACCAAGAGATCGCGGAAGGTTTCGTAGACATCGCGGTGGATGTAGATTCTCTGCACCCCGATGCAGTTCTGGCCGGCGGCCCAGAATGCGCCCGAGACACAGGTTTCCGCAGCCCACTCGATGTCGGCGTCGCTCCATACGATCACCGGTGAGTTCGACCCGAGCTCCATGCCGATTTTCTTGAGGCCTGCTTTGGCGACGATGCGTTCACCGGCTTCGACGCCGCCGGTGAAGCTGACCATGCGCACGCGCGGATCCGAAACCAGAGCATCTCCGAGCACAGCACCGTGGCCGGTCAGGCACTGCAGCATACCGGGGGGAAGACCGGCCTCGACGAAGGCCTCGCAGAGCTTGAGGGCCGACAGGGGAGTGACCGTGGCCGGTTTGAGGACCACAGTATTGCCACCGGCGATCGCCGGTCCGAGCTTGTGCGCGACGAGGTTGAGGGGATCGTTGAAGGGGGTGATCGCGAGCACGACGCCGATCGGCACCCTTTCGAAGTGGCCGCGCCGCTGCTCGCCGCCCGGAAACGAGTCGAAGGGGATCGTCTCGCCGAGCAGGCGCTTGGCCTCCTCGCCGGCGATGGTCAGGGTGTTGACGCATCTTCTCGCCTCGCCACGGGCCTCCCGGATGGTCTTCGAACCCTCGCGAGCGATGGTGAGCGCGAAGTCCTCCAGGGTGTCGGCCACGATCGCCGCGGTCGTGAGGAGGATCTTCGATCGTTCGTAGGTGGTCAGGGATCTGGCTGCACCCCGTGCGGCGTCGGCGGCGGCGAGAGCGGTTTCGACGTCATCTGAGGTCGCGGCCGGGACCGTGTCGATGAGTGAGTCGTCGAAGGGATCACGGACGTCGATCGTCTTGTTACGATCCACCCACTGCCCTGCCAGCAGCATCTTCATATCAGCTCTCCTTCGCGATCGAGATGAGGTCGTTCAGCAGCGAGAAACCTGTCTCGCGACGCCCGGCCCCTGGTCCGACGATCGTGACATCGCCCAAGGTGTCGGTGGTGATGGTCATGGCGTTGGTGGCGCCGCCGACGCCCGCCAGCGGGTGGTCGAGATCGACGAGCTGCGGTTCCACCGAGGCGTGAACGCGGCCGCGGTCGCGCCAGACACGGCCGACGAGCTTGTACCGCTTGCCGTCATCGGCGGCCGAACGGATGGCGTCGGGTGTGATCTCGGTGATGCCGGTGCAGGGGCTGTCGTCGGGGGTGAGGGATGCGCCGAAGACGACGTTGGCGAGAATCGTCACCTTCGCCAGCGCGTCCCAACCGAGCACGTCGGCGTCGGGCACCGCTTCGGCGTAGCCGAGCTCTTGCGCCTGTTTGAGCGCCGCCGCGTAGTCCATACCCGCTTCCATCTGGGTGAGGATGTAGTTGGTGGTGCCGTTGAGGATGCCCTTCATCTCCCAGATCCCCGAACCGGCCAGGGTCTCCCGGATCAGGTTGAGCAGCGGAGTGCCCGCCATCACCGTGCCTTCGTAGAGGAACTGGACTCCCTTGGCCGCCGCCGTGTCGACCAGCTCATTCGAGAAGAGTGCCAGCGGACCCTTGTTGGTGGTGGTCACGTGCATGCCGCGAGCCAGGGCCGCGCGGATGTGGTCGGTCGCGGGCTGACCGGATTTGATGTCGGTGTAGGTGACCTCGAGCATCGCGTCCGCTTCCGCTCCTTCGATCATCTGCAGGGCGTCCCAATCGCATCCACCGTTCGGCAGTTCGGATATCGACCGACCGCCGGCCACCATCTTCATGGTCTCTTCGAGGTCGAGCCCGTCGGGATCGTGGGCCGAGCCCTTGAGCATGTCGACGATGCCGGTGACCTTCCAGTCGAGGCCGTGCTTGTCTCTCAGCTCCCGTTTCTTTTCGATCAACAGTTCGGACAGGCCCTGGGCGACGGTGCCGAATCCCACGAACAGCAAGCGCATAGCATCCTCACAATTGCTTTTTGATGACTGCGGCGAGCCGCCTCACCGCTTCGGCGAGTTGGTCTTTCGAAACAAAGGAGAAATTCACTCTCATGTGGTTTCGCTCGGGTCGTTCTCCGAAGAAGAGGGCGCCCGGAACGAAGGCCACCTTGTGCTCGATAGCCTCGAAGAAGAGCTCATCGGTGTCGATGTGATCGGGCACCGAGACCCACAGAAAAAGGCCACCCTCGGGTTGGGTCCAACGGACACCGGTGTCCGAGGGGAAGTGCTCGGCCATGGTCTCGAGGAAGATCGAGAGCTTGTCCCGGTAATAGCTTCGGCAGCTCGAGAGATGGTGGTCGAGCGCGGGGTCGTCGAGGAATGCCGTACACATGTCCTGGTTCCACTTCGGCGTGTTGAGGATGCTGCCTTCCTTGATGTGCGTCATGCGCTCGATCACCGGGACGGGTCCGATGGCGAATCCGACCCGGATCCCGGGACAGAAGATCTTCGAAAAGGTGTAGAGGCCGATTACATGGCCTCCGTCGCGCCGCTGATCCAGGGAGTAGATTGCGGGAATCGTCTCGCCAGAGTAGCGGAGATCGCGATAGGGACTGTCCTCGACGATCGGCACATCGTAGTCGTAACTGAGGTCGAGGAGCGCCTCTCGTTTGGCCAGGCTGATGGTGATCCCCGAAGGGTTCTGGAAATCCGGGACCACGTAGATGAACTTCGGCACCGTGCCCTCGGCGGCGAGAGATTCCAAAGCAGACCGCATCCCGGCGACGTCTGAACCATCTTCCTCGATGTTGAGGCCAATGAAACGCGGCCTTTGCATCTCGAAGGCGACGAGGGCGCCGGCAAAGGTAGGTCGGTCGATCAGCACCACGTCGTCCGGCTGGAGCAGCAGGCGCCCCACGAGGTCGAGCGCGCTCTGGCCGCCGCTCGTGATGAGAATCTGATCGGCTTCGACGGTGATCTCGTCCCCTTCGAGGTACCTTCTCACCGCATCTACCAGATCGGCTTCTCCGGGAATCGGGGAGTACTGCATGATGCGCTCGATGTTCTGATCGAGCGCTGATTCGGACGCGACGCGCAGCTGCGATTTCTGAAAGACCGCTGGAGAGGGGAGACCACCGGCCAGCGAGATGATCTGCGGGTCGTTGACGTACTGGATGGTCTTGCCGATCAGATAGCCTTCGTACTCACGAACGTTGCTGGCAAATCTGGATTTCCATTCAGCTCTCACCGGTCGCTGTCCTCCACCCGTCAGTGTCGAAACTCCGGTCCGTCGATCACACCGCCTCGACCGTTTCCAGGTGCTCGTGCGTCGGGTCGGCGGGAGCAGATCCCCGATACGATGCATCGCCGAAGCGAGTGCGGATACCTCGCCGCATCATCTCACGGCCGTCCTTCGAGGCGCGAAGCGATTTGTGATAGATCACGTCGCCAATCGCATCCGCACAGGCCGCACGCTCGTCCTCCGGCATGAAGTAGCACTCCATCGTGTCGAGCTCACGCGCGGTGCCGTCCGACTCGTACTTGAAGGTCAGGTTGGTGCCGCTTTCGAGCACATTGAACGCGTTGTCGGTCCAGTCGAAGTCCGCCAGGCCGAGGTCGGGGTTGATGCGCAGGTGGGCGGCAAGGCTCACCCCTTTGATGCCGCTGCGGTCGAGCTCTTCGGCGCAGCGGACGAAGTTCTCGGGGGAGACGCCGTTGCCGATGTTGATTTCGTAGATCGGTGTGGTGCGGTCGTCTCGCAGGTATTCGGACATGATGTTCAGCAGCATTCTGAACTGCATCAGGTTCTGGGTCGCGAGAAGCATCGAGACCTTGAACTGGAGGTTGTGAATGTCCCGCGCGTAGTAGCAGGCCGCGACAATCGTCGACCAGGATGGGTTGAGGAAGAAATCGTTGCCGGTCTCGAGGGCGGCGCGGGTGATGCCGTCGAGGTAGACGAGGTGGTTGTCGTTGGCCACCTCGACGCCGCCGAGGTTGCCAAAAGCGGTACCCATGTTTTTGAGGACGATCTGCGACATGCCGTCGCCGATGTCATTGCATTCGAAGGTTTTTCCGGTCAGCTTCTCAAGTTCAGCAAATCGGTCCGACGGCCCTGGACAACCGATCAGATTGGTGCTGCAGAATTTTGACGCACCCATGATGTTTTCGGCCATCGTCAGGGTCGCCATGAGGTCGCCGGAATATACGTAGGTGTCCGTCAGGGCGACGACCGAAATGAACTCCGACGGGACCCAGCAGGG
>JBFFBV010000036.1:0-35727 GCA_041560205.1 Candidatus Sulfomarinibacter sp.
ATCCCGTCAGGGCCTCCAGCATCTTGATTGGCACCGGAAAGACGATGGTCGACGCGTTCTCAGTCGATATTTCGGTCAGGGTCTGCAGATAGCGGAGCTGGATGGTGATCGGGTTGGCCCGCATGACGTCGGCCGCCTGGGCGAGCTTCTGCGACGCCTCGAACTCGCCGGAGGCGTGGATGATCTTGGCCCGCTTCTCACGCTCGGCCTCGGCCTGCTTGGCGATCGCGCGCTGCATGTCTGGCGGGAGGTCGACGTGCTTGACCTCGACCATCGAGACCTTGACGCCCCACGGGTCGGAGTGTTGGTCGATGATCCCCTGCAGGCGGACGTTGACGTCCTCACGCTTGCTCAAGAGGTCATCCAGATCGACCTCGCCGAGCACCGCGCGCAGGGTGGTCTGGGCGAGCTGCGAGGTGGCATAGACGTAGTTCTCCACCTCCACCACCGCCTTGACCGGGTTCATGACCCGGAAGTAGACGACCGCGTTGACCTTCACCGACACGTTGTCACGCGTGATCACGTCCTGCGGTGGGATGTCGTGCACGACCGTCCGCAGGCTCATCTTGACCATCCGATCGACCGGCCAGAAGACAAACACGAAGCCCGGGCCCTTGGGCTCCTTGAGCACCCGTCCGAGGCGGAAGATCACACCCCGCTCGTACTCGTTGAGGATGTTGATCCACTTGAACACCAAAAAGATCGCAAAGAAGACTGCAAGACCGAGTCCGGACCCGATGAGCTGCATCACACACTCCCTTCCTCGTCGTCACCGACAGCGACAACGTCAATTCTTCGATCGTGGACGGCGACCACCCGGACGCTGCTGCCGGCAGCAATCGTCCCACCCATGGACCGCCCGTCCCAATACTCACCGTGCACCGCGACCTTTCCATCGGGAGCGAGCTCGTTGATCGCCCGTCCCTCGTCGCCGACCAGGCCCTCGCGACCCGTCATCGGCCGTTCGCGGTGGGCGCGCAGCACGCGAGTCAGCAAGAAACCCGTCACGGCAGCGACCACCAACGCCGTCGGCAGGACGACGCCCATGCTCACCCTCATGTCCGGGATCGGCCCGTCAAAGAGCATCAACGAGCCGAGGACGAAGGAGATCACGCCGCCCACGGTCAGCAGCCCGTAACTGGTCACCTTCACCTCCAGAATGAAGAGCATCAGGGCGACGAAGATCAGCGCTACGCCCGCCCAGCTGATCGGCAGCACGGACACCGAATAGAGGCCTAGGAGCAGGAAGATGACGCCGACGACACCCGGCAGGATGCCACCGGGATGGGTAATCTCGACATAGAGGCCGAGCGCGCCCAGGGCCATCAGGAGGTACGCGATGTTGGGGTTGGCGAGGACCGAGAACAGACGTTCCGAAAAACTCGGTTCGATCTCGACCACCTGTTCCTGGTCGAAGTCCAGGCGCTCGATATCGCCATCGAAGCGGGTCACTTCGAAGCCATCGAGCTGCTCGAGCAGGTCGGTGATGTCGGTCGCGATCAGGTCGATCAGCCCCTCCTCGAGCGCCTCCTCGGCGGTCAGTGAGATGCTCTCGATTACCGTACGTTCCGCGGTTTCCGGATTGCGGCCCCTTTGCTCGGCGAGCGAGCGGACCATCGCCGCCGCATCATTGGTGACCTTGTCGCGCACGTCCTCGGGTAGGTTCTCCCCCTGGCCGCCGACCGGATGAGCGGCGCCCGTGTTGGTGCCGGGCGCCATCGCCGCCACGTCCGCGGAGAGGAGGATGAAGAAACCCGCGGAAGCGGCACGCGCACCCGGGGGATTGACGAAGACGACCACCGGCACCGGCGAGGTCATGATCGCGGTGGTGATATCGCGAGTGGTGTCGACCAACCCGCCGGGAGTGTCGAGTTCCATCACGACCAGAGAGGCATCGCGTTCGACGGCCTCTGCGAGGGCGCGCTCGATGAACTGCTGCGATGCCGGTTGGATCGTGTCCTCGACCCGCAGCCGCACGACTTCGGCGCTGAAGGCAGGAACCGCAACCAACAGCATCAAAGCCACAGCGAACAATCGATAATTCCGTTGCATACCGAAGATGATAGGGCTCCCGAGGCCGACGCACAAGGGAGCACCACGCTGCCGTGGTGCGTGGATTCGGGAATTCGGCACGGAAGACTCCGCCCACGCGTCCGTCGAGACACATCTTGCCAATGGATTCCTCATCGCGAAGGCCTCCAGGTCCCTCATTCTCTTCAACATGAACTACGTCGGAGCGATATTCCCATTCCGAAACGCGGATGGCGAATTCGCGAACTCAGCCGGCGCTACTCATCGCCTTGCGGGCCCTCAGCCACAGCGTTCTCACGATCGCGCCGTCGGAGAACTGCGGCCCTTCGGCCGCGTAGAGCTCGCGCTCGGCCAGCCAGGCCAGGTCTCCGACCGGAGACCCAGCGGCGGGCCACCGATCACGAGCGGCGTTGGCGATCCAGCGAACGGTGGCGTGGTCCGGCACCTCGATTCCTCCCCGCTCGAGGCGATGGGCGATGCGCTCGACCGCGACCGCTGCCGGCCCGACGACCTTCCGCTTCAGCCGCGGACCCGAAGCTCGCAACCGCCTCCTGATCCACCACCCGAGGACCGGCACAGCCAGAACGGCGAGAGCCCACGGAAGGTGGCGCCAGGACATTCGGCGGAGCAACACCTCGAACCAGTTGGCCATCGCCGTCACCAGGCGGACCTGCTCCCCGAAGCCGAAGGTCAAAACGTAACGGTCCCATGCGGACTGGATCCAGTCGACCGCCCAACGGATTCGCTCCCCTCCGCTCGGCCGGCTCAGAGCCGGAATCTCCCCCTCCGGCGTGGGATCGAAGACGGTCCACGTATCGTTTTCGCCAAGCCAGGCTTCGACCCAGGTGTGGGCGTTCGCCTGCCGGATAACCGCTTCCGTACCGTCGAGCGACAATCCGCCACCGCTGAATCCAGCCACCATCCGCGCCGGCACGCCGATGTCGTTGAGGAGAGCCACCATGGCGCCGGCAAAGTACTCGCAGTGGCCCTGGCGCTCGTGGAGCAGGAACCAGGACACCGGGTCCGCCCGCTGCTGGGTCATGCCGGACAGCGAATAGCCGTAGTTCCGGCTCAGATAGCTCTCGATGGCCTTCGCACGCTCCGGGTCGGAGTCCAGACCATCAACGATACGACTCGCGAGCTCTCGGACAGCCGGGTCGAGCTCGAACCTCGGTGCCGCATCTGTGGGCGGGTCGGAGGCCCTCGGAGGGTCGCTCCTCTGCACCCACACCGAGTACACGAGGGGGCCGGGCGAGCGCGACGCGAGGACCAGACCTCCCGACGGGTCCATGTTCACCGCGACCGGCGCCGACAGGGCGATGGTGCCCTCGGGCAGGAAGAGGTACCGGCGGGGCCGGACGAGCTCGATCTCGAGCTCCACGGCATCGCTCAGTCGATACGCGCCGCCGTGCAGCCGGATCCGGCCGTTGATGTACTCGGGCACACGGAAAGCGCCCCGGGGCGCCCAGGAATCCAGCGTCACCCGCTGCAAGGCTGTCGCCCGCAATCGCATCCACTCCGAGCGGATCGACTCACCGGTGACCGAGCGCACGACCATGGCCACCTGGTGTGATTGGCGAATGGTCCCGACACCGGCCAGGTCGACATGGCTGGTGAACCCCGTGACGCTGCTGACACCTCCACGGCCCGCGATCCACGGGGACCGAAGCCGGGGAAGGACGAGGAAGATCGGCACCGAGAGCATCAACGCCAGGAGAGCCGCCGCCACGACGTGGCGCGGTTTCGGGATCACGCCCCTTTTCTGGATTTCGAAACCGATCCCGGCCAGGTGGACCGAGATCCCGACCCACCACCACAGGACTGCAGAAGCCGCGAAGTACAGGACCACGATGACGTGGGTCGAAGAGGTCAGCGCCACCACCCACACCAGGAGGACGAGGAGGATTGCACGCAGGAACGAGCGGCGGTCGGAGACCATTGCGACCCGGACCGAAGTCAGCAGGAGCAATAAATGTCCCAGAGGCCTCAGCGGACCAACCCGAACGCCTCCGGCAAACGCCACCGCGACGATGATGGCGACACCAATCAGGTTGAGGACCAGGCCCGACGGGCGCAGCCTCGACGCCGGCCGCAGGCACAGGAAAAGACCGACAGCCGCAGCCGTCAGCCAAAACGGCGGCATGATGATGTAGAGAAATGGAAAAGGCACGAGCGCCCACAGCAAGAGGACCCCGAGCAGCCGGCGGGAATCTTCCACCGTCATCGCGGCCCGCTCCCGGTCGCCGAAAATGCCACCGTGCGGCCGTCGTTGACCGCGGCCGGGGGCTTCGCGTCCATCGGCGCCGCCTCGACCTCGGCGAGAGGCCGCAGCAACATCCTCGCGCTGCGAAGGTTGCGCACCGGCGGGATCACCGAAGGACCCACCACCAGGCCGACTCGGACTCCCTCACGTAGCCTCTGAACGACGCCGGTGGCCACCTCCGACAGCATGTGCTCGAAGCGATCCAGGTGTTTCGGGTCGGTCGGATCGTGGAGGCGCGGGTCAACGACGTAGAACACCGGTTTGTCGGTCGCGCGCTGGCGCTCGACGACCACCAGGTGCTGCTGGCGCGCGGTCTGCTTCCAGTGCATCGACCGCAGCTCGTCGCCCTCACGGTAGTCGCGCAGCTGCGTCACCTCCCCTTCGCGTCCCCGCGACTCGAGCGCGTCTGGAGATCGCCTGCCGCCGCCCCGCCGAACCGAAGCAGCCGAAGACGGGAGGAGTCTTGGGTAGACCAACACCTGACGGCCGGCCACCAGGTCCTTCGATTTGAGGAAAAACCCGAGAGGCAGCAACACGTCCAGCCGCCAGGGACCGAGCTCGTGCCAGCCGCGCCTGGGGAATTCGATCTCCACAGCGTGTTGTGAACGGGCGCCGGTGGCCAGGAAGAGCTCCCGCAAAACTGTGCGTCCGTCGGCGTCGCGGAGCACCAGCCCATACGCGGGGAAGAGGCCGGAGGTATTGGAGAGCTCGATGTCGATGACCGCCGGCCGCCCGGCGTAGAGCTCCGATGGGAGCTCGACGGTCGCTTCGATGGCACCCAGAACCTGGCGAGACCACGTTCCGGACACCACGTAACTGCCCAGAGCGAGGCCGAGCAGCGCCATGAGGGCGTTGTTCCCGGTGTTGACCGCCGCCAGCCCGAGCACCACACACGCCACGAGATAGCCGACGCCCCAACGAGTGAGACGAAGACGGAAGCCGGGGAAGGAGTCGGCGAAGGCCATTGCTACGCCTGATCACCCATTGGGGCCGATATCGGGAGCGGGGACGGGAACGGGTACGAAGGGGACACAACCCTGTCTTCAGCCGGTTAGCGAGGCACCGGGATGGACTCGAGGATGGCGCGGATGACGGAGCGTTCGGAGCGGCTCCGCTCCCAGCCGTCACCGACCAGCGGATCGGCGTGCAGGAGACGGTGAGCGAGCACCGATTCGGCCGTGTCCTGGAGATCGTCAGGGAGCACGAAGGCCCGGCCCCGGACGAGCGCCAAGGCCTGGGCTGATCGCTGCCAAGCGAGGCAGCCGCGGGTCGACACGCCGAGAGCAAGCGTCGGGTGGTTGCGCGTGGCCTCGACCACCTCCAACAGGTAGTCGAGAAGCACACCCGAGACGTGGACCTCGGACACCAGGTTTTGCATCTCGATCACCTCGCGCGCGTCGAGCACCGGCTCGAGCTGTTCGAGCTCCGGCTCTGCACCGCTCGCCTGCAGCAGCTCGCGCTCTTCGTCGCGTCCCGGATAGCCCATCGAGAGCCGCATCAGGAACCGATCGAGCTGCGACTCGGGCAATGGGTAGGTCCCGGTCGACTCCACCGGGTTCTGCGTGGCGACCACGAAAAACGGCTCGATCAAACGGTGGCGTGTCTTCTCCACAGTTACCGAGTGCTCGCTCATGGCTTCGAGAAGTGCAGACTGCGTGCGCGGCGCGGCGCGATTGATCTCGTCGGCCAGCACCACGTTTGAGAACAGCGGTCCCGGCATGAACTCGAACTCTCCGTGGTCCTGACGGTAGACCGAGATACCGATGATGTCCGACGGCAAGGTGTCGGAGGTGAACTGGATGCGGTGAAAATTGAGATCGAGCGAACGCGCGAGAGCCTGTGCCAGGGTCGTCTTGCCGACTCCGGGCACATCCTCGAGCAGGACGTGGCCGCGGGCAAGGAGCGCGGCAATCAGGGCGTCGACAATCTCCGCCTTGCCGCGAATGACGCGCACGACGGACTCATGCAGGCGTTCGAGACGCTCGAGGACCGTTTCTGAAACCGGGTTCATCCAATCTCCTATGAGACGGGGCGGCATCGCCGCCCCATGTACCAGTATACGGAAGTCGGTACCCATCGTTTTGTGGTGGCCCAATCTGCGCTGATCGACCAGCCAGGCAAGTAAAGGGTGAAGGGTCAAGACTTAAGGTTCAAGTTCGAAGAGGTCGGAGCTTGAGCGGGGGCGGGCGGGCTTTACGCTTCACCCTTCACTCTTGACCTGCCTCGGCCCGACCGTGATATCGGCGGTACGATAGGTTCATGGATCGGCCCCCCAAGCACCACCTGCACGAGTACCTCGCCCACCTGGCGGTGGAACGGAACCTGAGTCCGCGCAGCATCGAATCCTACAAACGAGATCTCGACCAGTTCATCGTCTGGCTCGACGAGCAGTCGATCGAGCTCGCCGACGTCGAAAGGGCAACTCTTCGCAACTATCTCGGGAGCCGTCGCGACAAGGGTCTGTCGGCGCGGTCGGCGGCACGGGCTCTTTCCGCCCTGCGCGGGTTCTTCCGATTCCTGGTCGCCACCCAGGTGCAGAGCGCCGATCCGACCGCGAACCTCCGCTCGCCGAGCCTCTGGCAAACGGTTCCGCACGCCCTGACATCGGAGGAGATTGATGCGCTGCTGGCGGCCCCCGATACCTCGACCACCCTCGGCATGAGGGACCGGGCGATGTTCGAAACTCTGTACGCAACCGGGCTTCGAGTATCCGAGCTGGTCGGGCTGACCGTCGAGCGGGTACGCCTCGATCCCGGTTACGTGCGGGTCATCGGCAAGGGACGCAAGGAGCGCCTGGTCCCGCTCGGCGAAAGCGCCGTCTCCTGGATCGACCAGTACCTCGAAAAAGCCCGGCCCGAGCTCAACAAGAACCGTCTGTCGGAGCTCTATCTCAACCACCGCGGCGGCCCGTTGACCCGCCAGGGCTTCTGGAAGATCCTCCGCGGCCACGCCCTCAAGGCCGGGATCTCCTCGCCCCTCAGCCCGCACATCGTCCGCCACTCGTTCGCCACCCACCTGGTCGAAAACGGCGCCGATCTCCGGGCGGTGCAGATGATGCTCGGCCACGCATCGCTCACCACCACCGAGATCTACACCCACGTCGCCCGCGAGCGTCTGCGCCGCCTTTACGACGAGAAACACCCGCGCGCGTAGGCGCCCCGTGCCCGTGCGCGTTTCCGTTTCCGTTTCCGTGCCCGAAAATCGCCCGGTATCATGTTGACTGTGACTCGTCGCGTCCTCTTCACCGTGGTGACCTTTGTCGGTCTCGTATGGGCTGACCCCGCTCTAGCGAAGCTCGCCATCTTTACCGATGGTCGCGTGCTCAAGGTCGCCGACGCACGCCTCGAGGGCGAAGCAATCGTCCTCGATCTCAAGGGAGGCGGAACCCTCCGGGTGTCTGCGGTGCGGGTCGACCGAGTGATCGCGGACGAAATCGTCGAGCCGAAATCGAACGATGCTTTCGATGAACCCGTATGCCAACCCTCGTGGAGAGAGGCAGCGCTGCCGGAGGACTTGCCCTACCGCCAGCCGATCCTTACCGCGTCGCGTGCCGCCGACCTCGACCCCTGGCTGGTCGCGTCGGTCGTGCGAACCGAATCCTCCTTCGATCCGCGGGCGGTGTCACGGGCCGGCGCCTCGGGGCTCATGCAGCTGATGCCGGCGGCCGCCGCCGAGCATGGGGTCCGCGACGTCTTCGACCCCGCCGAAAACCTCCGTGGAGGCACCGAGCACCTGCGGGTCATGCTCGACCGTTTCGATTCCCTGCCCCTGGCTCTGGCCGCCTACAACGCCGGCGCATCGACGGTCAAACGCTACGAGGGCATTCCTCCGTACAAGGAGACCAGGGATTACGTCCGCAAGGTGTTGGCGCTCTTCTGCCCCGAGGAGTGACCACGCTCGAAGCCAGATGCAAGATACAAAAAAGAAAAGGGATGTGAGTCCGTGGGTGTGGGCAGGTGCATCTTGCATCCTGGATCTTGTATCTGGGTGGGTGGGTGGTAAGCTTCGCGCGAGGAGAAGGAAGATGGCACAAAACAGAGCCGCACTGGTCATGGTCGTCACTCTGACGGTGCTCGCCCTCGCAGGCTGCGGCGAGGAAGAGACCCCGGAGCAACGCGTCGAGCGGCTGCGCTACAACCACGAGATCATCCCGGTCGCGACCACGACACTATTTGACGCGGAGGGTCAGCCCTCCCTGTTGGTCGATCTCCAGGTCTCGAACCAGGGGAGCGAGCCACTCTCCAAGCTCACCGTCCTGGTGAGGGTCTTCGACGCCTCGGGGGCCGAGAAACTCGCCAACCGGGTAACTCTCGACATGAGCGGTGTTCGGCCGGGGGTCGGTGCACGGGTGTCGGGGAGATTGCCCGGCGTCGAGCTCCTCGAGGGCGAGGAGGTCAACGTCGAGCTCGAGACCAATCTCTCTCCCGACGACCTCCACAGCCTGCCCGAGTGGGCGGAGATCTCCGGCGTCAGTTGACCGGTCCGGGCGGCAACTCGGACAGGCCGAAGCGCTCCATCAGAATATTGTGGAGACCAGGCAGTTCCTCGTTCTCGAAGGCCTCCACGGCGTCGGGGGCGAGCCGTCCCACGGCCTTGCGGGTCGCTTCGATCAGGCGGAGGCCCTCGCAGAGCCGGAGATCCGGGTCCTCTTCGAGCGTCCTGCGGGTCACATCGAGCATCAGCTCGCACCGCGCATCCACTCTGGAACGAAAGTCGTCGGCAGTCATGTCAGCCCTATCACCAACATTCAACCCAGGAGCCCAAGGTGCTATTTCATGACCCGGACGTCTTCCTGAAGGCGATCGAGGAGATCGCCGGTCTCGGCGGCCAGAAGCTCATGGCCCACTGGCGCACCCTCGAAGCCGACCAGGTGAGTGAGAAGGCGCGCAACGATCTGGTGTCGGCAGCCGACCTCGCGTCGGAAAAGATGATCATCGAGGCCATCCGCTCTCGCTTCCCGGATCACAGCATTCTCTCCGAGGAAGCCGGCCGGTCGACGCCGACCGAGAGCGGCCCGACCTGGATCATCGACCCGCTCGACGGCACCACCAACTTCGTCCACGGCATCCCTCAGTTCGCCATCTCCATCGGCGTTGCGGTCGAGGGACGGATCGACTTCGGCGTGATCTTCGACCCGTGCAAGAACGACGTATTTTCAGCGGCGCGGGGGCACGGTGCCACGTGGAACGGCAAGCCCTGCCGTGTCAGCTCACGCGAAGGGCTTCCCGGGGCCCTCCTCGCCACAGGCTTTCCGTTCAAGGCACACGCTTTGCTCGACCCGTACCTCGCGATCTTTCGCGATCTCTTCCTGCGCTGCAAGGCGATCCGGCGGCCCGGCGCCGCGGCGCTCGATCTCGCCTACACCGCCTGCGGTCTTTTTGACGGTTTTTTCGAGTTCCAGCTCTCGGCCTGGGACATCGCGGCTGGGGCAGTGCTGGTCGAGGAGGCCGGCGGCGTGATCAGCGACATGGACGGCGGCCCCGACTACCTCGAATCGGGCAACGTGATCTGTGGTTCGCCGGGCGTCCACCGCGAGGTTCTCGAGGTTGTGGCAACGCACCGGGATCGCTGGCAGAAATTCCTCCGCTGAGCGTGCGATTGGTCACTCTTGACCTTTCGGGAACGCTACGGGTCAAGCTATACTCCCCGAAATGAACGAACAGCTGATCACACACGGCGTCATGCGGGACAAGGTCCAGGAGGCGGTCTCCTGGACCCGCCAGGAGCAGTACGAGGAGGCGATCGGCATCTTCGAGCAGTACCTGCCCGTGCTCTCTTCCGATGGCGACCTCCAGAGCAAGAGGTTCGCCGCTGCGGCCTTCTCCTACTACGGGGTCTGCGTGGCCATGGTCCGCCACAAGTACGCCGAGGCGGTCAAGTACTGCAATATCTCGGTGAAGGCCAACTTCATGGACCCCGAGCACCGGATCAACCTCGCCCTCGTGTACCTCGAGCGGGACGACAGAAAGAACGCCGTCAAAAACCTCGAGGCCGGCTTGCGGCTGCAGCCGTCAAACAAGCGCATCCACAAGATTTTCAAGGAGATCGGTCGGCGAAAGCCGGTCATGTTCTCCTTCCTCTCGCGCAAGAACCCGCTCAACGTCTGGATCGGTAGAATTCGCGAGCCCAAGGGCAGCCGCGAGACCGGATAAGCGCCAATTCTTCGATTCTGGATCGACACTTGCCAGCGGAGGCGGAGAGGTTTATCCTACCCGTTGTGAATTTGTTCACGTGATCCGCATCGCGTAAAATCCGCCCGAGAATCCGGACCGCCCACCCGAGGGGCGAAGACCGCGGAGGTTTTCCATGACAGAGCGTCGCACCGTGATGATTGACGGCAACGAAGCCACGGCATCGGTCGCACATCGCATCAATGACGTGTGCGCCATCTACCCGATCACCCCGTCCTCGAACATGGGTGAGTTCGCCGATGAGTGGTCGGCTCAGGGCAAAACCAACATCTGGGGCGTCATTCCCGATGTGATCGAGATGCAGTCCGAAGGCGGTGCGGCGGCGGCGGTGCACGGCTCGCTCCAGGGTGGCGCCCTGACCACCACTTTCACCGCGTCCCAGGGGCTCCTCCTGATGATCCCGAGCATGTACAAGATCGCCGGCGAGCTGACCTCGGCGGTCTTTCACGTCTCGGCCAGGACGGTCGCGACCCACGCCCTGTCGATCTTCGGCGATCACTCGGACATCAACGCCGTCCGCCAAACCGGCTGGGCGTTGATGGCTTCCGGGTCGGTGCAGGAGGCACACGACATGGCGTGCATCGCGCAGATGGCGACCCTCGCCAGCCGCATCCCCTGCCTCCACTTCTTCGACGGCTTCCGCACCTCGCACGAGGTCTCGAAGATCGAGTATCTCGAGGACGATGACCTGCGGCACCTGATGAACGACGACCTCATCCAGGCCCACCGCGACCGGGCCATGTCGCCCGACCGGCCGATCATCCGCGGCACCTCGCAGAACCCCGACACCTTCTTCCAGGCCCGCGAGGCCATCAACCCCTTCTACGAGGCGTGCGCGGGCCACGTCGTCGATGCGATGAAGACCTTTGCCAAGAGAACGGGCCGCGAGTACAAGCTCTTCGACTATGTCGGCGACCCCGAGGCGGAGCGAGTGGTGGTGATCATGGGCTCGGGCGCCGAAGCGGTCCACGAGATGGTGGCCTGGCTCAACGCCAAGGGCGAGAAGGTCGGCCTTCTCAAGGTCCGTCTCTATCGTCCGTTCTCGGCCAGCGACTTCATCGGGGCGCTGCCGAAGACGACCAAGAAAATCGCCGTCATGGACCGCACCAAGGAGCCGGGGGCCGTCGGCGAGCCCCTGTACCTCGATGTCATCACGGCCCTTTACGAAGCGCGCGCGGCCGGCACCAGCACCTTCGAATCCGAGCCGATCGTGGTCGGCGGGCGCTACGGCCTGTCGTCGAAAGAGTTCAACGACACCATGGTCAAGTCGATCTTTGACAATCTCGCCGCCGATCAGCCGCGCAACCACTTCACGATCGGCATTGTCGACGACGTCAGCCATACCTCGCTGCCGATGGACGACGACTTCACCATCGCCGGCGACGACGTCTTCCGCGGCCTCTTCTACGGCCTCGGCGCGGACGGCACGGTCGGCGCCAATAAGAACTCGATCAAGATCATCGGCGAGGAGACCGACAACTTCGCCCAGGGCTACTTCGTCTACGATTCGAAGAAGGCCGGCGCGGTCACCGTCTCGCACCTCCGCTTCGGCCCCGATCCGATCCGTTCCTCGTATCTGATCCGCAAGGCCAAGTTCGTGGCCTGCCACCAGTGGGTCTTCATCGAGAAGCTCGACATGCTCGGTTTCGCCGAAGAGGGCGGCACCTTCCTCGTCAACTCACCCTTCGGACCCGACGAGATCTGGGACCACTTCCCGCGCGAGGTGCAGCAGGACATCCTCGACAAGAAGCTCAAGGTCTACTGCATCGACGCCACCGAGGTGGCCCGAGAGACCGGCATGGGCCGCCGCACCAACACGATTATGCAGACCTGCTTCTTCGCCATCTCGGGCATCCTGCCGCGCGACGAGGCGATCGAAAAGATCAAGAACGCGATCAAGAAGACCTACGGCGCCAAGGGCGACGAGATCGCCCAGCTCAACTTCAACGCGGTCGACGGCACGCTGGCCAACCTGCACGAAGTCAAGGTCGGCGACACGGTCAGCGCGACCGTTGGACGCCCACCCACGGTCTCCGAGGCGGCGCCCGACCTGGTCAAGCGCGTCACCGCGGTGATGATGGAGGGCAAGGGCGACCTGCTGCCGGTCTCCGCCTTCCCGCCTGATGGGACCTGGCCGACGGCCACGACCCAGTGGGAAAAACGCAACATCGCCATCGACATCCCGGTGTGGGACGAGGAGCTCTGCATCCAGTGCAACAAGTGCGTTCTCGTGTGCCCGCACGCGGCGATCCGCGCCAAGGTCTACGAGCCCTCGGCCCTCGAAGGCGCGCCCGAGACCTTCAAGTCTGTCGACTACAAGGCCAAGGACTTCGCCGGCTCGAAGTACTCGCTGCAGGTCGCACCTGAAGACTGCACCGGTTGCCAGATCTGCGCCCGCGTGTGTCCCGCCAAAGACAAGTCGAACCCCAAGCACAAGGCCCTCGACATGACCCTGCAGATGCCGCTCAGGGAGCAGGAACGGGAGAACTACGCCTTCTTCCTCGATCTGCCCGAGGTCGATCGCACCAAGGTCAAGATCGACGTCAAGGGCTCGCAGTTCTTCCAGCCCCTCTTCGAGTACTCGGGCGCCTGCGAAGGCTGCGGTGAAACCCCCTACGTCAAGCTCCTCACGCAGCTTTTCGGCGACAGGCTGCTGGTCGGCAACGCCACCGGCTGCTCATCGATCTACGGCGGCAACCTCCCGACGACACCGTATGCGCGGGACGAGAACGGCCGCGGGCCGGCCTGGAACAACTCGCTCTTCGAGGACGCGGCCGAGTTCTCGCTCGGCTTCCGCCTCGCGGTCGACCAGACGACTGCATCAGCTCGCCGTTTGCTGAAAGAGCTCGCTTCCGAGATCGGTGACGATCTGGTTGACGAGATCCTCCTCGCCGACCAGCTGAGTGAGGAGGGCATCACCGACCAGCGCGAGCGTGTCGAGACCCTCCGCAAGAAGCTCGAGGCCATCGACACGCCCGAGGCAAAGACGCTCACCGACATCGCGGATTACCTCGTGCGCAAGACCGTGTGGGCGGTCGGCGGCGACGGCTGGGCCTACGACATCGGCTACGGCGGCCTCGACCACACCCTGGGCATCGGCCGCGACGTCAACCTGCTGGTCCTCGACACCGGGGTCTACTCGAACACCGGCGGCCAGGCCTCGAAGGCGACGCCGCTCGGCGCCACCGCCAAGTTCGCCATGGGCGGCAAGGAGACCCCGTCCAAGGACCTCGGCATGATGTCGATGGCCTACGGACATGTCTACGTCGCCTCGGTCGCCTTCGGCGCCAAGGACAGCCAGACCGTTCGCGCCTTCCTCGAGGCCGAGTCCTACCCCGGCCCGTCGATCATCATCGCCTACTCGCACTGCATCGCGCACGGCTACAACCTCGCCGACGGCCTCGACCACCAGAAGGCAGCCGTGGACTGCGGAGCATGGCCCTTGTACCGCTTCGATCCGCGTCGCACGGCGATGGGCGAGAACCCGCTCAAGCTCGATTCACGGGCACCGAAAATTTCCTTCGACGAATACGCGTTGTCCGAGACGAGGTTCCGGATGCTCATGAAGACCAACCCCGAGCGCTCCAAGAGGCTGTTGGAGGAGGCACAGCGAGTCGTCCGGGCCAAGTACGACATGTACCAGCAGCTCGCCAACCTGCACTACGGCTCAGACGCCGACGCTGACACCAACTGAGGGAGGCAGACATGGATCTCAAAACCACGTACCTCGGATTCGAGCTTTCCAACCCGATCGTCAGCGGCTCCTGCCCCCTCGGCGCAAGCCTCGACACCATCAAACATCTCGAGGACGCCGGCGCCGCCGCGGTCGTCCTGCCGTCGCTCTTCGAAGAGGAGATCATGGGCGCCGTGCAGGCACAGATGGAGATGGAATCGGCCGGCGCCGGATTCGCCGAGGCCTCGTCCTACATCCCCAACCCCGACGGCTACCATGTGGGCCCCGACAAGTACCTGGACCACATCAGGGCCGCCAAGGAGGCGGTGTCGATCCCGATTATCGCCTCGTTGAACGGCACCACCCCCGGTGGTTGGACCGGCTACGCCAAGAAGATGGAGGACGCCGGCGCCGACGCGCTCGAGCTCAACACCTACTTCATCGCCACCGACGCCGAAGAGACCGGCGCCGATGTCGAGAAGCGAACGCTCGACATCGTAACCGCCGTCAAGGAGACGGTGTCCATCCCAGTCGCGGTCAAGCTATCGCCGTTCTTTTCGTCCCTCGCCAACCTCGCCAAGCAGCTCCGGGAGAAGGGTGCCGACGGCCTCGTCATCTTCAACCGCTTCTACCAGCCCGACGTCGACATCGAGGAGCTCGACATCCTCCCGAATCTGCGGCTCTCGACCGCCGACGAGCTCAGGCTTCGCTTGCGCTGGCTGGCCATCATCTCGGCCCAAAGCGAGCTCTCGCTCGCCGCAACCGGTGGCGCCCACAATGCGGTCGACGTCATCAAGGCGACCATGGCCGGCGCCCACTCCGTGCAGATGGTGTCGGCGCTGTTGATCCACGGCCCCGAACACATCACGCGCACCCTAGAGGCGATCGATTTCTGGCTCACCGAGCACGAGTACGAATCGCTCCGCCAGATGCAGGGGTCGATGAACATGGCCAAGGTGCCGGACCCGGCCAAGCTGACGCGTGCCAACTACATGAAGATGCTCGATAGTTGGCAACAGTAGTCCACATATCACACGAACTCTGAGGGCGGGGTCACCCGCCCTTTTCATTTGCCACACGATCCAAGATGCAGGACCCACCCGGCCACCCCACGCAATTCCATCAGCAACTCGCCCTGTTAGGGGCACCCGGGTGGACGGGTGGGCGGGTGTATCTTGTATCTGGGCGAGTGGGTGGAAGGGTCTATCCCGGTGGGTCGGCCCGAACCTCGGCTACCAGAGCTTCGAACTCGGGGTCCCCGCGAAGAGGATCGAAGTTCGAATGTTCGAGAGCTCTGAGAGTGAGCTTTCGCACGGCGTGCATCTCCTCAAGCCGCGCCAATGCGTACTCGGAGCGACCGAGTTGCGCCGCGCAAAACGCCTGGAAGAGGTTATTCGTCGCGATGGCGTAGTGCCTCGGCGGGAGACTCTCCCGGAAAACCGGCATCGCCCGCTCGATCCTCTCGAAGGCACGCTCGTAATCCCTGCGGGCCCAATCGACGAAGCCGAGATGCAAATGGCTGGAAGCCGTTTCGGGGTGATCGGGCCCGAGGGAGCTCTGCGTGATCTGGAGGGCGGCTTCGAAGAGCTCCTCCGCATATTCGAATTCCCGAGTCTCGAGGAGGAACTCACCGTAGGGGAAGAGGGTGTAGACATGGTCCGGATGATTCGGTGGCAAGGCACTGCGCCGAATCTCGAGCGCCCGTTCGAAGAGGTCCCGAGCCGCGTCGGAATTCATTTTGCCCCGTTCGTCGATCGCCATCATCGTCAGCGGGAAGGCCACCGACCAGTGGTCCCCACCCAGCTGGGTTTCGAAGATATCGAGAGAGCGCTCGATGTATTGCCGCCCTGTGTCGCCCTCCCCGCCTCCCATGTAGGAGAGACCGATGGCATGGAGGATCCAGCCGACATCACTGTGACTCTCCCCTAACGCCTCTCGCCGGATCTCCAATGCACGGGTCAGGTTTCCACGGGCTTCGACGTACTGCCCGAGGGTGTTCAGCATCAGGCTCTTCTGGTAGAGCACGTCGGCCACTTCGGTTTGGAGCGGCTCGTCCGACGACTCGGCAAGCTCGAGCGCTCGATCGAAAAGCCCTTCGGCGACCTCGAAGCGACCGAGCCGCCACTCGAGGAAGGCCAGATCGGCGGTGCTTTCCGCGATGGCCGCATCGACCCGCGACTCCGCCCCTTCCCTGATGGCCAATGACCTGACAAAGGACTCACGAGAGGATCTGAAATCGCCCAGCCAGTATTGGATCCATCCCAGCGTGTTGAGGGTCGCCGCCACCTCGGGATGCTCGTCACCGAGCTCCGCACTGCGAATGGCCAGTGATCGCTCGACCGGCGGCAAGGCCTCCTCGAAGTAACCCAGATTGAGGTAGGCCTCGCCCAGCGTCTTCAACAGCCGCGCCTGCACCAGGGGCTTGTCCTCGAGCTCCTTGTTGACCCTTTCAGCGCCGAGGTCGAGCATCTGGCGGGAGGTCAAGGCGCGACCCATCGGGCGAGCCGGGTCCATGACCTCGAACATCCCTTCGAGGACGTCGGCTGACTTCAACGCAGCGTCCGCTTCACGCCTGGCCTTCAAAAGGCCGACAGAAGTTCCGATCACTCCGGCAACGAGCAGCGCCGCCAGAGCCACGCCCGCTGCGACTCCGACCTTATGGCGACTGATGAACTTCCGCACCCGATAGGTGGTGCTCGGAGGTGACGCCACGACCGGCACATCGCGCAGATACCTCCCGACGTCAGCGGCCAGCTCGGTGGGTGATCCGTAGCGGCGTGTTCGGTCCTTCTCGAGGGCCTTCATGACGATCCAGTCGAGATCGCCGCGCAGAGTTTTGGCCAGCCCCTGGATATCCGTGCGACGCCTCTCAGCAGCAAGTTGGGAGGCGTCACCCAGGCTCGAGACCCTCGTGCTCGGCCGCGGCGGCTCTTCCTCCCGAATTCGACGGCGCATCTCGTCGAAGCCGGCGGTTCGAAGCTCCTGTGAATCGAAGGGTTGTGCTCCCGCGAGCAGCTCGTAGAGAACGACCCCCAACGAATACACGTCCGAGCGCGTGTCGACATCGAGCCCAGTCAACTCGGCCTGCTCCGGGCTCATGTACTCGGGAGTGCCGATCCACTGGCCGAGCTCGGTGAAGAGCGTGCGTTCGGTCAGACGCTGGGAGGTCGCCTTGGCGACCCCGAAGTCGATGATCTTGGGTACCGGCCGGCCGTCCTCGACCGCCACGAGGACGTTCGACGGCTTGATGTCGCGGTGGATGATGCCCTTCTGGTGGGCGTGCTGAACGCCCTCGCAGACCTGGACGAAGAGGGCCAGGCGATCCCGAGTGTCAAGTCGGTGCGCGTCGCAGTACTCCGTCAGCGGCACCCCTCGGACATACTCCATGGCGAAGTAGGGCCGGCCCTCCTCGGTGGAGCCCGCCTCGAAGGCCTTGGCGATGTTGGGGTGGTTCATGAGCGCGAGCGCCTGTCGCTCGGATTCGAAGCGCGCCAGCACCTCCTTGGTGTCCATCCCCCACTTGATGAGCTTGAAGGCCACCCGGCGTCGAACCGGTCGCTCCTGTTCGGCCTCCCACACCTCACCCATGCCACCCTCTCCCACCTTCTGCAGGAGGCGGAAGCCGTTGATGCGCTGCGGCGGCTGTTGACCGTCCGGGCTCTCGGCGCCCGACAGATCGAAGTCCATGAGCCCCTCGACCTCTCGCCGGAGATCGGTGTCATCGCCGCACGCTTGGTCGAGAAAGGACGCCCTGCCCTCGCTCGGTAGATCGCAGGCCTCGAGGAAGATCTCCTTGGCCCGTCGGTGTCG
The DNA here is from genome assembly GCA_041560205.1 of Candidatus Sulfomarinibacter sp. Lineage (GTDB taxonomy): Bacteria > Acidobacteriota > Thermoanaerobaculia > Thermoanaerobaculales > Sulfomarinibacteraceae > Sulfomarinibacter. The sequence goes on from JBFFBV010000036.1 coordinate 17,969, forward strand.
ATCGGTGTTCACGGCCCACTCGCCTCCGAAAGCCTCAGGCGCAGCCACGCCCGCGCGTGACGCCAATCGCTCTCCACGGTTCGTTTCGACACCCCGAGGACCTCGGCCACCTGCTCCACCGTCAGTCCTCCGAAGAACCTCAGCGTCACGACCCTGGCCTCGCGCTCGTCGATCTCGGCCAGCTTCTCGAGGGCCGACTCGAGATCGAGGAGCCGTTCGGGGTCGAGGGGTTCCTCGCCGAGCGGATCGAGGGCCTCGGAGAGGGTCACGCTCTGCCAGCCTGCGCCCCGTTTGAGCGCGCCGCGCTCGCGCGCGTGGTCGACGAGCAGCCGTCGCATGACCTTCGCGCCGACCGCGTAGAAGTGGGTCTTGCCCTTCCAATCGGCCCGGGTCTGGTCGACCAGCTTGAGATAGGCCTCGTGCACCAGCGCCGTCGGTTGGAGGGTATGGCCCGGTGTTTCACGGCTCATATATCCCCTGGCAAGCCTGCGGAGCTCGTCGTAGATGACCGGGAACAGCTCCTCCGCCGTGACGCGCTCGGCGTCTCCAGACCCACTCAGCCCGGAGACGATCTCCGTCACGCGGCTCTTCAGATCGCTGCCCACCCCCGGCCTCCAGCCGTCAGCTCTGTGTGCCCGACATGCTAGTGGAACACCCAGGCCATTCATTTCCCCTGTTTGTACGAGGCCGATCCCACGACCGTTTCAGATTGCGGGTTTTCTTTCGTGAATCCGCGTTACGGAATGGAGGCTCAAATTCAGCCGGAGGCGTCTCGAGAAGCCCCTCCGAGTAACACGATGGGAGGAAACGATGCAACGAGCAATGATCATTCTGGCAGCGATCGTCCTTTGCTGCTCCCTTGCCGCACCCGCCGCAGCGAACGACACGGGATGGCATCTCCGCCTCTTCGCGGCCGGTTTCGACCCGAGCCTCAACGAGACCGTGCCCGCGGAAAACCCCGAGTTCGTGCAGGTGACGTCTGACACCGATCTCGGATACGGCGTCAGCCTCGAGTATCAGTTCAGCTCACGGTGGGGCGTGGAGTTCGGATTCATGCAAGGGGACCCGGCAGTGAAGATCAGCGGGGAGATTCCGGACTACGGAGAGCTCGTGCTTTCGGACCCGATGACCACGACGGCCGTCATCTTCGACGTCGATTTCCACATCACGCCACACAGCGAGGTATTCGATTTCTATGTCGGCGCCGGGGTGGCGCGGCTGTCCTTCCATGACCTCTTCTACGAGATCCCTGAGGTCGACGACGCCTTCGGCATCCGCGTCAATAACGACACCGCTCTGACGGTCAAGGCCGGGCTCGGAATCGCCCTCGGCGGCAGCTCGTGGTCGGCCATCGGCGGGCTCCGCTACACAGACGCCGAGCTGGTGGTCAGCAACACCGAAGACAGCCCGAGTGAAACCGCATCCTTCGATTACGGGCTCTTCAATTTCACCGTCGGTATTTCGTACACCTTTTAGGTGCGCCGAGGCGCTTCGACGACACCAGACAGACGAGCAGAGGCCGCATAGGGAGGGGCCTCCCCACCCACCGCTCTCTTCCGGCCTCTTGCTCTTTTGTGTCAACGCGCCTCTTGAGAAGCGCGAAGAGGCGTCGACGACATAGGTGCCACTCCTCAAACGACGCAGGTGCCACTCTTCGCATTTTCGTTATCGTCCGTCCGCCAGGAGCGCGCAGATGACGATGCGAAGAGTGGCACCTTGCGCATCGAAGCAATATGTCTCGCCGAGTGGCAGCTACCCAGACACGAACGGATTGGTCGCTTTCTCGCGACCAATGGTGGTGTCGGGACCGTGACCGCAGACGACCCGGGTCTCGTCGGCAAGGGTGTAGAGCTGCTCACGGATCGAGCGCTCGAGGACCGGGAAGGACCCGCCCATGAGATCGGTGCGGCCGATGGAACCCGCAAAGAGCACATCGCCGACAATGGCGAGCGGCTCCTCACCACCCTGGACCACGAAGCACACGCCACCCGGCGAGTGTCCGGGAGTGTGCCGCACCTCGAGCTCGAGCCCGCCGACGGTCACCACATCGCCATGCTTCAGCATCAGGTCCGGTTCCGGGGGGGAGTCCACCTCGAGACCGAACATTTGGGCTTGCAACGGAGCGTTGCGATAGAGCTCTGCGTCGTCGGGATGAAGACCGATCGGCAGATTACCGCCGAGTATTTCCGACAGTTCGGCTGTCCCGCCGACGTGGTCGAGGTGGCCGTGTGTATGGAGGATCATTGCCGGACGCAAACCCGAATTTCGCACCAGATCTGCAATCCTCTCTGCTTCCTCACCGGGGTCGATCACCGCGAGCTCACCCTTGTCTGCATCACCCAGCAGCACACAGTTGGCCTGAATCGGACCCACCGGAAACACGTCAAGGAATACCGTCGCCATGTGCCTTTCAGTGTTGCGCTTTGAAGTCTGAGTTCTGGGTTTTCCCCCATCCACCACGAAAGACGGAGGGGTCGGGTGGGTATTCAAAACTCAAAACTCAAAACTCCTTTCAGAAGATCCTCTCAACCAGGATTCCCATGAGGGCGGCCAGCTTTTCAGAGGCTTTTTCGCCCTCCTCGAGTACCTCCGTGTGGGTCAGGGGTCGATCGACGAGCCCCGCCGCAGGGTTCGCCGCGAACGAGAGCACCAACACCCTCATCCCCATGTGACGGGCCGCGATCACTTCGGGAACCGTCGACATTCCGACCACCGTCCCGCCGGCAGCACGCAGCATCCGGATCTCGGCCGGCGTCTCGAAGGAGGGACCGAGGACCGCCGCGTAAACACCTTGGTGGACGGCGAAACCGGCCTCCTCAGCGGCCGCCAGGGCGATCTCACGGAGCTCGTGGTCGTAGGCCTCGCTCATGTCCGGAAACTGGAGCCCCAAAGCCTGCCCCCACTTCCCGACCAGCGGGTTGGAGCCCTGGAGATTGAGGTGGTCGTTGACCACGACGATCGACCCGGGTTCGATCTCCGGGTCGAGGGAGCCGGTGGCGTTGGTGGCGATCAGGACCTCGGCACCGAGCAGACCGGCGAGACGGACCGGTGCCACCACCTCCTCTGGCCGATAGCCCTGGTAGAGATGGAAGCGGCCGTTTGCCACCATCAGGCTCTCGTCCTCACGGCGCCACAGGGTCAGGGTCTGCCGATGCCCCATCAGGGAATGGAGATCGAAGGGCAGAACCTCCGCCAGATCGATTTCTTCGACGGCTTCCCACCCCGGAACCTGGAGCTCGAGACCTGAGCCGGCGACCAGCAGACCACGGACCCGGCCCGGTTGGTGCCGATCACGAAACTCGTTCGCCACGGACCGCATCAGCTCAGGATTCAGCTCAACACTCATGGGGCGGAGCGTAGCACACGGGTTGCCGAGGAGGTTTCATGGCAACCGTTCCAAAATGGCGCGGGCCTGCGCTGCGCGCGGGCCATTCGGCTCGCTGTCGATGACCGCCCTGAGGTGCGCCTTTCCCCGTTCGACCTCGCGAAGAGGACCGACGAGCAAAACACCGAGTTCGAAGCGTGCGCCCAGATGCGAAGGCTGCGCCGCGACAACTTGACGCTGTACGTCAGCGGCCTCGACATATCGCCCGCTCTCTCGGAGCAGGAGACCGAGGTTGAACAGAGCACGCCGCTCGGCGTCCCCGGTTTCCACCGCACGACGGTAGGCCGTTTCGGCTTCGTCGGTGCGGCCCAACTCCTCGAGGCCGATGCCGAGGTTGTTCCATGCCTCGCTCGATCCGGGATCGGCATCGACAGCTTTTCGTGCCAGGCGTTCGACCTCGCTCCAGTCGCCGCGCTGAATCGCCAGCGATGCGAGGTTGTGCCATGCCTGCGCAGCACCGGGATCTTCGCGGACACGGCTGAGCCACAGCGATTCGGCCTCCGACACCTGACCGAGGCCGGCAAGGGCGAGAGCGAGCTGGGATTCGAGCTCGCGGTGACCGGGTCGGTGTTCGAGGCCCGTCCGATACGCGGCGACGGCATCGCCGGCCCGGCTCTGGCGCTCGAGAACGGTCCCGAGAAGCAGCCAGGCCTCCGCCAGGAAGGGGTCGCGTGCGACCGCCGACCGCAATCGCTCCTCGGCCTGACCGAGCTCGCCCCGGGGGAGCTCGACCAGCTCCGCATACCGGAGCTCGATCCACGCACTGCTGCCTGCACTCTCACGAACCCGCTCCATCTCCCGGGCTGCCTCAGCGTCTCGGCCCAGCAAAGCCAGGTACCGGGCCCGCTCGAGGCGAGCGTTCTGGTGTGAGGGATCGATGGCCAGGCTCTCGTCGGCGAGCTCGAGAGCCCGCTCGACGTCGCCCCGTCTGATTGCGACCTCCGCCTGCACCATTGGCGCACGCGCACTCCACGGAGCCAGGTCTCGCGCTCTCCCGGCTGCCCGATCGGCATCGTCGAGCCGTCCCAACTCGAGAAGGCCGCGCGTCAAATCGTGGAGGGCGGTGATGTTGTCGGGGTCCCGGTCGAGCACCGCTTCGACCATTCGTACCGCATCGTCGACCTGCCCGGCCTCGAGCAGGGTGGCCGACCGCTGGATCTCCTCGTGGATTGTGATCAGCCCCATCGGGTTGCCGCGAGCGGTGTCCAACGGACGTGCGGCCTCCCCGGCCACGTATCCGAGGGCACGTAAACGCTCCATAGAGACCGAGCCGCCCGGCACCTGCGAAGCGCCTCCGCCAACTCCAGCCGCCACATCCTCGAGCATCGCTTGAAGCCGTGACAGGTCGTCACGGCGGTCGCGTGCGAGATCATCCCTCTCCCGCGGGTCAGCTCCCAGGTCGTAGATCTCCGGAACGGGTCCATCGATCAGCTTCAACCAGCCGTCTCGAAGCACTCGCAGTGGCGACCACCCGTACCTGAAAAAGCCGACCAGGGACTCCCCGTACAGCACGCGATCGGTCGTTTGCTCACCGCGCTCGAAGTACGGCAGGAGATTCCTCCCGTCGACACCATCGATGCCTTCGACCGGCACCGACGACGCGAGCAGACCGAGCACCGTCGGCACAAAGTCGACCTGACTGACCGCAGCTTCGACGCGCTGCCCTGGGGGACACGCCGGCCAGCGCATGATCCACGGCACCCTCATTGTCGACTCGTAGACGAGGAGGCCATGAGTCAACTCGCCGTGTTCACCCAGGCTCTCTCCGTGATCGCCGATTGCAGCCACGACGACCTCTGGTTCGGCGATCCGTGGATGCCTCAACAGACGGCCAATTTCCGAGTCCATGAAGGCGATCTCTCCGTCATACGGGCGGCTCGCGTATCGGTCCGCCCACTCGGGTGGCGGGGCGTAGGGAGCGTGGGGATCGAAGAGGTGCACCCAGAGAAAGAAGCTGTCCTCCTGGGGGAGTCCATCGAGCCAAGCCAATGCACGATCAACGGTGTCGGTCGCGCTCCTTTCGATCATCATGCGGCTTTCGGCGCGGGCGCCCGAAGCCGCAAGATCGTCGTCGTAGAGCTCGAAACCCCGCGCGAAGCCGAAACGGCGCTCCAGCACGGCCGCCGACACGAAGGCCGCAGTGCGTAAGCCCGCGGCAGACAGCCTTTCGGCCAGCGTCGGAATGTCCTCCGCCAGCGTATGGATCGCGTTGTCGCGAACCCCGTGACGGTGGGGGTAGAGGCCGGTCAAAAGACTCGCGTGGGTCGGCGCGGTCACCGGCGCCACCGCAGAGGCCTGTTCGAAGACCACTCCGTTCGCGGCGAGCCCCGCCAACGCCGGTGTTTGCACCTCGTCGGCTCCGTAGGGATCGAGACGGTCGGCTCGGGTTGTGTCGAGGGTCACAAGAAGAACCGATGTCGCAGCTGTATTCCCAGTTTGCACGGCATTGGCCGCAGGATCCTCGGGGTCCGCCGTACAGCCCACGAGAACCGGCAGCACGAGCGCCACACACGCCAGGAGCCGCCTGAAACTCGAGAAGACCGCGATAAGAGCCATAACCACGGCAGGATAACACCCCGCTGCGCTCCGTGATCCGAGCTGCGCTCGAGCACGGTGCGGTGATCCTGAGCTGATCGATTCGTTTTCGAAGCCGAACTGGCTCCCCGTGGGCATCCCAGCAAGGCTCGTGAGGAGCCCGGGTTGGTGGTGACAAACGCTCTACCCAGGTCACGTGGTTTCTGCTACCGTTGCGCCCGCAATGGCGCGGATCCGCTTGCGCTCCCTGAAGCTCACCGGCTTCAAGTCCTTTCCGGACGAGGTTGAACTGACCTTTCCAGGAAAGGTGTCGGCAATCATCGGTCCCAACGGCTGCGGCAAGTCGAATCTGGTGGACGCCATTCTGTGGGTGCTTGGCGAGCAAAGCCCTTCGTTGATGCGGCTCAAACAGATGGGCGACGTCGTCTTCACCGGCGCCTCCTCGAGGGCAGCAGCCGGTGTGGCCGAGGTGACGCTCGTCCTCGAGTCTGATGACGGTCACTGGAAGGAGGCTGACGGCTGCCTCGAGGTTCGCCGCCGGGTCTTCCGCACCGGTCCCTCGGAATACCGTCTCAACGGCCGGAGCGTGAGGTTGAAGGACATCTTCGAGGAGCTGGCCGGCGTTGGTCTCGGCACACGCGCCTACTCCATCATCGAGCAGGGACGCGTCGGCCAGGTCCTCTCCGCGCGTCCGATCGACCGCCGTTCGCTGCTCGAGGAGGCGGCCGGGATCACCCGCTACAAGGCCCGCAAGCACGAGGCCGAGCTCAAGCTCGAGCACACTCGCCAGAACCTCCTTCGCCTCGAAGACGTGATCGGCGAGGTCAAGCGCAGCCTGCGGCAGATCAAAAGGCAGGCCAAACAGGCCGAGCGCCACCAGAAGCTCGAAGCAGACCTCAAGGACCACCTCCGGCGGCTCTTCACCATCGATGCCCACCTGCTCGATGGACAGCGCACCGACATCCAGAAGCGGCGCGCCCAAGCACAGAACGAGGTTGCCGCCGCGGCCGCGGCGCTCGCCGGGTCGGACGCCGACCTGGGGAGGGCCCGGGAAGGGCTCGACACGGCGAGGGCCGAGACCGATGCCGCGAGGGAAGAAGTTGCGAAGCTGCTGGGTTCCCGGGAACGCCTGGAGGCATTTCTCGAGCGATCGGCAGACCTCCTCGACAACCTCCGCGCGTCCCTCGACCACACGCGCAACGAAGCCGCGACCCTCCGTTCGAGCCGGGGATCGCTGGACGATCGTATCGGCGAGGCGCGGCGGCGGGTCGAGGATCTGCAGATCGAGCTCGACGCGGTCGCAAAGGGTGTCGCGGCGGCCGACGAGGCCTACCAGAAGGCGGATGTCCTCCGTACCGAGGCCGAGCAGGAAGCCGCCCAGCAGCGGCAGGACCTTCTGCGGACCATCTCCACGCTGACCGCCAGCCGCAACCGCCTCGGGGATCTCGAACGCGAAAGCGACCGGCTCGAGTACGCGCTGGGGCAGCTCGGCCAGGACCGCACACGTCTCGAAAAGCGTCACGAGGAGCTCGCCGGCACCGCTCGCGAGGCGGTCGATCGCAGCCGGGAAGCGGCTCGCGCGGCGGAGGAGCTGGCATCACGCCGCCGCGACCTGTCCGACGAGCGCGCCCGGCTCCGCGAGGAGGCGAGCAGCGCCAAGCAGGAAGCGGAGTCTCTGGGGCACAGCCTGTGGGAGCTTCGGCACAGGCTCCAGGGCGTCGAGCGGGAGATCGCCAGACACGCTGCAGCAACCGAACAGCTGGCCGAATCGATACCTACCGAGCAGCTGGCGGGACAGCTCGGCGACTACCTCCACCCGTCGCCAGAGCTGGCACCGGTGTTCGACCGCGTGTGGCGCGAGTGGCTCGAGCTTCCGATCGTCCGCTCGACGACGCTGACCACCGATCAGACCACGGCTTTCGCCGGGCTCGAGGGACGCATCCGCTTGATTGCCGCGGCCGAAGCGCCTCCGGTCCGCGACCTGCCCCTGCCCGACGGCGCCGAGGATCTGCTGCTCCAAGCGGGGATCGATTCCGAGCACCTCGGCTGGCTTTCCAGGGCGCTTCCGCGCACCCTGCGCTGCAATGATTCCGAGAAGGCCCGCGAACTCGCTGACGAACTCCCGGAGGCGCTCGTCGTGTGCGGTGACGGGATTGTGCGCAAGGGTCGGGTTCTCGAGCCCACGACTCGAGGCGATCGCCTCCCTGGAACCCTTCAGCTGCGGACGATGCAGGAAGAGCTCGGGGCGAAAATTGCCGAGATCGGAGCCCGCACCGAAGAACTGACCGGTCTCCACCAAGAGGCCGCAACACGGCTCGAAGGCCAGACCGAAGAGCTTGCCGAACTCGACACCAGAGCGGTCGCCGCCGAGCAGGAGCGAGCCCGCACCGCAGCCGTCGAGGAGTCGCTGACCCAGGAGCTGGGGCGCGTCGAGCGCGAGCTCGACTCGCTCGCCGCCGAGGAGGACCGGAGTCGAGAGCAGGCCGCAAACATCGAGCAACGGCGCGAGCGTCTCGTCGAGGAGGTGTCGAAGCTCGAGGAGCGGAGCGTGGAGCTCGAGCAAGCCGTCGAGGATGCCGCCAACCGCCTCGCGGTCCGTCGCGAGGAAACCGCCGACGCGCTCCGGGAGCTCGATCGTCGTCGCGCGGAGGAGCGGCTGGCCGAGGAACGCACCGAGGCCGCCCGCGCGGAATCCAACCGACTCGACGAGGAAGCGGGTGCGCTCGGAGGCCGGGTGGAAAAGCTCGAAGCCGAGGCCGGGAGGCTCCGGGACCAACAGACCGGCACCGAAGAAGAGGTCGTCCGCTCACGGACCCGGTTGGTCGAGGAACAGGGCCTGCTCGCCGCCGCCCGCGAGCACGAGCGGCGGCTTGCCGAGCAGGTCGACGCCATTGCGGCTCGTGTCACGACCCTCGAGAAAGAGGTCCGGGTTCGCCGAGAGACCCACGATCGCGAGCGGGAGGTCCTGCACGAGATCGAGGTCGACCAGACCCGACTCTACGGCGACTGGGAGCGTCTCAGGGACCACGCCGCCGACGAGCTCGGTCTGGCGGTCGAGGCCCTGCTGGAGGGGGAGCCTGAGGCTGACGACGACCCCGAGGCGCTCCGCACCGACATCGAAGGCCTGCGCGCCAAGATCGAGCGTCTCGGTCCGGTCAACCTGCTGGCCCTCAAGGAGCTCGACGAGCTCGAGGAGCGATCCCAGTTCCTCGGCAAGCAGCGGAAAGATCTCGTCGAGGCCCTGCAAACGCTCGACGAGACCATCCGCGAGATCGACGCCACCTGCACCGAACGCTTCGTTGCTACCTTCGAGCAGGTCAACGAAGTCTTCGCCGAGACCTTCAGCTCGCTCTTTGGAGGCGGCACCGCGCGTCTCGACCTGGTCGACGAGGACGACCCCTTGGAATCCGGAATCGACATCACCGCCCAACCCCCGGGCAAGAAGAACCAGTCTGTGCAGCTTCTCTCGGGCGGCGAAAAGGCTTTGACGGCCCTCTCGCTCCTCATCTCGCTCTTTCGGATCAAGCCCTCGCCCTTCTGCATACTCGACGAGGTCGACGCACCGCTCGACGATGCGAATGTCGAACGATTCTCCGATCTGGTCCACGCCATGACGGAGCACACGCAGTTCGTCCTCGTGACCCACAACCGCCGGACCATGGCCCGCGCCGACCTCCTCTACGGCGTCACCATGGAGGAGCCCGGAGTGTCGAAAGTGGTTTCAGTGCGGGTCGAGGATCCGCAGAAGCTTCGCGAAGGCGAGACGCTCCTTCCCTGAATCCCAAGCCGACGGGGGTCGGGGAGTGACCACTCCACTCACATCGTCGAGAGGTCGATGACGAGATGGAGTGGCCGTTCCCGAATGCTGTTTAGCGGCCAGACTCCTCGGCCGGTACCCACTCAGAGGCGCCCTTGGACTCCGCCACGCGAACTCGGTGGCCGTCATTCAGATAGGCGATGAGGTCTTCCATCTCTCTTTCGGAGAACTCCGGCCAGTCAAGTCCCCGGTTTTCCATCTCATCCAGCATCGACGGCCCGTGGGTCCACACCGAAGACATCATCGTCGGGGCGTTGAAACGTCGAGCGTCGATCGGCGTGAGGGGCGGCGGCCCATTCGTGTGGCATGCCACGCAGTCCTTTTTCTTGAAGATCGTCTTTCCCCTGGAGATGTCTCCGTGCTCCGAAAACGCGCCCTCGGAGTAGAAGAACGAGGCGAGGGACGCGACCTGTGCCGGCGTCAGGCTGTCGAGATGGCCGTTGGTCTCGGCCTTCTTTCCATACATCTCGGGGATGTGGTTCCACATGGCTGCGGCAAGGCCGCTCATTGTCCGGGCGTTGCGAGCCGTCTCCGCCAGGTCCACCTTGCCGGGGGTACTCTCACCCAGGGTGTGGCAGTCGACGCAGCCCCTGCTGTTAAACACCGTTTTGCCCGAAGACCTCTCGGATATCGTCAGCTCGTGAATCGGGCGTGTCCTTTCCACCGTCGTTCTCAGGTAGAGCAGCAGATCGACCATCTCCTGTTCGGAGAGATTCGGCCATGCCTTTCCCGACCGCTCCATTTCCTCGAACATGGTGCCTGCGTGGTTCCACAACGAGCTCGTCCAGGCCGCGGTGTCGAAGAGCGTGTCCCACTCGCTAATGGGTGGTGCATCGGTCGTTCGACCAGCTCGAGAGTCGAAATGGTGGCAGCTCGCGCAGCCCTTTTCCGAGAAGACCTTTTTGCCCTGGATGACCTCACCCCGAAGATCGAAGTAACGAACCGACCTGAAATAGGCGAAAACATCCTCGGCGTCTGACGCGCTGACACTCACAGCCACGGCATCACCGTCGCCCATCGATTCCCACATCTTCGGTGCATGGTTCCACATCACAGCCGCCGTCTCCGCGGGCGACTGCCGGTGGAAGACCGACCTGAACGCGAGATCGCGGGCGGAGCCCTCGCCATTGCCGTTGACCGAGTGGCAGGCGAGACATCCGCTGCGCTCGATCACCACTCGTCCTGCGGCCGGGTCACCACCGCTGGTCCCTGCATCCGCGCCGGGGCCCGAATACGCGACGATGACCATCAGGGTCACTCCCACCAGGTATCGCCGTCTCGTTGACCCGGTGAAGCTCCTCTTCACTTCAACGACCTGCCTTACTCTCGAAGCCATCCATCGACTGATCATTTTTCGAACTCCTTTCCCTGCTGAGGGACAACGATTCGGTGGTGAGTTGTTCGGGTGTTCTTCCAATGATCATTTACCGGGGTAAATGAATCTCACTTGTTCATATGATAAATATTCCAAAGGTAAATTTCAACATATTCTAAATGAGAAAACATCTCAGCCCGGTGGATGAACGTCGTCTCGTCCTTCGCTCACCTTCTCTGAAGGGAATGGCCCCGGGACAGACGAGTGACGAACGGATGTGCGAGTTGTCAGCGGCTCTCGTTCAGAAAGGCGATCAGATTCTCCATCTCTCTTTCTGAAAATTCAGGCCATCGCATCCCTCGATCATTCATTTCGCGCAACATCGAGGGGCCGTGTGTCCACACGGCTGACATCATGGCCGGTTCGTTGATTCGTTCGCCGCCTGGCGGCGGAAGCGGCCGCTGCTGGGGGCCATGGCAGGTGTTGCATCCCTTTTCCTTGAAGACACCCTCACCCTTGTCAGGATTTCCAGCCTCTGAGAATGACCCTTTAGAGTAAAAGTACGAGGCGAGCGAAGCGACCTGGTCCGGCGTCAGTGAATCGAGGTCTCGTTCTTCCTTCGCACTCCTTGCATACATCTCTGGAATGTGGTTCCACATCGCGGCGGCCAGTCCGCTCATGGTGCGGGCATCGCGCGCAGTTTTCGCCAGATCCACTTTCCCGGACGCGGCCTCACCAAGGGTGTGGCAGTCGGCGCACCCGCTCCCTTCGAACACCACTTTTCCCGAGCTTGGATCAGCCAGGGTGAGGTCGTTCGCCGGCTCACGACGTCCCACCGACGTCCTCAAGTAGAGCAGAAGATCCACCATCTCTTGCTCTGATATGGTGGGCCATTCCACCCCGGTTGCGTCCATCTCCCGAAACATGGTTTGACCGTGATTCCAGAGCGAGCTCGTCCACGCCGCCGTATCGAATTGTGTCGACCAATCGCCGACTCGCGGACCACTTTTTGCGGCATCGGTTTCAGACCCGATTTGGTGGCATCTCGCACAGCCCTTTTCCGAAAACACCGCCTTGCCGTGGATGACCTCCCCTCTGGGTTCGAAATAACGCGCAGACCGGAAAAAGGCGTATACATCCTCGGCGTCTTTGCGAGAGACTTCGGGTATACCTTTCCCCTCGGCCGTGATCAGCTCCCACATCTCCGGCGCGTGGTTCCACATCTCTGCCGCAGTTTCGGAGGGAGACTGTCGACGAAAGATCGACCTCGACGCCAGGTCACCGGCTGAACCGTCGCCACTTCCGTCGAGCGAATGGCAGTTCAGGCAACCGCTGCGCTTGATCACCGCCCTACCGTTGCTGGCGTCACCTCCACGATCGTTACCGAGCGATGCGACCGGATGCGTCGTAACAATCGCGAGGAACAGAATCGCCACGATGGGCCAACCCTGGATCGCGGGCCACCGAAAGGCAGCCAGGATCTTTTCTGCACGGTGTGGGCTGCCCCCACGATGAAACTCCTGCGATTCCATCGGTCGATTCAACATGTCACGCCTCTCTTTCCCTCAGCAGGGCACCCCGGGGCGCCTGGCCCATGTTTGAAGTTACCCCAACCACTGATTCTCGAATTATCTCTATTGTAACTGCTCAAATGATAATACTCTCAATTATGAAAATCAAGATATGCAAAGATGAAATCGCACTTCAATATCAATGTTGTTACCATTTGTGAGATGCCGAGACAGTGAGATATCCGAACCCTTCTGCGGGACCGTACGCGCATCGATTGACTGTTCGTAGAAAACGATTTTTCGTCAGGACTCGCTGATTGCCGACGGCGACCGAAGAAAGACAAAGGGCTCACGGTATGCGGGACCGCGTAGAAGACAACTTCCCCACGTGATAATCTCTGGAGGCTTCACTCCCTCGCTCCATTCCCAACTCAGACTGTGAGGAGAAGCAACGCAACGGAGGCACGGTGAGCGACCAGAGTGGTCACGCAAGGCTCAAGAGAACGATCTTTTTCCGCACCGGCGGTCTGATGGTCGTGCTTGCCGTCGGCATCCTCGTGGCATCCTCGGTCTTCGTGATCGGTGAGCAACGAAACGACGAAAAACAGCAGGCCCTGGGGATGGCGCAATTCCTCGCGGACCAGGCGAGCCAGCTCGGTCTCTGGGACAACGCTACAGGCCTGACGTCTTTCCTCAACCAGATCAAACAGTTTCACTTCACCTTCGACTACGTCGTCGTCAAACGCGGCGGGGTTGTGGTGTTCCACAGCTTTCCGGGCCACCAATCCACGAATTGGCTGGATCACGACCCGGATCCCGGCAGCGGCAAGGTCAAACTGCATCGACGGGGTGATGGCGAGACCGTCTACGATGCCGCTGTCTCGGTACCCGCCGTGGATGCCGTGGTTCACGTCGGGGTTCTCCGCGGGCCCATCGAAGAACACACGGCCAACACCCTGCGGTCGATCGCTGCCGGCAGTGTGTTTGCGCTCCTTCTTGGCCTCGCCCTGGCGTGGACGGTTGCCTGGACGACCACCCGCGAGGTGGCGGTGGCAGAGGGCGCATTGAGGGAGAGCGAGGAACGATATCGGTACCTCTTCGAGCACTCCCCCGACAGCATCATGCTCATGACCATGTCGGGCGAAGGCCCGCCGGTGATCATCGACTGCAACGAGGCAACCTGCAGAATGCATGGCTACACGCGGGAGGAGCTCATTGGCCTCCCCATTTCAACGCTCGACAGCGAAAGCGACCGCGCAAAGATCCCGGAACGGGCGAGACGCGTCATGGCGGGCGAGGTGGTGTCCTTCGAGGGCGAGCACGTTCGCAAGGACGGATCCCAATTCCCCGTCGAGGTCGTCGCACGCATGGTCGAAATCGGTGGTGAGTCGGTCCTCCAGGGAATCGACCGAGACATCTCCGACCGGAGGAAGGCGGAGGAAGAAAAACGACTGCTCGAAGCTCAGCTGGTTCAGGCGCAAAAGATGGACGCAATAGGCCGACTCGCCGGAGGCATCGCCCACGACATGAACAACGTACTCGGAACAGTGATGGGTGCGATATCGCTGCTGAAGGATGAGATCGATCGGGATCATCTGCTGTGGAGTCACATCGAAAAGATCGATCTCGCGTGTCAGCGTGGTCGAGACGTCACCCGGAATTTCCTCGGCTATGCGAGGAAGGCGACATTCGTCAGGGATAAGTTTCGCCCCAACGAGGTGATCGAAGAGACCGTCAAGCTCCTCGAGGTGACGGTTCCCAAAAAGATCACGATCGATTGTCGGCTGGATTCGGGCCTGTGGACGATGAATGGCGACCGGAACCTGATCGCTCAAGCCCTGATGAACATCTGTATCAACGCTGTCGACGCCATGCAGGGGGCAGGAACACTCCGAATCAACAGCGAAAACACCGTGGTGAACGGCAATCATCCTCCGATCCCCCGGCACCTCGACCCCGGACCTTATATCCTGATCACGGTCCGCGACTCCGGGGCGGGAATGGACGAAGAGACCCTTTCGAAGGTCTTCGAACCTTTTTTCACCACCAAACCCAAGGACAAAGGGACAGGTCTCGGCCTGTCGATGGTGTACGGAACGGTCCTGAGCCACGGAGGAGCCGTTACCGTAGAGAGCGCTCCTGGCGACGGCACAGCCGTCCGCATCCTCCTTCCTGCAACGACCGAATCGCCGGATGAACTCGTACCGGTAGCGACAGCCGCCGTTGAAGAGACGGACCTCGAGGGTGCCACGGTGCTCCTCGTCGAGGACGAGAAACTGCTGCGTCACGTGGGCAAGGAAATGATGCAGAAGCTCGGGTGCACAGTGATCGAGGCTGAAAACGGTCTGGAAGCCGTGGACGCGTTCAAGCGCCACCGTGACGACATCTCGCTCGTTGTGCTCGACCTCGTGATGCCGAAGATGGACGGCTCCGAAACCTTTCGGGAGCTGCGAAAAATGGACCCGGAGGTCAAAATCCTCATTGCCACAGGCTTCACCGACGACGATGTTGTCGACCAACTGCTCGCCGACGGCGCGGCCGGGTTTGTCGAAAAACCGTTCACCAAGGAAACGCTGGCGATGGCGGTGGCACAGGCACTTGTGGGACGGGCCGCATCAAGCGACTCGTAACCCGGTTCGAGCAGGTGTCTATAGCTTCCGCAACCGGATGATCACACCGGTCTTCGTCAGGTCACTTTCGATGACAGGTCAGGCAGAGCGCGCTGTGGCGGTTGCTCACGACCAACTTGTGGTTCGGGGCCTCGCAATCGTGGCAGGTCACACAGGTCACGCGTCCTTCTACGATATGCATGCCCGTGGCCAGCATCATCGTTGAGTTGAAGTCAGAATCCCCCTCGGGATAGCTCACCCTCACCGGGTGATACTGGGGCACGCCTTCACATCCTCCCGCCACATCTGTTTCGGTCACAACTTGCGCCTGGCGAGCCGGGCCGACCTTGCCGTCGTGGCACCCGAGACAGTAGGAGGTGATGTCATCGATCTCCTCCAAATGGTCGCTGATCTGTAGGAAGAACCGCCCGTTGACCTCGCGAACTGTCTCGTGGCTCATCGGTCCGGAATCAACCGTGTTCATTCCAGCACACATCACGCAAACCACCGCCAGCGGGATCGACAGAAGATGGCGAGGGGCGTTTCGGATCCTCAAAACCTACTCAACTTCTTCAAGCTGTGTCTGGGATACTGATGGCTTTTCTCATAAATGTCAAACAAGACGGCACAAAGACTTGAGGGGCTGTGCGAATGTTGGTCAAGTGTGCTGTCGGTCGTCGTTCGGCGCGTTCAATCACTATCGAGTCCCGGGGGCGGTTCGAACGGCCCCGGATCGCTGATGCCGACAGTCACCGTGTCCGTGATGGTGTCGGCGACGTGCCGGCCACTTGCGTAGTTCTTCTCACGAAACGGAAAAAGCGCGCCCTCCACAGTTCGGAAGTCGCGATACTCGGTTGCGAACACCGTGTCGCGGGAACCCATTCGCAACGTACCTTCGACATGTGTGACCCTGTTGGTGCCAACCTCCACCCAGTACCGCATCTCGAGGTCTTCAGACCACCGTATTGCCAACATCCGATGAGCACCACCTGCGTGCTCGACCAGCCCCCGGTCCTCCAGCCGATCTCGATTCCGAAGCAGCACCCCAGGAACGCTCGACCTCAAGAGCTGATACACCATCGCCGCACGAAACGAACCACGTACCTTGGCGCCTCCGGATCGACCAAAATGCCACGCCTCGTCGCCCACCACGAGACGGACTTCGGTACGGTCGGGGTAGACGATACCGACCTTCATACGATCCGGCGCCAAATAGTCGCGGATCACCTGACCCGAGTCGCCAGCGATCCGGTCCACCCTGCCTTCGAGCCGGTACGAATCCAACCGTTTGACGGCCTCGGCCCCGCCGTACGCCGCCTCGATCGATGACAGCACCCTATCCAGCTCACCCGCCGACGCGGTGAGGCAGACCATGAACGAAAGCGCGACGATGAATGCTTGTTTCACACCGAAACCTCCGGGTCCATTCAATGGAGCCCGTCGATTGTCCTACTGCAGGTCACGACTGTCCATCTTTTTGGCGGCGGGACACCGTCGCTCCGATGGTAAGATCCGGGCCAATGTTGAGTCGACTCTCCAAACGACAATCGATCAGAATATCGGCGGCATGCGTCCTCGTGTTTCTGATCGCCATCGTTCTGCGCACGGCATTCGTGGTCGAAATGATCGACCAATTTCAGCGGTTTCCGCCCGACACACAGAAGTCGTTTCGATTCGGCTATCTGACGCCGGACAGTCGGAGCTATCTGGAGCCCGCCGTTCGCATCGCCGAGGGTGATCTCCTGAACGCCGGTTCCCTCACGCGCCCTCCCGGTTATCCGCTGTTCATCTGGGTCTGCGGGCGCGTCGCCTCACGAGTGCTGACCGCTCAAGCCGTGATTGGAGCGTTGATTCCGGTCGGCACGCTGCTGCTTTCGTTCCTCATCGCTCGAAATCTCCCGGTGAGTTTCGTCGCGGCGCTGATGTCAGCCGTGTCACCGACCGGGGTGGGTGTCACAGGCCTGGTGCTCGCAGACCTTTTGCTGGCACCGTTGTTCCTGCTGGGGCTCCTCATGTTGCTCCACGGAGCATCGAGAAACCACATCGCCTGGCCCGTTTTGGCGGCTCTTGTGTTCGGTTGGGCCGGGCTGGTGAAACCGGTGCTCCTCCTCTGGCCCTTGGCGTCGGTTGCCGTCTGGTGGCTCTTTCGAAAGGCTGCGGGGAAGCCCGTCGCTTGGGTCCACGCGCTCGTGCTCATCGCGGTCCCGAGCACGGTCTTCTTGAGTTGGGCGTCCTGCAATTACGCTCGGGACGGGGTCTTCACCGTTTCCGAGATCGGGCCTCGGACCGTCCGGGTCTATTGGGCCGCCGCCGTTGACGCGTGGGGCTCCTCGCAACGCGAACCCGGCGGCCAGGAGATCAAGCGTGCGCAGACAGAGGTTCGGCGGAGAATACCGCAGCTCCCGCCACGGGCGAGAATGCAGATGTACCGAGAAGAGAGCCTCCAGATCTTCGGCACGTATCCGTGGGTCTCGGTCGTCGTCTTGTGGACGAACATGAGGGCACCCGCGGTTCAAGGGTGGGACCACTTTCACGCGCAGGTCCCCCTGACTCCGTCGCTTCTCTCCCGTCTTCAAGGGGCATCACG
>JBFFBV010000037.1:0-35243 GCA_041560205.1 Candidatus Sulfomarinibacter sp.
AGAAGAGCCGCGGAGCGGCGACAGACACGCCGATTTGGAGCGAATTCATCTGTCGCCCCCTTCGGGGGCTCGTCAATTTTTGAATTCCCGCCCGCACCTGGGGCTCGCGCCCCGGGCTATGAGTCTGCCGCGCCTTTGGCGCTCTGTATCCGGGCGGGGATAAACCCGCCCCTGCGGATGTCTTCCGGATTGGAGGGCGGGGTTTACCCCCGCCTCGGGGACATGACATTTCCTCTATCCAATCCGAGGGCGGATGCATACCGCGCCATCGCACCGCAAATCGGTGAATCAGGTATGGTGCCGTCATGTGCACGCTGTTCTTTCGCCATCGGCCCGAGGATGATTTCCCGCTGGCGATTCTGTCGAACCGCGACGAACGATATGGGCGACCCTCCGACGGCTGGGAATGGCGGGGGCCTGGCCCGGACTGGTTCGCCCCGATCGACATCGAGGCGGGTGGAACCTGGATCGGCCTCAACCGCCGCGGCGTCGTCGCGGCCCTGACCAATATCTTCCCCGGCCGGGAGGACGCTGGTTTCCGATCGCGCGGTGCGCTGGTGACCGACATGCTGCGCCTGGGGCGAGCGGCCGATGCGCCCACGGCGATAAACCACACATTCTCGAATCACTCGTACAACAAGTTCAACCTGCTGGTCGCCGATTTGAAGACGGCATTCGTGTTCACCTGGGACGGAGAGGGGCTCCAGACCTACGACCTCCGGCCCGGGGTCTACGAGGTGAACAACATCGCCTTTGGCGGGATCGAGAAACCCAACCCCGGTGTCGCCAACAAACGGTGGTTGGAGAGGGAAGAGGGGCGTTTGACCGAGCACCCGATGGTGTGCCGCCACGGGGAAGGCTATGGTACCCGGTGCAGCCACAAGCTCTTGCTCCACAGGGATGGTTTGGAGGGCTCGATGGTTTGGCACCTCGAGGGGCACCCGTGTGAAGGACAGTTCCAGCAGGTGCTCGGAGAGCCCCGGGAATAGGATGGCGAGCATGGAGAACACGAGAATTCTGGTCGGTGTTTGCGGCTCGATCGCCGCCTTCAAGGCGTGCGAGCTGGTGCGGACCCTGCTGCGGGAGGGAGCTGATGTGACGGTCGCGATGACCGGCGCGGCCACCCAGTTCGTGGGCCCGGCGACATTTGCGGCTCTGACCGGGAACCCGGTGATGGTCCGCCAGTTTCCGGAGAATCCCGAGGCAGGGGTGCCGCACGTGGAAATCGCAGAGGCATTCGATCTCGTCCTGGTGGCGCCTGCCACGGCCAACATCCTCGGCAAGGCCGCACACGCCATCGCCGACGACCTGGTTTCCACCATCTTGAGCATCGTCGATTGCCCGGTGCTCTTCGTTCCGGCGATGAACCACCGGATGTGGAACAACCCCGCGACACGTGATGCGGTGAGCCGCCTCCGCGGCTGGGGACGTCAGGTGATGGAGCCCGATGTCGGCGAGCTCGCCACCCGGCACGTCGGGGTTGGACGATTCCCGGAAGTTGACCGGATCGTCTCAGAGCTGCGGCAGGTACTCGGCATTTCCCGACGCTTGTCGGGGAAGCGGGTCCTCGTGACCGCGGGCCCGACTCGCGAGCCGCTCGACCCGGTCCGTTTTCTGTCCAATCGAAGCTCCGGCCGGATGGGTTTCGCGCTCGCCGCCTCGGCGAAGGATGCGGGGGCCGAGGTGACCCTCGTCAGCGGTCCAGTCGATCTCGAACCGCCCGCGGGCTGCCGGGTTTTCAGGGTCCAGACGGCCGAGGAGATGCTGGCGGCGGTCACGCGCGAGCTGCCGGGGCACGATCTGCTCGTGATGGCTGCGGCGGTCGCCGATTTCAGGCCGACGGCGATGGAAGAGACAAAGATCGCGCGCAAGGGTGCGCCCGATTCGATGAATCTGGAACCCACACCTGACATCATCAAATCGGTCCGCGGGGAATTCTCGGGCACGCTGGTGGCCTTTGCCCTGCAGGCCGGTGACAACCTCGAGCCGGCGCGCCAGAAGATGCGCGACAAAGGCGCGGACTTCATCGTGGTCAACCGCTATGACGAGCCGGGAGCGGGCTTCGAGACGGAGTCCAACCACGTCTGGGTCCTCTCGAAGGCAGGGGACGAGGTGGAGCTCGCCAGCGACTCGAAAGCCGCGGTGGCACGTGGAATCCTGGACCACGTCGCTGAAAAGAGTGGTTGGTAGGCCGCAGCAGAGGTATCCTGCAGCCAGCGACGCACATTCTGAGTCGCAAGGGGAGAGAGCACATGATCCGATGGAAGTGGCTCGCAGCTTTCGCTGCAATCGTGATCGTCGCGGCCATGGCCGCCGTCGCACAGGAATCGTTGGACCTCGGCGCGATGGCCGCGCAGATGCGCCGCAACCAGGAGGACATTCGCAAGTACTCCTGGCAGACCAAGATGACCTTCTTCGTCGACGGTGAGCAACAACGCGTCGACGTCTTCACCGTCCGCTACGTGATGGGCGGCATGGTCGAGAAGATGCAGATCAGCAGCGAGCAGGCGAAGGGCCAGGTCCGCGGGCCGGACGGCAAGAAGCTCAAAAAGAAGGAACTGGAGGCGGCGCGGGAGTTCGTCCTCGAGGTCAAGGGCCAGCTCGACGGGTATCTGAATCCGCTCTTCGCGGAAAAGGCCGTGGCAACCTCCAAAGTCTTGAAGGGTGAGGACACGATCCTCCTTGTCTCTCGAAACGTCATGACATCCGGCGATGTGGTTGAGATCACTCTCGACCAGTCGACGAAAAAGCCGATTTCGGCCACGATCAAGACGGAGGTCGAAGGTTCACCTGTGGCGCTCGATGTGACCTTCGACTCGATCGAGTACGGCCCCAACTACCCGCTGAAATCGACCACGACGAGCCAGTGGCGGGGGATCGACCTCGCCATCCTGACCGAGAACTCGAATTACGTCTATGGCAGTCGCTGAGCCGGCTGGTTCAGCTCACACATCATTTGCCGATGCGGACGGGTCGCCCGTCAGCGTCGGGTAGACGCAGTAATGCTCGAACCAGATCTGGAAGTCGTCCGTGACCGTGTCGTAGCGGCGCTTCAGGGCGGCGTACATCTGAGCGTTGCGAATGGCCATGGCGCACTGGCCGCCGATCGCCTTCATCATCTGGATCTCGTCGTCCGAGAACTCATAGGGTTTGTGGGTGTAAAGAGAAAGCACCCCGAGCGGATTGTCACGACACATCACGGGCACGAAGAGGATCGACGAGATTTTCTCGATCTTCATTTTCTCGTGATGCCGAATCCGGGGATCGGTCCACGCATCGAGGACCGAAACACACTGCCCATTCAAGGCGTCCGCGACACCCTGCCCGGGATTCGCTGATGCGGTCTCGATATATTCTCGGCTCAGGCCGCGGGAGGCGCGCATCTCCAGGTGTTCCCCCTTGGCATCGAGCAGGCGGATGGAACAACCCTTCGCCCTCAGTTTGTCCGTGATCACCTCGACGATCGCTTCGAGAAGCGTGTCGAGATCGGGTGACCTGCTGATTGCGTCGTTGACGTTTTCCAGAATATCGTGGAACAGGGAGTGGATAATAGCGCTGGTGCAGAACACTGCGGCCACCCTGAAGAAATCGAGCTCGTCCTCGTTGAACTGACGGGGCTTCGATGTCGCGAGCCGCATGACACCGATGACCTGCCCTCGTGTCGCCAACGGAACGGTCAACATGGAGGCGATGCCCTCCTTGGCGAAGGCCTCCGGATACTGGATCCTCGAATCCGCGATGCAGTCCTCGACCATGACGACCTTGCCCTCGAGGGCCTCCGCAACGCTCTTCTCCGCGTCGACCGGCCCTTTGGCGAGGAACTGCTCGCTGAGCCCGTGAGAAGCCACGTCCTCGAGCACCTTTTGGTCGCGGCTGAGCAAACGGAAATGGCAGGCTTTGAGTCTAAACTGCTCCACCAGAGCCTTGGCCGTGGATTCGAGGAGCTCCACAGTGTCGACCTGCTTGTTGAGCCCGTCTCCCATGACTTCGAACACCTGGTGACACTGCCGGCATTTCATCGACTCACCCCCTCGCTCGGTCCACGACGAAGCCCGTCACTGCCTGGCAACAGCTCGCGACGTCACTCCCGCGATTCATCAATACCCGCTTCGAGAGCCTGCGATTGTTGGCCTCGAATATATTGCGGCGCCAGCACCGAGTCAAACGATGCGCGGACGGCGACCTGAGATCGAGATTCACCTGACCTCTTTGATCGCCAGGACGACCGCGCCGAGGATGGCCACCAGCAGCACCAGAGAAGCAATCTCGAAGGGGAGGATGAATTCGGAAAAGAGCACCTGGCCGAGGGTCGAGACGTTGCCCTCTTTCTGGATGAAATCCACCGAGTAGACACCCGGATCTCCGCGAGTGTGGCTCCCTCTGAGGATGAACCCGAAGATCACCAGATACGAGGTGGCCAGCATCGCCCCCAGAGGCCACTGCTTCTGCAGCCTCCTCTTGAGATCGGGTTTCCGCAGATCGAGTAGCATCAGAACGAAGAGAAACAACACGAGAACCGCTCCCGCGTAGATGATGATTTGGATGGCGGCCAGAAATTCGGCATTCAGAAAGACGAAAAGAACCGCGATGTGAACAAAGACCAGAAGCAGCCACAACACGCTGTGGACCGGGTTTCTCCGCGTCACCACCAGGACCGATCCGCCGAGAACCATGACGGCCAGGTAGATGAAGAACCCCTGCAGCAGAGTCACTCGTCATCCCCTTCGACCTTCATTGCCGACCTCCGAGCTTCACCGATGTCCTCCCGTCGCGGGCGCCAGAAGCGGTCGAGGTAGTCTTGGCCTTTCTCGCCGCCGAAGTACCGGTCCCAGTTGTCGAGGAGCCGGTCTTTCGTGTAATAGAACTCCTCCCTCGTGTAACCGGAGTACTCGTAATGATCGCTCATCACCACCGCCCCGTACGGGCACGCCTCGACGCAGAACCCGCAGAAGACGCAGCGCAGGGTGTCGATCTCGTACCGGTCGAGGATCTTCTCGTGGTTTTCGCCGTCGCTGGTATAGATGTGGATGCACTCGGAGGGGCACATGGCGGCGCAGAGACAGCAGCCGACGCAGGCGGGTTCTCCGGTGGCGTCACGGACCAACGCGTGCAGGCCTCGCGCGCCGGCGAAGGGTTCTCTCTTCTCGGTCGGATACTGTCGGGTCACTGAAGGTGTGAAGAAGTGCTTCATCGTCAGCGAAAGACCGCGCAGGATCTCTCCGAGTGAGACCAGCCTCAGGAGCTTGGCCAGACCGGTCGGCTCTTCGCGCCGCCGCGACCCTTCGGCTCCGGGATCCGGTTCTTTGAGATTCGCGTCAAACACCACAGCACCTCGTAACCATCACAAGGCCTTCAGCAGACCTGTTATGGCGACGTTGACGAGCGCCAACGGGATGAACACCTTCCAGCCGAGGCCCATCAGCTGGTCATATCTGTACCTCGGGAGCGTTGCCCGGATCCAAAAGTAGAAGAAGATCAAGGCGTAGACCTTGAGCATGAACCAGACAACGGGTGGGACCATCGCGAAGATCCAAAAGTCCGGTCCATGCCAGCCACCCAGGAAGCAGACCGTCGCCAACGCCGACATGACGAACATCCCGGCGTACTCGCCGACGAAAAAGAGGGAGAATCGGAAGCCCGTGTACTCGGTGAAATAACCCGCCACGAGCTCGGTCTCGGCTTCGGGGAGATCGAAGGGCAGCCGGTTGGTCTCGGCGATGGCGGCCATCAGAAAGACGAAGAAGCCGATGAACTGCGGCACGATGAAGGGGAGCTCCGATTGCGCGCGAACGATGGTCGCCAGATCGGTGCTGCCGGCGAGCAGAACGACACCGATCAGGCTGAGGCCCATCGCGATCTCGTAGCTGATGACCTGCGCGGCCGACCGCAGCGAACCGAGGAATGCGTACTTGGAGTTGGAGGACCAGCCGCCGAGGATGACGCCGTAGGCGCCGAGCGACGAGAGCGCGAGGATGTACAGAAGGCCGATGTTGATGTGCGCGATCGCGAAGCTGTCGGTGAAGGGCACGACGGCCAGTGAGGCCAGGGCGGCGAAAGCGGTGATGACCGGAGCGATGAAGTAGATCGATTTGTCGGCCGTCGACGGAATCAGGTCTTCCTTGAAGAAGAGCTTGACGCCGTCGGCGATCGGCTGCAGGAGTCCGTGGGGACCGACCCTCATCGGACCCAACCTCGCCTGCATGTGCGCCACGACCTTGCGCTCGAAGTAGACCGCATAGGCGACGTGGAGCATGGTCACCGTGATGACCGCCACGATGATGCCGACGAGGGTTGCGGATTCGACCAGGGTCATTCTTCGGCCGCCTCTACTTTGGTGATCGCCACCTCTGAAGCCTCGAGCGCCGGCGCCTTGGTCAGCGGGTGGAGGCTGTAGTCGAGGAGTCCGAGGACTCCCGCATTCTCGAAGTGGTTGCTCAGCAACACCCGGTGGTCGGTGAGCGAAGCGTCGATCTCGACCGGAACTGTGACGCTCCCCTGCGCCGTCGACAGACGCACCCGGTCCCCGTCCTCGAGGTCGAGCTCGGAGGCCAGTTCGACGCTCAACTTCGCGGTGGCCTCCGGGCAGATTTTGAGCAGGGCCGGCGAATGTCTCGAGGTCGTCCCCGCGTGGAAGAGCAACCTCTCGACACCGAGGCGCACACCGTTGGTCGTCGGTTCCTGGAGCGGCAGCGCAATCGGAGGAGCCGCACTCTCGCCTGGAGGTCGCTCTTCCGGCGGCCGGACGAGCCACCCGCGATCGTCCAGGCTCTCGGCATCCAGACCCGCGTGGAGCGGTGACACGGTCGCCAGCTCTTGGGTGATCTCTCCGACCTTCGCAACAGCCAACGGACAGCCCATCGCCTCGGCGATTTCGGCGACGATCTGCCAGTCGGCCCTGCCGGATCGGGGTGCGATGGCTTTCGGGCTTCTCTGGATCCGGTGCTCGATGTTGGTGAAGGTGCCGTCTCGTTCCGTCCACGCCTGGGCCGGCAGCACGACGTGCGCCAGTTTGGCGGTCTCGTTGAGAAAGATGTCCTGCACCACCAACAGATCGAGGGACTCGAGCGCCTTTCTGACCAGCGAGCTCTTCGGAAGCTTGAAGACCGGGTTCTCACCCATGACGTACAGTGCCCTGATTTTGGTGCCGGCGGCCTCGATGATCTCCATCAACGACAGACCGGGTTCGACCGGTACCGAACCGCCCCAGAGGCCTTCCAGCCTCTGCCTGTGGGCTTGGTCGGCTACCGGGATTCCTCCCGGGAGGCGATCGGGCTCGCACCCCACATCGACGAGGCCCTGTTCGTTGGCCCCCTCCGCCTGGAGGTAGAGCCGTGCCTGCAGGCAGTGAGCGAGCCCGGCGAGGGCTGCGAGCGCGCGATGACCGTCGGGGCGCTGTACCAGCTCGGGACCGACGACGATCGCGAGAGTGGCCGCCGAGCGGAGCAGATCTCGGAGATCGGCGAGGCCCTCTTCCGGGGATTCGGGCGCCCGATGGGTTTCCCGAAGTGAGTCCATCGCCTTCTCGACGCGCTCGTCGGAGAACCCACGCTCCTTGGCGACCTCGGCCAGCAAGGTCTCGAGGACGGCGGTTTCCCGCTCGACACCGGGCGCCATCGATACGGCGCGAACCCGGTCGAGCCCCGAAGCTCGTCCGAGAATGCCGACTCGTGCGCCGGCGCCCGCCGCCTGCCTGATGGAGAGGCCGAGGATGGGGTTGACCACGGTCGGGTCGCCGCCGACGACCAGGATGCCGTCGCAGGCGTCGATGGCCGAGAGCTCGTTGGCCAGGGCGCCGGATCCGAGCAGGTCCTCGAAGACCCGGCGTGCGGCGGCGAGGCCCAGCCGCGACAAGGAGTCGATGCTGTTCGAGCCGCATCCGACGCGGAGGAACTTCTGGAACAGATAGTTTTCCTCGTTGCTGCACCTCGGCGATGCGATCCCGGCGATCGCTTCGCCACCGTGCTGTTCCTTGACGGCCGTCAACCGGTCCGCGACGAAAGCGATCACCTCCTCCCAGCTGCACTCCTCGAGTTCGCCGTCGCGCCTGATCATCGGTGAGCCGAGCCGCTCTTCGGCACCGACGTACTCGTGCCCGAATCTCCCGAGAGAGCAGAGGAGACCACGGTTGATCCCGAGGGATGTCCTGGAGTCGATCCGCGCGATCTGCTCGTCCCGGACCTGGACCACGAGCTGGCAGCCGACGCCGCAGTGCCCGCAGACGGTGTCGACCTCCCGGTTCATCTGCCAGGGCCGGTAGTTGTGCATCTGGACGGTGCTGAGAATGGCGCCGACGGGGCAGGCGGGCAGGCAGTTGCCGCAGTACTCGCAGTCCCAGGACTCCAGCGAGAACGGCTCCATCCGTGTCTCCTCGCCCCTTCCCACCATCGTCAACGCGGAGACGCCCTGCACCTCGTCACACATCCTGACGCACCGTTCGCAGGCGATGCACCGCTCCATGTTCGTCGCCAGGAGAGGATCCTCGTAGCTCGACGGGATATTTCGCTTTTGCTCGGTGTAGCGTCCGATGGATGGCCCGTACTTGAGGACCATGTCCTGCAGATCGCACTCTCCCGACTTGTCGCAAAAGGGGCAGTCGAGCGGGTGGTTGATGAGAAGCAGCTCGAGGACGTCGCGGCGCGCCTTCGTCAGCACATCCGACTCGGTCGTCACTTCCATTCCGTTGACCGGCAGCAGCGTGCAGGAGGTCTGCAACCGTTGCATGCCCTCGACCTCGACCAGGCACATGCGACAGGCGCCGATCGGAGCGAGGAGCTCGTAATCGCACAGCGACGGGATCGAATAACCGGCTTCCCGCGCCGCTCTCAGAATCGTGGTTTTCGGGGAGACCTCGACCTCCTTGCCGTTGATCGCCACCGTGATGTTCTTCGTCTCTTCGCTCATTTCATGCTTCCAGATCGCAGACACCGTTTTTGACGTGGGCTTCGAACTCGCCCCGGAAATGTTTGAAGATCGCCGAGACCACCTCCGCCGCGCTGTCGCCCAGCGGGCAGAAGCAGTTTCCATAGATCGCGTCGGAAATGTCCTGGAGGAGGTCGAGGTCCTTCATCTCGGCGTTGCCGTTTTCGATGCGGCTCAGCACCTTCTCCAGCCAACCCGTACCCTCTCGACACGGCACGCATTTTCCGCACGACTCGACCTCGTAGAAATGGGCCGCCCGCCGGGCCACCCGCACCATGCACACCGTGTCGTCCATGACGATGACGCCCGCCGACCCGAGGGCGCTCCCGGCCTCGACCAGCGATGCGAAGTCCATCGCGCAGTCGGTGGCTTCGGCCGGTAAAACCGGTGTCGACAGACCTCCCGGAATCACCGCCTTGAGCCGGTGACCGTTGCGCATGCCTCCCGCGTATTCGTAGATCAGCTCTCTGAGGCTCGTCCCCATGGGGGCTTCGTAGAGGCCGGGCCTGTTGACGGAACCGCTGAGGCAGTAGAGCTTGGGGCCCGGGGATGCCGGGGTCCCGATTTCCGCGAAGGCTGCCCCTCCAATGTCGACGATGATCGGAACGCAGGCCAACGTTTCGACGTTGTTGACGATGGTTGGTTTGCCCCACAATCCGGCGTTGACCGGGAACGGCGGTTTCAACCTCGGCTGCCCGCGCTTCCCCTCCATGGAGTCGATCAATGCGGTTTCCTCGCCGCAGATGTAGGCACCGGCTCCGCGGAATATTTCGAGGTCGAAGTTCACCGAAGTGCCGCAGATGGAGTCGCCGAGAAAGCCGTGGTTCAGGGCTTCCTCCATCGCGCGTTCGAGGCGCGCACCGGCGGTGGGATACTCGTGACGCAGATAGATGTAGCCCTTTTGGGCGCCGAGGGCGTGGCTCGCGATCACCATGCCTTCGATCACGAGGTGCGGGTTCTTCTCCATCAAGTAGCGGTCCTTGAAGGTTCCGGGCTCGCCTTCGTCGGCGTTGTTGATCAGGTACTTGGGCGAGCCGGTGGCACGCACCGCGAACTCCCACTTCTTGCCGGTCGGAAAACCCGCGCCGCCGCGACCCTGCAGACCCGATGTCACCACCTCCTCGATCACCTCGGCCGGCGACATCTCGAGGGCCTTCTTGAGCGCCCGATACCCGCCGATCCTCTGGTATTCGGCGAGGTCGGCCGAGTTCGGCTGATCGGTGTTCTTCAGTAAGAGCGGCTCCATCTCTGCTCACCCATAGCTCGAGAGGATCTCGTCGAGCCTCTCCTCGGTCAGGTTTTGATAGAGATCGGTGTCGATCTGCATCGCCGGGGCGCCCTCGCAGACGCCGATGCACTCCATGATGAGAAGCGAAAAACGACCGTCCTCGGTGGTCCCTCCGGGCACGAGCCCGTACTTCCTTTTGAGCATTTCCTGCAGCTCTTCCGCGCCGAGGATCATGCAGGAGACGTTGGTGCAGAGCTGGATCAGGTGGCGGCCCATCTCTCGGTGGCGATAGAGGTGATAGAAAGTGGCCGTGCCCCTGACCAGCGCGGGCGGAAGGTCCAAAGCCTCGGCCAGTGAAAGTAGCGCCGCGGCGCTCAGCCAGCCGAACTCGCGCTCGGCGATGTAGAGGGCGGGAATCAACGCGCTCCTCGGCTCGGGGTACTTCCCCCTGATCATCTCGATCTCCCTGAGGGCAGCGGTGGACAGGGTCATCGGTCGCACTCCCCCATGACGATGTCGATCGAGCCGATGATGGCGATGACATCCGCCAACCGACCGCCCACGCAGAGCTTGGTGAGGGCCGAGATATGGACGAAGGAGGGCGTACGGATCTTCATCCGGTAGGGTTTGCCGCTGCCGTCCGAGACCACGTAAACGCCGAACTCGCCGCGTGGAGTCTCGGTGGCCACGTAGAGCTCTCCCTCGGGAGTCGGGGGGCCGTCGGTGATCAGCGAAAACTGGTGGATGAGGGTCTCCATGTGCTCGAACATGTACTCCCTCGGCGGCAGCGCGAATTTGGGGTCGTCGACCAGGATCGGTCCAACGGGCATCGCGTCGATACACTGCCTGACGATCGAGTTGGACTGCCGGAACTCGTCCATCCGCACCCGGTAGCGGTCGTAGACGTCTCCATTGGTACCGGTCGGCACCGACCACTCGAGGCGGTCATAGACCCCATAGGGTGCGAACTTCCGCACGTCGTAGGCGACGCCAGACCCCCTCAGAGTGGGCCCGCTCAGACCCCAGTTGATGGCCTCTTCGGCGCTGATGACGCCGACGCCTTTGGTGCGTTGCAGCCAGATCCGATTCTGGTCGATGAGGGTCTCGTACTGCTCGACGCGACCCGGGAATTCCTCCGTGAAGGCCCGGGCGTCTTCGAGCCACTGGTCGTCGGCGTCCCTGATCACCCCGCCGATACGGGGATAGGACACGGTCAGACGCGCACCGCACAGCCGCTCGAAGAGGTCGAGGATTTTTTCCCGCTCCCTGAAACAGTAGAGAAACACCGTCATCGCGCCGATGTCGAGGGCGTGGGTGGCCAGCATGAGGAGGTGGCTCGCGATCCTCGCCATCTCAGCAACCATCGTTCTGAGGTACAACGCCCGCTCGGGCACCTCGATGTCGCACAGCCGCTCGATCGCGGTGCAGTAGGCGACGTTGTTCGACATCGAGGCCACATAGTCGAGCCGATCGGTGAGCGGGATGATCTGCAGGTAGTTGCGGTGCTCGGCGATCTTCTCGGTGCCGCGGTGGAGATACCCGATGTGAGGGGTGCACTTGACGACGGTGAATCCGTCCAGATCCACCTCCAGCCGCAGCACGCCATGGGTGGCCGGGTGCTGAGGACCCAGGTTCAGGGTGAGGTCCTTGGTCTCCAGCGGGGTGGTGGGATCCGTACCCACGGCCTGCCCGACGCCGCGAGCCCCGGTCTCGCTCATGCGCTCCTCCAGCAACTCGGGTGCTTCGACATCACTCGATCCTCACTTCACCGACAACTCGTCGTCGCGGCGGTGCATCTCCATGGCCTCCTCGTACTCGGGATATTCCCAGTCCTCCAGTCCTTTGAGCGGATAGTCTTTGCGTAACGGATAGCCCCTCCAGTTGTCGGGAAGCAGGAGCCGTCGCAGGTCGGGGTGGTTTCTGAACTCGATGCCGAAAAGATCGAATGCCTCCCGTTCGAACCAGTCCGCAGCCCTCCACACCGAGACCACGCTGTCGACCTCGAGGTCGTCTTCGGGGAGACGGGTTTTGATTCTGATCCGATGGCGGTGGATGAGGGAGTACAGGTTGTAGACCACCTCGAAGCGGAGGTCGCTTGTGGGATAGTCGACCGCACAGAGATCCGACAGAAAGTTCATCTCGATCCCCGGCCCGTCGCGGAGCCAGCGGCAGATGGCGTCGATCTTTTCGCGGGTCACGGTCACCGTCACCTGGTCGCGAAAGGACGCCACCTCGACCACGTCGGGCCCGAACTGGGATTCCAGCGCGCGGGCTATCTCCATCGGCTCCATCGGAATCTCTCTTTCTTGATCTTTTCCTGGAGCTTCATGATGCCGTCGATCAGCGCTTCCGGCCGCGGGGGACACCCGGGGACATACACATCGACCGGCAGGAAGGTGTCGCAGCCCTGGACCACCGAGTAGACGTCGTAGATGTTGCCGCTGCAGGCGCAGCTTCCCATCGAGATGACGTACCGTGGTTCGGCCATCTGGTCGTAGACCCGGCGAACGATCGGCGCCATCTTCTTGGTGACGGTGCCGGCGACGATCATCAGGTCGGACTGTCTCGGCGAGCCCCGGAAGACGATGCCGAAACGGTCGAGGTCGTAGTGGCTCGATCCGGTGGCCATCATCTCGATGGCGCAGCATGCCAGGCCGAAGGTCATCGCCCACAGCGACGAGCTGCGTCCCCAGTTGACGAACTTGTCGATCGTGCCGATCAGGACGCCGGCGCCCGGTACCAATGCGATCCCCTCACCGACGTCGATGAGATCTTCGTCCGTCGACATCGACATCGGTTGCACGGGGGGCCGTCCGGGGTCCTTTCCGTCCGTCAGCGCCATTCGAAGGCCCCCTTTCGCCACGCGTAGATGAAACCGATGACCAGGAAGTACAGGAAGAGCATCATCTCCAGGAAACCGATCATCCCGATGTCCTCGAAGGCGACCGCCCACGGGTAGAGGAATGCCACCTCGACATCGAAGACCACGAAGAGCATGGCGATGATGAAGAATTTCACCGAAAAGCGGTGCCGCGTGTCGCCTTCGGGTGGATTTCCAGACTCGTAGGGCATCAGTTTTTCCGCATAGGCCCTGCGCGGTCTGACGAGGATTCCCAGGAGCAGCGGTGCCAGGGGGACGATGAACGCGACCGCGAAGATCGCGATCACCGGAAAATACATCGATGGAACGTAGGTGCCGGGAACGGTTTCCATCAGCTCGGCCCCTCCGATATCAGCAATTCGTTGGCTCTCCGAAGCCAATTATAATTCTTACATATGATCAACAACTCAAACACGACTGTAGATTCCTTCATGGCAGGACCTCGCTCACGACCAGGATCGCCTGGTCCCAACCAGCCATCGCCGTGGTTGCGAGATCCAGCAGCGGGGTTGGATAGATTCCGAGGAAGACGACGGCTCCAGCGGTGATCGCCAGCGCGATCTTCAGCGACGGCGAGGTCGTGACCGGAAGCTCCCGTGCCGGCTCCTTCATGTACATCAGGATGACGACCCGCAGGTAGAAGAACGCGGCAACGACGCTGAAGACGACGCCGATGACGGCGAGCGGGGTGTGACCCGCCCTGATAACCGCCGTGAAGACCGAGAACTTGGCGACAAAACCGGCGGTCGGTGGGATGCCGACGAGCGAAAAGAGGAAGACCAGCATCAGCGCCGAGACGACGGGATGGGTGCGTGCCAGGCCTTCATAATCCTCCAGTTTCTCGCCGGCGATGCCTTCGCTGCGAAGTGCGATCACCACCGCGAAGGCACCGAGGTTCATGAGTCCGTAGATGATCAGATAGACCATCATGGCCGACAGGCCTTCGCGACCGCCGGCAATCACGCCAAGCAGGGCGAAGCCGGCGTGGGCGATGGACGAGTAGGCGAGCATCCGCTTGATGTTGGTCTGGGTCAGCGCGAGGATGCTCCCCAGACCGATCGAAAGGACGGCGAGGCCTATCAGCAAAGGCGTCCACATCTCCGGATAGGGTCTGAAGGCCACCGTGAGGACCCGGCCGAGGGCTGCGAAACCGGCGATCTTCGAGCCCACCGAGAGGAAGGCGGTCACGGCCGTCGGGGCGCCCTCGTACACATCGGGCGCCCACATGTGAAACGGCGCCGCCGAGATCTTGAAGCCGAAGCCGACGACAACGAGGGCCAGCGGGAGCATGATCAGCGCGCCGCCGCCCCCATCGGCGAGGAGGGCTGCCACCGCATCGATCTGGGTCGTTCCGGTGAGGCCGTAGACGAGGGCGATTCCGTAGAGCAGAAACGCGGTCGAGAAGCCGCCGAGGAGGAAGTACTTGATCGCGGCCTCGTTGGAGCGAAGGCTGTCCCTCTTGATCCCTATCAGGACGTAGGTGCTCAGGGTCATCAGCTCGAGGCCCAGAAACAGCACGATGAGGTCGGCGGCCGACGCCATGAACGCCATGCCGGAGGTGGCGAGGAGCAGGATCGAGTAGTACTCGCCAAATGCTACTCCCTCGACCTCGAGGTACTTCAACGACATGCAGATGGTGAGAATGCAGGTGAGGAAGAAGAAAAGTTTGAACACGCTGCCATAGCCGTCGAGGACGAACATGCCGTTGAGGATGGTTGTCGCCTCGGTGGAGGCGAGCAGCTTGGCGCTCGCGGCCATTGCCGCCAGACAGCCCACGACCCCTGCACCTGCCACGATCTCCTTTTTCCTGAAAAGGAGATCCAAGATGATCAGGACCGAGGCTGCCCCGATGAGGATCAGCTCGGGCACGAGGCACTCGAGGCCGGCCATCCCATTCATGGTCCGACCATCCCGATCTGTGTCAGCAGGTGATCTACCGAAGTGTGCATGTAGCTGAGAGCAAGCTCGGGCTGGACGCCGATCAGGATGACCAGCACCACCAGCGGAACCAGCAGGAGCACCTCGCGTGGCCTCAGATCGAAGACCGTCTCTTCGACCTTCGGCCTGACTTCCCGCAGGACGAGGCGGAAGAACAGCCAACACATGTACGTGACGCCCAGAAGGACGCCGACAATTGCCAGGGCTCCGTAGACGGCACCGGTTCTGAATGCCGCGCTGATGACCAGGAACTCGCCGATAAAGGTGTTCATCCCCGGCATGCCGATGGCCGCCAACGTGAAGACCCCAAAAAAGGTCGAAAACACGGGCGCGGCCCGCGACAGCCCGCCGTAATCCTCGATCTCCCGGGAGTGGGTTCGTTCGTAGATGATCCCCACGCAGAGGAAGAGTGCGCCGGTGACGATGCCGTGGTTGATCATCTGGAGGATCCCGCCCTCCACCCCGGAGCGGCCGACGGTGAAGATCCCGAGGGTCACGAAGCCCATGTGACTGACGCTCGAGTACGCGATCAGCCGTTTGAGATCCCGCTGGGTCAGCGTGACGTAGGCGCCGTAGATGATGGCCGCAACCGAGAGCGACAACATGGGCACGAGCATTTTCTCGACAGCGTCCGGGAACAGGGGGAGGGAGAGTCGGACGAAGCCGTAGGCGCCCATCTTGAGGAGGATCCCGGCCAGGATCACGCTGCCCGCGGTCGGTGCTTCAGTGTGGGCGTCGGGCAGCCAGGTGTGGAGCGGGAACATCGGTACCTTGACCGCGAAGGCTGCGAAGAAGGCGAAGAACAGCCACAGCTGCTGTGCCGGGGCCAGTCGGGTCTCGGCGAGGGCCTGGAAGTCGAAGGTGCCTCCAGCCGCCTCGACGAGGGCGATGATCCCGACCAGCATGAACACGCTGCCCGCGAGCGTGAACAGCACGAACTTCACCGACGCGTAGACCCTGTTCGGGCCGCCCCAGACGCCGATGAGGAGGAACATCGGGATCAGCATGAGCTCCCAGAAGACGAAGAAGAGGAAGAGGTTCAACGACACAAAAACGCCGATCATGGCCGTTTCCATGATCAGGAGCGCCAGGAAGAAGTCCTTGACCCTGGTGTCGATCGCCCGCCACGACACGGCCACACAGAGCACGCTGAGCAGCGCCGCCAAGGGGACGAAGAGCACACTGATGCCGTCGACGCCGACCGCATACTCGATGCCCCAGGCTGGGATCCAGGGGCGGCTTTCGACGAACTGCATGTGATGGGTGGTCTTGTCGAAATCTCTCAGGAGCGGCAGGGTGCCGGCCAGTGTCGCGACAGTGATGAAGAAGCTCGTCCAGCGGATCAGCCGTTCGCTCCTCACCAGCAGCACGACCAATGCTCCGATCAACGGAAGGAACGTGATTATCGTGAGGATCGGGTATTCCACGGGACTCGACAGAGTGGCATCCATCGCCGCCACCCTCACAGCACCAGGAGCCCGGTGACGATCAGGGCAAGCGCCCCGAGGGCCAGGACGATGGCGTAGTGGTGGATCTGCCCGGTCTGGAGAACGCGGAGGAGGCTGCTCAAGGCCAGGGTGCCGGATCCCAGGGCGTGGATCGTGCCGTCAACTGCCCGCGTGTCCGTCTTCCGGAAGAGCTGAGCGAGACCCAGGATCGGACCACGCACGATCCATTCATAGGCCTGGCCCACGACGTTGTCGTCGATCCAGGTGACCGGCCTCGCAACGAGCCGCACGAACGATTTCGCCCCCTTTCGATAGAACCAGTCGGTGTCGAGGCTGATGGTCGGTGTCGGGTCGAGCTGCCTGAGCAGGAGGAAGAATCCGAGCGCCGTGAAGCCGAGCAGCCCCAGGGTCGAGACCACGTGGTGTGCGGTGTAGGGGACGTAATCCGCCTCGAAGGGGAGCAAGGTGTACAGCACACCGGGGAAGACGCCGATCACGATGCACAGGACGGCGAGGAGAGCCATCGCGATCAGCATGTTTTTTGGCGCCTCTTCGGTGCGGATGCCCGCGTCCTTGCCGAAGAACATGTAGTAGGGAAGCTTGAGACCGGTGTGGAGAAAGGTCCCCGACGACGCCAGCGTCAGCATCAGGAAGATCCACTGCCGGTGGTCTTCGGCCGCGGCCGTCACAACCATCGACTTGCTGACGAAGCCGCTGAACAGAGGCACCGCCGAGATCGAAAATCCGCCGATCATGTACAACGTCATCGTGATCGGCATGCTCTTGTACATGCCGCCGAGATCGGTGAGCTTGCGCTTGCCGGTCGTGTACATGACCGCGCCGGCGCCCATGAACAGCAGGGCCTTGTAGAGGATGTGCGCGAATGCGTGGGACGAGGCTCCGTTGAGGGCCAGTGTCGTTCCCAGCCCGACGCCGCACACCATGTAGCCGACCTGGCTGATGATGTGGTAGGCGAGCAGCCTCCTGGCGTCGTTTTCCAGCACCGCGTAGACGACGCCGTAGATCGCCATCACGGCGCCCAGCCAAACGAGGATCTCGGTTCCCGGAAAGGCCCGGATGAGCACGTAGACGGCGGATTTTGTGGTGAAGGCGGTCATGAACACCGCCCCCGTGATCGTCGCCTCGGGGTAGGCGTCGGCGAGCCACGCGCCGAGGGGCGGGACCGCGGCGTTGAGGATGAAGCCGATCAAAATGCAGTAGAAGGCCGGCCCTTCGCCGAACGGGATCATCGAATCGAATGCAAGCGACCCCGTGTTCGCCAGGTGCAAACCGATGCCGGCGAGGAGACACAGCCCGCCGGCGACGTGGACCATCAGGTATCTGAATCCGGCGCCGGTGGCCTCGTCCGATCGTTTGAGCCAGACCAGAAAAACGGAAGAAAACGCCAACGTCTCCCAGAAGAGGAACAGGGTGAGGAGATCGCCCGCAAAGGTGACGCCGAGGGCGGAACCGGCGTAGACCAGGGCTGCCATGTGCTGCCCGTCGTCCTCGACGTGCAGTGCGTAGACGAAGCCGACAACGGCCATGATCGAGAAGACGTAGGAGAAGATGAGGCTCAACCGGTCGACGCGGCCGAAGACCAGCTCGTAGCCGAGAACGGAGAGATTGCCGAAGCTGCCCTCGGAACTCAAAATGCAACAGAGCAGGGCAACGCTCGGGAGGATGATCAGATAGGCCCGCTTGAAGCCACCCTTCAAGAAGGGCACCAGGACGGCGCCGAAGATGAGCACCAGACCAGGGTGGACCCAGTCAATCATCGTAGTAATCCTCGCGCCGCATCAACCACAGCTTTCCGAGCAGCTTGGAGACCACGATGATGAGAACGCACGAGACCAGCCCGTACAGGGACCCGAAGGCGGGGAGCTTTTCGAAATCGAAGTGGGGGTGGCCGAGGTGGAAGACGTTGACCACCAGGATCTCGAGGATCACGAAGACGACCAGCGAGGTGATGCCGATACGTTTGAGCCTCTTGAGCCGCTCCGGGTCTTCCAGGATCTTTTCGAGGATGCTCACCCGATCACCCCCTCCGCCAGTCCGATGAAGAACTCGGGGAACAGGCCGAGAACGATGCTCGCGGCCGCGGTCAGGACGAGTGGCACAACGATCAGCGGGACCTCCTTGACGTCGGCCGGTTCGTCGTCGACCGGGGTTTCGGCTCCGAAGAACGCCCGCAGGACGATGGGCACGAAATAGGCCGCGTTGAGCAGCGAGCTCAGCATCAGCATCGTCAGGACGATCAGGCTCTCACCTTCCAACGCGCCGACCACCAGGTACCACTTGCTCACGAAGCCGCAGGCCGGAGGCACGCCGATCATGCTCAGGGTGGCGACCGCGAACGCGGCCATGGTCCACGGCATCTTCCTTCCGATCCCGCCCAGCTGGCTGACCTCGGTCAGATGGGAGGACACGTAGATCGATCCGGCGCAGAAGAAGAGGGTGATCTTCGAGACCGCGTGAAAGGTGATGTGAACGATGCCTCCGATGAGGGCGCTCGGAGCCAGCAGGGCGGCGCCGAGCAGGATGTAGGAGAGCTGACTCACGGTGGAAAACGCGAGGCGCGCCTTGAGGTTGTCGCGGGTGAGGGCAATGACCGACGCGGTGATGATCGTGAACAGCGACAGGAACACGAAGACGCCGCCGACGCCCACGCCGCGCAGACAGTCGATGCCGAAGACGAAGAGTGCGATCCGCACGACTGAAAAGACTCCCGTCTTGACCACCGCCACCGCGTGCAACAGGGCGCTGACGGGCGTCGGCGCCACCATCGCTGCAGGGAGCCAGCCGTGGAGCGGCATGACCGCACATTTGGCGAAACCGAAGAGAAAGAGCAGGAAGAGCACCGACAGCAGACCCGGCTGTGCCGCCTGGAGTCCGTCGGGGAAGATCCCGCCCGCCGAGAAATCGAGCGTTCCGGTCAGGTTGTAGGTGAGGATGATGGCGGTGAGCAACAGCACCTTGGCGGCGCCCAGGAGGTAGATGATGTACTTCCGACCGCCGGCCCGCGCCTCGGAAGTTCCTTTGTGCGCCACCAGCGGGTAGGTGCTGAGGGTGAGCGCTTCGTAGAACAGAAACAGGGTGAAAAGATTCGCCGCGAAGGCCACACCGATGGTGGAGGAGAGCGCAACGGCGAAACACGCGTAATAGCGGGTTTGCGCGTGCTCTTCGAGCGAGCGCATGTAGCCGATCGAGTAGAACGTGGTGACGATCCACAGCAGGGACGCACCCAGCGCAAAGAGGAGACCGAGGGCATCGACCCTGAAGGCGATGTCGATGCCGGGTAGAAGCCTGAAGACAGTGCACTCGATCGAGGATCCGCGAAGCACCGCCGGGATCATCGAGACGACAAGCGAGAACTTGATCGCGCCGGCCGCCAGCGAACACGCCTCTCTCAGGTTTGGGCGATTCCTGCACGCGACGATGAGAAGCACGGCTCCGGCCGACACGAGGACCGCGAGCAGGGGCCTAATCGACGAGATGGTTTCCATGACCCAGCTTCGGGCGCGTTTTACCGCGGATCGTGAACCCCATTGCCGACATCACCATTTCATGATGTCGAGCTCGTCGACGTTGACGGTCTGTTTGTTCTTGAACAGAGCGATGATCAGTGCCAACCCGACCGCGACCTCGGCCGCGGCCACCGTGATGATGAAAAGGGCGAGGATCTGGCCCCGCATGTCCTGGAGGTAATGGTTGAAGGCGACCAAGGTGATGTTGACGCCGTTGAGCATCAGCTCGATCGACATCAGCATGATGATGACGTTGCGCCGGGTGAGGAAGCCGAGGATGCCGATACAGAAGACCGCGCCTCCGAGTACGACGTACCAGCTGAGTGGAATCACCCGTTCAACTCCGTCCTCCCGGTCTCACTACCTCAATTGAGCAACTGTTGTCGCAGTCAGTATGCCAGGGTCAGGCGGGAAGCGCAAAATGACCTACTCAGGCTCGACATCAGCTTCGAGCAGCTCCCTGATTTTGACGACAAGCTCGTCGGCTGAAGCGCCCTTGTCGAGAAATGCGTCGGCGTGCATCCGAGCGAGCTGCCCCTCGGACTTCGGCACGAAGTCGATGCCCGTCTCCCGGCCGATGGCACTGAAGAGGATGGTTGGAATCCTCCCGTGCCGCTCCCGGATTTTCTTGCTCAGGGCGAAGCCGGTGTCGAAGTGCTCCATCATGACGTCGAGGATGATCAGTGACGGAGGATCGGCTGCGATGCGATCGAGGGCCTCGTCTGCGCTCGCCGCCGTCGCCACGTCGAATCCGCGGTTTCTCAGAACACCGGAGATGAGTGCCGAGAACTCCTCGTCGTCGTCGACCATGAGAATCGCATGCTGGCGAGCGCCCTTTTCTTCCCCGGCGGAGGGCTCATCCGACATGGCGCCCTCGAGAATGGCCCGCAGCCCCTCGAGGTCGGCCACCTCGTCCAGGTTCTTCTTGACGACCTCGTCACCCGACCGATACCGGTAGGTGATCCGACAGCCGCATTGGACGTGGCAGCGAAAGACCTGGCCGATGGGATCGCTGTCCTTTTCGAAATCCAGCTGCTCACCGCTGAAGTAGGGGCAGATCTCGAAGTTCCCCGGACTGATGAACTTCTTGGCCTCCGCGCAGTAGACCTCGAGAGGTTTGAAATCCTCGTCTTTCATCGCGAGCTCCTTCTATGCCAAGGGGAGGGACACCACGAAGGTCGAACCCTCACCCTCCACCGATTCGAGTTGGACCTCACCACCGTATCCTTCCACCATTCGCTTGACGATCGACAGCCCGAGACCGGTGCCGTGAATCCCGCGAATCTCCTGCATGTTCGACCTGAAAAATTCGTCGAAAACCAACGGCAGGTCGGCCGCTGGTATTCCAACGCCGGTATCCTCGACCTGCACGTTCACGGAGCCTTCCTCTTTCGAAATGCCGATCCGAACCTTGCCACCAGGGCGGTTGAACTTGATCGCGTTTTCGATGAGGTTCGAGAAAACCAGCCGCAGATTGTCGGCATCCGCCACGACCTCGACATCGGACGGGAATTCGGTCGTCTCGACGGTGACGCCACCGGCTTCGGAGGAGTGCTGCGCTCCCTCGATGGCCTCGCGGAGTATGGTCGCCACCTCGACCGCGGTCGCCTCCCCGAGGATGTCTCCCGACTTGATCCGCGAGATCGTGAGCCAGTCCACTGCCAGCTCGAGAGCCAGCTCGAGCCGGTTGCTGGCGCTCTCGAGGACGCTCTTCGCCTCGCCGTCGAGTGAGCCGACGTCCCCGTCCAGCAGGAGTTGGAGACATTGCTTCACGAAGAGAAGGGGCGATCGCATCTCGTGGGAGACGATGCTGATCAGGTTGCTGCGCGCCTGATCCCGCTCGAGTTCGACCGCCGCTTCACGTTGGTGATGGCGTCTTTTCTCCAGTGCTCGATCCACCAGCAGGGCGAGCTCCGATGGAGGGGGCGGCTCGGCCACGAACTCGGCTGCACCCAGCTTCATCGCTTCGACCGCTTGCCACACGGTGGCGTCGCCGCAGACCATCACCACCCCGATGGACGGGTCGAGCTGATTGACCCGAGCGAGCGAGTCCTGCCCGCTGTCGCAGTCTTCACCCACGTGGACCACGACCACGTCCGGCTCGAGCCGCTCGATCTCCTCATGCCCCTTGCTGTCGCCGGTGGTAATGACCACCGACAGGCCTTGCCCGACGAGCGCCTCCTCCCAGTCCCGGTAGCTCGGGTCGTCGCCGATGATGAGGACGAGAGGCTGTTGGATCGTCACGTCACGACCCGAGGTCGCGGCGATCTGAAATCAGGGGCGCTCATCACCTCACTCCGCTCCCATCCCTACATGAAGACCACGCCGATGAGCTCCAGCCTGGCGTTCTTGAGCCGGGACGAGATCAGCCCGCCCACGTTTTGAATCATCACGTAGCCGATTGCGGGTTCGCTGGAAAACAGCTCCTTGAGCTGCCTTCCATCGAAGCGGGTCACGGTTGTCTCTTCGAAGGTCGTGGCCGAGGCGGTAAGCTGGTACGGCGGCACGAGGCATGACCAGCCGAAGACCCCGCCCGAGGACACGATACACACCGGCGCCCACTTTCCGTCCTGGATCGAGGTGTTGACGGCGACGCGTCCCGAGTCCACGATATAGAGCATCCGGGCCTCGTCACCCTGGTGAAAGATCGTCGTGCCGGAGGGGTGCGTTTCCTTCTCGCTCAGAGCCAGGACTTTCGAAATCTGCTCGTCGCTCAAACCGCGGAAAATGGCCACCGCCTCGATGTGTTCGGGAAGATCGGGCTCCGGCCTCGTTTCGGTGCGGCTCGGCGGTCCGCCCTTGCGACCGATCGCGCGCAGCGTGGCGCCGATCAGGAGGGGGTCGACGTTTTCCTCACCGCCGCATTCGGCGCGATAGCACGTGACATCGTTGAAGGTGACCGTCTGATCGCAGCCGTCGCAGGTCCTCGGTGCGTCCTCTTCGCTGACCAGGAAGCCGCAGGCGGTACACATCCAATGTGGCATTCGGGGCCTCCGCCTCTCGTCGCACTCGCCTCGCACCCGGAATCGACACGCATCTTGAAACCTGGATTCGAGGGTACCAGAGGCCCCGAAGCGCTTCAACGGTGGCGGTTGGGCACTGAAATTCCGTCCCGACCGAGCGGGCGATTCGCCGCTCCTGCTCGGCCGGATATGTGTTGTGCATTTATTCACCAAACTCAATTACAATTGCATTAATGAGAAAACGTTCAAAACAAGACCGCGAGATTGCGTCGCTGATTCATGACTCTTAAATATTGAGTTATCTCAAGTCTATTGACGAATCAGAAATCTGTGCTTAGTATGCTGGCCAGAGGTCAATCCTCCACAACATCGCTCGCGGTTTTTCATGTGCCCCGCCTTCGATACGGTGGTTGCTTTCTACCATCGATGTTCGCTCCGGAGTCCACGCAGCCCGACCTCCTTCGACGATCCGCGTGATCGTCGTGCCGGCGTTGCCCGGCCCCTCACGGGGAGCCGTTGGCAGAGAAACAGGAGGGGCGCGATGGCGAGCATTCTCGAGATCAACGAAATCGCACCGGCGTTCAAGAGCTACCTGATCCACGAGCCGGTGATCGCGCGTCAGCATCGCGCCGGCCAATTTGTGATGATGCTGCTCAACCACGAGCACTCGGAACGGATCCCGCTGACGATTGCCGACTCCAACGCGGAGAACGGCACGCTCCGGCTCATCGTGCAGGAGGTCGGGAAGACCACCATGGAAATGGGCACCCTCGAGCCGGGAGACGAGGTCAGCATCGTTGGGCCGCTCGGGAGACCGACCCACATCGAGAAATGGGGCACTTGTGTGTGCATCGGTGGGGGAGCGGGGATTGCGCCGCTGCTGCCGATCGCCAACGCCCTTGCCGAGGCCGGCAACCGCGTGGTGTCGATTCTCGGCGGCCGCACCCAGGAGTTGGTCATCCTCAGGACCGAGATGGAAGAGGTGTCTCACGAGATCTACTCCACGACCGACGACGGGAGCTTCGGGACCAAGGGGTTGGTGACGCACGCCCTCGACGCTTACATCGAAGAGCAGGGGAAGCCGGACTTCGTCAT
Organism: Candidatus Sulfomarinibacter sp.; assembly: GCA_041560205.1. Classification (GTDB taxonomy): domain Bacteria; phylum Acidobacteriota; class Thermoanaerobaculia; order Thermoanaerobaculales; family Sulfomarinibacteraceae; genus Sulfomarinibacter. The sequence goes on from JBFFBV010000037.1 coordinate 24,000, forward strand.
CGCGATCGGTCCGGCGATCATGATGCGGGCGGTTTCCGAACAAACGCGTCCCCTCGGGATCAAGACCCTGGTGTCGCTCAACACGATCATGATCGACGGCACCGGGATGTGCGGAGGCTGCCGGGTTCCCGTCGGGGGCCAGACCCGCTTCGTGTGCGTCGACGGTCCCGAGTTCGACGGCCACGACGTCGACTTCGACACGCTGATGAAACGGCAGCGGATCTACCTCGAGCAGGAGGAGGTCTCCAGGAGACGATTCCTCGAAAAGCACGAGTGTCGGGCCATGCCGGGGGGAGGTTAGGATAGTGGCTCGAGAACTGAGCAAGAAGGATCGGCTCGCGATCCCCCGGTACCCGATGCCGGCGCGCGACGCAGCGGAGCGCATCTGCGACTTCGACGAGGTCGCGATCGGCTACACCGAGGAGATGGCGATCGGAGAGGCCGAGCGGTGCCTCGAGTGCAAGAAGCCGAAGTGTGTCGAGGGCTGCCCGGTCGGTATCGACATCCCGGGTTTCGTGGCCGCGGTCGCCGACGGCCGCTTCGCCGATGCGCTGGCGATCATCAAGGCGGACAACACCCTGCCGGCCATTTGCGGACGCGTGTGCCCGCAGGAGGACCAGTGCGAGGAGGTTTGCGTGACGGGCAACAAGGGCGATCCGGTGGCCATCGGCCGGCTGGAGCGTTTCGTCGCCGACCTTGAACGCGAGAGCGGTGCGGTCGAGATGCCGAAGTGCAAGGAGCCGTCCGGCTTCAAAGTAGGCATCGTCGGCTCCGGCCCGGCGGGCCTCGCGTGCGCCGCCGCCCTCGCCATCGAGGGCCACGAGGTCACCGTCTTCGAGGCCCTTCACAAACCGGGCGGGGTGCTGATCTACGGCATTCCCGAATTCCGGCTGCCGAAAGCGATCGTTCGCGACGAAATCCGCAGCCTGACCAAGATGGGGGTCGAGTTCAGGTGCAATTTCGTGGTCGGCACGACCGCGACGATTGAAGAATTGATGGGGGAATGGGGTTACGACGCTCTATTCATCGGCACGGGCGCCGGCCTGCCGTACTTCATGGGCATCCCAGGCGAGGACTTGATCGGTGTGTGCTCTGCGAACGAGTTCCTGACCCGCGTCAATCTGATGCGTGGCTTCGATTTCCCGAACTACGACACGCCGGTGGCGATTGGCCGTCGAGTGGCGGTTGTCGGCGCGGGTAACGTGGCGATGGACTGCTGCCGCACCGCCCTGCGCCTCGGCTGCGAGAAGGTGATCTGTCTCTACCGCAGAACCCGCGACGAGGCACCCGCTCGCATCGAGGAGTTGGAGCACGCCGAGGAAGAAGGGGTTGACTTCCGCTGGCTCGCCGCTCCGGTCGAGGTTCTCGGCAACTCTGATGGCATCGTCACTGGCGTTCGCGTTCAGGAGATGGAGCTCGCGGAGCCCGATCTGTCTGGGCGCCCACGGCCGGTCCCGATCGAGGGCTCCGAGTACGAAATCGAGATCGACTCGATCATCGTCGGCATCGGTCAGGGGGCCAACCCGCTTCTCACCCATGCGACCAGAGGCCTCGAGGTCGACAAGCGTGGCCGGATCATCACCGAGGAGGTCACCCAGATGACCTCGATTCCGCGAGTCTTCGCAGGTGGTGACATCGTCACCGGCGCGGCCACGGTGATCCTCGCGATGGGGGCCGGCAAGCTGGCAGCCCGGAGCATGGACTGTTACCTCCGCGGTGTGCCGATGCTGGTTGCCGATGAGGCGTCCGAGGAGGCAGACGACTCTGAATCCTCACCGGATATGGCGCAGCCTCCAGCGAGTGGATCGGAGAAGAGAACGCAGAACAGCGTGCATTAGACGCCCGCAGAACATCCATCACCGATCCATGGGGGCGGGTTTCAACCCCGCCCCTACCTGTGACCGTTTCCGTTTTCGTGCCCGTGGCCGAACGGGCGAGTGGTCGTTCTGTGTGTCATCCTGGGCGAGGCCCTCCGAGGACCGAGTCGAAGGATCTCCCCGAACTCACCCTCAGCAGCCATCGGTGGCCGTTGCCATGGGGGTCTCCGAGAGGGAGGGTGGTTGGCTTACGGCCGCTGGCTGATGAGGGTGAGTCACGTCGCCCTCCGGGCGACAGTAATTCTCCCGAGACTGTCTCTGACTGGAGGGGATCCCTCGACTACGGCGTCGCTACCGCTCCACCTCCGCTCGGGATGACAAAGTGGGAGGGCGGGCGGATCGAGCATCGAGCATCCAGCACCACACGGAGGCATTGTCACGCCAATCTCATATTGACCTCGAAACACCGATATGACACCGTTGGAGTTCGTGAGTGACATCGACCACGCCCAGCTCGTCGAGGCCCTCTCCGATCCATCCTTCTATCCCCATTCGGTGGACGAGGTGCGGTTTCTCCAGACCCACATCTCCTCGGTCTTTTTGACCGGTGAGTACGTCTACAAGCTCAAGAAGCCGGTCAACTTCGGATTCCTCGATTTTTCGACCGTCGAGCTCCGCAAGCTCTACTGCAAGGCCGAGGTCGAGCTCAACAGCCGGCTCGCGCCCTCCCTCTACCTGCGGGCCGCACCCATCACCCTCGAAGGCGATCTCCTGAAGCTGGAGGGCAAGGGCGAGATCGTCGACTGGGTCGTGGTGATGAACGAGCTCGACGAGCGCCTGCTTGGAAGCGAGGTCCTGGCCAGGGGAGAGCTGAGCGAGAGCCACATGGATGCACTGGTCGAGGTGCTCGTGCCCTTCTACCAGTGCGCAGCTACGGGAGAGGGCGTCGATCAGTACGGGACGGTCGAGGCGGTGAAGTTCAACACTGACGAGAACTTCAGCCAGACCAAGGCCTACTCGGGGAAGTTGCTCTCGGCCGAGCGCTACAAGCACATCCGTCGCTGGACCAACACTTTCTATGAAGAACACGCGGACCTCTTCGAGCGGCGCATCGCCGAGGGCCGGATCCGCGAGAGCCATGGCGACCTCCACCTGCGCAACGTCTTCCTGGAGACCCCGCCGGTCATCTTCGACTGCATCGAGTTCAACGAACGCCTCCGCTGCGGCGATGTCGCGGTGGACCTGGCCTTCATGGCGATGGACCTCGATTTCAACGGCCGGCCCGACCTCGCGAAGCGCTTTATCGATGGCTACGTCGAGGCCTCGGGCGACTCGGACCTCGTGCGCCTGCTCGATTTCTACAAGTGCTATCGCGCCTACGTGCGTGGGAAGATCGCCTGCTTCACCTCATCAGATCCCGCCCTCGACAACGGAGCTCGACGCGTCCAGCGCAACCTCGCCCGCCGCTACTTCGGTCTGGCCTACAACTACGCTGGAGGCGAGGAACGGCCTTCCATGGTGGTCCTCTACGGCCTCATGGGCTCGGGCAAGACCAACGTCGCCCGCTACCTCCGCGAGCACTTCGGCTGGCACATGTTGTCGACCGACGCGGTTCGCAAGCAGATCTCCGGGGTGGGGGAGAACACCCGCGTCTACGTGCCCTACAACGAGGGCCTGTACTCGCCGGAGATGAACCAGAAGACCTACGCCGAGGTCTGCAGGCGGGCCGAGAATCTCCTCCTCGGCGGCTTTCCGGTGGTCGTCGATGGTGCCTTCAAGTACCAGGAGGAGCGGGTTCCGGTGATCGAGGCCGCCAGGCGCACCAATGCGCGGCTGATCTTTATCCAAACCGTCTGTGAAGCCGACGAGCAGCGCCGCCGCCTCGAAAAACGTCAGCAGCACGACACCCGGTCGGACGGCCGGGTCGAGCTGATGGAGCACCAGCGGGCCGATTTCGAGGCGCCGAACCTCGACGAGGCCGAGCTCTTTCACACCGTCTCGACCGACGGCCCGAAGCCGCAGACCCGGAGCCTGGTCGAGGAGCTCCTTCGCACCGAGGGTCTTCTCCCAGAGCGGCGGGACAACACGGGGACAGTCGATCCGACTCGGTGAGGCCTTCGATCCTCCGTTCCACCGGTCATAATGTCAGATATAACCTGCGCCCAGAGGTCAACGCGTTAAAGTTCTGCAATAACCCACGCTGTTGAGATTCCAGAGAACGCTTAAGTGCTTTCAGAGGATATAATAAAGTCGTTCGGAGGGCATTTTGAAAACTGTGGGATCGGTACGCATGGGGAGCACTGAAATGCCTGTTCCATTCAAGAAAACGACAAGGGCGCCGCGGCGCGATGAAGTCGCTTTGAGCCTGGCTCTCGCAACAGTGTTTTTGGTCGCCGGCTCGGGTTCGGCGCAGATCATCGCGGACAACACGACCTGTGTCAACGAGTCCAACGGACTCCTCAACAACTGCACGGCCAACGACCTCACCTTCGTGCAGCTCGGGCTCGGCGTGCAACAGGACGGCTGCGTCAACTCGAGCGACAGGGTCAGAATGCTCCTGAGAGGTGCGGTGCAGAACTCGACTGCGCAGGGGAGGTATGACGTCGGCATGTGGTTTCCGAGGCCGGACGACACGACCGGCATTATCGATCCTGAGGGCGATGGTGCCCTCACCGGCGACTGTTACCTCGCCGGGCTGATGAATGCGGAGCCGTCTCCGCCGACCGATGCCTGCACCTTCGACACGCCCCCAGGTGCTCTCGATCTCGCCAGTGGTTCTGGCCCCTGGGTCAACGCAGATGGCACCGGAAACTACGACGCCTGTGGCGATGTTTTCGCCAACGCCGCGAGCACAACCTGCGACGGGGATGGCGACGGAAGGTGGGACGACTCGATCGTCTTGATCGATCTCCTCGTTCCGACCAACGGAATCCAGATCACGTGTACCGACGTTGATGCCAACGGCTTCGTCGACATGCCGGTCTGCCTGTCCTGGGGGAACAACAACAACCAGGTCGATAACACCGGCGACAATCTGTGTAATGCCATGAGCGAGCTCCGGCCCGGTACCAAATCCAAGTGTCGGTGCGAGCAGGCCCAACCGACGGACATTCCAGCCCCCGAACTCACATACACGTGCTCGATGCCACCCGGCATCACCACGGTGGCGCCGGGGGGCACGGTGGACATCACCATTACCTACACCAACACCTGCTCGTGTACACCCAACCCTGTCACCACCGAGCGCTTCCAGTGCTGCACGGCCAGCTACATCCAGGCGCCGATCGATTACAACCAAAGCTATCTGCAGTTCGTTTCGGCCGACCCGGGGAACGGTACGGCAACCGACAACGGAGATATCGTCACCTGGACTCCTGGAGTCAGTGGAGGCGGCACCGCCGGGGACGGGATCCTCGCCGGAAGCGAATCGGACACGATCGTCATCACGTTTCAGGTCCTCGCTGCGGGTGATGGCGACGTCACCTACGTCGATGCCGGTACGAACTGGTCGAATTTTTCGGATTTCTCGTCGCCCCAGGCGCAGTCGGCGCTGACGAGTCAGTGCGGCTTCTTCATCAACAGCACTCGCGCCACAATTTCGCCTTTGGCGGCGGCCGTTCGCGATGGGCGCACAGTCGTCTCCTGGGAGAGCTCGGCCGAAGTCGGGACCGTGGGCTACGACCTCTTCCGGAGTGATGCGAAGGGTGAGATCTGGACCAAGGTCAACCATCAGCTGTTACCGGCGGTCGGCGATGGTCCCGGCGGACAGTATCAGGTGATCGATCATGATGCGCCCACCCAAGGAGAGATCACCTACAAGCTTCGTGAGGTGGATGCGTGGGGGGCTCACCGCGAGACGGGCCCATCGAAGCTGACTCTTGAGGAATCACTCGACCCGGCTCCGGCGGAAAGTTATGTCGCCGAGAAACGAGAGCCCAGCCGCCGACTGGTCGCCGCGCGTGATCGGAGGAGAATGAAGAGCCAAGCGACCGTCAGCGCTTCCAGGACGGAGTGGAACAGCCGGAGTTCCATCACTTACGTCAAGCTGGGTGTCCGGGAGACCGGGTTGTACAGGGTCTCCGCCTCTTCCATCGCGGCGGCCCTCGGCGAGCCGGTGGCGATGGTCGAGAACTCGATCGAGAAGGGACGGCTGGCCCTGATGACCGGCGGGCAGCCGGTGGCGTGGCGAACCGAGAACGGCGGACGAGACCTGCTGTTTTTCGGCGAGGCACCGGACACCGTCTACGACACCGAACGAGTTTACGTGGTGACGAGAGGCCGCGGCCTCGCAATGGATGTGGCTCCCGGTGTTGCGCCGCAAGCCACCGAAGCCAATGAGACTTTCCGGGACACGGCCGTTTTCGAACAGGACCTGCTGATGCGGCCGTTCAACGTGAGCGAGGTGGACCAGGATTATTGGTTCTGGTCCTTTGTCATCACGGGCGATCCAGAGAATGGTGAAAAGACTCTCGACTTCGATCTCGCGGACGTCGCGTCCGACGGATCAGCGGCGAGCCTCGGTGTGACATTTGTAGGCTTCCTGCCTGGGGACAGCCTGAGAGGCGCCGTGTTCGTCAACAACCACTTCGTCGGCGATCTCGACGGGGTTGCGCTATCGCGGGGAGAGGCGTCGTTCGAGTTCGACCACGCGTTGCTGCAGGACGGTGCCAACTCGGTTTCGATCGTCGCGCAAAAAGGCGGTTTCTTCATCGACAGTCTGTTGATCGAATACGACCATCTTCTTCAGACCTTTGTGGATGAGCTGATTCTGTCCTCCTCGGGCGGGGAAGCCATTTCAGTGGGTGGCTTTTCGACGCCTGCAGTCGAGGCTTACTCGATCTCCGACACGCTGCAGCCGGTGCTCTTGCCGTCGTCGGTCACGCCAGCCGCAGACGGCGCGACCTTCGTCCTCAGCTTCACACCCGAAGACGGCGGCAGATATCTCGTGGTGGCCGCGAACGCGGTCCGGCCGCCCGCAAGCGTCACGGGTCGTTCCCGGGAGAAGGCGCGCGAACTGCGGTCTGGGGCTGAGTACCTCATCGTCACCTCCGGCGAGCTCGCGGGGAGCGCGGAGCGCCTTGCGGACCATCGTCGAGACCAGGGACTGGAATCGATGGTCATCGACATCGAGGACATTTTCGACGCATACGCCTTTGGATCTCGAGATCCCGAGGCCATCAGATCGTTCCTCGCCCACGCCGTGGACCACTGGATGACACCACCGCGATACCTGCTCCTTGCCGGTCGCGGGCACTACGACTACAAGGATTACCTCGGATTCGGCGGCAATCTCCTGCCTCCGGCGCTTGCCGCGACTGTTCGCGGCCTGGTGCCGTCGGACAACACGATCGCGGACCTGAGTGGTGACGGTCTCCCCGATCTCGCTATCGGGCGTTTACCAGTCGTGACCGCGGAGGGCTTGGACCGGGTGATCGACAAGATCATCGAGCACGAGAACGCCGAAGACGGAAGCTGGTCACGGCAGGTGGTGCTCGTGGCGGATGACCCCGACGCGGCGGGTGATTTCTTCGCTTCGAGCGACGCGCTCGCCCTCGCTCTCGCGGGTGATCGCACCGCCGAAAAGGTGTACTTGACCTCACCGTACACCGCCGATGAGGTCCACGGCCTCATAATGCAGGCCCTCGGCACCGGCGCCGGGGTGGTGAACTGGACCGGCCACGCCGGTCTCGATTCGCTGGCGAACGAGCGTCTGCTCCAGATCTCAGACCTCGGCCACCTCGAGGCGACCGACCATCCGTCGGTGTTCGTGGGTCTCACCTGCCTCATGAATCTCTTCACCTTCCCGTACTTCGCAACCCTCGGTGAGGAGCTGCTTCTCGAGCCGGACGGCGGCGCTATCGCCGTGTGGGCGGCAGCCGGCTTTTCCGACAACGGCCAGGCCGGGAAGCTGGGGGAGGCCTTCATGGCCGAGTTGGAAAGCGATCAGGTACTCCGACTGGGTGATACCATCAAGAGGGCGATCGGGAGCTTCGCGGGACAGGCCGCCGCGCCAAATATGGTTGACGTATACGTCCTGCTGGGCGATCCCGCCCAGGTCCTCAGGTAGAGCGATGCGATGTGAAGAGAGGTTGAGCACACGATGACCGAAAAGCCCACCAAAACTGAGGACACGGCGGCGTCGGCCAGGCGGAAGGACGGGAGCGCGAAGAAACCCTACGAACCGCCGCGTCTCGTGTCACGACATGTCATGGAGGTGGTGACGGGTGCGTGCAGCCCGTCTCCACCCGGCAAGGCTGCGGGATCCTGTTCTCTTCCGACTTCGTAGATCGCCGAGGCCGACACCTTCGAGGCGTGGGGTGAGCGCAATCCAATCAGACGAGGTTCAAGCCCGAGTCAAGGACCGTCCGAGCTGTCATCGTCCGGTGGATCTTTTTCGAGGGTAGGCAGCCCTGGATAGAGTGACAGCGGATCTCCCGTGAGCAGATCGGCGATGCCGGGGCAGAAGAACGTGACGTCCGTCGGACCCTCCATCTGAGGCGCCACCTTCTTTGCGGCAACGGTCAGGGAACGCACCTCGTCGAGACCTACGGATCCAGACCAGATCTCGGCAATCGGTTTCTCGCGAACATTGCCGACGACTCGACGCCACTGAACGCAGGGCAGCACATTGCCCCATTGATCGATGGTCACGGACGAAGATCCGGCACCGCAGTGGCGTATCACCTCGGGCGGCTCCTTCTTCACCCCATCCTGCTCTGTCACCTCAGGGTTTCGACTTCGCACTTCTTCGTGGCGTCGCTGGAGAACATGCGCGAGCCGCGATATGCCTTCAGACGTCGGCGCCACGCTCATCGGAGAGGTGTCGCCGTCATCCTTCGGCGCGACGGTGGCGTTGATGTTGATGAGCAGGTCGAATCGGTCAGCGAGCTCGAAGATCTGATCGACCTCGTTTTCGTTCCAGGCGGTCAACGTGCAGTTCAAGCGCATGCGCAGCCCGAGCCGCTGCATTTCTTCAATGTTCTCGAGAAGGCGTTGGAAGCTCCCGGGTCTTTGGGTCTGCCGGTCGTGACTTTTCGCGGTCGCTCCGTGGATGCTGAGGTCGATCTGGTAGGGCGCCACCTCATCCCGTACCCTCCGCGCCACATCGCCTCTCAGAAGGTGTCCGTTGCTTTTCAGCCGGATCACGAAGCCGAGGTCTCGTGCACGAGTGCCGATAGCGAAGAAGTCCGGATGGACGAGGGGCTCGCCTCCGGTCAGCGTGAGGTTCAATACCGCCATCTCCGCGAGTTGACCGAGCAGATCGGAGTACTCGTCGTATGTCAGCGCGGAATTCAGCTGAACTCGATCGTTGTAACAGAAGAAGCAGTCGAGGTTGCACCTGTGCGTGAGCTCGAAGATCGCGTCGAGCAGACGGCACTCGTTCCAGGCGCGGGCAGTGATCTCCTGGTAGGTGCTCAACGGTCTTCCTCGTGCGTCGGCAACGCCTCAATCACATGGAGGTCCTCGAGCTCTCGGAGGAAGCTGTCGACGTCCTGGCGAATGGCCGCCTCCGGTGCGTCGTACTCGTCGACCAGGAGATCCCCGATTCGTTGCGCGTCGAGGCCCTCGCCGACGAGCTGGACAACCCGCGCGGCGACCTGGTTGAACACCAGAACGTCACCCTCGCCCTGCCTCACGACGACCGCCTCGTCGTCGATGATTCGATACCGAACCTCGGGCGTGATCCGGAACTCCCTCGACATCACCATTTGTAGAACCCTCGCAGCCCCGATGTGATTTCGTCGAAAGTGGAATCCAATGCAGAGGTCATCTTCGCCACGGGCACGTTGCGGGCGAGGAGGTCGACTGTATCGAAAAGGGTTTCAAGGGTCGCCTGGTCCTGATTGACGAAGGGTGCGGTGCTGAGCAGGGACGCGACCGCATCTCCCGTTGAGAGACCGGCGACACGCATCCTTTCACCTTTTTCGAGGAGCAAGATCCCTCCCAGGGGCGTAGCCCCAGAGGTGGTCGCCGGGCGTTCCATCTCACCCGTGAACGGCAACTGCACGACCAGCGGCTCATCCGATACATCCAGAACGGCGTTGAGGTCGTCGCTCAAAACCGAGGCTCCGGCGGCCAGCGCTTTTCTGGCGAGGGTGGTTTTCCCCGCGGCCGAGGGGCCGATGAAGAGGAAGGCCTGGCCCTCGATGACCACTCCTGCGCTGTGGAGCAGCACCCCCTCTTCTCGATGGAGCCGATGGGCCACCAGCGCCCTGAAGTAGTTCTCGATCACGCCTTGAAACCAACGATCCTCGACCGAGGTCCACAGACCCGCCATCACGTTCTCGTCCCAGGGAATGACGGCGAAGAAGCCGAGACCCGCAAGCCGGAGACACTCGGGCGTCGTTTCCACGTCGAAGGTGTACTCCCAGCCGTCAACGTCGAAGGACCGAAATATCGGAGCCTCGGCGCGCAGAATTTCAGTTTGGTGCCGCGGGAGGATTCCGTCGTCGTGGTCAGCCGCCGACGAAAGGCTCGTGTCGAAATATCGTGCCTGCGACGGGCTCAGACCGCGGACGACAAAGGGACCGCCGGGAAGATCGAGCCGCCGCTCGATCTCGCCCCACGGATCGCCCTCGACCGCCGTGGGGAACTCGCTTGGGTCGGCGAGGAAAAACGAGCCGAAGCTCTTATCGCTCATTCCACCGCCACGAGGGAGCTACCGGCAAAAGACCATTGTGACCTTTGACGGCAACCGGCGAGCGCTTTCCCAGAACCATCATTCGACTCTACCATTCAGCGATCCGAGGGAATCTGAAGGAAGAAACTCATGTATCGTGGATTTCGCGACGGCTGCGAGACGAAAGACCGGGAAAGGGGCAACAGTGAGCGACCCATACCGAAAGATTGCGCGCTTCTACGACGCCCTCGTGGAGCCCTTCAACAAGAGCCTTCGCGGATATATCGTCAAGGTGGCGCAGCCGACCGTGGGGATGAAGGTCCTCGAGATCGGTTGCGGCACCGGCACCAATCTTGAGCTTTTCGCCGACTCCGGGTGCGAGATTGCCGGCATCGATCTCTCACCGTCGATGATGGACCTTGCGAAGAAGAAGCTGGGAGACCGCGCCGACCTTCGGCTTGGTGATGCTGCGGAGATGCCCTTCGACGACGGTTCCTTCGATCTTGTGCTCTCGTTCCTCACCCTGCACGAGATGCCGCCTGAAGTGCGGGCTCCGGTGATGGGCGAAATGGTCCGCGTTGCCCGTTCCGAAGGGAGGCTTCTGCTGATCGATTACTACCCTGGGCGGTACCAGTTCCCAAAGGGCTGGTTTTATCGGGCCGTCATCCTGGCGATCGAGTTCGGAGCGGGCTGGGAGCACTTCCAGAACCACCGTGATTTTCTTGCTCGCAAAGGCCTGCCCACACTCCTGGATGACGACGGCCTCTCGGTCACCAAAGAGAGAATCCTCGCCGGCGGCAATATCCA